>CACZBS010000003.1 GCA_902779455.1 uncultured Prevotellaceae bacterium
GGGGGCGGGGTCTGTAATTATCCACACCGATCCTTGTAGGAATAATTCGTAAAATCAGAGCTAATTCGTGAAATCAATATTAATTCGTATAATTCGTGTAATTTGTCTTAATTCGTTGTTTTTAAAAAACAGAGTTAGTAATATGCAAAAAATAAAATGGTACAATTCGGCTACCCTGTAGGAGGCGACGTGTCCCCACGTCGCAGTTGCCGCAGGTGTCACGTGAGGACACGTGACCTCCTAAATCGTACCAAGTTATTTTTTTACGGTCACTTAATTCGTAGTTCAAAAAGTCTCTGCTACAGCAGGCGGTTCACCTCGGCAGCATCCTGGGCCCAGAGGAGGTCGAAGGCGCGGTCGGCCTGGGCGGGCTGGTCGACGATGGTCAGGTGCTGGGCGTCGGCCATGATGCGGAGCACCTGTCCGATGGTGGGCTTGCGCTCCAGACGGCGCAGGTAGGTATCGATCGTTTCGGGCGAGATGCTGAGGACAGTCTGGCCGTCGAAGGGCATCTCGAGCCACGTGATGTAGCGTCCCGGCACGTCGAGGACGCCGAAGATGAGGCCCTTCGATAGGTTCGACTCCGTGATGCGCACCATGTGGTCGACGGTCGACGGGTCGTAGGCCACGCCCGTCTCGTTGCTGACGCTCATGGGCTGTTCGGCCGACATCCACCCGACCATCAGGTTGGGCTGCAGGGCGCCGGCGGTGTAGGCATTGCAGGTGAAGACGACGCGTCGTGCGCCGCGCTCGATGAGCTCCGGCAGCGACAGCTCGATATACTCGGCCGTGCCGACGAGGTCGGGAATCTGCTGGATGTCGCCCGAGTGCTTAGCCCCCTTGACATTGAGGCTGAAGTAGGCGCAGACCTCGCTGAAGTCGTCGCCCAGGATGTGGCAGCTGAGGTCCATGTCGAGGTGCTGTGCGGGCAGGTCGCGCCCCCACTGGAGGAACAGTCGGACGCTGTCGCCGCTGACGGGGAAGCGTTGTCCCTGGAGGGCGGCCGAGATGTCCTGGACAGTGGCCGAGCGGTCGCCGATGCTGACGGGGATATGGTCGAGTTCGGGGGCGATATAGATGCGGCGGCCCACGGGCTCAGCCTGCTGGAAATGGCGGCGCATGGCCTCGAGATAAAGCTCGCTGACGAGCCGCTTCATGCGGTCGAGCTCGTCGTCGGTGTAGTGGACGAGCAGGGGGTGAGGCGCGATGGGGTGCATGACGCCCGACAGCGGTCGGGCCACGCGCTCCTGATGGCGGTCGAAGTAGAGGTCGGCCGTCGTGGCCAGCGAGACGAGCAGCCGCGGCTGGACCTGGCCGACGACGTCGCGGAAGGCCGCTATGACGCGGTCGGGCCCGAAGGTGAGCATCGTCGAGAAGAGGCAGCGGGCGAAGAGCCCGGGGCGCTGGCTGAGCAGCGCGAGCACGGCGTCGGCATCGCCGGCGCGCCGATGCCCGTCGACACGTCCCTGGAAGACGCGATAGTCCTGACGATAGAAGCGGTCGAGGAGCGTGCGCAGCTGCTCGTAGCCCGGCTTGCGGGCGAACTCGGCCAGGCGCAGGGCGCGGACGAAGCGCACCCACATCTCGCGCTGGGGGTGCATCGCCTCGAGCTGGGCGTCGAGCGGCATCGTGAGCCCATTGAGCCATCGGGCCACGCGGCGGCACCACGGACGCCCATAGCTGAGGCGCAGCTGGCGGCGGCGCTCGCCGACCTTCTGCTCGATGTCCTCCGCCTTATGGCCGCCGTAGCGCTGGTTCTTGCGCTCAATATGAAGTAAGGTGGCAGGGCGCAGCAGCTGCAGCTTGCCCGTATGGCGGAACCACAGATAGCGCAGCACGTCGGCGGGCGAGGCGAACAGCCGGGCGGCATCGTCGTCGCGCTGCAGGCCGACGAGGGCGTCGACGACGAGCATGCGCGTCTCCTTCATCGCAATGTCCGGGCCGACGGTGGGCATGTGGCCCAGCAGCGTGACGAGCGAGGCGCGCTGCGTGGCGTCGAGGGGCGTCTTCGAAGCCAGCAGGGCCTGATAGTGGCGCTCCAGGTCATGGTCGTCCCAGAGCGAGAGCAGGCGCAGCTTCGAGCCCTGCCCGCGATAGACCTCGCCCGGAGCCGTCTGGAAGGGCGTGCCGCAGAAGGGGCAGCCCGTGTAGCGCTCCAGCTGGAAGGTGCCCTCGGGGATGAGGTGGCCGCAGGGCAGCGTCGTGCCCGGGATCTGCATCTCCGACTTCAGCACGTTGGCCACGAGCGTCAGGAAGTGGTCCCAGACGGTCTCGCCCGTCGGCACGAGCCATCCGCGCACGAGCGAGGCCCAGTTCAGCCGTGTGCCCATCACGTCGTTGAGGGCATCGACGACCGTCTGTCCGTCCTCGTCGCTGAGGCCGTTGAGGGCATGGAGTAAGGGTTCGGAGACACTGAAGCCCAGTTGCCGGAGTTCGACGACCAGCTGGAGCGTGCGTGGCCGGGCTTCACGTTGGGGCTCGACGCCGGGCAGATAGAGAGCCCGCTGGCGGAGCGATACGATGAGTAGGTCCTTGTTAACCATAGACAAAAACGAAAGGTAATCGGGGGACTAAAACTACGCCCCCGAAAGGGCATGATCAGCAAGAGAAGTAAGTCCCCCTTGACCTTTCTTGCCGACAAAGATAGTCATTTCTGACGACCCGGCCAAACTTTTTTGCGAAAAACACGCCCCGAATCGATAAATCTTTGTAACTTTGCACCCGAAAAGCGTGGTTCGACGACCGATTAAAATGGGAACGGGGTGAAAGGCCCCGACTGTCCCGCAGCTGTGAGTCGCTCTTTTTACTGAGCAAGCAACCATGTCACTGAGATTATCGGGAAGACGCTTGCGAAGCTGAGCAACAAGTCAGAAGACCTGCCACGACTTGACGATTGCCCGACGGTCGCTCTGGGGTTAGTGACGTCTGGACGTGTAATATAAAGACATCGATGACCAAGCGCTTACTGCTACTGGTGCTGATGATTGTGCTGAGCTTAGGGCTGACGGCACAGCAACGGCTGACGGGCCGCATGGACAGCATGCAGCACGTCAGCGAGGTCGTCGTCACGTCGAAGCTCGTGTTCCGCGAGGTCATCCCCTCGCAGAAGCTGAACGGCGAGGAGCTGGAGCGACTGTCGGCCCAGTCGGTGGCCGACGCGCTGCGCTACTTCTCGGGCGTGCAGCTGAAGGACTACGGCGGCGTGGGCGGCGTGAAGACGGTCGACGTGCGCTCGATGGGCACCAACCACCTGGCCGTCAGCTACGACGGCATCGTGCTGGGCAACGCGCAGAACGGCCAGATCGACCTGGGGCAGTTCTCGCTCGACAACGTCGAGGAGGTGACGCTCTACAACGGACAGAAGAGCGCCATCTTCCAGCCGGCCAGCGACTTCGCCTCGGCCTCGTCCGTCTATATCCGCACGCGCACACCCCGCTTCGAGGTGGGCAAGAACCAGAATCTCAAGGCAAAGCTGAAATACGGCGCCAGCGACCTGCTGCGCGTCTCGGCGCTCTATGAGCAGCGTTTCAGTCCCGACCTCAGCCTGGGCGTCAACGGCGAATGGCTGACGGCCAGCGGCAAGTATCACTTCCGCTACCGCCGCAAGAACCTCGACGGCACCACCGCCTGGGACACGACGGCCGTCCGCCAGAACGGCGACATCCACGCCGAGCGCCTCGAGGCCAACCTCCACGGACTGCTCACGCAGGGGGCCTGGCAGCTGAAGGGCTACGTCTACAACTCGGCCCGCGGCATTCCCGGCGCCATCGTCAACAACGTCTGGAGCCGCGGCGAGCGCCAGCAGGACCTGAACACCTTCATCCAGGGACACCTGCAGAAATCCATCGGCGAGCGTTTCAGCACGCAGTGGCTCATGAAGTATGCCTACTATGACACCCACTACGTCAACCGCGACACCACCCGACTGCCCGTCGACAACCGCTATAAGCAGCAGGAGGCCTACCTCTCGACGTCGAATGTCGTGGAGCTGCTGCCCGGATGGAGCGCCTCGGTGAGCTACGACCTCAGGTGGAACTACCTGTCGGCCGACACCTACCGCTTCGCCTTCCCGACGCGCTGGACCCACATGCTCTCGGCCGCCACGGCCGTCGACTACCGCCACGTGAAGGTGCAGGGCTCCGTCGTCGGCACCTGGATCAACGACCACCGGCGCGACCGGCAGGACACGAAGCACGTCTCGCGACTGACGCCTGCCCTCTTCGCCAACATCTATCCGCTGCGGCGGGGCCGCTGGCTCTCCTTCAGGGCCTACGTGAAGCAGAGCTTCCGCATGCCGACGTTTAATGACCTCTACTACACCGAGATCGGCAATGCCAACCTGCGGCCGGAGCGCGCCACGCAGTGGGACGTGGGGCTCGTCCTCAGCCGCCACTTCACCCGCGGCCGCATCACCGAGGTCAGCCTGCATGCCGATGCTTATTATAATAAGGTGACGGACAAGATCATCGCCTACCCCAA
The DNA here is from genome assembly GCA_902779455.1 of uncultured Prevotellaceae bacterium. Lineage (GTDB taxonomy): Bacteria > Bacteroidota > Bacteroidia > Bacteroidales > Bacteroidaceae > Prevotella. The sequence continues at coordinate 4,480 of CACZBS010000003.1, forward strand.
GGGCCAGCAGTTCCGCTGGACGATGCTCAACCTCGGCAAGGTCGACATCCGTGGCGTCGACGTCGTCGCCTCCGTCAGCGGTCGAGTCTGTCGCGATGTCATCGCGACCCTCCGCGCACAGTACACCTTCCAGCGCGCCATCGACGTCACCGACAGCCGCAAGCCCTACTACCGCGACCAGATTCCCTACATCCCCCGCCACTCGGGCTCGCTCATCGTGGGCCTCGACTGGCGCGGCCTCAGCCTGAACTACAGTTTCCTCTACACCGGCGAACGCTGGAACGAGCAGGAGAACACGGCCTACAACCACATGCAGCCGTGGTACACGAGCGACCTGGCCGCCAACTACCGGTGGCAGTGGCGCGGCCACACCGTGGGCCTCACCGCCGAGCTAAACAACCTGCTCAACCAGCAGTACGACGTCATCCTGAACTACCCCATGCCCGGCCGCAATGCCGCCGTGGGCCTGACCTTCGAACTATGAACCGACTGCTCATACCCCTACTCATCTGCCTCGTCTTTCAGCTGACGGGCTGTCGCGAGGACGACGACGTCGTCGCGCCCACCATCAGCATGACGGGCATGGCCATCCCGTCGGCCTACGCAGGGCTCTACGTGCTCTGCGAGGGCAACATGGGCTCGAACAAGGCGACGCTCGACTACCTGGACCTCGCGTCGGGCGAATACCACAAGAACATCTTCCCCTCGCGCAACCCTGGTCAGGTGATGCAGCTGGGCGACGTGGGCAACGACGCCAAGATCTACGGCGGCAGCCTCTGGCTCGTCATCAACTGCTCGAACAAGGTGGAGGTGTGCGACGCCCGGACGGCCGTCAGCCGCGGCCACGTCGACATCCCCAACTGCCGCTTCGTCTGCTTCGACGAGGGCTATGCCTACGTCAGCAGCTACGTCGGCGGCGGACTGCGCGAGTGGGACCGCCTGGGCTCGGTCTATAAGGTCGACACGGCCTCGCTCCAGGTCGTCGGCCGCATCGACGTGGGCTATCAGCCCGACGAGCTGTGCGTCAGCGACGGCCGCCTCTACGTGGCCAACAGCGGCGGCTACAAGGGTGGCGTCGGCCGGGGCTACGACTCGACGGTCAGCGTCGTCGACCTGCAGACGTTCACCGTCGTCGGCACGATCAGCGTGGCGCCCAACCTCTTCCGCATCCGTGCCGACCGCTACGGCCAGCTGTGGGTGGCCAGCCGTGGCATCGAGGAGGACCCGCAGTGGCCTTCGCGCCTCTACGTCATCGACGGCCGGCAGGTCATTGACTCCATCGACGTGCCCGTCAGCGACATCTGCCTGCTGGGCGACTCGCTCTGCTACATGGGCACCACCACCGACGCCGACTTCCGCCCGCAGGGCCACTTCGGACTCATCGACATCCGCACCCACCGCATCGTCAACCCACAGCTCATCCGCCCCTCGGCCGACTATGAGCTGGAGACACCCTACGGCCTGACGGTCCACCCCCTGACGGGCCACATCTTCGTCATGGACGCCACCAACTACGTCTCCTCCGGCTGGATATTCTGCTTCGACCGCGACGGCAACTACTGCTGGCGCACGTCGACGGGCGACATTCCCGGCCACACGTGCTGGCTGACTGACTTTTGAGCAATAGTAATAAAAGGTATGAAAAAAAAGTTACAGACCCCACCCCCGACTCCTCCCCTTCTTGCGTCCCTTCGGTAGCAAGAAGGGGAGGAGTCGGGGGTGGGGTCTCTAAATAAAAACATCCTTTGTCCTTCTCATATCAATATTAAATAGCTATATATGAAACAACTGACTATCCTCCTGACGATGCTCCTTAGTGCCGGACAGGCCGCAGCCCAGAGCAAATACATCGAGGCCGTCGACGAATACTGCCCGGCCCCGGGACAGTTTGTCAACACGCTGCCAAAGGCCACGGCCGACGACACGCCTGAGACGATGGCGCACAAGTGCACCGAGGCACTGGCGGGCGGCGCCGGCGGCATGATCACCCTCGGCGCCTGGGGCGGCTACGTCGTCTTCCACTTCGACCACCCCGTGGCCAACATCCCCGGGCAGCGCGACTTCGCCGTCTGGGGCAACGCCTTCGACTATGCCGCCGAGCCGGCCGTCGTCATGGTGTCCGTCGACACCAACGGCAACCATCAGCCCGACGACCCGTGGTATGAGCTGCGGGGCAGCGAATACGACAACCCGCTGACCACGCACGACTACCGTCTGACCTACACCTACACGCCACTGCAGGACACCCCCTGGACCGACAACCAGGGCCATGAGGGCAGCGTGCCCCGCAACACGTTCCACGCCCAGGAGTACTTCCCCCTGTGGCTCGCATCCGAGGGAACTATCAGCTTCAGCGGCTGCCGGCTGCCCGACAATGCCGAGCTCGTCGGCAAGAAATACCTTCTCGACGCCTATGCCTACGGCTATGCCGACAACCTGCCCAACAGCGACGCCGAGGGCTGCTCGATGGACATCGGCTGGGCCGTCGACGCCGAGGGCCGGCCGGTCAGCCTCAGCCACATCGACTTCGTGAAGTGCTACAACGCCATGAATCAGGTGTGCGGCGACATCGGCGAGACGTCGACGGAGATCACCGGCGCCGAGGACCTCCACCTGGAGGCCTCGCTGGAGCATGCCGCGAGCGTCATGACGATTAAAAATTCAATATTGAAGATTGAACATTATTTCGACCTGCAGGGGCGCCGCCTGGCCCCTTCTTCCCACTTCTCACTTCCCACTTCTCACTTAAAGAAGGGCCTCTACATCAAGAACGGAAAGAAAACCTATATTCACTAACAAACAAAAACAAAGATGCGTATGAAAAAGTGTTTTTACTCTTTCGCTGCCCTCTGCCTGGCCATGAGCGTACAGGCACAGGTCGTCGACTTCGAGAACGTCGAGACCATCGAGGGCGACCTCGTGCTCAACGAGCAGAACTTCCAGAACAACTTCTACGACGCTGAAGAGAAGGAAGGTCTCTTCATGTCGGGCAAGTTCGTGTTCAGCAATTCATGGGCCGACTATGGCGCCTACGAATACTGGTACGGATTCGCCATCTCGGCCCGCACGGAGACCACCTACGAGGAGCTGACGCCCGACCAGTTCAACAGCTGCGTGGGCCACGGCGTCAACGGATCGAAGAACTATGCCGTCTTCTTCTTCGACGCCTACAACAACCCCATGCCCATTGAGACCGTCACGTCAGGCGAGACCGTCAGCGGCTTCTACATCACCAACACGGCATGGGTCGTCAAATCGATTCTCGAAGGCGACAGCATGAGCGGCGCTTTCGAGAAGGGCGACTACCTGAAACTCACCATCACCGGCAAGAACGACGCCCCGGGCTCAGCCAAGACCGTCGAGGTCATGCTGGCCGACTACACCTCGGAGAACGAGGCCGACCACTACTACCTAAAGGACTGGACGTGGGTGGACCTCACCTCGCTGGGCAAGGTCAACAACATCACCTTCAGCATCGACGGCACGAAGAAGAACGAATGGGGTCTGACCACTCCCACCTACTTCTGCATGGACGACTTCAACGGCACGGCCCCGCTCCGTGTGGCCACGTTTGAGGACATCGCCATCGGCGAGGAGGGCCACATGAGCGTCTCGACCGAGGAGGACGACGAGCGCACCTCATTCCGCAGCGGCGACTATGAGTTTGCCACGGGCTGCATGAGCGACTACGACTACTGGTACTGGTTCGGCTATGCCAACGAGACCGACAACACCTACACCAAGCTCGCCGACCAGTGGAAGAACGTCGTCGGCGGCGGCTACAATGGCTCGAAGAACTACGGCGTGGCCTATGCCGCTGCCTTCAACGGCCCCTGCTACGTCACGCTCCTGAGCGACGAGGCCGCCGTGGTGCCCGGCTTCTACATCACCAACTCGGCCTACACCTACAGCTCGCTGACCCAGGGCGACGGCTATGCCAAGAAATTCGAACTGGGCGACTGGTACCTGCTGACCGTCACGGGCTACGACGCCGACGACAACGTCACGGGCACGAAGGACTACTACCTGGCCGACCTGCGCGAGGCCGCCAGCGCCTACATCATCGACGACTGGCGCTACGTCGACCTGAGCACGCTGGGCAAGGTGAAGCGCCTGAAGTTTGAGCTCAGCAGCTCCGACGGCGAGGGCTTCAACATCAACACGCCGACCTACTTCTGCTTCGACGACTTCGGCGCCCAGGGCACCGAGGTGCTGCCCGAGAGCAACGTCACCACGGGCATCAGCCTGACGACGACCGTCAATGGCGCCGCCGTGCAGGGTCGCTTCGACCTGGGCGGCCGTCGGCTCATGGCTCCCGTCAAGGGTCTGAACATCGTCCGCACGGAGGACGGAAGCGTCCGTAAGGTCATCGTAAAGTAAACGACAAAAAATGCAGAAACGGCGCTTTTCGGAAGTAATATAGGGGTATATTACCTTCAAAAAGCGCCGTTTCCTGTTTTTCAGACAGCCAACATGAAGAAAGCATTATTGCCTTTCCTCCTGACCGCAGTGCTCATGTCATGCACCAGCCGACCGCCGGCGGGGCAGGACGAGGGCACTGCTGTTTCGTTCAAGTACGCCCGCCTCATCCACGTCACCGAGCGCGACGGCTGCCGACTGGTCACCGTCGACAATCCCTGGAAGGCGGGGAAGGTGCTCCATCGCTATCTGCTCGTGGCGGATGACGCGGCAATGCCGCGCCACACCGGACAGGAGGGGACGACCGCGGCGCGCGAGGAGGGGGCGACCGCGGCGCGCGAAGAGATGGCGACCGCGGCGCGCGAAGAGATGGCGACCGCGGCGCGCGAGGAGGGCGTCACCGTGGTGCGGGTGCCGCTGCGGCGGTCGGTCGTCTTCACCAGCGTCCATGCCGCCCTCATCGGCGAGCTGGGGGCTGAGGGACAAGTGGCCGGCGTGGCCGACGCGAAGTATATGAAGGTGCCCTACGTCAGCGAGGGGCTCGCCTCGGGCCGCCTCACGGACTGCGGCGACGGCATGAGCCCCCTGGTCGAGAAGATCATCGACGCCGAGGCCGACGCCCTGCTGCTCTCGCCCTTCGAGAACTCGGGCGGCTACGGCCGGCTGGAGGAGGTCGACATCCCCATCATCGAGTGCGCCGAGTATATGGAGCAGTCGCCGCTGGCCCGCGCCGAGTGGATCCGCTTCTACGGCATGCTCTACGGCGAGGAGCGGCGCGCCGACTCGCTCTTCCATGTCGTCGACAGCTGCTATGCGGCCCTCTGCCGGCAGGCCGGCGAGGCCAGCGGGCAGCCCTCGGTGCTGATGGACAAACAGACGGGCTCCGTCTGGTACGTGCCCGGCGGCCGCAGCACCATCGGCCACATGCTGCAGGACGCCCATTGCCGCTATCCATGGGCCCACGACGACCACAGCGGGTCGCTGGCCCTGCCCTTCGAGGCGGTGCTCGAGCAGGCCGGCGAGGCCGACGTATGGCTGCTGCGCTACGACGCCGCCCAGCCCCTCAGCATGGCTCAGCTGCTCAGCGAGCAGCCCGGCTACGGCCAGCTGCGGCCCGTGCGACAGGGGCAGGTCTATGCCTGCAACGTCGCCACGTCGATGTTCTACGAGGAGACGCCCTTCCGCCCCGACCTGCTGCTCCGCGATTTCATCAGCATTCTCCATCCTGACACAACAAACGCGACCCCGCTGCGTTATTATCATAGAGTGGAGTGATATATAGTTACAGACCCCACCCCCGACCCCTCCCCTTGAAGGGAGGGGAGTGGCTACCGCACTGCTCGCCGCGAATGACGGCGCAGCTGCTCCCCTCCCTTCAAGGGGAGGGGTTGGGGGTGGGGTCTGTAATTACTCAACACGCCATCTCGGAGAACCGGAAATAATGAGTAGACTGAAGATCATATTGCTGGTGGTGCTCATCGTGGTGCTGTTCATGCTCAATCTGTTTGAGGGCAGCATCCGCATCCCTGCGTCCGACGTGATAGACATCCTCGTCGGGCGGGGCGACGCGCTGAAGCCATCATGGCGCTACATCGTGCTCGAGAGCCGACTGCCGCAGGCCATCACGGCGCTGCTGGCCGGCGGCTCGCTGGCCGTCAGCGGACTGATGCTGCAGACGGCCTTCCGCAACCCCCTGGCCGACCCCTCCATCTTCGGCATCTCCAGCGGCGCCGGACTGGGCGTGGCCCTGACGATGCTGCTGCTGGGCGGCTCGCTCTCGCTGGGGTCGCTGCAGGTGGGCGGCTTCGTGGCCGTCATCGTGGCCGCCTTCATCGGCGCCATGGCCGTGACGGCCGTCATCTTCGCCTTCTCAACCATTGTGCGCAACAACGTCATGCTGCTCATCATCGGCATCATGATCGGCTACCTGTCGTCGTCGGCCATCGCACTGCTCAACTTCTTCGCCACCGACGAGGGCGTCAAGTCGTACATGGTCTGGGGCATGGGCTCCTTCGGCGGCGTCACCATGCGCCACATGCCCATCTTCGCCTCGGCCTCGCTGCTCGGCATCATGGCCGCCATGCTGCTCATCAAGCCGCTCAACGCCCTCATGCTGGGCGACCGCTACGCCGAGAACCTCGGCATCAGCATCCGCCGCGTGCGCAATCTGCTGCTGGCGGCCACGGGGCTGCTCACCGCCATCACCACCGCCTTCTGCGGCCCGATAGCCTTCATCGGACTGGCCGTGCCCCACGTGGCGCGCCTCATCTTCCGCACCGACAACCATCGCCTGCTGCTGCCCGCCACGCTGCTCTGCGGCTCGGCCGTGGCCCTGCTCTGCAACGCCGTCTGCTTCCTGCCCGGCGAGCGCGGCGTCATCCCTCTCGGCGCCGTCACCCCGCTGATGGGCGCCCCCGTCATCATCTACGTCATCCTGAAAGGCCGCACATGAACGACCGTCAATACCTCATGAGCCTCATCCGCGAGGGCGAGCATCAGCAGCAGGACTTCAAGTACCGGGTGGCTGATGCGGTCAAGCTGGCACGCAGCGTGTCGGCATTTGCCAACACCGACGGCGGCCGACTGCTCATCGGCGTGCGCGACGACGGCCACCTCTCGGGCGTGCGCTCCGAGGAGGAGATCTTCATGATGCACCAGGCCGCCTGGCGCTACTGCCGCCCACAGGCCTCCATCCGCTTCGACACCTATCATGCTGACGGCCGCACCATCGTCGTCAGCACCGTCCCGCGCGCCGAGCGGCGACCCGTCTGCGCCCTCGACGAGGAGGGCCATGCCCGCGCCTATATCCGCATCAAGGACGAGAACATCGTCGCCTCGCCCGTCCATCTGGCCATCTGGCGACAGGAGCAGGCCCCGTCAGGCCAGACCTTCACCTACGGCGAGGCCGAGCGCCAGCTGATGGCGGCCATGGGCGACGCCGGCCAATGGCAGAAGCTGAATCCGCTGGTGCGGCGCGCCCAGCTGCCACGGCCGCGGGTCATCAACCTCCTGGCCCGCCTCTGCCGCTACGGACTGGCCGCATGGCGTCTCAGCGACGACCACCAGTTCGAGTTCTCGCTGACTTAAGCCCATCCCTTATTTAGACAACGCTCACGCCGCCACGCAGAAAAGGCCGCTTTGCATTTTTCGGGCAAAAAATTTGGTTGGTTCCGAAAAAATGCCTACCTTTGCAGGCGGATAAAGCAAAAAGACATAGAGGTAGAACATAAACCTACGGGGATTCCGACTCAACGAAATAAGTCGGGATTCTTTCTTTTTTACTAACCAGAAAAATAAACAAATACAAATAAGTAATTATGGCATACATGTCACAAGAAGGCTATGACAAGCTCATAGCCGAACTGAAACGCCTGGAAGGCATTGAGCGCCCAAAGGCATCGGCCGCCATCGCCGAAGCACGCGACAAGGGCGACCTTAGCGAGAACTCCGAATATGAAGCCGCCAAGGAGGCACAGGCCCACCTGGAGGACAAGATCAACCAGCTGAAGAAGGCCATCACCGAGGCCAAGATCGTCGACACGTCGCGTCTGTCGACCGACTCCGTGCAGATCCTGTCGAAGGTGGAGATGACCAACCTGGCCAACAAGGCCCACATGACTTACACCATCGTCTCGGAGAGCGAGGCCAACCTGCGCGAGGGCAAGATCTCGATCACGACGCCCATTGCCCAGGGTCTGCTCAACCACAAGGTGGGCGACGAGGTGGAGATCAAAATTCCCCGCGGCACCATCAAGCTCCGCATCGACAAGATTACCGTCGGATAAAAAAGCTTTTTCGAAATAACGATATAACGATATAACGAGATTCCGATATAACGAAACAACGTAATCCCCCCAAGAACATGGACATTTTCAGCAAGATCGCCGCTGGACAGATTCCCAGCTACAAGTGCGCCGAGAACGAAGAGTTCTACGCATTCCTCGACATCAATCCCCTGGCCGAGGGCCATACGCTCGTCATCCCAAGACGTGAGGTGGACTACATCTTCGACATGGACGACGATGAAATCGGACGTTTTGAGCAGTTTGCCAAGCGCGTGGCCGTCGCACTGAAGAAAGCCTTCCCCTGCCGCAAAGTGGCTCAGGTGGTGCTCGGACTCGAGGTGCCCCACGCCCACATCCATCTCATCCCGATGAACTCGGAGCAGGACGTCGACTTCCGTCGCGAGAAGCTGCAGCTCTCGCCAGAGCAGATGCAGCAGGCCGCCCAGAAGATTCTGGCCGCCTTCGAGGGTTAAGCCGTCGAATCGTCGCCCCGACACATCGACGCGAATGTGCACCAAACGCGTTTTGGTGCATTTTCTTTAGTCATCGCACAAGACCGGACTAACGATTATCTTGCATTATTTTGCGGACAAATCAATCAACCAGAAACCAATGAAGAAACTATTCTCCCTGTTGCTACTCACGTTAGCCGTCACCAGCATGCAGGCACAGCAGACCATTAACCTGGGCTACTGCGGAGGCGAAGCGACGACCAAGGGCTCCGTCTCCACGCCGGGCAAGGCATGGGTCAGCGCCGCCATCTATCTGCCAGCCGACCTGCTGGCCAGCTTCGACGGCAGCAGCATCACCGCCCTGCGTGGCGCACTGGCCTCGAAGATCAATGTCGACACGCTGCGCCTCTGGGTGCGCTCCAGCCTGAAGGGCGAGAACCTGGCCGAAGCCACTGTCACGAGCAAGACCGATCCCAAGCTGGCCCGCGGATGGAACGAGGTGGCGCTTGACAAGCCCTACGTCATCGACGGCAGCCAGGGCCTCTACGTCGGCCTGTCCTACCGACAGAAAGCCGAGGTGCAGGCCCTCAGCATCGTCGGCGCCGAACTGGCTAACGCCTGCTTCGTGCAGCTGGGCGACGACGCCCCGTGGCAGGACATGAGCTCGGCCGGCATCCTGAGCGTCGAGGCGGTGGTCGACGGCAGCAACATGCCCGACTACGACCTGGGGCTCACCTCAGCCGTGGCCAACCCCTATCTCGACGCCTCCAACTATCAGCTCACGGTAGGCGTCGTCAACAACGGCCAGCAGCACGCCAGCGGATTCACGCTCGAGACCCGCTACGAGCAGTCCGACGAGGTCTACACCCAGCACTTCAGCACCGACCTCGCCACTGGCCAGAAGACGACCGTCGACTATCAGATCCCGGCCCGCTCGACCGTCAGCAACGGCGACATCATCGTCAGCCTCACGGCGATGGACGGCGCTGCCGACGAGGTCAGCGGCAACAACACCATCAAGGCCAAGTTCACCCTGAAGAAGAAGGTGCTCATCGAGGAATACACCACCGAGCCCTGCGGCAACTGTCCGCGCGTGGCCGGCTATCTGCACAACGTGCTCGCCATGCCGCAATATGAGGACAAGGCCATCGCCGTCTGCCACCACAGCGGCTACAAGACCGACTGGCTCACCAAGTCGTGCGACGAGACGCTGGCCAGCTTCTTCGGCGTCGGCTATGCCCCGGCCGTGATGTACGACCGCAGCCCCGTGCTCGTCGACGGCGCCCTCCACGACTGCCCTGAGCAGATGACCATCGAGCAGGCCGTCGCCTATCTCTCGGCCCAGCCCGCCCACGTCACCATCGCCTTCAGCGCCGCCTACGACGCCACGGCGAAGCAGCTCAGCGTCACCGTCAGCGGCAAGCGCGACGAGCTGAACCTGACCAACCCGCTGCTGACCGTCTATCTCGTCGAGAACGACATCCGTGCCGTCAACCAGGCCAGCGGCGGCAGCAATTTCCGCCACCAGCACGTCATCCGCGCCTACAACAGCAACTTTGGCGACGCGATGCAGTGGGACGGCAATCAATACGAGAACCACTTCACCTTCGACGTGAAGGACGAGTGGGTCAAGGAGAACATGCAGATCGTGGCCTTCGTCGCCAACTATGACTCGAAGAACAACAAGAACTGCGTCGTCGACAACGTCGAGCTGACGGGATTCCCCACGGGCAGCACGCAGGGCATCGCCACGACGGCCAATGCCGCCGACGGCGCCACGGCTGACTATTTCACGCTCGACGGCCGGCGTGCCGATGCGGCCCCTCGCGGACTGCTCATCGTGCGCCAGCAGGATGGTCAGGGCCATGTCCACACCTATAAAACCATTAGGAATTAAGCCATGCGCAACAAGATTCTTCTCATCCTATCACTCCTGTGTTGTGTCCCCGCGTGGGCACAGCGCAGGAGTTTTTCTTTGCCACAGCACGGGAGCCTTTCTTTGCCACAGCGCAGGAGTTTTTCTTTGATGCAACAGACGGCCCGGCAGGCGCTCCGCACCGACCAGCCCCTCAAGACCCTCGACGCCACCGACGCCTACACCGTCATGGGCACCGCCGACGCCTTCGTCGTCATGGGCACCACCGAGCAGTTGCCCGCCGTCATCGGCATCTCGCGGACGCCCTACGCCCCCGATAACGAGAACCTCCAGTGGTATCTGCGCGCCCTGGCAACCGTCGCCTCCTCTGCCGCCCCCATCCAGCCCGCGGCTGTCGGTTTCCCCGACAGCATCGCCCCCATGCTGACCACCCTCTGGCAGCAAGAGCACCCCTACAACCTGCTCTGCCCCACGTCCGGCGGCGGGCGCTGCCTGACGGGCTGCGTCGCCACCGCCATGGCCCAGATCCTGGCCTTCCATCAGGCGCCGCGCCATGGCCGCGGCGTGCGCACCATCTATTATCCCAGCGGCAACACCAACGGCCAGCCCGTCCGGGCCCCCTTCGAGGACGACTACTACGACTGGTCGCTCATGCCCGACGACCCCACCCTGCCCGCCACCGGCCAGGCCCAGCAGCTGGCCGTGGCCACGCTGATGCGCGACTGCGGCGTAGCGGCCAACATGAAGTACGGCCCGGCGTCGAGCGGCGCCACCCTCTATGAGGCCGCCGAAGGCTTGCGTCAATACTTCGGCATCGACAGCGCCAGCCACATGCTGCGCAGCGACTTCACCCAGGAGGAATGGATGCACGCCGTCTACGACGAGCTCGCCCACGGCAGGCCCATCCTCTACGGCGGCATGGACCCCAACCCGCTGGCCGGCATCAGCGGCCATGCCTTCGTCCTCCACGGCTACAACGCCGAGGGCCTCGTCTACGTCAACTGGGGCTGGGGCGGCCTCAGCGACGGCTACTACGACATCGCCCTGCTCAACCCGCAGAACATGTCGTTCGCGACCACGCAGGACATGGTCGTCGGCATCAGCCCCAAGCCCTTCGTCGCCAAGGAGCAGACCATCGGCGACGTCCAGCCCGGCACGCTCGCCGAGCTGACGGCCGAAGGCGTCACCGCCCTCACCCTCACGGGCGAGCTCGACGCCCACGACCTCGACCACCTGCGCCGCCTGGCAGGCCCCGACGGCCGCCTGGAGACGCTCGACCTCAGCGGCGTCCGACTGGCCGGCGACGCCCTGCCCGAGCGCGCCCTCTACGGCTGCAGCGCGCTCCGCCGGCTCGTACTGCCCGCACGTCTCATCCAGTGGGGCGACGGTGCCCTCGCCGGATGCCGCCAGCTGCGGACGGTCGAGCTGCCCGAGGCCGACGTCGACCGCCAGTTCGTCGTCGACGGCGACCTCGTCCTGACGCCCGACCGCACGGAGCTCATCGCCCTGCTGCCCTCAGCCCAGGGTCAGGTCGACCTGCCGCGAGGGCTCACGACGATGCACGCCGATGCTCAAAATGGCTGTGTCAGGGTCGAAAAAATCACGATTCCATCGAGTTTAGGACATATCGGCACCCGTGCCCTCAGCCACCTGCGCGACCTCACCGAACTGCGCACCGCACAGCGCCAGCTGCCCCAGATGGAGGCCGACGCCATCGCCGACCTCGACTTCGAGCACTGCCGTCTCTACGTCGTCCGCGGACTGAAGGACACGTTCGCCGCGGCCGACGGCTGGAGCCAGTTCCGCAGCCCGACGTTCGACAACATCCTCGAGTGGGGCACCACCATCAAGGCCCGCAACGCCATCCGCGAGCAAGGCCAGGCAAACCCCGAGTTCGGCTATCAGATCATCGGCGACTACGTCGAGGGCACGCCCGAGCTGCAGTGCGACGCCACGCCGCAGTCGCCGCCCGGACGCTACACCATCCGCGTGCTGCCAGGCACCATCACGAGCGAGGCCGTCGACTACGTGGACGGCTACCTCATCGTCACCGAGGCCTCCGCCGTCCGCTCCGTGCGCCTCACCACGTCACCCGCCCCCGCCTATTCGCCCGACGGCCGTCCCGCCAAAAGCCGGCGCGGCCTCCGCATCATCGGTCGACGGAAGCAGCTCTTCTGAGCCTCCAAAAATAAGAAAGTGGCCCTTTTCGACAGTAATATACCCCTATATTACCTTCGAAAAGGGCCACTTCTTCATTTGCCGAGCGGCCCTTCTGACCATCCGAAGGGCCGCTTCGTCATCATCAAAGCGGCTATGTCCGAACTATTAAGTGAAGGCTTGCAGGCCTGCCCTTACTCCCCTCCTTGCCTGCAGGTCTGACTTGACTCCCCTCCTTGCCTGCCTGCAGGACAGACAAGGAGGGGAGTAAGGTTAGACTTATAAGCCTATGAGTAAGATCAGACCCGTTATCAGAGGGAAGGGGAATGACTGCGTATCTCATGCGGCGGGCAGGGCGCCAGCCGCTCCCCTCCCTTCAAGGGGAGGGGTTGGGGGTGGGGTCTGTATATTCTTTACGCGGAGATAGTTAGAGACCCCACCCCCGGCCCCTCCCCTTGAAGGGAGGGGAGCGGCTGCGCACTCCTTGCCTGCAGGTAGTCAAGGAGGCGAGTAAGATAAGACAAGGAGGGGAGTAAGGGCAGATCTGCAAGATTAGGAAGGGCTGCAGAGACGGCCCTGCAGACCTCCGTCGGTCAGCGGCGGAAGGTGACGTCGCGGATGCCGCGGCCCGGGGCGTGGCAGTACTTGCGGTTCCAGCAGACGCGCAGGTTGAAGAGCATGCCGCCGTCGCGGAGGGCCTCGATGCGTATGTTCTGGAAGGTGACGTCGCTGACGAGGATGTTGTCGCCGTTGTTGATGCCGAAGCATCCCTTGTAGTCGATCTGCGGCTCGGGGTTCTCGAGGATGTCGATGTTGTCGTAGACGACGTGCTCGATCGTCTCGCCGCGGTCGATGTCGCCGTGCAGGCCGATCATGATGGGATGGGCCACGTCGGCCCAGTAGACGGCGTCGCTGACGCGGATGTGGCGGCACGAGCCGCGGTAGCCCTTGCGGGTGCAGTAGATCGTGGAGCAGTCGTCGCTGGTGCGGCAGAAGACATGCTCATACGTGACGTTGCTGCTGGCGAAGACGTTCATGCCGTCGCCCCAGCCCGACGCCCTCAGGCGCAGGCCACGTCTTCAGCTGCCCGGCCGACATGGGGGCAGCAGCCATGAGTAAGAGTAGAATCAGAATGTTTAGTTTTATATACTATTAACGCGTCGCCCCGCGGTTTTATTTTCCTGACACTGGCATAAAAGCGCTTCAAGGGCCGCCCGCCGCCGAGCAGTTCTTACGATTTTTCCGTATCTTTTTGGCGGTTCGCGCGAAAAGAATTATCTTTGCAGGGAATTAGCGGAGACTTGCTTGAGTGAATTATAAGTTAGAGACCCCACCCCCAACCCCTCCCCTTGAAGGGAGGGGAGAAAGCCTCCCCCGACCCCTCCGAGGGAGGGGGGTGGCTGCCGCACTGCCCGACGGGTAATGACGGCGCAGCTGCTCCCCTCCCTTCAAGGGGAGGGGTTGGGGGTGGGGTCTCTAACTTATCTAAATAGAAGACACCATTACAACAGAAGACACCAAATACAATAGAAGACACCATAATAAAAATAGCGACACATGAGCATATTTCAACGGATACTGATGACGCTCACGGCGGCCTGCTGCCTCAGCCTGGCGGGCAGCCATGCGGCCACGACGGGTGCGCACTGCCGGCGCATCACGATGGACGACGGACTGCCGTCGAACACGGTGCGCAACATCGTGCAGGACCGCTTCGGGTTCCTCTGGTTCGGCACCGACAACGGCCTGTGCCGCTACGACGGCACGCAGGTGCAGACCTTCCGCATCGCCGAGCTGGAGACGAGCCAGTACGTCTCGGCCCTGACGTCGACCGACGAGGGCCTCTACATCGGCACGGAGCGCGGCGTCTACTTCTACGACTTCGCCCAGCAGCACATCAGCCGCCTGCCGATGACGATCAGCACGGCCGTGACCAGCCTGACCGTCGACCGCGACGGCCAGCTGTGGGTCGGCACGCTGGGTCAGGGTGCCTGGCGCCACGACCCGCGCAGCGGCCGCAGCAAGCACTTTGCCTTCAGCGAGATACGCGGCAACGTCAACTGCCTCTTCGTCGACCGCGACAACCGCGTCTGGGCGCTGACCAACTGGGGCGCCCCGGCCGTACAGCGCCTCAACAAGGTGAGCGATGCGTTCGAGCCCGTCAGCCTCCGCTACGACGGTCCCTACCAGTCGCTCTGCATGCTCCAGACCGCCGACGGCACCCTCTGGCTCGGCTCATGGGAGGAGGGCCTGCTGCGCATCGCTGACGACGGCCGCCTCGAGGCCGTGCTCTCGCCCGAGACCGACAGGGTGGGCCATCACATCCACACGCTCTATGAGCTCTCGGCCGACTGCATCGCCATCGGCTGCGACGACGGACCCCTCAGCCTCAACATCCGCACGGGCGAGTGGCACAGGCTGCTGCCGGCCGACGGCGGCACGCCCCACTCCGAGCGCTTCGCCTATGCCTTCCGCCAGGACACCGAGGGCGGCCTCTGGATCGGCATGTTCTATGGCGGCGTCAACTACCTCTCGCCCGTGGCAGGGCGCTTCGAGCCCATGCCCGGCAACGTCATCGCCCGCTTCTGCGAGGACCGCCAGGGGCGCGTCTGGGTGGCCAGCGACGACGGCGGACTGGGCTGCTACCTGCCTGCCGAGCATCGCTTCACCGACTTCCAGCACCACGACGAGCTCAGCCGGCTCAACGTCCACGCCCTCTGCATCGACGGCGACGACCTGTGGATCGGCACCTACACCGACGGCGTCTACGTGCTCAACACCACGACGGGCCGGCTGCGCCACTACGGCCCGACGGGCGACGACCGCGGGCTGAACGACTACAGCTCGTATGCCATCATGCGCGACCATGAGGGCACCGTCTGGGTGGCCACGATCAATGCCCTGCTGCGCTATGACGCCGCGGCCGACCGCTTCCGGATGGTGCGCCAGATAGGCGCCCTGACCATCGACATCGACGAGGACCGCCAGGGCCGCCTGTGGCTCTCGACGCAGGGCGGCGGACTGTGGCGCTTCACCCCGCGCACCGGCCAGTGGCAGCACTATCAGCACCAGGCGGGCCAGGACGACCATCTGCCCGACACGCAGGTGAACGGCACGCTCGTCGACGCCGAGGGGCGCCTCTGGGTGGCCACGCAGGACGGTCTGCTGCAGTGGGACGAGCCGTCCGCGAGCTTCACCCGCGTCCACATGGACATCCCCTCGCAGGCCGTCATGTGCGTCGTCGAGGGCCAGGACGGCCTGTGGCTCTCGACCGACCGCGGCATCGTCAAGTACGTGCCTGGCGACGGCATCCTGC
The DNA here is from genome assembly GCA_902779455.1 of uncultured Prevotellaceae bacterium. Classification (GTDB taxonomy): domain Bacteria; phylum Bacteroidota; class Bacteroidia; order Bacteroidales; family Bacteroidaceae; genus Prevotella. Next base: position 20,485 of record CACZBS010000003.1, read on the forward strand.
GGTTCACGCGCCAGGACGGCCTCGTCAGCGAGCAGTTCCAGCCCAACGCGGGCCTGATGACCGCCGACGGCCGCATCTTCTTCGGCTCGACCAGCGGCTTCAACACGTTCTATCCGCACAGCATCAAGACCAACAGCGTCATGGCGCCCGTCTACATCACGTCGCTCGAGATTCTCAACCGCGAGGAGAAGACGCCCGACGGACTGCCGCTGAGCGTCGGCCAGCAGCGCGAGCTCGTCATGGACTATGGCGACGGCAAGATGTTCTCGCTCGCCTTCGCCGCACTGAGCTATTGCTCGCCCGACAAGAACCAGTATGCCTACCGCCTGGAGGGATTCGACAAGGAGTGGAACTACGTCGGCAACCAGCATAAGGCGACCTACACCAACATCCCGCCGGGCACCTACACCTTCCGCGTCAAGGCCACCAACAACGACGGCATCTGGACGCCCGACGAGGCCACGCTGCGCATCGTCGTCAGCCCCCCGTTCTGGTGGACGTGGTGGGCCCGCACGCTCTATCTGCTGCTGGCCGTGGCCGCCCTCTGGTGGTTCGTGCGCTCACGGCTGAAGCGCACCGAGCGGCGCCATCAGCAGGAGCTGCAGCGCCTCAGCGAGGCCAAGGAGCGCGAGGTGCGCGAGGCCCGACTCAACTTCTTCACCATGATTGCCCACGAGATCCGCACGCCCGTCTCGCTCATCATCGGCCCCCTGGAAAAGCTGAAGGGCCGCCTGACGGACGAGAGCATGGCGGGCCAGTTCGACATCATCGACCGCAACGCCCACCGCCTGCTCGAGCTCGTCGGCCAGCTGCTCGACTTCCGCAAGGTGGAGCAGCAGAGCCTCGTTATGCACATGGCGCCCCACAACATCCACGACCTCGTGCGGGCCGTCAGCGAGCGCTTCGCCCCGACCTTCGAGCAGGGCGGCAAGCACTTCGAGGTCACCCTGCCCGACCGCCGCTTCACGGCCATCGTCGACCACGAGGGCCTCACCAAGGTGGTGAGCAACCTGCTGACCAATGCCAACAAATACACGCGCGACGACGTGCGCCTGGCCTGCTCCGTCGAGCCCGACGGCGACCACTTCCGCATCGTCGTCGCCGACAACGGCGTGGGCATCCGCGAGGCCGACCGAGAGCGCATCTTCGAGCCCTTTTTCCAGGCACAGGACAACAAGCCCGGCACGGGCATCGGCCTGAGCATCGTCAAGAACATCGTCGACCAGCACCACGGCACCATCAGCGTCAGCTCCGAGCCCGGCCAGGGCTCCACGTTCACCGTCGTCCTGCCCGTAGGACAAGCGACAGAAAACGCAGCCACCCCTCAACCTTCCACCCTCACCCCTCCACCCTCCCCCATCCACCCTCAACCCTCCACCCTCAACCCTCAACCTTCGTCCCTCCCCACGATGCTCATCGTCGACGACAGCGACGACATGCTCAGCTTCCTGGCCGGCAACTTCCAGACCACCTACAACGTGCTGACGGCGGCCGACGGCATCGAGGCGCTCGACGTGCTCAGCCGCCAGGGCGCCGACGTGCAGCTGATCATCAGCGACTGGATGATGCCCCGCATGGACGGCGCCGAGCTGTGCCGCCGCGTGCGCCAGGACCCCGCCACGAGCCACATCAGCTTCATCATGCTCACGGCCAAGACCGACCACATGTCGCGCGTGGAGAGCATGGAGGTGGGCGCCGACGTCTACATCGAGAAGCCCTTCTCCGTGGAGTTCCTCGAGGGCTGCATCCGCAACATGCTCGACATGCGGCAGCGACTGCTGAAGCGCTTCACGACGAAGCCCGACGTGCCCGTCACGCAGATTGCCAGCAACCCCACGGACAACGAGTTCCTCGAGCGCATGAACCGCATCATCGAGGCCAACTTCGCCAACCCCGACCTCAACGTCAACTTCCTGGCCGAGGAGATGGCCATCAGCCGCAGCGGACTCTTCGCCAAGATCAAGACCCTGGCCGACATGACGCCCAACGAGATGATCCAGGTCGTGCGCCTCAAGCGGGCCTACGCCCTGCTCGCCGAGGGCCGCTATCTGGTCAACGAGGTGTGCTACAAGGTGGGATTCAACAATCCCTCCTACTTCACCAAGTGCTTCCAGAAGCAGTTCGGCATCCGTCCCAGCGAGGTTTGACAGCGACTTTTGTCTATTTTGAGTTAAAAAACATTAACGCGTCGTTTCTTGACATTCATTCTTGATAAGTTATGAAGATTCTTCGTAACTTTGTCTTCGTAGGCACTCATTTATATCTCGGTATATGTGCATTGCGGACGACGATCATGTTTAATCCCTATTAATATAAATGAATGTTATGAAACAGTTGAGGATTCTTCTGGCCACGCTGATGGCCGTCGCGTTCATGCCGGGGGCATGGGCTGAGGTGACTTGGACGAACACGCATGTCGAGACCAAGGATGTCACTGTCAACAACGTCTCTTACCAAATTTGTCATGTTTATACCCAACAGGCAAGGATTGTAGAACAAGCTTCTATTTGGGGTGGAGGCTATCAGGAGTCTCCGGCGATTCTTACGGAGGAGTACTATGCTTCTGTTACCGAGATCAGCGCCTCGGGAGAAGTGCAGATTCCTGAGGCCATTTATGACGGTGACAAAAAATATGACGTGCTCTATATCGGTCTGCTCACTGAGCAAACATATCGCACCGAAAGCAAACAATATACTTATGAATTTTTAGGTAGTACGACAACAGGGAATACCACTTGTAAGTATTACAATAAAAACGAATCGACCTGCAGTGTCAATGCCGCTAACGTCACCAAACTGACATTTTTGTGCGACGCCACTTTCAAGGGAAGTTTCACCGCGCCGTCATGCACAAGTATAGAGTTCAAGAAGTATGCCACTATTGAGTCGAAGGCGGTCCTGACTTGCAACCAACTCACAAAGTTTGTCTTTGCGACTGTATTCGTTTACACGAAAAGCGACAGTCCGCGTCTGCTCTGCCCGAATCTCAAGGGAATCTATTTCAACAGCTTGACGCCCACGCTCTCGGGCAGTTGGAGCGATTACTCCACGGCGTCGGCGAGCGGCATCACCGTCTACCTGAACGAGAGTCAGGATGTGTGCGTCCACCTGCACACGTATTCCACGGTATGGAACGAGTTCAAGACTGTCTCTCCATTGCCCGAGCAGACCAACCCGACCCGCAACATATCGTTCACCATCAAAGGCGGGCGCGTGAAAGTGGGCAACAGCAGCACTTATATCCTCAGCGACGCCAACTATCAGGTGGAGCAATTCTCCGACTTCACGTTCCAGGTGACCAAGCTTTACGGCAGCGACTACCTGGTGAAGAGCGTCAAGATCAACGGAGACGAAATGCTCGACGCGATGACCCTGACGCAGGGCGCGACCGATGCCTGGAGTTACTATTCCTACACCATTTCGCCGGTCATCAACGATGTTCACATCGCAGTCGAAGGTGAGAGCATCTACGACAATGCATACGCTATCTGCAGCGCCGGTGGCACCTGCAAGTGGAGCAACCAGAGTCTGAGCACGATCATTCCTAATCAGAATGCATCCGTCCGCTGGCTCAAGAGCAGCGAGAATCCCCCCAGCCTGATTATCATGCCCAACGAGGGCTATACGCTCGACCGTCTCTACCACAACAGTTATGACAACACCTACCGCGTCACCGACAAAGGGGATGGCACCTTTGAATATCCGTTGACAGCCGATGTCAAGGTGTCGGTGGTGTTCAAGGAGATACCGCCAATGACGACCTGGAATGTCTCGTTGCCGAACAACGAGATCGCCGTATCGGCCACCATGACCGACAAGCGCGACGACGAATATCGCTACACCCTCACGGATGGCGAGAACACCGTGCTGGCCAAGCCGGAGAGCATCACCATGAGAATCGACGGCCCAGGCACGCCGCTGGTGCAGGCCGACGGCGCAGACCTGAGCTCATGCTTCACACTGACCTCTGAGTGGTATGGGGAATATGATGAATATGGAAACATGATTTCGGAGGACTATTATTCCGGCACGATTCCCGCCGAGAGTCTGGAGGCCACGAACTGGTTCATCGGAATCAGGAATGAAAGCCAACACCTCTGGACCTCAATCCTGAAGGGCGACGCCGAGGGGGGCTCCTTCACCCTGTCGGGAGGGAGCCTGGCGGACGAACTGGATCTCAGCGCTGACCACCGCAACGGCTTCTTCGCAGACAATGCCTCCGATCCGACCATCGCCGCCGGCTTCAACCTCACGAGCACCCTGGCCGTCCCCAAGGGCTACGCCTTCACGGTGAAGTTTAACGACACCGACCTCACGGGCTATTATGCCTACGACGGCGCGACGGAATCTGCTGTCAACTATCATGCCGCGTTCGATGGCAGCCTGTCGGCTCTCGCGGCTCTGGTCAGCGACGGCGCATGGGTCGTAGAGTTCACCAAGAGCACGGCCGACATCATCGAGTTTGCCGATGCCAACGTCAAGGCCATCTGCGTACAGAACTGGGACACCGACCGCGACGGCGAGCTCTCGAAGGCCGAGGCCGCAGCGGTGACGACGCTCATCGTCAATGGCACACCCGCATTCAAGGGCAACATTAATATCACCTCGTTCGACGAGCTGCAGCACTTCACCGGCCTGGAGGCCCTGCCCGACTCAGCCTTCTGGGGCTGTTCGAAGTTGAAGTCCATCCACGTGCCCGACAATGCCGACACATGGGGGTTGGGCGCATTCTATGGTGGCGGACTTGAACAAATCGTATTCCCCAAGGGGTTGAAGACCATCCCCCGCCAGTGTTTCATGTTTTGCAAATTCGTTTCGCTGGTCATCCCTGAAGGCGTTGAGTCCATTGAGGCCTTTGCATTACGCTACTGTTCTTCGCTGAAGAGCGTTCATTTGCCACAGTCATTGAAAAACATTGGCCCTTACCAATTTGACTCTGGCAACCAGCCCATCAAGACATTGGTCATCCCTGCTGGCGTGACAAGTATCAACAGCAACGTCGCACAGAATTTTGACGACCTCGTCGTTGAAGTTGGCAACACCACCTACGACTCCCGCGAGGGATGCGGCTGTATCATCCGGACCAGAGACAACACCATTCTCTATGCAAGCAATCATGCCTGGATACCAGAATCAGTGACGGCCATCGGTTCTTCTGCTTTCTATAAATTGAAAATGCTGACGGCCATTGAGATTCCTGCCGGCATAACGTCTATCGCCTCCTACGCGTTCTATGGATGTGAGCAGCTGAAGACGATCGTGTCAAAGATTCAGACGCCGTTTGCATTCGGAAAGCAAGCATTCGACTTACTGCCTTCCGACTGCGTGCTGACCGTACCGAAGGGCACCCGCGATGCCTACATCGCTGCCGGATGGACCACGAAGGAGACCGATCCGAGCGGCATCTTCCTGAGAATCGAGGAGGCCAAGCCGACAGCCTCAGGCACCCTCGGCGACATCGACGGCGACGAAAAGGTAGACGTCACCGACGTCACCAAGCTCGTCGACATCATCCTCGGAAAAGACTAAGGCCTCCCCCAACCCCTCCCAGCCTCCCCGAAGGGGGAGGAGGGGGGAGGTCGGGTGGGGTTTGGGTTTGTCTTGTCTTCAGGAATCGCCAGAGGGGGCCAGTCCAAAGTGTCACTTTTATTGACAAAATGCGGACGACGGAAGGAAAAGCACCGCTTCTCGACTCAAAAAGCACCGCTTCTCGACTCGAAAAGCGCCGCTTCTCTGGTCGGAAAGCACCGTTTCTCTTTCACAGAACGTCTATATGGTTGATTACCAAGAGCTTAAAAAAGTCGTTCGATATTATTAGAATTTATTTTACAAATCAGAGCCATCTCCCCCCTGATCTGCCAACCGCGAAGCGGTCTTGAAAAAAACAAGAAAAAACAAAAGAAAACAAAAGAAAACATTTTTGAACGGGTGGAATCGGCTCTTTGCCGAAGCAAAGCGAGCGGAGTCCCGAGCGCCCCTGTGATTTCCGCTAAGCGGATCAATAGAACCGTCCCCCCGATCCAGAAGAGTCCAAATCCTCGGGTTTCTTCCAACGGATCGGCAACCACAGCCATTGATCATCATTGTATTTCCAGCAGAATTTTTTAGACTCAGCATCTAAGAACTTTAACAAAGATTCAGGCAGAATATCACTTCCATACATATTGCGGCCCACAATAATACTATCAGCCATACACTCCTGACCTATTCTTACACGTAACATAAACAATAAACTATCATCACAGACATCACATCTATTGATAGCTTCTTGTATCATATTCACAAAGTCTTTTCTTTCCGCATCGCTATTTTTTACATATAATTCGTTAAACAATGATTTTTGTTGAACACCATGGTGTCCGATCGAGTCTAACAATGACTTAAAAGGCATATCAAGAAAGAAACACCGATGCTTGTAATATGCACAACTGTTTGTTATGTTTATGATTTCGGGAATTGAATCAGATTCAGAAGCAAAAAGATAAAGTTTTGCCTGTATATCTGTAACAGGACAAACTGTATCTATTGGATGCATTCTTTGTATGAAACTGCTTATTATGTCTATATCCGCGCTATCTTTATATTTCTTTGAGAATATTTCTGCATGCTCAAAATCAATACTCGTCAAGGGTGGACAATACAGTTTCCCATCTGGTATACGAGATATGATGACATAGCCATCCCCCAAAGGAGCCACATTACACCCGTAAACATAACCTGCATATAGCAGTAACAGTAGGATCGGGGGGACGGTTCTTTGCCGAAGCAAAGCGAGCAGAGCTCGAGCGCTCCTGATCCGTTTTGTGATGATGGTAATAGTTTCCATATTCATTTCTTTTTTCTGTTTATTCGGAGATCGGGGGGACGGCGCTTTGCCGAAGCGGATCAAAAGAACCGTCCCCCTGATCCTAGACGGTCTTCCCGCTGCGGATATAGCATTCCTTAAATGTTGTCGTAAACATAAACATACTTATCAGATAATTTTTCACCATCCTGATAATCAACCACAACTTGTACTCCTTTTAAGCACTTCTTCTTCCGTTCAAAAATGCACCGGAGAATACCTGTCTTAAAGGAGATAGTGAAATCTTGTAAGAATCCACTTGAAAATACGACAGTCATACACATAATTGGTTGATTATAGAAATACCCTTCTATGAATAACGGAAGATGTCTATACGTTAAGTTTATATCCGTGAGCGAGCATACAGTCTTATGATGTCCGATATTCTTTATTATAGTAGAATAACTGTCTGCCGACATTAGAATCGTCTCAACTATATTCAAGTAAAAAGTGCTTAACACATCTTGCTTAAGATCTACCCCAAAATGTTTTATCCGACAAAACGGATTTGGAAGGTAATATCTTATCCAAGGATATGACTGAAGCGACAATAGTGTGTTAATCCTTGGACGACCATATTCGTCTAAAGTGTATATGGTATATTTGTCAGGACCGTCAATGACGACAGAATCACGCATATTTGCCCCCTCGTCATAACTCACGACAGATTTTATAATTCCTTTCCTCACAATATATTTTTCTATAGTGATGCCATTCTTCTTCAAGTAGGAACAATATTCATCCTGACGACTTTTATTACCTGCCATAAGATTAGCATAAACGATAAAAATAGCAAAAAGTGCACAATATCTATTCATTTCGTAGTCCTCCGAGGATCGGGGGGACGGTTCTTTGCTGAAGCAAAGCGAGCAAAGCTCGAGCGCTCCTGATCCGTTTTTTGATGATAGTTATAGTTTCCATATTCATTTCTTTTTTCTGTTTATTCGGAGATCGGGGGGGGGACGGTTCTTTGCCGAAGCGGATCAATAGAACCGTCTCCCTCAGATCCTAATCCGCAGGATTCATCAGAGCTTCCCTCAACTTCTTAAGAGAGTCTTTAGAAATTGTTCTCGGACTATGAGAATAACTGCTATCTTCAGGAATAATAACACCGCCAGAACCTGCAAATCCATGACATTCTATTTTGTATGATTTCTTCGTGGCAAATACGACTTTTGTTAATAAATAATAAGGGCCATCAAGGATACAATATCCAATATGCATATTTTGCAATTCGTCAATTCGCCATTCATCACACATATTAATCAATCCGTCTCGTTTAACTTCCTGAGAAAAAAGAGGGCTTAATTGTAATGAATCCTTGTCATGATCATAATAGAAATCAACATAAGTATCATGTATTTTTCCTTTAATCCACAATCGACTGTGTCTAAATCCCTCAGCAACCTCCAATAAAATGAGAGTATCACCGATGTTTACAATGTTGCTTATATGCTTTGCAATCTGTACGTCATCCCTCAACATTTTGTTAAGGTATGCGTCGTTTTCAAATATTCCTTTCCTGTAAACAGACTGCACTTTAGCTATTGAATCAGAGATTTCTTGCCAAGTAAATGCGTTCACATTCTGCTGCACAGAAAACAGGAATAATAATAATATTAATACTAATCTCATTTCTTTATCTAATTGAAGGTGGTAAGATAGTTGGTAAAGGGATCGGGGGGACGGTTCTTTGCCGAAACGAATCAATAGAACCGTCCCCCCCTGATCTACAGGAAGGTGAAGGTGATGCCGATGGCAAAGCCGAACTTCTTGTAGTATGGTGAGTGTTTGCCATTGTCCTGGTTGTCGAATACGGGCACCAGGTTTTTCTGAGCATAGCCGTAGAAGCCCCACTCCTCACTGAAGTTGATGCGCAGACCGGCACCCAGACCGGCACTGGCGAACGACACTTTCGGTCCGGCATAGATGTCGAGCCACGACGGCAGGTTCAGCAAGTAAGCCCCGTGGACATCAAACTGGGCACCGAGATCGTAGCCCCGTAGCGCCCCGAAGTCACTCTCCCACTTGTCCGTCTTGGGCAGCATTGACACGTAGGTCGAGATTGAGAACTGGTCACTCAAGCCCCTCATACATCCAATCTCGAAGCCCTGTATGCCTTCGAAGTTGACGTAGCCACCATAGATTTTCCTGTCACCATCGCCGCCATAGGCTTGCGCTGCAGCCGTTAGGGGAAATAGCAGTGCTGTGGCATAAACCAGCGCTGCTCTCTGCCAGAATTTTCTGATTTTGTCTTTCATCATTCCATTGTGTATTTGTTGATATAGATAACCCGCCGGCGCTCGCCCGTGGCGTGGTTTTTCACTACTTGGTTGCCGAACACCATGAAGTTATTGTCATACCAGTGGAGGGTGTTGGTCAGCCCGGCTTTCTTCACGTCTTCACGGTCGTCGTCGGTCTCCAGAAGCTCCTTCTGGCGATCTTTAACCACGGAACCGTCGCTGTCGCTGAAGATTTTCGACACCAGCTGCTTACCGTCGCCATAGAGACACAAGATTTGTCCCGAGGGCGAGAGGCTCATCGTGACGAAGTGCTTGACGTAGTACGGCTTTTCAGAGGGTTTCATGGGGAAACAACAGTCCCACAGCCGGTTGCCCTGGCGGTCGAACTTCACGATTACGGCATGTGTATAGGCATATCCGCTGAATACGGTGTAGGCCGAACGGCCGTTGTTCATCGTGCTGTAAGTTGGATAGTAGGCTTCGCCCAGATAGTAGTAGCAGTCGCCCTGCTCGATGATGTCGTGGCTGGTCAGCAGATAGTCGAGAAACATCTCCTTGTCGTTCTTCTCCGCCTTGGCTTTGCGACGCTCCACCTTCGCCTTCTTCCGGTCGCTCATGTAGCCAGTGAAGTTCGTCAGGTCGAGGAAGTTGTAAAATCTGATGAAGTCGAAGTGCTCCCTGCCCAGTCTGGCAAAGAAGATGCCGTTAGCCGCCCCGCGCCGTTCGCGCTTGGCATAGGTGCCAGTGACAAAGAGGGCGCTGCCGGCCTTTGATACCGAAGCCGTGAGGATATGTTCGTCCAGGTTCTCCGTCAGGCAGAGCCGCTCCAGCTCACGGCCATCCATGTCGAGCCGCACCAGATAGATGTCTTCCTTGGCTTTCACCATCACCTGAATCTTGCCGTCGATGATGGTGCTCTCCAGCAGTTCTACGTCGTGGGGGCGCAACCCCTTGAAGCGGATGTCCACCATGCGGCCCTCACCTGTCAGCAGGTTGATGATGCCCACGTGGTCCTTGCCGCGTCCGCGCTTGCCTTCAGTGGAACAGAACACCAGCCGGTCCTCGTCTACCTTGGGGTATTCCAGCGACCAGTTCTTCACCTTGAACTGTCCGCTCACCATGCGCGACTGGCGGCTTCGCGTGTCGAACGCCACCACGCCGTAAGCCCCCCGCTTGCTGGTGAGCAGCGAGTAGTTCACGCCGTCCTTCAGCACATTGTCATAATAGCCCAGCTGCCGGTCTACGGCCAACGAGTCGGTTTTCAGCAGTTTCAGGTCAGTGCTGTAGAAGTCCTCCATGAAGATGTTTTTACCGCCTTTGGAGTGCTTACTGAAAGCCACGGACATGGCCCCGATGTCGTCCAGCGGTATCATGTACCGTCCGGTGTAGTCACCGTCGTAGGGATATTCCACACGAGCAGTCACCTGCGCCCCCGCCTTGCTCCATGCCAGCGACAAAATGAGGCTGACAGCTACAATAACATTACCAAAGTTTCTTTTCATTATCATTCATTTTTAGATTAATATAGTATTGTCCTTCTCATCAGGGTATGGGTCAAAAGCCCAGGAGATCGGGGGGACGGTTCTTTTTCAGCTGCAAAGATATGCTGATTTTTTTAAAGAACAAAGAAAAACCGTTGACAAATATTGACAATTGCAATGGTCAACGTCTGCCAACGGGTAATGACGGATGCGATGGAATGGGCGTTTTTCTCAGAATGAACGTATAAAATCGTCCATTTCATCGGCAGAGCCGTTCCTGCCGGAAATTTTCTTCCACATGCGGCCCCGGGCATGCGAGATGGCACTGACGGTCTTGTTGAGCAAGAGGGCGATATCCCTGACAGGAATGTTCAGCTTCATTAGGTAGCAGATGTGGAGCTCGTCGGCCGAAAGCCTGGACAGCGAGAGCAGTCGGCTGGTGAAGTGGGGGCAGATGTCGTCAATGCTTTGGGCCAGCTCGTCCCAGTCGCCGGCGCTGAGCTTGTAGGGGGAATCGGGGATGCGGCGGGTCAGCAGATTGTAGATGCGGGTGGTGCGGAACTGCTCGAACTTCTGCGATTCCTGCTGATGGAGCATCTCTAACTCTTGCTGGCTGAGACGCAGTTTTTTCTCCATCTCCTGACGCAGGATCCGTTCGTGGATGAGTTCCTGGTCCTTGCGCTGGCGGTAGCTGCGATGAAAGAACATGAGAAGCGGGATGGCAGCTGTGAGAATGACGGCAAGAAGGATTGAGAGAGCCATGGCGCGCCGTTGGCTTCTTGCAAGAGTATCGCGTTCCTTTTTTATTGAATTGACATTGAACTGCGCATTGACTCGCCTGATGTCTTCGGCTTGTGATGTAGCTTTCTGTTCTTGCTCTTTATCTTGAAGTGCAAGGGCGTAGACAGCAGCTTGTTTGTAGTCTTTTTTTTGGTTCGCAAGCTTGACAAGCATCCGTAAATAGTCAATATCAGCATAAGTGCCGTAAACACCTAACATGTCGCGGAAATAAATGATTGCAGAGTCAGTGTTGCCACAGGCAGCATGGTAATAAGCCCAGTTTTCATTGTTGAGAGTGTCATGCGGCATGATTGCCAAAGCCTTATCGAATTGTTCGGTCTGAATGTATATGTCGCAAAGGATATATCTCGTTGATGGAACGATTTTATCTTCGAATGGCTTATTATTGGAAAGCTTTATGGCCTTCTGAAAATAGTAAATGATACTATCAATTTGATTATTGATAATACATGTGCGCCCCATTCTGAAAGCTGCATAGGCCATGCGCAGGGTATCACGGCGAGATTGGGCGGCAGTATAGAATTGGCGATAATAAGGAATGCACTCGTCAAGCATGCGTTGGTCGAAATAGATGTCGCCAAGGCCCTGGTTGGCCCAGCAGACAAGGAGCAGGTCGCCGGTCTGGTTGGCTTTGTCGAGGGCTTCCTTGAAGCTGTGCAGTGCGCTGGGATTGTCGCCGCTGCTCTTATAGATGTCGCCCATGCAGAGCTGAGTGAGGACGTAGTGGCGGGTGGCGGCGGCATGGCCTTCGTAGTAGCGGCTGAGGCTGTCGGCCATGGAGAAGTCGGCGTCGGTGAGGGCATCGTCGACATAGCGTCGGGTGAGGGCGAGCAGCTGGCGGCGCATGGCGACGGGACGGTCGGGGGCGGCGGTCGCTGCCTCGGCGTCGAAGCGGGCGAGGAGCGAGTCGGCGGCCCGGTAGTCGGAGGCGACGATGGCGCTGTCGGCGGCGACGAGCAGGGGGTGGTCGCCCTCACGGCTGGTGCAGGCGCAGAGGAGGGTCAGCAGAAGGCCGACGGCGAAGGTTAGCAGAATCGGTGTTTGTCTCATTCTGCCTGCAAAGATATGCTTTTTCGGCGAAACGGCCAAAGGATGAAGGCGGAAAAGAGGGGGCATGAGCGGGTCTCGCCCCACGTCTCGCCTGTGGGGGTTTGAAATGGGCGGAAAAATGTCGTACCTTTGCCGACGCAAAAAAAAGTGAAAAGTGAAAAATCTCTTTAATGTCTGATGCGGAAGGTATAGGGGAAGAGCTCGGGGGCGTCCGACGGGTCGGGCTGATGCTCGGTGGGCATGCGGAGCTGGCGGTGACGGGTGGGGGCGCCCATGACGACGAGGAAGAGGCGGGAGAGAGGTTCCTTCGACTGGAGGCGCGCATCCTGCGGCTGGCCGTAGACGGAGCGGCCGTCGGGGGTGATGCCGACGAGGGCCCAGCGGAGATTCTCACCCTTCACCTGGACGCTCAGGCGGCGGTCGGCGGGCAGGGGGATGATGTTGAAGCCGTAGGCCTCGGGGACGTTCTTGGGTCGCAGCCATCCGCCGCGGAGGGTGTCGAGGGGCGTCTGCCAGGTGCAGGCGTAGGGCCGCGTCTCCTGCTGGGCATGCCGGAAATCGAAGTTGACGAGGTGCTGATAGCCCTGCAACATCTCGTCGCAGAACTGGCTCTGCGTGAGGCCGTGCATGCGCTGGTAGGTCATGACGGGGTCCTCGCCGCGGCGTCCCTGACGGAAGAGCTCGGCGATGACGCCACGGCCGTGGAGGTCGGCCCACCACTGGAGGACGTAGGGCGAGTGGTAGATATTCTCAAGATGGAGGAAGGCCTTGTGGGTGAGCTGGCGGAAGGCCTCGAAGTGATAGTTCTCGTCGCGGAGCCACCAGGGGTTGACCTGCCACAGCATCCACTGCGAGGCCATCTCGAAGAAGCCGGTGCCGCCCCAAGCCTCGCCCTGTCCGTCGGCGACGATCTGCGACTGGAACGAGTGGCCCAGCTCGTGGGCCATGCAGTTCATCGTGCGGTCCTGGATGCGGTTGGGGGCCACCCAGAGGGCGCCGATGGTGTCGTCGTAGGTGCCGCCGTAGGCTGTGCCGTCGAGGGAGTACATGACCATGACCATCATCTTGTAGCGGTCGGAGAGGCTATTAAATGAAGAGTGAAGAGTGAAGAGTGAAGAATTAGCTGCCGCCGTAGTATCTGAGGAAGTAAATTCTTCACTCTTAACTCTTAACTCTTCACTTTTTACGAACTCGAGGGAGTCGCGGAAGAAGTCGTAGAAGCGCTGAACGCGGTCGGTGAGCACAGAGAGGTTGAAGGCCATGGGGTGGCCGTCGAGCTGTGGCGGGCTCTGCAGGTCGTTGCCGAATCCGCGCTCCCACATGAAGATGAGGTCGCGGGTCTCGACGCTGCGACGGAAGGACCACTGCGAGGTGTCGCTCTCGAGGTTCATGCCCCGCAGGTCTTCGGGGATGTAGATCTGCTTCTGCGCTGCCGCCTGGAAGCTATAGCCGATGGTCAGTGCCAGTAAAAAGAATAGTCGTTTCATCAATTTGTCAATTAGGAAGAATAATTTGCTGTACGTTTATTTAAAGTTAGAGACCCCTTCCCTTCTTGCGTCCCTTCGATAGCATGCGTCCTTCGGCCGAGCGGAAGGGAGGGATGTTGTACGTTTATTTGAAGTTAGAGACCCCACCCCCAACCCCTCCCCTTGAAGGGAGGGGAGCAGCTGCGCCGTCATCCCCGTCGGGCAGTGCGGCAGCCTCTCCCCTCCTTGGGAGGGGTCGGGGGAGGCTACTCCCCGCCCCTCAAGGGGAGGGGTTGGGGGTGGGGTCTGTAACTTCATTACGCATAACATAACCAGACGCTCAACTCTCAGTTCTCAACTCCCAGTTCTCAGTTCTCAACTCTCAGTTCTCAATTCCCAAGTACCAGTTCTTCGTATCGCTAAGTTTCTGGAGTAGCGCAGCGTCGAGAGAGCCCTTGCGGCGGGCCACACGGCGGGCCAGATAGGAGGGGTCGGCCCGGTGCAGGGCCACACGCATGAGGTCGTAGAAGCGATAGCCCTCGAAAGCCAGCTCGAGCGCCTCCTCGTCGACGATGAGGTCCTCGACCTGCTCTATCTGGCTGGTCAGGTCGCCGTCGGCCTCGGGGAAGAGGTAAGCGGGGTTCTGGGCCGAGAAGCCGCTGCCGCGCGAATGGATGCCCATGGTGTTCTCGGTGGCCTGTCCGGCGCTGGTCTCGAGGATATACTGCGTGTTAGGGAAGTTGAACGTGCGGAGCCATGCCTCGTCGGCAGGATAGTAGGGCAGCACCTCGGTCTCCATGACGCTGTTGTTGACGCCCTGCTTGAGGATCTGGAAGGCGAAGCGTGGGAATCCGGCGCGGTTGAGGGCCTCGGCGAACCGCAGATAGACGGCGGCGCGGCGGAGGATATGGACGTTGCGCGTCTGATACTTAGAGAAGACGGCGTAGTGATCGATGCGCTTTCCGTCCTGGCGGATGAGCAGGTCAGAGCCGGTGGCCTCGGCATAAGCGGCTTGCAGCCGCAGGTCGCCCGTCAGCTCCGCCTTGAGTCCTTCGGGGGCGAGGATGTATTCGCCGCCGCTGGTGAACTGGCAATACTTCTGGGCAGCGGAGAGGCTTCGGATGGCCTGCGAGGGCTGGAGGCTGGACTGATACTCATTGTTCTCGGTGGTGTTGAACAGGTCGCGCAGCTGGCTGTAGTTGCCCTCCGAGGGGATGCTGTCGCCGGGAATCATGGTGATGAGCTCGCCGTTCTGCATGTTGACCTCGCTTTGGAACATGACGCTCCATGAGTCGGACGTCGACATCCATCGCGAGTCGTTGTTCATGAAGCGGACGGCGTTGGTGGTGAGCGGATAGGCCGAGTTGGTGCCGCCGCGCGTGGCGATGTAGCGGTAGTAGCTCTCGGCTGCCTGGCGATACTGTCCTGACCAGAGGTAGAGGTCGCCCAGGAGGACATAGACGGGATAGTAGAACAGCTTGGAGTCGGTGTTGCGGATGGAGGCATAGCCAGGCGTCTCGACGGTGGCGTAGGGCGTGAGGTCGGCTATGAAGTAGCGGCACACCTCGCTGAGGTCAGCCATGAGGAAGTCGCGCTCGGAGTCGGCCTGGCTGAGGATGGGCTCGGTGATGAAGGGCACGCGGCCGTAGTTGAGCACCAGCTGCAGATAGGTCCAGGCGCGGAAGGCCTTGACGGCCGCATACTCCTTGCGGAAGATGAGCTCATGGCGGTTATCGCGCAGCGCGGTGTCGGCACGGGCGATGAAGAAGTTGCAGTTGTTGATGACGGCGTAGTAGTCGCGCGGCCGGTTATACTGGTTGTCGGCCGTGACGCTGAAGTTGGCCATCTGGCGCAGGTCGGCCGACGCGTGGTCGGTCAGGTCGACGAGGTCGGCGCGCACCTCGCCGAGCAGGATGGTGCGGTCGGCCAGCACCTGCATCTTGTTCATGATGCCGGCCATGGTCCATAGCGTGTCGGCATCGCTGTCGAGGGCGTGGTCCTCGGCGTAGATGTACTGGTCGGACTCCTCGTAGAGGAAGTCGCTGCAGGCGGTCAGCACCGACCCCATGACACAGGAGGCGAGTCCGGCAAAAAGATATTGATATGCTTTGGTAATCATAATTCTCAATTCTCAGTTCTCAATTCTCAATTTAGACTACAGGTTGATCTTCACGCCGGCCACGAGCGAGCGGCTCTGACCGAGACGGCCCAGGTCGATGCCCTGGCCGATGACGCTGCCGGTCATGGCGAACTCAGGATCGCTGCCCAGATAGCGCGAGAAGGTCAGCAGGTTGTTGGCCTGCACCCAGAACTGGAAGCCCTGCAGGAAGGTGGTGTGGAGGGGCAGCGTGTAGGAGAGGGTGACGGTCTTGAGCCTCAGGTAGGAGCCGTCCTCGATCCATCGGTCGCTGAAGCGGGCGTTGCCCATGGGGTCCTGGAAGGTGGCGCGTGGCACGTCGGTCAGCTGTCCCTCGGTCTGCCAGCGGCGGGTGAGCGTCGTGGTCTGGTTCATGAAGCGGCTGCCGCCCTCGAGCTGCGAGCGCAGATAGTTGTAGACGTCGTTGCCCAGCGAGTAGTTCAGGTTGACGTCGAGCCGGAAGCGCTTGTAGGCCATCGTGGTGAAGATGTTGCCATAGATGTCGGGGTTGGGGTTGCCGATCTCTACGCGGTCGGCGGCGGTGATCTCGTGGTCGCCGTCGAGGTCGGCAAAGTGGACGTCGCCGGCCGAGAAGCTGAGGTGGTCGATGCCATTGGCCGCGAGGAGATAGAGCCCGGCGTCGGCGGCTTCCTCCGACGTGGCGAAGACGCCGAGCGAGCGGTAGCCATAGAACATGTTGGCGGGCTGGCCGACAGCGGTGCGGATGGTGGCGCCGTAGAGGGTGTTCTCGATGGCCTGCTGGCCGCCGGAGAGCTTGGTGACGCGGTTGACGTAGTGGCCCACGCTGGCGCCCAGCTCCCACTGGAAGTCCTTCAGGGCGAGCACCTTGGCCGTGGCGCTGACGTCGAAGCCCTCGTTGCGCATGGCACCGCCGTTGGCCCAGTTGCGCTCCAGTCCGGTGACGTAGCGGAGCGACTGATACATGAGCAGGTTGTCGGTGGTGCTGCGGAAGTAGTTGAAGCGTACGTTGAGCCGGTTTTGGACGAAATTGCCTTCGAAGCCGGCGCTGAGTCGGCGCGTCGTCTCCCACTTCAGGCGGGTGTTGCCGATGTTGGCGAACGAGAGTCCCGAGACGTCCTCGAGGAAGTTGTTGGAGCTGAAGTAGCTGCGGGCGGCGTTGTAGTCGAGGTCGTCGTTGCCGCTGACGTCATAACCGGCATTCAGCCGCAGGTAGTCGATGCCGCGGACGTCGGCAAACCAGGGCTCATTGGTCACGACCCATGCGGCCTGGACGCCGCCGAAGATGCCCCAGGGCACCTCGAAGAGCTTCACGGCGCCCGAAGCATCGGGTCCGAAGCGCGACGAGGTCTCGGCGGTCAGGTTGGCCTGCAGGTAGTAGCGCTGCAGATAGTCGTAGCTGGCCTGGGCGTACCAGGCGATGTTCTTCCACTTGTCGCTGTTGCCCGAAGTCTGGGCATGGTCGAGGCTGGAGCTGATGGCCGGCATCTTGTCGCTGCTGGTGTTGTAGCCCAGCTGCGAGCTGAGGGTGTAGCTCTCCCAGTTGAAACGGGCACCGCCGAAGACGCGGACGGCGTGGCCGGCGTAGCGGTTCTGCCAGTCGAGGCGCGTGTCGCTCATGACGGAGTTCTGCTTGCCGGCCATGGAGCGCACCTCGTTCTCGCAGTAGGCATTGACGCTGGAGACATAGTAGGCGGGTACGCCGTTCAGGGGGATGTAGAACTTCTCGTTGGTGTTGACGAGGTTGTAGCTGAAGTGCTCAGAGAGCGTGAGGTGGGGATTGAACCGATACTTCGGGATGACGGTGAGGTTGATCATCGAGTTCTCAAAGCGGTTCTTGTTCTCGGCGTCGCCATACTCATTGACGGCCAAGGGGTTGGCCAGCTTGTAGTTGTAGTTGGTGTAGTCGGCCAGGGCCTCGTTGAGATAGCTCTCGTCGCTGACGTCGATGTAGTTGTCGGAGATGCGGCCGCCGGCAAAGGTGTAGGGGCTGAGCATGGGGCTCTTGGCGTAGGCCAGGAAGGCGGCAGAGGTGGGCGTGCCCTCGGTATAGTCGGCCGGGGCTCCGTCGTTGCGCAGGTTGCGCTTCTGGTTGGCAAAGGAGGCGTCGAACCGCATGAGGAAGCGCTGCGTCAGGCGGATGTCGGAGTTGAAGCGGATGTTGAGCCGGTTCATGCTGTTCTGGCGCAGCGTGCTCTGGTTGGTGACGTAGCCGAGCGACAGGTTGTAGTCGGCCACGTCGTCGCCGCCCTCCACGTTGATGTTGTAGTTCTGGGTGACGGCCGTGCGGTAGACGTGGTCCTTCCAGTCGGTGTCGTTGTGATACTGAGGATAGTAATAGTAGCCGGGATCCTCATTGAGGAACTTGAAGTCCTTGATGGTGGTGCGGGTGGTCTGCAGCAGGTCGGAGGCATAGCTCTTGTATTGCGTGGCATCCATGACGTCGAGGAATTTAGGCTCGAGCGTAACGCCGGCCGAGAGGCTGGCGGTGATGCGGGTGGCCATGCTGTGGTTGCGGCGGGTGTTGATGAGGATGACACCGTTGGCACCGCGGGCGCCGTAGAGGGCTGTGCCGTTGCGGAGGACGTCGACGCTCTCGATGTCGGCCGGGCTGATGTTGCTCAGGATGTCGTTGTAGAAGCCATCGTGGAGCGTCGAGCGGCCATACTGCTGGTCGAAGATGACGCCATCGACGACGATGAGGGGCTGGGCGTTGGCATAGAGCGAGCCCAGTCCGTTCATGAACATCACGCTGCCCACGCCGGGCGTGCCGTTGCGACTGACGGTGTGGACGCTGGCGCCGAGACGCTTCTGGATCTCCTCCTCGATGGTCACGGCATTGGAGAAGCGGAAGTCGGAGGCCGACTCGCTGGCCGACACATTGGTCGTCGCGTCGTAGTCGGGGGTGAAGGCGGCAGGATAGAGCACGATGTCGGGCTGCTGCTCATGGGCCGACAGTCCGGTCCGGGTCAGGTTGAACTCAGGAGCGGAGACCTGGAGCGACGTGGCGAAGAGGGGCACGCGCAGCTCGTAGCTGCCGTCGTCCTCCGACAGGGTGCTGTAGCCGTCGACCTCGGCCACGCGGACCATGACGCCCGAGAGCGGCGCCTTGGTCGTGGCATCGAGCACGCGGCCACTGACCGTCCGGGTGGGATATTGCTTGCGGGGCTTCTCGGCCCGCTCGCGCTTGGGAGCTTCTGACAGTTCGCCGTCCTCGTCCTGGGCTGACAGGGGGGCAGCCTGGAACATGAGTGAGACAAGTGCGAAGATGAAATATCTGTTCATAATTGCTTGCAGTGGTTATCTTGAGATGACATGTTATTCGGCTTCTCTGTGGGGCCTGACGATGAGGCAGTCGAGACGCAGGGTGCTGGAGTGGGTCGACGTCTGGTTGGTCCGAACGTTAGAGCGGATGGCCACCTTGACGGCAGCGTCGGCCAGACCGTAGGAGCAGGTCGGGAAGGTGTAGTTGCTGACCAGCTGGACGGTGTCGACGACGTCAGGACGGGTCGTGAGGTCCTTGTTGTAGATGCGGCGGGCCTCGCGGCCGTTCTGGTCGCTCCAGTAGAGGGTGGTGCGGACGATGTTGGGCCGGGTGGTCTCGGCCACGGCGAGCGTGTCGTAGGCCGTGGCGGGGACGAAGACGGCATAGATGTCATAGCCGACGTTCGACAGGATGCCGGGAATCTTGTACTGCACGGTCACCTGGGCCGTGGCGGGGTCGGGCTGCACCTCGACAAACGTGTTGCCGGAGATCTTGCCGTAGAACGGATTGGTCGAGACGACCTCGCGCACCACCAAGGGCTCGACGGCATTGATGACGGTGTCCTGCGACTGGATGGCCTCGGCCTCGACCTTCACCGTCTGCAGGAAGGTCTCATACTTCGAGATGCGGAAATCGTTGGCCTTGAGCACGTGGCCGTTGCTGCACAGGATGTCGTCGGCACCATGGAACACGCCGCCGGCGTCGAAGGGCCGGAAATAAGTGTAATAGGGATAGTCGTTGCCCATCAGGGCGCGCACCAGCGACGAGGGGGCACTGGTCGACACGGCGGAGTCGCGGAAGGCTACGTCGGGATTGACGGTGCGGCTGAAGATGGTGCCGCTGATGATGGCCTGACGGGTGCCGACGCGGAACATGGAGTCGCGCCGCGCCACGTTGTTAGGATAATTGAAGTAGGGCTCATACTCCGCCAGCAGCCTGCTCCACTCGGCGTTGGTGGGGCAGACCATCCAGTAGGTGCTGTCCTCGGAATTGATCAGGCCCAACGCATTGAGCAGGGGGTTCACCAGGACTGACACCGAGTCGAGATAGACGGTCTGGCCGTCGACGATCTCGCCCGGCACACTCTTCGTCTCGTCGAACTCATAGACGGTATAGCTGTTGAGGAACTGATAGACGCTGTCGAGCTCGCTGTCGTGGCCCAGGTATTCGAAAACGTTGGGGAAATAGTCGAGCTTGCGGTCGATGGTGAACAGAAGGCCATTGTCGCAGAGGGCATTCGAAGCCAGCAACTGCCGATTGCCCATGTGGGTGTGGGTGAGCACCTCGTACTTGCTGTTCATCATCACGACGGAGTCCTGGGTGAGCGACGACACGGGGTGGCGATAGAGCGCGATGTGGTTCTGCAGGAACTGGCGCACGACGGTGTTGTCGTTCGGACGGGTGCCGGCGGCCTGCTGACGGCGGAACTCGGCTATCAGGCTGTCGGCCTCGGCAGCAGTGAAGGTGGCGTCGGTGGGGGCAAAGACGGAATAGGTCTGACTGCCGTCCAGCACGACGTCGTAGCCACAGGCCTCGACGACGCGAGCAAACTGAGTCAGGTCGCCGTGGGTGGAGATGGTCTGCCAGAGCGTGCCGTCGCCGGCGGCCATCGGTTCGTAGTGGTCGTTCCACTCTTCGGAACATCCGGCGAAGGCTATGCCTGCCAGAAGGGCTGCGCAGATATGTCTGATATATTTGTATTTCATATAAAACTATGAACTAAAAACTTTGAACTAAGAACTGTTTACAGCATACTCTCCATCTTGCCCTCGTCGGTCACACCGTAGACGCTCTTGGGCACCAGCTCCAGATAGTCAAGCATGAACTCATTGTCGTTGCCCTGCTTGGTGGAGACGCAGCGGATGCGCAGGTAGTGGTCCTCGTCGGGATTGATGTGGGTGGTGCAGATGACCATGCGGATGGTGTGAGGCTGGGTGGCAAAGACGACCTGGGTCGTGCCGCCCTGCGGGGCATAGTGATAGCCGCCGGCCGCACCGCGATAGTAGCCCTTGTTCTTCAGAACCTTCTGGTCGGTGGCCAGGTCGGTGAGCGACATGCTGTTGTAGTCGGCCTTCCAGTCGGCACCGAGGATGGAGGCGTCGCTGAGCTGCTTGGTCATGTCGAGCGGGATGCCCTGCGGCTTGTCGTCGAAATAGAACTGGGCGACGCCGCGGGTGCCCTCGGCAGCGAAGCCTAAGCGGATCTGCCATTCGCCCTCATAGGGCACGGGGGGCAGCTTGAACGTGGCGTCGAAGTCGCCGAAGAGGTTCATCTCGTCGCCCTCGTAGCTGTCGTACCAGTCGTGGGGCCGGCGATAGACGAAGTGGCAGCCCTCGTTGAGCGTGACGCCCTTCAGATAGCCGTTGGGGAAGTAGTAGTTGCGGCCGTACTTGCCCGTCTCGTCGTACTCGGGGTCCTGCTGCTTCATGCCTCCGTTGCGCTCGTTGAGGCGGATGTCGTTGGTCATCAGCTCAGGGAAGATGGTGGAGAAGTCCATGCGGATGCGGTCGTTGTCGACGATGTCGCGGGTGGTGAGGTCGAAGGCCAGGATGTCGTCGACGTAGAAGTAGCGTCCGTTCAGGGCGTCCTGCTTGTAGTCGGTCTCGACGTTGGCAAAGATGCGAGTGCCGACGACGTTGAAGTCATCGTCGTAGCGGCGGTTGATGTAGCGCTGTCCGATGACGCTTGGGCCGGCCCACTTGCGGACGGTCAGTCGCTCGAACTTCATCATCGTGTGGGGCAGCATCGTCTCGTACCAGTCGACGGGGTTCATCACCGTGGTCAGGATGCCCACGTCCTTGTAGGGCGTCAGGTAGTTCCATCCCTTGACGTCGCGCGTCAGCACATGGTAGGCGAGGAATCGGAAGAGCGGATTCTTCGGATGCTTGATGTGGGCAAAGTCGTGATACTCGGCATCCTTGTCCTCGGGATAGACGGCATCGTAGATCTCGCAGGCCTTGTCGTAGAGCCCGCGGACGGTCGTGATGCCATACTTCTCGCGCAGCAGCGAGTCGGTGGGTACGAAGAGGGTGTAGCCGTAGCGCTTCTCGTCGGGGGGCGAGGCCGTCTCACGGTTTACGTGCGAGATGTACTTCCAGTGCTGCTCATAGGCCGTGGGGTCCCAGGTGGGGTCCTTATACTGATAGAACGAGTCGGCCAGCCCCGTCTGCTCGTAGGCATCGACATAGAGCGAGATGTTTGGGTTCTGCTTCATCACGTCGAGAATCATGCGGTTGCTGCTCTCGAGCACCTCGGTGATGGGTTGCATGATGCCGTTCTCGACGGAGTCGTCCTGCAGGGCGAAGATGATGTGTGAGGTGCCGTTGAGGTAGACCACGGCGTTCTGCTCCTCGTCGACGCCATGGCTGACCTCGATGTAGCGGCGGTTCATGTTGGCCGTCGAGAGCACGCCGTCGTCCATGTCGGCCGTGGTGTACATGTTCTTGACCAGATGTGTGCGGGCCAGGGTGTCGCAGTCGGCGACGCTCAGTTCGCTGACTGACGACAGGCCGCGCTTGGCCAGGTAGTTGCGTACGGCCTCGTTGGTCGGCGGGAAACAGGTGTAGGCTCCGTAGGCGGCGAGCAGCTCCATCATCCCGGCCCGCTCGAGGATGGCCGTAAACTCGCTGAACTGCTCGTGTCCGTAGAGGTATTCACTCATCATCTGCCCCTTGAACGTATAGAAGTTCGAGGAGTCGGGCTCGTCAGAGCAGGAAGAAAGGGCCATGACGAAACCATAGCACACGGAGAGTGCCAGGAGGAAATATTTCATCGGCTTGGTATTCATAGATAGTTGTCTCCTTATAGTTATTTTGTTCGTTCTATGCTACTGTTCTCGCCGCTGCCGAAGGCCGGGTTCTGAACAAGGTTCTTATTCACCTTCACCTCATCGTTGTGGTAAGGCCAGAAGATGGACTCCATGCGCGAGAGCTTGCTCGAGAGGGCACCGCTGCCGCTGGAGCCCTTGCGCGCCACCATGCCCACCAGGTAGTTGGTGTTGCCGTCGCGGAGCGAGCGACGCACCAGGTCGTACCATCGCTTGCCCTCGAACATCAGTTCGCGCTGGCGCTCCTCCATGACGAGGGCCTGCATGAGCGGCTTGGTGGCATAGTTGGCGGCATCCAGGTCCTTGCTGCCCGACGAGCAGTTGGAGCGCTTGCTGACGGTGTTGACGATGGCAAAGGCCTGATGGAGCAGCGAGTCGGACAGCTCGCGTCCCGTCGCGGTCGTGTCGGCGTCGTTGACCAGCTCGACCAGTGCCTCGGCCTTCATCAGCATGATGTCGGTCAGGCGGTAGAGGATCCAGTTGGCGTGACAATAGTCCTTGGTGTAGAATCCGCCGTAAGCAGCCATGATGTCAGCCTTCGACAAGTCGACCATCGCAGACTGGCAGGCATATTTGTTGATGCCCGACAGGGTCTTCGAGCCGTTGACGGGCTGCAGGTTCTCATAGTAGCGGGTGTCGTATTTGCTGAGGAAGACGCTGTAGACTTCGTCAGTGACGTCGGTGCAGAGGAAGTCGGCCGGGCGGGCCAGCCCGGGGAAGGTCTCGTCGTTGCCATACCTGGCGCTGACGGCACCGTTGGCCAGCATCTGGTCGTTGTCCTGATAGATGAGTTCGAAGATGCTCTCGCGGCTGTCGCCTTCGCCGAAGATCTCGCCGAAGGCGTTGCCGTAGTAGTTGCCCGACACCATGGCATCGCCGATGAGCGGATAGCCGTCGATCATCTGGTCGTTGCTGCTGATGACACCCGACATCTTGTCGAGCGTCTGCTGATAGTCGGCCGTCTTGGCATCGATGACCATGTCGGCATAGCGGATGGCGTTGGCATAGTCCTGCTTCCACAAGTACATATCGGCCAGCATGGCGTGGATGGCGTCCTGGGTGATGCGGCCGTGCTGATAGCCCGTCTTGGTGAGGGGATACTTCCTGACGGCCTGGCCCTGGATGTTCTCCAAGTCAAGGATCAGACTGTCGAGGACGTCCTTGAAGGGCGTGGCGGGCAGGTCCAGCTGCTGGTTGTCGTCGAGGTAGGGCTGCGTGGTGTAGGGCACGTCGCGGAACGTACGTATCAGGTAGAAGTACATCAGGTCGCGGATGGCCGACACCTCGGCCACGGTGGCCTTCAGCTCGCTCTGCGTGTAGTTGGGGTCCTTGGCGGCCACGGTGGGGGCATAGTACAGGACGGTGTTGCAGCGATTAATGATATTATAGAACTCGCCCCACTTGGTGAAGCCGTTGCTGGCGTTGAGATTCTCCTTGAAGATGTTCGACAGGTCGATCTCGTTCTCCACGCCCGTGCCGCCGACGATATTGTCGGAGCGGAACTCGCCCCACACCATCATGCGCTCGACGACGGCCTGCGCCTGCATGCTGGAATAGCATCCGGCGACGATGTTCTCCACGTCGGCCTCCTCGTTCCAGAACTTGTCCAGCACGATGGTCTCCTGCGGGGTGATCTCCAGGAAGTCGGAGCATGAGCAAAGCGTGCCGATGCCGCTGACGAATAATAAACCATGAATAAGGGACAAGCCGTTTATCCACGTCTTACTTCTCTTTATCATCTTAGTAATCATAGTTACTCTTTCTTCAAAAACAGTCTGATTAGAAGTCAACACTCACGCCCAGCGTATAGGACTTGGCACGGGGGGTCTGGCCACCGTCGACAGCAGCCCCATAGCCGCCGTAGGACACCTCCGGGTCGACACCCTTGTACTTGGTCAGGATGAAGAGGTTGTTGGCACTGGCATAGAAGCTCAGACGGCTGATGCCCAGCGCCTTCTTGATGACCTTCGGGTCGAACGAGTAGGACAGCTGCATGTAGTTCAGGCGGAGGAACGAGCCGTCCTCGACGAAGCGGTCGCTGATGAGCGTGTTGTAGTTGGTCGAGCTGCCGTACATGGCGCGGGGGATGCTGGTCTGGTCGCCCTCTTTGCGCCAGCGGTAGTTGACGGCCTTCGTCTGGTTGTTGTTGCTGATCATGGCCTCGCCGTCGAGCCGTGCCAGGTTCAGGATCTTGTTGCCCACGCGGTAGTTGAACTGCGTGTTGAGCTTCCATCGGGCGTAGTTCAGGGTGAAGCCGAAGCCACCCGTCAGCTTGGGCAGCGAACTGCCTAGGTAGACGATGTCGAGGGCGTTGATGTCGCCGTCGTTGTTGATGTCCTCATAGATGGCGTCGCCACCGTTGAAGAGGTAGTTCTTGCCGACGCCGTCGTGGGTGTAGTTGTACATCATGTGGACGGGATTGCCCTCGTCGTCGATGATGACGTTGCCGTTCTTGTCGAAGGCAATAGGGGCCGTATGGCCGGCGGCAAGGAAGGCCTCGCGCTCCTGCGGCGTCATGTCCTGGAAGGTCTCATACTGGTATTCGTAGACGCCCTTGTAGCGGAATCCGTAGATGGCGCCGAAGGGATTGTGGAGCTGCACGCGCTGCAGCACCTCGCGGTTGCCGAAGTAGAACTCCGAGTTGAGGGCCGAGAGGACGGTCTCGTCCATCGAGAGGATCTCGTTCTGGTTGTTGCCGAACGTCATGTTGATGTCAGCGTAGAACTTGCCCTTCTGGAAGATGCGGTTGGTGTTCAGGTTCAGCTCCCAGCCGATGTTGCGCATGGAGCCGACGTTGCGATAGGCCAGTGTGTAGTAGCCCGTGCTCGAGGGGATGCTCACGTCGCGCATCAGCATGTCGCGGCGCGTGGAGTGATACCACTCGGCCTGCAGCGTCAGTTTGTCGTCGAACAGACCCAGGTCGACACCGATGTCGTAGGTCGACGTCGTCTCCCAGCGCAGGTCGGTCAGGCGGATGTTGTCGGGCTGCATGGCGCCCATGTCGAGATAGCGCGTACCCTGGCTGTAGATGCTCTCATAGAGATAGTCGCGGTCGGGCTGGTTGCCCACGCGGCCCCAGCTGGGACGCAGGGACAGCATCGAGAGCCACTTCTCCGTGCCCTTCATCCAGGGCTCGTCGACGATGTTCCAGCGCAGCGACACGGCGGGGAAGTAGCCCCAGCGGCGCTCGGGTCCGAACTTCGTGGTGCCGTCGGCACGCACGGAGAAGTCGAGCATGTAGCGGCTCTTGTAGGCGTAGTGCGTCGAGAAGGTGTAGTACATCGACCGCCACTGGCTGAAGTTGGAGCTCATGCCCGTCACCTTGCCGCCGGCAAAGGGTGTGGTGATGCCGCCTGATGGCAGCTTGGTGGCGTCGGTGCCCTGTCCGTTGGAGCTGCCCGACGTCAGTTCGAAGCGTCCCATGGCCATGAGCGAGTGGTCCTTGTTGGCGAAGTGGGGGATGAACGTCAGCGTCTGCTTGGTGTTGAAGGCGACGCTCTTCGTCGAACCCGTATAGGCATTGTTCACGCCGTTGTTCCACGACACGGTGACCAGCTCCTTGGGATAGAACTTGTCGATATACTCGTTGAAGATGTTCATGTAGACGCGGCCCTGCCAGTTCAGCTGGTGGTGCTCCTCGTCCATGCCCAGCAGGCGGTAGTTCAGCTCGAACTCGGGCGTGATGTCGTAGGTGCGGTCGTCGAACTTGGCCAGATGGGCCGAGGCCACCGGGTTGACGTAGACGCGCTGGTCGTCCTTGAACACGTCGGGGGCCGACTGCAGCATCGTGTAGTACTTATAGGTGTTCTCGCCCGTCACGGGGTCCTGCTCGTAGATGCTCATGTTGGGCATCTTGTGGTAGGCGATGGCCAGCAGGTCGTCGTAGTTCTTGTTGTTCTTCGTGTAGGTCATCGAGAAGTTGGTCGAGATCTTGATGCGGTCGCTGACGTAGTAGTCGAGGGCCACACGGGTGGAGAATCGGTTGAGCTTCTGCTTGATGACCGAACCCGTCTCGTGGTCGAAACCGCCCGAGATGCGGAAGGTGGCCTTCTCGCCGCCGCCGGTCAGCGAGAGGTAGTGGTTCTGGCGCAGACCCCACTGCGTGACGGCGTCCACCCAGTCGGTGTTGTTGTTATACTGCTCGTATTCGGAGAACGTGGGGTCGTAGTTCAGCTCGCGGATGTTCGAGGCGTTGTCGTTCTGCTCGGGATTGAAGTAGGACTCCTTCAGCAGCATCGTGTAGTCATTGCCGTTGAGCATCTTGTAGCCCTCGGGCTGGTAGGTGCTGGTCAGTCGGAGCGAATAGGTCAACTTCGGCGTGCCGCGCGAGCCGCGCTTCGTCGTGATCTCGATCACGCCGTTAGCGCCCTGCGAACCGTAGATGGCCGTGGCGGCAGCATCCTTCAGCACCGTGATTGAGGCGATGTCCTCGGGGTTGACGTTCAGCAGCTGTGCGAACTGCTCGTCGTTGGCATTGGTCAGGTCGAAGTTGGTCATGTCCACATTCCACGTGTTGCCGTTGACGACGATGAGCGGGTTCGAGCTGGTCAGCGTGCTGATCGACGAGGCACCGCGCAGTCGCATGGTGGTGCCGGCGCCCAGGTTGCCCGAGATGGCCACGATGTCGAGGCCGGCGATGCGTCCCTGCAGGGCTTCGTCGACGGTGGTCAGTCCCAGGCCCTCAAACTCCTTCATGTCGATGGTCTGCGTGGCGAACGATATCTCGCGCTCCGGGATAGGCAGTCCGCCGCTGTTCAGCTTCTTCTTGGCCGTGACGGTGACCTCCTTGATCTGCGTCTGCGAGGCGAGCTTGACGTTGAACGTCTCGCGGTTAATGGGCAGCGTCTGCGTCCGGCAGCCCACATAGCTGAAGCGCACCTTGTCCTTCGGGTTGCGGATGGACATGGAGAAGTGGCCGTTGACGTCAGTGACGGTGGCCTCGATGATACGTCCGCTGGCGTCGATCTCGCAGACCGAGGCTCCCATCAGCTCGCCCATCTCGTCGGTGACGGTGCCGTGGATGGCTTTGATTTGTGCGCTTGCAGCGCTAATGAACAACGTAGAATGGATGATGAACAGACTGACGATCCTGATCCATCTGCCTTGTAATATTGCTTTTGTCTTCATTGCGTAGCTCCTTTATCATTCATTATTAGCGCGTAGCGCGTCGATCTCGTCCTGCCATTTGGTCAGCTGCGCCGACTCGTAGAACAGCGGGCCGTCGATCTGGTGGACCACCAGGTCAGAAGCGTTGTAGAGCTGGGTGGAGTTGACGTTGTTGGCATTCTGGATCCAGTATTCGCGGCCGATGATGTTGTAGTTGTCGCCTTTGACGACCGTGCGGGTGTTGCCCAGCTGGTCGGTGACGGTGAGGCGGTCGTCGTCGGCATTGACGGTGACGCTGAAGAAGCGGTTGTTCAGCGGGTTGAGGGTCGACGTCTCATACTTGACGTTCGTGGTCGGCTCGCCGCCGATGAAGACCGAGTTGTCCTGGATGTGATACTTCATGAAGTTGAGGATGCGGTTGGCCACCAGCGTGCGGGCCTGCTTGAGCAGCGAGGCGTTGCCGCCGAACTGCTCGGCCGTCAGGTTCTCATAGTCGCTCCAGTCGGGCAGGATGCCCTCCGCGTGGAGCCGCTCGATCTCGGCATCCGTGGGGACGTAGACCGTGTAGTTGTAGGCATCGAAGAGGCTGCAGTTGTAGTCGGCGCAGGTGAAGCTGCTCATGCGGGCCTTCAGCAGCGTGTTGGCCGAGCCGCCGTTGTAGAGCAGGCTGAAGAACCGGTTGCAGTCGTCGCGGCCGTTGAGGATGGAGTAGAGCGAACGGCGGCTGGTGAGCGGCATCGTCTCTTCGACGACGTATGACTTGCCGTTGCCCGTGCGGGTCTGGTCGTAGATATTGGCCACGGTGATGGGTCGCTCCGTCTCGATCTGATAGCCGCCGGCGAGGGTCATCGCGCCCTCCTGTCCGGCGTGCTCCACCTTGATGACGCTGCCGCCCTTGGTGCGGTAGTAGGTGTGTCCGTCCTCGATATTGCCGACGATGATGAGGTTGTCCATCAGGTCGCGCAGGCGGTTCTGCACCTGCGCGTCGCTGGCATCGTTGAGCTCGGTGGCTCCTTCGATGATCTGATGGCTGTTCAGGTCGTAGTTGTAGCGGTGGGCGCGCACCGTCTTGTAGTCGGTGTCATAGTAGAACTCATAGAGGATGGCGGTCGAGTTGCCGTATGTGCAGGGGTCAATGTACTGCAGCATGGCCGTGTTCGTTGGGATGATGAAGCTGTAGTAGGAGTCCATGGAGTTGAGGTATGGCTCAAACTCCAGTTTCTCGATGGCCCAGTAGATGACGTTCATGGTCTGCTCGTTGACCAGTGCCGGGAACGACACGGAGGCATAGGCGGCCGGCGTGAAGACGCGGTTGAGCTGGTAGACCACGCCGTTGCAGCCCATGAAGCAGCTGTCGACGTGGGCCGTGGTAATGCCGATGGGCACCTTCGTGGTGTTGTCGACGATGTTCTTGAACTTCGAGGGCACGGTCTCGGTGAACGAGCGGATGAGATTGATGTCGAGCATCTTCACCAGCACCTTCATCGGCACGTTCTCCCACGCCCCGTACATGTCCTGCAGCACGCGGCCGTCGTGGTTCCACCAGTCGTCAAGTGCTGCGTTGCTCGGCACGAGCAGTGCGCCGGCGTCGTAGTGGAGGTCGCGTCCGGCCGTGTTGGTGTACATGTACTGGCTCCATCCCGGGTCGAAGCTGAGCGTGGCGTCGACGACGTTGCCATCGGGGTCGGTGTTCAGCTCGCCGCCCGATGATGCGCCGTATTGGCCCGTATTGCTGGTCGACGAGAAATACTTCAGCGTGAAGACCGAGTCCTCATTATTATACAGTCGGTTGTATTCCTTCGTGGCGGCCTCGTCGTAGTAGGGGGCACAGAAGCGGTCGAGGAGCGAGGCGAAGAGCGACATGTCGGCATGGTTGTGGATGATCTCAGCCATGTTGTCGGCCGCCGTGGCCAGTCCGTCGACCTTGTGGATATAGCCGTTCTTGCAGGTAATGTCGGTCTCGATGAGCTTTCGACCGTTCACCCACGAGTCATTGATCGACTGCGAGGCGCCGTTGGTCAGGATGGCGAGGTCGCCGTCGGTGATATTGTTCTTGCGCATGAAGACGGGCAGGAAGTGGATCATCGGCTTCGACGTGTTGTCGCGCAGCAGCACGAGGCCCTCCCGGCGGTCACGATGCTTAGCCCAGAAGGGGGTGTTAGGCATCTCGTCAGGATAGATCCTCGAGATGGAGTCGAACACCGAGGCGGCCGTCTCGCGGCGCATGCACTGGCCCCTGAGTGGCGGGTTGCCGCTGACGTTGCTGAGCAGCTCCACCAGGTAGGCATTGTTGACCATGGCGCTGTTCAGGAGCAGCTTCTTCTGCGCCGCCGTCAGGTCGTCGTAGCGGCTGACGCCCCATGCGTTCGAGGCGAAGAAGTTGTCGTAGACGGCATCGTCGGCCGCAAAGAGCGTCTTGCTGCCCGTCTGGCTGAGCACTTCCTTCTGGCCCAGGTCGTCGATGAGCCGCAGGGTGTAGCTGAAGTGGCCGTCGTCCTGCAGCCGCTCATAGATGGAGTTGCCCAGCCACGAGGGGTCGTCCATGAGTTCGTCCTTGTCGCACGACGCCGTCATGGCCGACAGGGCGAGGAGACAGGCTGGCAGTAAGGCTCTGGTCCAGCCCTTGTCCCATTTCTGTTGTTTCGTCTTCATATCTGACTTTGATGTTATGTGCTATTTTATCGTTTGACGGTTATTTTCACACTCGACGTCTCGCTGCCGTTGAGGCCCTGCAGGACGTAGATGCCGGGCGCGATGTCCGAAGGGATCAGGTAGTCGCCGTCGCGCATAAAACTCTGCTGGCTGACCAGCTGGCCGGCCTGGTTGTACAGGCGCACAGGCACCTGCAGCTGCGAGGCGGCGGCGATGTGCAGGGGCACGCGCTCGCCGCGCCTGACGACCATCCGTTCGGGCGTGATGGTGAAGCGGGCCGACGGCTGGTCAGCCATGAGGGCCTCGTCGATGCCGTTGATGAACTCGGTGTCGCGGATCGTCGAGCGGTAGTTATACCACTTCAGCTGGGCCTTGGCGGGCTGATAGACGCCCTCGCCCATACGCAGCCGGTAGTCGAAGTGCTTCTTGCGCGTCTCCTCGCCCTTATATATATAATCGGTGTTGCAGACGACGGCAATCACGACGTTGTTGGCCGGCACGCCCTGCAGCTCCATCATGACGTCGCCCTCGCCCTCGACGGGCTGCGAGTAGAAGATCTTGCCCTGCTTGGTGCGATAGCAGAGCATGCACACCATGTTCTGCCCCAGCGGCTTGAAGTGCAGGCTGACCATCGTGCCGACGGCGCCCTTGACGTGCAGCGGCACCTGGTTGGCACCGCTCCATCCGGGCGTCGTGCGCCACTCGGGGCGCCACCAGCCGGCGCTGTCGACCTCGTCGCAGCGATACATATTGGCATAGGGCGTGGCCAGCCAGGGGGCGACCTTCTTCCAGTAGGGGGTCCACTCCTGCTCGACCCTCAGCAGCCAGTTGTCGTCGAGCAGCTTGCGGCAGGCCGTCGACCATTGGCCCACGTCGATCATGGCCTGGCGGGCGCGATATTCCAGGATGAGGCGGCGCATCTGGCTGTCGCCCAGCGAGTCGGCCATGCCGTCGAGCACGCGGTTCTTGCAGTAGCGCCATATCCAGGGGATGGAGCCGCGGCCCAGGATCTCGCTGACGAAGTGGGGGAAGAGCTCGCCATACTGCACGCCGCCGAGCATGTTGCGCCAGGTGCAGATCTGTCCGGAGGCGCCGTACATGTTGACGCCCTCGGCCGACGGACCGCCGAACGTGTCGTCGAGCAGCCACCCCGAGTAGCACTCGATGGGCATGAACGGGGCAATCATGTTGCCGGCACTCAGGTAGCCCATGCTCGTGGGCGTCTTGCCGCTCTTGACGAGCTCGGCCTCGCCCTGCAGCCACGTGTTGCCGGCCTCCTGATACCAGGCGGAGTTCTTGCACCCCTCCAGGTCGGCAAAGATGGCGTGGATGCCCTCATGGACGCAGGCGTTCTGCTGGAACGTCTGGTCGGTGACGGCGTGTTTCCCGTTGGGATTCGTGTCGTAGGTGAAGTCGGGGTCGAAGCAGGCGATGGGGTAATAGCTGATGTTGACCATCGGCCACGACGAGCCATTATACCACGTGGCACCCTGCCATCCGCCCGTGGCATACATGTCGGCATTGTCGCTGTAGAGACCGCTGCCGTAGACGTAGACCGTGCTGTAGTATCCGTTGCGGGCGCGCTTGTCGGGCGGCCACCCCATGACGTCGCGGAAGAAGGCGAAGTCCTCGTTCATCTTGTCGAGCAGGCCCTGCTTGGCCGTCTCGGTGACGTAGGGGTTGGTCTTCGGTCCCCATGCCACGGCCCACCAGCCGTCGGCCTTGTAGCCCTTGATGTTGTTGTTTTCGGGCAGCATCCGTGTGGGCGGATCGAGAGCGGGGTATTCGCTGCGATAGTCGTAGGAGAGTGTCGGCGAGTAGGCCGGCCACTTGTAGGGCACCGTCGGGTCGGCATAGCCGAAGATGCGCAGCTCGCGGATGCCGCAGGCCTTGTCGCTCCGCATGTAGATGCGCAGCCGCTCGGCCGAGAGGTCGACGTCGGTCTTCGACACCTGCTTGTCGTCGGCCGCATTGAGGCTGGGGCCCTGCTGCCACTCGCTGCCGTCCCACCAGGAGACGTAGGCATCGGTGGGCAGCGCCAGGCGGTCGTCGGCGGTGGCCCAATAGACGCGTATCTCGCGGTAGACGTTCTGCTGCGCCCACGTGAGCTCCACGTATTCGTATTGCCCCAGGTGGTCGTCGCCGTGATAGCTGCTCCAGTAGTTGCTCTCCGTCGTGCGGTTGTCGCTGACGAGGCTGACGGGGTGACCCTCGTCGCTGGCCGACGCCTCGATGCTGGCGGCCTTCACCGTAAGGTTGGTCAGCGTCTGCCCCACCGTCATGTGCGGCATGGCGAAGCACGCAATGATGGCCATCATGGCAGCAAGTGTAGTATGTCTCATATTGGTGGTTAGTTGTAAAATTCCTTGGTCAAAAAGCATCGAACCCTGTCGAAACCCTTGCAAAGATACATCTTTTTTTGAGTATCTGCAAGATAATCAAAGAAAAAATCGCAAGAAAAAGACGGCGGCTTGCAATATTGTCTAAAAGAATGGAAAAATCGTCTAAAACGCCCTGCCGGCTTAGATTTTCTCCTTATTTAATTGCCGGTTTTCAGAGATTATTCGTATCTTTGCCAAGTCTTGAGGACTAACCCCGAACGAAATTACTGCAATCATTTAAAACATTATTAACTAACATCCAAACAGTATGATGAAAACTCTACTTAGAAATCTGCTGACCGCAGTGGTATGCCTGCTCGTCGGAACGACAGCACAGGCACAACAGTTCGAGGGCAGCGCTGAGCAGTATCCGACGACGGACTACTCAGCATCGCCCATCGCATTCAACCTCACCGAGGTGGCCACGGCCCTCGGCTCTGACGCCGCCACGCTGGGCGCAGCCATCAGCGAGTACATCGCTGCCGAGGCACCCGCCACGAGCCTCTTCTTCGTGCAGCAGGCCGACGGCACTGAGAGCTCTGACCCCACGGCCGATGCCAACGGCTTCTGGATGGACGCTCAGGGCAACAACGTGGGTTATGGCGAGACCAGTGTCTTCTATGCCAGCCCCGACGTCGACATCGAGGCCGACGAGTTCGCCTTCTACGTGGGCCAGATGCCCGAAGTGATGCAGGCCGGCGACGCCGCCTCAGCCAAGATCGCCCTGAAGTTCAACGACAAGCAGGTCGTCTTCGCCATCACGCTCAACGTCATCGCCAAGCCCGTCTACGACATTCCCGAGCCGGCCACACTGATCGAGAAGGAGATCAACGTCGTGGGCGAGAAGGAAGTTGTCGTCGAGCAGTTCCCCCGCGGCGGCTATGACAGCGACGCCGTGAAGGTGGTCCTCGACGATGTCATCGAGAAGCTCGGTCTGCCGGCTGTCGGCATCCTCGTCGACGCCATGGATCAGGTGCTCTATGCCCCCGAATACAACACGGCTGACGTCGAGGAAGGCGGCGGCCTGAAGAAGGACACGCTGAGCAACACCTTCACGGCCGGCGCTCCCGGATTCTGGATGCGCCCCGTGCAGAACGAGTTGGGCGAGGAGACGGGCGAATGCGCATCGGCCGAATGGGGCGACGCTGACAAGTTCTTCGCTGAGGCCTTCGGCTTCAATGCCGAGACGATGGAGCTGACGTTCAACCTGGGTCAGTATCCCGGCGGCTGCAAGTCGAACGACGAATGGTTCAGCTATGTCTATCTCGTCTATGGCGACAAGGCCTACCGCGTGAAGATCACCCTGAAGGTGCTCGAGGTGGAGCAGGGCACGGGCATGGACGCCTACACGAAGGTGGGCCAGGCTGCCGTCACCGTCAAGCAGGAGCCACGCACGTCGTGGGGCTCGGTGCAGGTCTATCCTGACCTCGAGACCATTGCCCAGGCACTGGGCTGCGAGGTGTCGGCCATCGGCATGAATGCCCTCGACAACAACGACAACTTCGGACAGACGACAGCCAACAACGGCGGATTCTGGTTCGACGAGGGCGGCCGCGTCGTGGCCTACGCCAACGGTGCCTTCTACATCGAGCCCGCCGCTGCCAACGACTATTCGACGCTCAACGTCGGACAGAAGCCCAACACCTACACCTACGGCGACCAGTTCACGGCCAGCCTCTACTTCATGAACGGCGAGAACTACTATCAGTACGACGTCACCCTCCTCATCGACGATCCTGATGTTGTGGAACACGGATTCGAGAGCGTCGCCACACGCACCTTCGCACTCCAGTCGCTGCTCTACAACGGCTATGAGGCTATGGACCTCTGCAACATCGCTATCGACGAGGTGGAGCAGCTCATCGGCACCGCATCGCCCGTGCTCTACGGTCTGACGCAGGACACCCTCGTGGCCAAGCGCGGCACCTACTCGAAGGACTGGAGCTGCGACCCCAACCCGGGCTTCTGGCTTAATGCCGACGGCCGCGTCAGCGACTGGTATGACGCTAACGCCCGCGTGGGCATCTGCTTCCTCAGCGACGGCACGTTCCGCTTCTTCCAGCACCCCAACCGCAACAGCGTCGGCGAGGTGTTCAGCACACAGCTCTTCCTCGTCAACGAGGCCACTGAGAAGATGGTGACCATCAACATCAACCTGCGCTTCGTCGACTCGGTCGTAGAGAAGGAGATCGTCGGCAACGAGAACCTCGGCATCCCCGTCTCGACGGATGAGATCGACGTCGTGCTCGACCTCAGCAAGCCTGCCGAGGCACTCGGCGTCACCGTCGACGACCTGCTCAGCCCCGACAGCTACTACCTGCGCGGACTCACCACCGACGGCGTCTACGGCGATGGCCAGAACGCTGAGAACGGCCTCAGCTTCGACATGGACGGCGGCTACAACGGCTACGGCGACATGTACTTCACCATCGCCCGCAATGGCGACGACGTCGTGCTGACCATGTGCAGCAACAACGAGGTGGCCGACGACTACACGGCCAACGGACAGTTCTGCTTCGAGGTGGGCGACAAGCAGTACGTCTACTACGTGACGTTCATGGCTGAGCCCATCTACAACGGCATTACCACCGTCAGCAACGACCTCAAGGCTAAGGAATGCTACGACCTGCAGGGCCGCCGCATCGCCCAGCCCACCCGCGGCCTCTACATCATGAACGGCCGTAAGTTCATCGTCAAGTAAGCAGCACGCTTCCTAAAAACATAATGAGGGCATGGCTTCACATCGAAGCCATGCCCCCTTTGTTCTTAAGAATCAATTGCAAATGATAGTTCCTAATCATGCGCAGCCACTCCCCTTCGCTCGGCATCCCGAAGGGTGACGCTTGCTACCGAAGGGACACAAGAAGGGGAGATTGTGCGCAGCCACTCCCCTCCCCTCCAAGGGGAGGGGTCGGGGGTGGGGTCTGTATATTCTTTACGCGGAAATAGTTAGAGACCCCACCCCCTACCCCTCCCCTTGAAAGGGAGGGGAGCGGCTGCGCATACTCTCAACTGGGTTTGCGGACTGATCCGTTTTAACAATGCGGCAGGGGCTGAAATAAAAAAAGCAGGAGGTATGTCCTGCTTTTCTGCTATTTATCGTTATAATGGCCTCCAACTTGGATGACCAAAACCGCCACAACATCGTCATATATATCATAGATGACTCTGTCATGCCCTGTCAGACGTCTTGAATAGGTCACATTATTACCTCCTTTCAGTGGCTCAGGATGACCAGTGCCTGTTCGTGGGTGTTCTTCAAGTTCCGGCAACAAATCACGAAGCTTGTTGAAAGACCTGGGGTTAGATTTCTTCCATTTCTTCAATATCCTTTGAACCTCGGTTGAAAAATCAATCCTGTACTTCATAGACTATCCATCCACTGTTGTGCCTCTGAGCCACTGCCAAAACTTCTGGTCTTACCATCCTGGAACTCCTGCCTGGCCTTTTCAGCAACAGACTGGAAGGACTTAGAGCCTACATATTCCTGGAAAGACTTCTCCTCATCTTCAATATCATCAGCAACAGGAGTAAGGACAACGTTACCCCGTCGGGTTTTTATATAGACATTCTCACCTTGGTGCGCCATGTCGATATACTTGCCCTGATTAGCCCTGAACTGACTTCCTGTTATTATTGTCATAAATAAAAACTCTTTTGTTTCTGCAAAGATAATCCTTTTATCCCAATTCTCCAAATCATTTATGGAATTTAACCTAAAGGAAGCTATCGGGAATCCCTATCTTGAGGGGATTATTTAGGCTGGTTTGTAAATAAATTTCTAAAGTATTCACCTATTCATTACAACTTGTTGATTTTCTGCAAGATAGCTACACGCCGAAAAAGAAGCGGTCCTTTTTGGGGCGAAAAGGGCCGCTTCTTGAGTCGAGAAGCGGTGCTTTTTTGACGAAAAAGGACCGCTTCGCTGTGCCGAGATCTTGATTTGTAAACAAAAAGGACAATGGAAAGATGCGCGGGGTCAGCGGAGGAGGAGGAGGTCGGCGAGGGCGCTGACGTCGGCGGCATTGACGGCGCCGTCGGCGTTGACGTCGGCCGGGGCGGCGTAACTGGACGGGAGGCCGAGGAGGACGCCGACGAGGGCACAGAGGTCAGCTATGGTGAGCGTGCCGTCGAGGTTGAGGTCGCCCGCCATGGGCGCGCCGAGGTAGGCCAGCCGGAAGTTGTCGAAGCAGACCCAGTCCTGACCGTTCTTCTGGTCGAGCCGCAGGCCGATGGTGAGTGTGCCGCCGGAGACGACGGTGCGGAGGGGGACGTTCTCGTAGTAGCCGTCGCGGAAGGCGACGGAGGCACGTGGCTTGCTGTTGGGATAGCGGTAGGTGGTGCCGTCGATGTCGACGCTGAAGTCGGCATAGTCGGCCGGCAGGTCGGCTGACAGCTGGTGCTGCAGCCAGGCCTCGGTGCTGTTGATATAATACTTTGCGCGGAGCACGTCGTTGCCGGCCCGCAGCTGGCTGATGAGATAGTCGCTCGTGTTGCCCTCGCTGATGCGGTAGTAGCCCTGCACGCGCAGCTCATAGACGCCGTCGGGCACGCCCGTGAAGGTCTGATGAATGTCGAAGTTGGCATTCCACGCCTCGGCGCAGTTGTTGCTCGCGTCGGCATTGCGGCACCAGGCGTCGCCGGGCCGCCAGTTTGAGCCGTCAGCGTTCTTCCATGAGTTTTGTTCACCATTATAGCGGTCGAAGCCCTGATTCTCAATGAGATAGGTGGCGTCGACGGGATTGGCGGCAGTGGCTGTGCTGAGGTCCTCGCGCTCCTGTCGGGGGATGAGCTGCCACTGGGCGGACTGGCCCTCGGCTGACGGGGAGGCCACGAGGATGGTGCCGCCGGCCTTGGCCTGCAGATAGTCTGAGCCGTTGCGGAGCGTGTAGATGTGGTTGGCGGCGTCGATGCACTCGAAGGTCCACGGCGTGGGCGTGTTGTCGACGTAGACCGTCTCGCCATTGCCGTCGGCGATGAAGATGCCGCGGCCGATGCCGTTGACATTGGTGACGAGCGTCAGCGTGCCGTCGCCCGCGTTGCTGACGGCGATGGGCATGCCGCACAGGTCGAGCGAGGCGCGCGTGCCCCAGTCGTTAGCGCGGGTGACGTACATGCCACGCCCCACGTTGCGGACATAATACTGGCCCGTGGCGGGCGCGCTGGGCACCGACGTGGCGATGAGGCTGTTCTGCTCGATGATCTTGCTGCAGAGGGCGGCGCCGCTGTAGCTGCCGGAGCCGGCGAAGTCCATCAGCACCCAGCCCGTCGGACCGGGGTGGGCCGTGATCGTGCTGAGGGCCACCGCGTTGCTGGTCTCGGCATTGCTGTTGATGTTGGTGTTACTGCTACTGGTGCCCGTATAGCCCGACGTGTGGTTGATGAACATGCGGCTGGCGCTGTTGTTCGTGCGGGCCTCGGCGAGGATGTTGGCGATGGCCGATGACTTCGTGGCGGTGGCATCCCCCAGCTCGTAGAAGTCCTGGACGACGAAGTCGACGCCGTTAGCCGAGCGGACGTCGCGCGTGGTGTTGTCGTTCCAGTAGTCGATCTTATACCCGTCGGCAAAGTAGTCGCGGCTGAGCACGAGGATCTTGCCACGGACATCGCCCAGGCGGAGGTTCGGGCGGAAGGGCATCACGTTGGTGAAGCTGCCGACAATGGCGGCCACCTTCGTCTTCCACTCCTCGGCCTCGCCGTCCTCCTTGCGCATCAGCACGACGGCAAACTCGCTGGGATAGGTCGTCAGCCGGCCGCTGAGCGTGGTCAGCGCCTGGCGCAGCGTCAGCTTCGTCGACAGCGTCCCGTGGTTGATCGTGCAGTCGTCGCCGCTGGCCGACGGGCGGAGGTCGAAGACGCGCACGCCGGCATCCCACTGGCCCGCCAGGTCCTTGTCCTGACACTTGCCAAAAATGAGAAAGGAGCCATGCCCCGTGCCCGCATTATGCGCTCCCGGCAATGACATCTGCGCGACGTAGATATTGTCCTTCAGGGCGCCCATCCATTGCTTCGGGTCGGCGCCGGCATTCGCCACAAAGCTGGCGATGCAGAGGAGCAGGAAAGCGATTCTTTTCATTGTTCTCTTTTTAGTTATTGGTCTTCAAATCCGTTAGTCCGACTGTGCATCACATCACAATCCGGATGCAAAGATACACATTTTATTTGAATTACCCCCACCGCCTGCCCACTTTTCTTCATCCATAAGAGAAATCCCCCCAAAAAAGAGAATCGCTAAGCCCCTTGTCAATAAGGGTTTAGCGATTACTGCCGAGCATTACTTGTACCCAGAGCCGGGGTCGAACCGGCACGGGTTGCCCCACTGGTGTTTGAGACCAGCGCGTCTACCGATTCCGCCATCTGGGCATTCTAAGCGGTTGCAAAGTTACGAAGTTTTTTTGAATTAGGCAAAAGAATCTCCTAAAAATCTTAAAAATACTTGGAAATATCAAAGATATTGTTTATCTTAGCAGCCGAAATCTTTACATCTGGACATATTAACATGGACCTATCGAACAAAAATTATTGTCTTATATTAGCTGGTGGACGGGGAAAACGCCTGTGGCCGTCGAGCCGTCGGGAGTGCCCAAAGCAGTTTGCTGACTTCTTCGGTACGGGGCGGACGCAGCTGCAGTCGACCTACGACCGCATGTCGACGGTCATTCCGGCTGAGAACATCCTTGTCTGCACGAGTGCCGACCTGGAGGAGATGGCCCGGCAGCAACTTCCTGAACTGCCTGTAGAGAATCTGCTATTGGAGCCTGTCAACCGCAACACGGCGCCTGCCGTGGCGTGGGCGGGACGTCACATCGCCCAGCGCTGCGAGGACGCCCGCCTGGTGGTGGTGCCGAGCGACCAGCTGATCATCGGCGACGAGGCTTTCCGCCGCAACGTGCAGCAGGCTCTTGACTTCGTGGCGGATAACGACATCATGCTGACCATGGGCATCAGGCCGACGCGGCCGGAGCCTGGCTACGGCTATATTCAGATTGGCGAGCCGACGCTGTCGACGGGCATCTTCAAGGTGAAGTCGTTCACGGAGAAGCCTGAGCGCGACTTTGCGAAGATGTTCATGGCCAGCGGTGAGTTCTTCTGGAACACGGGCATGTTCGTGGCCAACGTGCGCCATCTGCGCGATTTTTTCCTGAAGTCGTTCCCCGACATCCTGAACCGCTTCGACGCCATGCCTCAGGAGGCCACGCTCGAGGAGGCCGTTGACTACGTGAACGCCTACTATTCGTCGTATCCGAACATGTCGATGGACAAGGCCACGCTGGAGCTTTGGGACGACACCTACGTGATGTGCTGCGACTTCGGCTGGGCCGACCTTGGCACGTGGCAC
The DNA here is from genome assembly GCA_902779455.1 of uncultured Prevotellaceae bacterium. Lineage (GTDB taxonomy): Bacteria > Bacteroidota > Bacteroidia > Bacteroidales > Bacteroidaceae > Prevotella. The sequence continues at coordinate 61,055 of CACZBS010000003.1, forward strand.
TCCATCTATGAGTGCATGCAGAAGCAGGAGGGCGACAATGTGGTGCTCGACTCGGAGGTGATGCTTGAGGACTGCAAGGACAACATCATCAAGCTTCCGCACGGCCATGTGGGCGTCATCAACGGGCTCGAGGGCTACATCGTGGCCGAGGAGGGCGACGTGCTGCTCATCTGCAAGAAGGGCGACTCGTCGGCGCTCATCCGCAAGTATGTCAACGAGATTGGCATCAAGTACGGTGATAAGTACATCTGAGCTCCACCCCCCTACTCCACTTCCGATAATAAAAAGCCTGCGCGATGGATTCGCGCAGGCTTTTTTTATTCAATATGAAAGATAGAGACCCCACCCCCAACCCCTCCCCTTGAAGGGAGGGGAGTGGCTACCGCCGTCATTACCGCCAGGAAGGGAGGGGAGTGGCTACCGCCGTCATTACCGCCGGGAAGGGAGGGGAGTGGCTACCGCCGTCATTACCGTTGGGTCGAGGGGCGGTAGCAACTCATTCTCATTATTTCACAAACACGTTGGTTGTATGGCCATCGACGACGACCAGATACTGGCCGGCGGCCACAGGGATGACGGCATCGCCCTTGCCTTTGAAGCAGAGCTGTCCGGAGAGGGTGTAGACGGCGACCGTCATGCCCTTGGCCCCGCTGACCTCGATGGCTCCCTGACGGGCGGCAATATGTACCTGGCGTCCGCTGACGTCCTTGATGGCGTTGACCACGGCGACGGGTGCGGCGTTGCTCAGTGCCGACTCGCCCTCGTCGTAGAGGGCCGTGACGTGATAGGTGTGCAGTCCTGTCGAGAGAGCGCCGACGTTGTGCTCATAGGTCTGTGCATCGGCCGGGGCCGTGGCGACGAGCTGTCCGTCGCAGTAGATGTTGTATCCGCGCAGGGTGAGCGCCTTGCCCTCATAGCTGATGTCGTCGAGCATGAAGACACCGCCGTTCTGCGAGTTGCAGTGGATGGCGAAATACTTGGCGCCGGCGGGCAGGTTGGCACGGAACCGACCGAAGTAGCTCTTCGGGGCCTCATACTCGTTGACGAGGTTGTCGGCCTTGAAGTCGCTGACCTGATTGCCCTCGGTGGAGTAGAGCACCTCGAAGGTCTCGTTCCATACGCCGGCGAGGCTCTGTGCGAAGATGGTGACGGTCTGCTCCTCGCCTGACAGCTCCGGCGAGACGAGCCAGTCGTTGTTCTTGTTGCCAGGGGCATTGTTAGCCTTGAAGCAGGCAAGGAACTGCGAGCCCGTGTTGGCCTCGAACTCAGGATGAGCCTTCATCTGAGCCTCAGTGACGCCAGCCTCGCGGAAATTGAAGGTCAGGAAGGCCTGCGGCTGGTTCATGCCGGGCCACCAGAGGCCGTTGATGCCGGCCGTGGCGGTGCGGTCCTGATCGTAGTTGCCCCACTGTCCGAAGGACGTCGAGAACGTCTCGTAGCCCTCGAAGCTCTCGGTGACCGAGTTCTTGCCCGTGACGGGCGTCCACTGCAGCAGCGACTTGCCGTCGGCCGATGCGGCGACGAGGTTCGTGACGGCCTCCAGCTGCGAGGCGACGATGCGGAGGGGCTGCTCGGCGGTGGTGTTGTCGTCCTCGTCGAGGTCATAGTCGTAGCTGACGACGGCCCACACGCGCGACTGCTCGGGGTCGGTGGCCACGGTCTGATAGTCGAAGGCATAGCGTGCGCGGTCGAAGGAGGCGAGAGCGCCGTCGGCCTCGAAGGACTTCACGTTCTGTCCGTTGACGAAGACGCTGACCTGATAGCCCTTGGCCTCGCGGTCGCCCACGTTGTGGACGGTGACGTCGACGTGAGCCTTCTGTCCGGCCGTGGTGCGGCTCTGCACGTCGGCATAGACGGCGAGGTCATACTGGTTGACATTGCGGAAGTTGACGTCGTCGATGGCGATGAGCCGCAGCTGCGGGTCGTTGAGCTCGGCGACGAACGATGCCGTCACGTACTTGGCCTCCTTGTAGGCCGAGAGGTCGATGCTGCAGACGACGAAGGCCTCCTCCTTCTGCTCGGCGAAGTTGAGCGTCATGACGGTGTCGGCCTGGGCCTCGCCGTTCTTCTGGATGGCCACCTTCAGCACGTTCTTCGAGCCCGGGTCGCCGTAGGCAGCGAAGACGAGCTTCGGCGTGACGGCGCCGGCCAGCGAGACCTTGCCCGAGGTGAGCGTGGCCACGGCGCCAGCCCGCTCCGACTCGACCGCCGTGAGGCAGTTGTCGCCGTCGGACGACATGCCAGAGTACATGCGCCACGACGTGCTGGCGTCATTCGAGCGCGTAGCCCAGATGCCCTTGAGGCCGCTGCTGAGGAATCCCTCCATGAAGGGCAGGGTGTAGGGAGCGCCATGGATGAGCGGCGCAGCGAGTGCGGCGTTCGACTCGCCCAGCTCGTTGACGGCCGAGACGCCGTAGATGGTCTGTCCCTGAGCGCCCGTCTGGGGTACGCCGCTGACGGTGTAGGTCATGTCGGTGACGTCGCTCTTCACCTTCGTCAGCTGGTTGTTGATGACGCCATAGATGTTATAGGTCAGTTCCTCCGTGTCGACGTAGCCGCCGTTCTGGCCCTCCACAGGAGCCTGCCATGAGAGCGTGGCCGTGCCGTCGAGGTTGTCGGCCAGCGCCACCTGCTGAGGCACGGCGGGCGCATCGGTGCCGACGTAGACGGAAGCCGTGGCCGTCAGTCCGGCGCCAGCCTCGTTGTAGGCCGTGACGCCATAGACGACGTTGCCGTTGACGGCATCCTCGTCGACGAAGGTGTAGTGCTGTCCGGGCACGACGTCAGTCAGGGTCGTGACGAGATCCTGCTGCTCGCCGCGGGTGATGACGATGCGCGAGAGGCTCTCGAGCTGGGTGCCGTCGTTGGCCACGGTGGGCGCGTCGAAGTCGATGGTGACGATGAGGTCGCCGTCCTGAGCTGCCTTGAGCTGCAGGTTCTTCACGCTGTCGGGCGTGATGAGCAGCTGTCCGGCCGAGACGCTGAGGTTGTCGATCATGAGGGCGTTCTGCAGGGCGGGGCTGGTGCAATGGAAGGCGAAGCGATAGTCGCCCGTCTGCTTCACCTTGATCTCGCCCGTCATCTCAATCGGGCTCTGGTGGTTAGTGGTCGAGACGACCGTCTCGGGGATCAGCACCTCGTAGGCCGAGGGATCCTCGCCTATGCCGCAGGCCACGGCCAGCCGCTCCTTGAAGGCCGGCGAGATGCTGTTGGCCAGGAACTTCACCTCGTAGGCGATGCCCTCCATGAGGTGGATGGGCGGCGTGAGCACCCAGTCGTCGGCTGCCGTGTACTTGGCATAGCTGTAGCGCATGCGTCCGCTGGTGGAGTCGAAGTGGATGAAGTCCCACGTGTTGCCGTCGCCGTTGAGGTCGATGGTGGTGTAGGCCGTGCCGGCATCGGGGCTCTCGAAGTCGTCGGTGAAGGGCACGTCGTACGGCTGTCCCACCTTGATGATGTCCGACTTGGCGCTGACGCCCTCGACGTCGTCGCGGAAGGGCACGATCTTATAATAATAGCCATTATACTTCATGCCGGCCAAGGACTCCGTGAACGTGGTCTTGGTCGTGGCCGAGACCACCTTCACCTCGCCCGGATAGCGATAGACGTCGTAGGTCAGGGCGTCCTTGACGTAGCCGCCGTGCTGGCCAACGTTGCCGGCCCAGGTCAGCGTGGCCTCGCCGCTCTCCTCATTGTAGGCCAGCTGGACGTTGGTGGGCATGGGCGTGTCAGTGCCTACCCACCCTACGGCCACGTTGCGGCGGCCCTCATGGCCACCGGCCGTGAGCACGACGACCACCTTCTGGCGTCCGTCGCCCTTGGGGTTGACGATCTTGGCCACGTAGTCGCCGGGCTGTGCATCGCCCTCCATGGGGTTGGCATCGTCGTCGTTGAACGTCAGCACGTAGTGGACGGTGCCCGTCAGGGGCTCGCCGCTGACAGTCGTCGTGGGGACGGTGAATCCGGCCAGTCCGACGCCGGCGCCCACCTCGGAGGGGAAGCTGACCATCATCTGCTCGATGTCGGCCGGGGCCTCGTCGTCGGGCTCATAGAGGACGTTCAGACAGGTGTACTCCTCGACCTCGGGCAGGTAGGCGATGAGCTCGGTGTGGCCCGTCGTGACGTCGACCTCGCAGAGGCGCCCGAGCATCAGCTCCTCCTCCTCGTCGATCTCCGTGGCCTGCATGTAGAGGCGGTCGGTCTTGCGGTCGAAGGTCATGCTCTCGAAGACGGCGGCGAAGGGGAAGTCGAGCGTGCCAATGTAGGTCAGGCGTCCGTTCTGCTTGTCGACGGAGCAGAAGCTGCCGTTCTCGGTGACACCATACATCTGGCCCTTCGAGTTGATGGCCAGCATGACGACGGTCGAGTCGCTCCTGGTGATGATCTCGCGCGACATGTTCTCATAGTCGATGCGGAGGAACGAGTTGCCGCTCGAGCCGTCCTGCTTCCATCCGTAGCAGATGCCCGTCGTGGGGTCCCAGTCGGCAGCCTTGACGATGAAGTTCTGGGCGTTCAGGCTGGTGCGGTGCATGCCCGTCGGCTCCCATGTGTCGGCGTCCCATTCGCAGTAGTACCACTTGCCGGCGCCGGCGCCGGTGTAGGGCAGGTCGATGCTGGCCACGCCGTGCAGCTTGTGGTTGTAGTAGGCGCCGCGGCCGTTGAGGTCGAAGTCGACGTCGGCCATCGGCTCGCGCACGAAGCCGTTCACCTGGCTGAACTTATAGAAGCCATACTCCAGGAGCATGCGGCCCTCCACCTCGTTGTACTGCAGCATGCCCGAGAACGTGAGCGGCTTCTCGCCCTCGGCCACGGGGCGCACGTAGCTGCGGTGGCCGGGACGGAGGCGCCGCATCTTCTCCTCGGCCATGGGCAGCTTGATGCCCTCGGCCTTGAGGCGCTCCACGAGTCGGTCGCCGAAGGACGTGCCTTCGGTCGGGGTGTTGCTCACTGGCTGGCTCAGGTTGACGATGGCGGTCGTCGGCTGAGCCTTCAGCTGCTGGCGTGCGGTCTGTGCCTGGGCCGTCGTGGCGGCAAGCATCATGGCCGATGCCAGAAGGAATTGTGTCAATGTTGTTTTCTTCATATCGTGATAGTTTAATCTGTAAGTTTTAGCCGATGTTTAGTCGAAAGGACAATATGCGTGCAAATATACGCATTATTTATGAAAACGACAAAAAAAACAAAGGAAAAAAGACGTCGGGCAAAACTAAAATCACGGCGTGACGACATAAAATCTCAGTGTGATTTTAATAAATCTCAGTGTGACGAAATAAAATCACACTGAGATTTTAGTTTTGGACGACGTTTCCCGTACGAACTTGTTCCCCTTGCAATGGCTATGCTCAGCGGACCACGACCTTGCGGCCATCGCTGATGTAGATGCCGCCGCGGGCGGGCTCGTCGACGGGGCGGCCCTGCAGGTCGTAGTAGTTCGCGGTCCTCAGTTCATCGTTCACGGTCCGGATGCCCTCGGTCGAGGGGTCGGTGTAGTCGATGCCAGTCAGCCGGGCCGAGGCGGCGGGCCCGACGGTGATGTTGAAGACGAAGGTTGCCTGTGCATACTCCTTCGGGTTCTTGCGATAGCGGAGGGCCTGGCGGATGGTGTAGGTCTTGCCCTCAGTGCACTTGCCGGGATACTGGCCGAGCGAGAAGGTCAGCGACGAGGGCTGGAACTCGGAGAAGAGCATGCCCGAGCTGTACTGGCTGACGTTGCCCGCGGCCGTGAACCAGTGGCCGTAGCCGTTGGCGGTGCTGCCGCTCTGGACGAGCTCGCCCGTGGGTCGGACGGCGTAGAACATGATGCGGCCGTTGGCAGGGCCCTGGCTCGACCACTCCTGCATCTTGGTGTTGATGCTCGTGAGCTGCAGCTGGAAGGCGGTGCCGAGGGTGGCGGCAGCCTGTCCGCCGACGCTGACGGTGGTGCCGGTATAGGCGGTGGCGTCGCGGGGGAAGGTGACGTCGTAGGTGAAGGTGGCGTCGGCGATGGGTCGGCCATCGAGCGTGGGCTCGGCATAGACCATGGCGCGCGAGCCGAGGTCGGTGCCCTCGATGCTGAAGCGATAGGGCCACATGTCGTCGTGATCGATGGTCTCGTCCCACTTGTGCTGGAAGTAGGTCTTCAGGGCGGGCGCGACGACGAGCCAGAGGCGGCTGACGCCCTCGGGCACGCGGAAGGCGTAGTCCTCGGTGACGACGCGTGTGCCCTGGCAGTAGACGCTGTCGGCGGAGAAATACTGGCGCGAGCCGTCGTCCATCAGGGCCACGTAGCCCATGCGGAAGCCACGCGAGGCGCGGGATCCGCCGTTGACATAGTGGCGGTTGTCGGTGGTCGACGTGCCGGTGTCGCCGTTGAGGTATTCGCCCGGATCGGCATCGAGCAGGGGTGCGCCGACGGCCAGGCCGGTCAGGTGGGTGACGACCTCCGTGCCGGCTGCGGGCACCTCGAGGGGAATGACGTTGAAGCCCGTCGACTGCGGACAGCTGTAGTGGGCCACCTGATATTCGCCCTCGTCGGTCAGCACGCAGCGGTAGGTGAAGTCGCCGATGTAATTATTGCGGTAGGGGGCGCAGGCGTCGAAGTCCCACGTGGCGCAGCGGCAGGCATAGTCGAAGTAGAGGCGGTAGAGGTCGCGGACCGACAGCTTCTTGAGGGCCATGAGCGACTGGTTGAAGTCGACGGCGCCCGTCATGGGCTGGCGCCACACCTGTGCGACGGTCGTGATGTCGTCGTAGTGCTGGCAGAGGTAGTAGTGGAACCAGTAGGACTGATAGCGGTGCCACTCGTGGGTGTAGGCATAGTTGTGGCTGTTGCGGAAGACGCCGATGCTCTGGTTGAACATCTCGGCGGGGTACGACTGGTTGGCCTGCCACTGGGCCGTCTGCTCCCAGATGGTCTGTCCGTTGCCGACGGGCAGGTGGAAGCCGGTGCCGATGGTCGTCGACGACTGGTGGTTGTGGCCGCAGGCGGCAGCATAGCACATATAGTGGAACGAATGGCCCACCTCGTGAGCCACCGAGTGGCCGACGGGATGGCAGGGCTGGGGGTTGACCCACAGGGCGTTGACCTCGAAGTCGTAGCCCGAGCCGTAGCAGCTCCACTCGTCGGTGTGGAGCAGCAGCACCATCATCTTATACTTGTTGAGATTGGTCGTCAGCGTGTCGACGAAGCCCAGCTTGCGATACTCCAGGTCGTAGAACGCCTGGCACTTACGCATCAGGTCGTCCAGGTCGATGTAGTAGAAGTCGCTGCGGGGCAGCTCGTTGGGCTTCTTGGTGTAGCCGTTGTCCCAGAAGATGACGATGTCGTCGTTCTCCACCGAGCGGCTCTTCGACCATGTGTGGGTGCCGTCGGGGTCGCTCTCGGCGTAGAGGCTGCTGTTCCAGCGCCACTCGTCGGGGATGTAGACTTTCTTTTGTGCAGCTGCCGTGGCTGCGAAGGCTGTCAGAAGACAGACGATGTAGAATAATCGTTTCATATATCCTTGATGCTTTTAGTGATCTAATAAAAATCGGTATGATAATATTACAGACCCCACCCCCCAACCCCTCCCCTTGAAGGGAGGGGAGTAGCCTCCCCCGACCCCTCCCAAGGAGGGGAGAGGCTGCCGCACTGCCCGACGGGGATGACGGCGCAGCTACTCCCCTCCCTTCCGCTCGGCATCCCGAAGGGTGACGCTTGCTACCGAAGGGACGCAAGAAGGGGAGGGGTTGGGGGTGGGGTCTGTAACTTTACTCATTCTTATATTCTTTACCAATCCCAGCTGTAGTTGATCGTGAAGTGGACGGCGACGTTGACCTTGAGGAGGGTGCCCTGGTGGGGATAGCGGATCTGCATGGTGACGTCGTGGGCGTCGTCCCAGCACTGATACTGGTAGAGGCCGCAGTTCCAGTTCCACAGGTCCTGGAACACCTCGATGTAGACGTGGCCGTTGGCGTAGGGACCGGGGTTGCCGTCGGCGTCGAACCATCCGCCGAAGACGCCGTTGGTGCCGTTGATGCCCTCCGAGCCGTCAGTGCAGAGGGGGACGATCTCGACGGCAGCCTCGCTCAGCTGGCCCTCCGTGAGGCCCATCAGCCGCAGCACCTCAGCCTTGTCGACGTGGACTTGGGCGGTCTGGGAGTAGCCGAGGTCCCAGTCCATGGCGACGTCGACGTCCACGGTGCCGCAGACCTTGTCGTCGCCAACGGGCGTGTCGTCAGGCACGGGGATGTTCTCAATCAGCGTGGTCATGAAGTCGCGGCGGTTGAGCAGCCACTGGTGCATCTTCCTGACCTCGGTGTTGAAGTTCTTGCCGACGATGGTCCAGCGGCGGTCCTCGCGCTCCGACGCGCCCTTGTTGAACTGCGACACATACTTCAGGCACTCATCCCATCCGGCGCTGACGATGGAGTCCTTGACGGCGGCCCACTGCGCCTTGTAGGCTTCGACGAAGGCTGGGCAGCCGAAGAGGTCGGTGAAGAACTGCGGCACGGCGTTGTACTGGCCGTTGCGCTTCAGGGGATTCGAGCCCATGACGGTCTCGTGATAGTCAGTGAAAAAGGTGTGGCCGGTGTACATGTTGCCCCAGTCGAAGTCGTAGCCGCCGTCGAAATCCCACAGCGGACCCATGACCCACTTGCCGTCGCCGTCCTTGTGCATATAGATGGAGCGGGGGGCCGAGAGCTCGACGTTGTAGACGAACTCCTGGATCTGCAGATACTTAATAAACGAGGGGATGTCGAGCAGCTGCTCCACCTGCCCGTAGTCGCGGTCCTTGATGGCTTGCTCCAATCGGGCAAGCTCGGTGCGGACGGAGTCGCAGGTGTGGTTGGTGAAGCGCTCGTCGTCAGGATACTTCACGCAGACGGGCATGCGATAGACCTTCGAGGTGAAGTTGTCGGCGGCATAGGGGCTCTCGGCCGGGCCGTCGTCGACGTCGAGGGAGATGAGGATGCCGCGGTCGTCGCTGACGGCCACGCGGTTCTTGCCCTGCTGCACCTGCTCGGTGAGCTGATAGAGGCCGCGATAGTCGCCGTTGAGGAAAAGCTCGACGTAGCGGGTGTGGTTGGTGTAGGGCAGTCCGAGCCAGCGGCCGACGGCGAAGACGTAGGTGTTCATCAGGTCGGTCACGTCGCGATAGTTGGCCAGCAGCACCCAGCTCTTGGCCTTGGCCAGGCCGAGCATCTTGTGCTTCTCGAGGAGCTTCAGGCGATAGGGTTTCTTGTCGTACCAGAGGAACGAACTGTTGCCGCGGCCGCGGATCTGGGCGTCGGCGGAGAAGCTGGTGAAGGCGCCGCGGGCATTGAGCGAGAGGTGGCACGGGGTGTATTCGTCGCGCGAGGTGACGTCGCTGCCGTCGTTGGTCGTGATGTAGAGCTGGAACACCTCGTAGGGGTCCTTCGTCTCCACGGCGGGCTCGTCCCCGATGGTCAGGCTGTCGATCTTGGCTCGCTCGAAGGGTACGGCCGCCCCGCTCGTGACGTTGAACAGGATCTCCGCCAGGTCGTCGCTCAGCGTCATGTCGCGGATGCTGTCGACGACCACGGGGAAGTCCCACTGGGCGCCGCGGTCGGTCATGTGGACATGCAGTCGCTGCTGGGCCCCGGCGCGGTTAATGAAAAACGGACTATGAATCAAGAACAGCGCCAGCAATAGTAGCCATCGGCTTCGCATCGTCATCGTCATCATCATCACCCTCCCCCTCATCACTCATTGTACATTGTTCATTATACATTGTACATTATACATTGTACATTACTCATTGACCTTCCATTCCAGGACGCCGCCCGACTGGCCCTGCTGCAGCTTAGCCAGGATCTTCAGGCCGCGGGTGACGACGGGTTTGAAGTCGACGCTGTTGTAGCAGTCCTTGCTGACGGTGAAGGGCGAGTGCTCCTCCACCTCGCGCCACTGGCCGTCCTGGGTCTTGTAGTAGAGCGTCCACGACTCCGGCACGCGGAACGAGCCGTCGTAGTGGTCGAAGTCGAGCCAGTAGACCTGCACGTTGCTCACCGTGTAGTCGCGGTCGAACTCATAGCTGATGGCCTCCGTCGTGCCGCGCTTCAGCCACCAGTAGTGGTAGGGCTTGCTCGTGTCCGACGACGCGCGGGGCTCCCACTGGTCGTTGACGCCGCCGGCCCAGCCGTCGGTGGGGGCCGTCTCGGGGGCATCGTTCTGGATGGGGCCGCGGTTGCTGAAGGTCTGGGCGCGCGAGGCGATGGTCTCCTCGGGCGTCGGCACAGTCTCGACGGGCGTGCGGGCTATCCACACCTCCATGGCCTGCGCCCCGCGGTTGTTCCATGTGGAATAAGGGATGGCGCGCAGCGTGGTCTTCACCACCTCGCCCGAGCGCTCCACCTTGCGGGCCTCGCCGTCGAGGACGACGACGCCGCCCAGCAGGTCAGACTCGAAGTGGGCCGTCAGTGCCGATGCGTCGAGCAGGTATTTGTCGAAGATGGTCTTGTCAGGCTGGTCGCTGGCTTCCAGGCAATAGACGACGGGTCCGCGCTCCAGGGCCACCTTGCCGCGCAGGTCGGCGGCATTGTCGTTGGCCACGATGCGGCGCACGTCCATCGGCAGGTCGAGCTCGATGACGTCGCCCCGCTTCCAGCGGCGGCTGATGGTGTAGTAGTCGTGGTTCTCGGGCTTGAAGCTCTCGCCGTTGACGCTGATGCTGTAGGGTTTGGCGCGGTCGGCATAGCGGTAGAGGTTGTTGTTCGTGGGCGAGGCCTTCAGCCACGAGGGGATGCGCAGCTTGATGGCAAAGCGTCCGCCGCCCTTCTTCACCGTGATGCGCACCTTGCCGTCCCAGGGGTAGGCCGTCGTCTGTTCCAGCTCGACCTTGCCCACGCGGGCCGTGCCCTGGGCATAGAGGTTGACGTAGATGTCGTCGCCCTCGGTGGCATAGATGTAGTTAGGCACGGAGGCGATGAAGCGCGTCACGTTGCCCGGACAGCAGGCACAGCCGAACCATCGCTGGCGCTCGTGCTCGCCGCTGCTCTCGAGGGGGTTGTCGTAGAAGAAGCGGTCGCCGGAGAGCGACACGCCGCTCAACACATTATTATATAATGCCCGCTCGACGACGTCGACATATTTCGACTCGCCCGTGGCCAGGAACATGCGGTGGTTCCAGTAGACATTAGCGATGGCGGCGCATGTCTCGCAGTAGGCCGTGTGGGAGTTCAGCTCATAGTTGGGGCCGAAGCCCTCGCCCTGGGCGCGGCTGCCGATGCCGCCCGTGATGAAGAGCTTCTTCGACGACATGTTCTGCCAGATGCGCTCCAGGGCCCGGCTGTAGGCCGTGTCGCCCGTCAGCGCCGCCACGTCGGCCACGCCGCTGTAGAGGTAGCCGGCGCGGACGGCATGGCCCACGATCTCCTCCTGCTGGAGGATGGGCATGTGGTCCTGCGAGTATTCGCTGGGATGATGGCCGTCGGTGCAGCGGCCCGTCTCCTCGACGAAGTAGCGGGCGCCGTCGAGATACTTGCGGTCGCCGGTCACCTTATAGAGCTTGCAGAGTGCCATCTCGATGATGGGGTGGCCGCCGGGGCGGTGGATCTGTCCCTCATTGGGGCCGAACGTGCGGCAGACGAGGTCGGCATTCTTGATGGCCACGTTGAGGAAGTTCTTCTTGCCCGTGGCGCGATAGTGGGCCACGGCGCTCTCGATGAGATGGCCCGAGTTGTAGAGCTCGTGCGAGTTGATCTTCTCCCACTTCGACCGTCCCCACCAGCCCGAGAGGCGGTAGCACTTGTTGGTGACGCAGGTGGTCAGGTAGCCGTCGGGCTCCTGTGCCTTGGCAATGAGGTTGATGACCGAGTCGAGATAGTGGTCGAGGCGCTGGTCGTAGTGGACGGCCAGCGAGTAGCTGGCGCCCTCGATGACCTTATAGGGGTCGGTGTCGTCGAACGAGAAGTCGCCCTTGTGCTCGCCCTCGATGAGCCCCGCGGCCAGTGCGAAGTTGTCGAAGCGTCCGTTCTTCTCGCACTCGCGGAAGGCCGACGGGATGCTGACGGTGCGGTTCACCTCGATGCGCGGTGCCCAGAAGGCGTCGTCGAGGTGCACCCGCGTGAAGGGCACCTCCTGTATCTGAGCCTGCATGGCCAGCGCGACGACCACGCCGGCACAGGCCGTTAGGAATCTCTGTTGGTTCATCTTCTTTTGTTGTTTGTTGGTTAGTTTGGTGCAAATTTACTAATTATATAAGAGAAATGATAAAAGAATCGTCCATTTGTACAATTTTTGCATGTTTTTTAAAGGAAAATGCTTAACTTTGTGGCTCGTACTAATAATTATCAGACCGATGAAACATGTCAGACTACTAACGCTCTGCCTACTGCTTTCACTGACGGGCAGCGTCGCCAACGGGGCGAAGAGCTACACCCGTAAGTCGCCCAACGGCCGCATCACGGCCACGGTCAGCGACCATCGCCGCATCGACGTCGCCCTCGACGGACGCCAGCTCGTCAGCATCGACGCCGCCCTCAACGGCCTGCGGCCCGAGGTGCGCGTCTATGACGAGGGCGTGGCCTATCGCTTCACGACGAAGGAGAAGGGCGAGACCATCGTCCGCAACGAGGTGGCCGAGTTCCGCTTCCCTGCCGACGCGAAGGCGTGGCTGGCCTATAGCACGAACAAGGAGAAGCCGTTCGCCATGGCCTTCCAGAACACCTACAGCGTGACGGCGCTCAGCGACACCGTCGCCACCGACCGGCTGGCCTTCCTGCCCGCCACGGTCGAGGTGGGCGGCGGCACGAAGGTGACCATCCTCGAGAGCGACCTGCGCAGCTATCCCGGCATGTTCCTGCGGCCCGGGCAGTCGACGCTCACCGCCGTCTTCCCCCCCTACCCCAAGCGGATGGACTACTACCGGTGGCGCGGCATGTCGTATGTGGCCGAGGCTGAGGACTATATAGCCAAGAGTAGCGGGGCCCGCACCTATCCCTGGCGCATCGTGGCCATCACCGACGACGACCGCCAGATGCCTGTCTGCCCGCTGGTGGGCCGGCTGGCCGAGCCCTGCCGCATCGCCGACACGTCGTGGATCCGTCCCGGCAAGGTGGCCTGGGACTGGTGGAACGACTGGAACCTGCGGGGCGTCGACTTCCTCGCCGGCATCAACACCGCGACCTATCGCTACTATATCGACTTCGCCGCGCGCTACGGCCTGCCCTACATCATCCTCGACGAGGGCTGGTACGACTCCTCGCGCGGCGACCTGATGCACCCCATCGCGGCCATCGACCTCGAGCAGCTCATCGACTACGGGCGCCAGAAGGGCGTCGGCATCGTCCTCTGGACCGTCTTCAATGTGCTCGACGAGCACCTCCAGGAGGCCTGCGCGAAGTATGCGGCCATGGGCGCCAAGGGCTTCAAGGTCGACTTTCTCGACCGCAACGACCAGACGGCCGTCGAGATGGCCGAGCGCATTGCCGACGTCTGTGCGCAGCATCGGCTCATCCTCGATTATCACGGCTTCTACACGCCCACCGGACTCGACGTCACCTATCCCAACATCCTCAACTATGAGGCCGTCTTCGGCATGGAGGAGTGCCGATGGGCCAAGAAGACGACCGACATGCCCCTCTACGACGTGACGTTCCCCTTCATCCGCGGCATGGCCGGGCCCGTCGACTTCACGCCGGGCGCCATGCGCAACGGCACGCGCAGCAACTGGACCGAGTGCTACGAGAAGCCCGTCAGCATGGGCACCCGCTGTCATCAGGCCGCCTGCTACGTCGTCCACCGCTCGCCCTTCACGATGCTCTGCGACGCCCCGACCAGCTACGAGCAGGAGCCTGACTACACCCGCTTCATCGCCTCGGTTCCCGACGTGTGGGACGAGGCGCGCGTCCTGCAGGGCGAGATGGGCAAGTACATCGTCGTGGCCCGCCGCAAGGGCAGCACATGGTACGTCGGCGGACAGACCAACTGGGACGCCCGCCAGATAGTGCTCCCCCTCGACTTCCTCGGCTCGGGCTCATGGCAGGCCACCCTGCTCACCGACGGCATCAACGCCAACCACAACGCCGAGGACTACCGCTTCACCCACGCGAAGCTGACCCCCGCCGACCGCCTGCCGCTCAGCATGGCCTCGGGCGGCGGCTTCGTCATCAGACTGGAACAATCATAAAAACAAAAACCAAATAGCACAATGAAAAGAATCATGACCCTCGCGCTGACCGCAGGACTGACCCTGACCGTCAGCGCAGCCAAACAGCAGCCGGCACAGAGCGGCTACCCCATCACCCCCGTCTCGTTTACGGCCGTCAAGGTTGCCCCCGGCACGTTCTGGGGACAGCGGCTCGAAGCCTCGCGCAAAGTGACCATCCCCCTCGCCTTCTCGAAATGCGAGAGCGAGGGACGCTACAAGAACTTCGAGAACGCGGCCGCACACCTGAAGGACCCCTCGAAGGTGTTCAAGGTCAACGGCGTCGGCTACTCCTTCGACGACACCGACCCCTACAAGACGCTCGAGGGCGCGGCCTACATCCTGCAGACCTATCCCGACAAGAAGCTCGAGGCCTACTGCGACTCCGTCATCGACATCATCGGCTCGGCACAGGAGCCCGACGGCTACCTCTACACCGCACGCACGCAGAACCCCGCCAACCCGCACCACTGGGCCGGCGACCGCCGATGGGTGAAGGAGGAGGACCTCTCGCACGAGCTCTACAACCTGGGCCACATGATTGAGGGCGCCGTGGCCTACTGGCAGGCAACGGGCAAGCGCAAGTTCCTCGACATCGCCCGCCGCTATGCCGACTGCGTCTGCCGCGAGGTGGGCCCGCAGCCCGGCCAGGCCTGCGTCGTGCCCGGCCATCAGATAGCCGAGATGGCGCTGGCCAGGCTCTATCTGGCCACGGGCGAGAAGAAATACCTCGACGAGGCGAAGTTCTTCCTCGACTATCGCGGCAAGACGACCATCACCCACGACTACTCGCAGGCCCACAAGCCCGTCGTAGAGCAGGACGAGGCCGTCGGACATGCCGTCCGCGCCGCCTACATGTATGCCGGCATGGCCGACGTGGCCGCGCTGACGGGCGACCAGGACTACGTCAAGGCCATCGACGCCATCTGGGACAACATCGTCTCGAAGAAGCTCTACATCACCGGCGGCATCGGCGCCACGGCCAGCGGCGAGGCCTTCGGCAAGAACTACGAGCTGCCCAACATGTCGGCCTACTGCGAGACGTGTGCCGCCATCGGCAATGTCTACGTCAACTACCGCCTGTTCCTGCTCCACGGCGAGGCCAAATACTACGACGTGCTGGAGCGCACCCTCTACAACGGACTCATCAGCGGCGTCTCGCTCGAGGGCAACGGCTTCTTCTATCCCAACCCCCTCGAGTCGATGGGCCAGCACCAGCGCCAGGCATGGTTCGGCTGCGCCTGCTGTCCGTCGAACATCTGCCGCTTCATCCCCTCGCTGCCGGGCTATGTCTATGCCGTCAAGGACCGCAACGTCTACGTCAACCTGTTCCTCTCGAACAAGGGCAGCCTGAAGGTGGGCGGCAAGAAGCTGACGCTCAGCCAGACGACGGACTATCCCTGGAACGGCGACATCACCATCAACGTCGACCAGAACGCCGCCGGACAGTTTGCCATGAAGATCCGCATCCCCGGATGGGTGCGCAACCAGGTGGTCCCCTCCAACCTCTATCAGTACACTGACAACAAGCGCCCGACGGCCTCCTGTCAGGTGAACGGCAACACCGTTGCCGTTACCCCCGGCGCCGACGGCTACCTGACCATCGACCGCCGCTGGAAGAAGGGCGACCGCGTCCAGATCCACTTCGACATGGAGCCCCGCACCGTCCGCGCCAACAACCGCGTGGCGGCCGACCGCGGCATGGTCAGCATCGAGCGCGGACCGCTGGTCTACTGCGCCGAGCATCCCGACAACAGTTTCGACGTGATGAGCGCCCTCATCAACCAGGCGCCGCAGTTCCAGCTTGGCCAAGGCGAGATTGCCAACACGCCCGTCGTCACGCTCACGACCGACGCCCAGACGCTCCACTTCAACAAGCAGGGCCGGCTGGAGACGCAAGATCAGCGGCTGACGCTCATCCCATACTATGCCTGGTGCCATCGCGGCAGCGGCAAGATGCGCGTCTGGCTCTCGCAGGACCTCAGCGCCACCACCCCCGCCCAGCCCGCCACGCTGGCCAGCGAGAGCCGCGTGACGAGCTCGTCGCAGGTGCCCGCCCTGTCGGCCATCAACGACCGTCTGGTGCCGAAGGACGAGAACGACCGCTCGGTGCCCTACACCCACTGGTGGCCTAAGAAGGCCGTGACGGAGTGGCTCGGCTACGAGTTCTCTGAGGAGGCCACCGTCCAGTCGGCCACCGTCTACTGGTTCGACGACCGTCCCTGGGGCGGCTGCCGCGTGCCTAAGTCATGGCGCATCCTCTATCAGGACGCTCAGGGACAGTGGCAGCCCGTCAGCGGGCCCGACGCCTACCCGACCGACCTTGGCGCCGCCTGCACCGTCAACTTCGACCCCGTCAAGACCCGCGCCGTCCGCCTGGAGGTCGTCCTGCCGGATGAGTTCGCCGCCGGAGTGTATGAGTGGATCGTGAAGTAGAGTCATGGGAGTTTAGGAGTTTGGGAGTTTAGGAGTTTAGACGTTAGCATTGAGCCATAGCAAGCAGCGAAAAGACTATCGTCTAAACTCCTAAACTCCCAAACTCCTAAACTCCTCCCAAAACTCTCAAACTCCCAAACTCCTAAACTCCCTCAAAAAACAAGAAATGGCCCTTTTCGATAGTAATATAGGGGTATATTACCTTCGAAAAGGGCCATTTCTTTGTTTTTGTCCTGTCCAATCAGACGACGACGCTGACCGAAAGGCGGTCGGCATCGAAGGTGACGCCGGGGGTGCGCTCAACGAATCGCGACAGCACGCCCTGGCGGGCCAAGGCGCGGGGCTCGCCGATGTGGAGGCGACCGGACTCCATAAGCCACAGCACGTCGGCCACCTGCAGGGCCAGCTCCAGGTCGTGGGTGGAGAGGAAGACGGTCTTACGGGCCTCGCGGCTGATGCGTCGCAGCAGCAGCAGCATCTCCACCTTCGAGGGATAGTCGAGGAAGGCCGTCGGCTCGTCGAGATAGACGACGGGCGTCTGCTGGGCCAGCGCCTTGGCAATCATGACCTTCTGGCGCTCGCCGTCGCTGAGCGTCGAGACGAGGCGCTCCTCGAGCGACTCGATGTCGACCAGGCGGAGGGCCTCGCTGACCACCTGCTCGTCGTCGGCCGACAGTCGGCCCCAGAAGCCCGTGTAGGGCGAGCGGCCCAGGCTGACCATCTCGCGGGCCGTCATCTGCTGCACGTCGGGCCGCTCGGTCAGCACGACGCCAATCATGCGGGCCAGCTCGCGGTCGGTGTAGCTGTCGAGCTCGCGGCCGCCGATGGTGATGCTGCCCGCCAGCTTGGGCTGAAAGGCTGAGAGTGTGCGCAGCAGGGTCGACTTGCCGATGCCGTTCTGTCCGAGCAGGCAGGTCAGCTCGCCGCTGTTGATCGTGGCGTCAAGGTGCTCGGCGACGACCTTGGTGCCTTTCTTTGTCTGATAGCCGATGCTGAGGTCGGTGAGGGTTACCATTTTTTTCTTTTTGTTGTTATGTCGAAATTTCGTTATATCGTTATTTCGAGATTTCGTTATTCCGAGATTCCATTATTTCGTTATTCCGGAATTTCGTTATAACGAGATTCCCGGGATTCCCCGGGGTGGAATTATTTCACGATTTTCTTTCCCTGCTGGATGATGATGCCGCGGTGGGCGGGGGCGGCGGGGCGGCCCTGCAGGTCGTAGGGCTGAGGGGCGGGGGCGGCGCTGCTGCTGATGGTGCTCACGGCCTGCGGCTCGGCCTCCGGACTGACGATGAAGGCGAAGCGGCGGGTCATGCGGCTGCCCGACTGAGGATCGACGACGCCGACGTTGAGCCAGCGCAACAGCGGCAGCGCGGGCGCGACGCGCAGCTGGCGGCCCTCGTAGCTGTAAACGAAGCCGTCGCGCAGGTGCTCGTCGGTGTCCTCGGGTGTGAAGTCGGCATAGCCGGCGAAGTAGGGCGCGAGGTCGATGACGAGCTCGTCGCCGGGGCGCACGGCAAAGTGGGGATGGGCCATCACCTCGAGGAAGTCCTCCAGGTTGGTGTAGCCGTTATGGTCGAGGTCGCCGTTGTGGTCGGGCGTGGCGGGGTCGGAGCCCGTCGTGCGCTCCCACCAGTCGGGCATGCCGTCGCGGTCGGTGTCGTAGTCGGCGGCGCGGAAGGCCTCGGTGATGCCCAGGTTGAGGAAGCCCTCGGCGTCGGTCTCGCGGTCGATGAGCCCCTTCTTGTGCGACTTGCAGCCCGTGGTCGACGTGGTGCCCGTGAGGGTCTCGCGGACGATGCGCGCGTCGTGGCCGCTCAGTGCGGGCTGGTTGCAGCCCACGTCGCTGAGCACGTTCTGATAGGCCTGCCCGGCCGTCTCCACCGTGGCATAGCTGCGGAAGAAGGGCTCCCGGACGAAGACGTCCCACGAGAGTTGCTGGCCGCCCGAGAGGGTGTACTTATAGGTATTGTTGAGGGCGTCGGGCGTCCGCGTGCCGTTGAGATTCTCGCGGATGTTGCCGCTGACGTAGTAGGCCTGCGTGCCCGTGCCGGTGCCCTCGATCTGAGCGTCGAGCAGGATGGTCTTGGTCGTGGCAGGGCCCATCTTGTAGTAGTTAGCGACAAACTGTCCCTCGTGGGTGCCGCCGTCGGTGGCGCGCGAGCCCCAGTTGTAGACCACGTTATTAAACACGTCGTGATGGCCGTCGTAGGCTCCCTGGCCGTCGAGTCCGCCCGAGAGGCTCCAGTTGCGGCCCTCGTTGTGGGCCAGCAGGTTGTGATGGAACGACGAGCCGAGGGCGCCCTGCTCGCCGCCGCCGATGGTGGCCGCGAAGCCGTGGGCCTTGCCGGCCTCATAGTTCGGGTGGTCGGCGATGTTGAGGGCCTCGCTGATGATCGTGCGCTGCAGGGTGATGTGCTTCGCATTGCGCGAGGAGAAGCCCTCGTCGACGGTCCATGCGATGGAGCAGTGGTCCATGATGGCATGGTCGGCGCCGGCCATGCCCATCCCGTCGAGGCCGCGGCTCGTGTCGCCGTTGTGATAGCCCAGGTGGAGGCGGAGGAAGCGGGTGATGCAGTCGGACGCCATGCCCAGGGGCGCGCCGGTGATGACGATGCCCTGGGCGGGGGCCGTCTGTCCGGCGATGGTGACGTAGGGGTCG
The DNA here is from genome assembly GCA_902779455.1 of uncultured Prevotellaceae bacterium. Lineage (GTDB taxonomy): Bacteria > Bacteroidota > Bacteroidia > Bacteroidales > Bacteroidaceae > Prevotella. The sequence continues at coordinate 80,285 of CACZBS010000003.1, forward strand.
CTGCAGGTCAGCCGCGCCTTGAGGTCGATGCGGCCGCCGACGTCGAAGACGACGGTGCGGGGCCCCTTGACCGTGGTCAGTGCCCAGCGCAGCGTGCCGGGCTCCGGGGCGAAGGGATCGTCGTCGAGCGACGTGACGTGGACCACGGCGCCGCCGCGTCCGCCGATGGCGAAGCGTCCGTAGCCCTCAGCGTCGGGGAAGGCCAGCCGGCGCGGGCGGAAGGCCCACGTGTCGCCCTCGTAGACGGTGCCGTCGGCCGTCTCCTCGTCGACGCGCCAGTAGTAGACGTTCATCGGCGAGAGGTCGTGCTGCTTCAGATTGGTGCCCAATGTCGTGGCATAGCGCTTCAGGCTGTCGGGCGACGTGCCGACGTAGACGTGATGGCGGACGGCCGTCGCAGCCCCCGTCCACTCCAGCGTCGTGACGCCCGCCTCGCCGCAGTCGGCATGCCAGTCCTGGTCGGCAGGATAAGGGTCGGAGGCCGTCGTCAGCGGGTTGGGACGGTCGAAGACGAGGGCGTCGATGAACAGCGACGTCGTGCGGTAGCCCTGCGTATAGTCGACAGCCGGGTCGGGCTGGGTGCGCCAGACGATGCTGACGGGCCGGCCCTCGGTGGCCGTGAAGCGCACGTACGACTGGCCGCTGGCGGTCGGCGTCTGGGCGCGGTTGGTCTGGGCGACGCCTTCGAGCTGGAGCTCGCCGTCAACGTAGACGTTGATCCGCGGCCCGTCGTAGCCCGAGGGATTATTATGATAGGCCAGCAGCGAGTGCTCGCCTGGCGTGAGACCGCTGACGGTGAGCACGAGGCCCACCTCGCCCGCCTGCAGCTGCGGCGTGTTGCCGTCGGCATCGAGGCCGTAGACGCCGACGCCGTCGCTGACAAGCTTCGAATACTTGTTCACGCCGTCCTTCCACCACTCGCCCTTCAGCGTGCGGCCGGCCGCCGCGCCCTCGAGGCCCAAGGTGAGGGTCAGCCCGCCGACCTCGGTCGTGGCCTCGGCCTGCGTGCCGATGGTCCAGGCCGTGAAGCCCGTCTCGGTGCGGTTCTGCGAGTTATTGATGTCGATGCGCTGGGCGCTGCTGCCGACGGCGGCCGCCAGCAACATGGTCATGACGTAAAAGCGGTTCATAAGCATGGGCATGATTAGTTTTAGGCTGCAAAAATACGAAAAAAGCTTGATATTGCCGTCACATTTTGGGAAGATTAACGCTCCGCGGCTTTGTCGTCTCGCAGAATCTGTGTACTTTTGCCTGCAATATGAACGAATGGCACGAACTACACTCCGGGCAGCCCCGCCCCACGGCGATGAACGATCCCTTCTGCTACGAGCCCCACCCCATGTGCGTCGAGGCGGCCGAGGCCGTCGTGGCGCACGTCAAGACACTCACCGACTGGCACGACGAGGTCAGCCAGGGCAAGATGTTCGGCGTGCTCATCTGCGAAGATGCCGACGGCCGGCTGGGATTCCTGGCGGCCTACAGCGGGCAGATCGCGGGGCGGGCAGACTGGCCGTGGTTTGTGCCGGCCGTCTTCGACTACCTGCAGCCCGACGGCTATTTCAAGCAGGAGGAGGCCCGCATCACGCAGCTCAACCATAGGCTGGCCGAGCTCGAATGTGCCGATGATTACGTGTCTTTAAAGTCGCAGTTAGCCCATCTGCGGGAGCAGGCCGATCAGGAAATCAACGACTACAAGGCCATGATGCGCGAGGCCAAGGCCCGCCGCGACGCCATTCGCGAGCAGGCGAGCAGTCCTGACCTCATCCGCGAGAGTCAATACCAGAAGGCGGAGCTGCGCCGACGGAAACAGCGCTGGCGCATGACGATAGCGCAGGCGGAGGCTGATGTGCTGTCGATTCAGAGCGAGATGGACCGGCTGAAGCACGAGCGCAGCCAGCGCAGCGACGCCCTGCAGCGATGGCTCTTCGACCAGTTCCGGATGCTCAACGCGCGGGGCGAGCGCCGCACGCTGACCGAGATCTTCGCCCCCTCGCTGCCTCCGGCCGGCTCGGGCGAGTGCTGCGCGCCGCGCCTGTTGCAGTATGCCTACGGCCACGGTCTGCGCCCCCTGCAGATAGCCGAGTTCTGGCAGGGCCGCTCGCCGCGGATGGAGATCCGCCACGAGGGCCATTTCTACACGGCCTGCCGCGGCAAGTGCAAGCCCATCCTCGAGTGGATGCTGGGAGGGGAAGGTGGAAGGTTGAAGGTTTTTAAAGGTGGAAGGTTGAAGGTTGAAGGAGGAGGGGTCGGCTTCGCCGAGGATGAAGGACAAAGGATGAAGGACGAAGGACTTCAACCTTCAAACATCAACCTTCAAACATCAACCATCAAACATCAACCTTCAACCTTCAACCTCGGCGCAGCCGACCCATCAACCTTCAACCCTCAACCTTCAACCCTCAACCTCGGCGCAGCCGACCCATCAACCCTCAACCATCAACCTTCAGAATTAGCGCTTCACCTCGACCGCGACATCATCGTCGTCGACAAGCCGTCGGGGCTGCTGTCGGTGCCGGGGAAGGGCGCGGCGGCGTCGGTGGAGAGCTTGCTGAGCGAGCGCTATGGCGAGATATACATGGTCCACCGGCTCGACATGGACACGTCGGGACTAATGGTCGTGGCGCGCAGCCGTGCAGCCTACCACCACCTGCAGCGGCAGTTTCTTGAGCGCACGGTCAGCAAGCAATACATCGCTCTCGTCGACGGCGTCATCACCCACAGCGGCACCATCCGGCTGCCCCTGCGCCCCGACCTCGACGACCGCCCCCGTCAGCTCGTCGACTACACCTACGGCAAGGAGGCCACGACCGACTATGAACCTATCTGTCAGCGGCCCGACGGCCGCACCCTCCTCCGCCTGACGCCCCACACGGGCCGCACCCACCAGCTGCGCGTCCACTGCGCCCACGCCGACGGACTGGCCGCCCCCATCGTCGGCGACCGCCTCTACGGCCACCCGTCCGCCCAGCGCCTCTGCCTGCACGCCGCCAGCCTCACCTTCGTCCACCCCACGACGGGCGAGCTAATGCGATTCACGTCGGAGCCGCCGTTTTAAGGGGGGCTTTCTTTGGAGCCGTGTTGCTGGGAGTTGAGACAACCATTGTTGAAAGTTACAGGCCCCACCCCCAACCCCTCCCCTTGAAGGGAGGGGAGTAAGCCTCCCCCGACCCCTCCGAAGGAGGGGGGAAACCCCACCCGACCTCCCCGAAGGGGAGGAGGGGCTGGCGCACTGCCCGACGGGAATGACGGCGCAGCCGCTCCCCTCCCTTCAAGGGGAGGGGTTGGGGGTGGGGTCTGTAACTTTTAACAACGATTGGCAGTACCTCACATCAGCGCCAATTATTCAGAATTATCTTTACATTCAGCGCATCGCGAAAGGAAAAGCGGCGCTTCTCAGCTCAAGAAGCGGCGCTTTTTTCATCAAAAAGGACCGCTTCTCGCATCGAAAAGCGGCCCTTCTTTTTTCGTTAATCACGAATAGGTTGAATATCAGGCGGTTGCACTATCATAGCCATTCATTCGGAATTTTCATGACAAAAAACACCGCCGTTCAGCCCCACTGCGTCATCGCGCGAGGATGACGTCGACGAGCATCGTCACGTCGGCTATGGTCACTTGGCCGTCGCCGTTGAGGTCGTAGTTCTTGTTCTTGTCCATGAAGAGCACCGTCCAGGAGCCGTCCGTGCCCAGCTGGCTCATGACGTCGGCCGAGGTGAAGCTGGCCGTGTAGACCTTACGTCCGTCGGCATCGGTCGAGGCGAGCGACAGCTGGCTGGTGAGGTCGGCGCCGTTGAACCACAGCTTGGCGACATAGCCGTCGGGCACCACGATGCGTGCCGACTTCTGAGCCGTCGCGGGGTCGGCATCGCTCATGGTGCCGGCGTCGGAGGTCTGGTCGGCGCCGACGCTGAGCGTCATCGTGCCGAGGCTGACCTCAGCCTGTGCGCCGTCGGGCACGTCGTCCTTGGCCTGCAGGCTCCATGTGGCCATGGTGGCGTCCTTGGCCTTGAAGCCGATGATCCAGTTGGTGGCGTTGAGGATGTCGCCCGTCAGGGGCTGGAGGGTGCCGAAGCCATACATGTTGCCCACCCAGGCGGGCTCGGTGGTGAAGAGCGAGCTCAGGTCCACGCCGTCGGCCATGACCACGAGGTCGTGGGTGGCAAAGAATTCATCACTCTGCTGAGGCGTGCCGACGACCATGGTGACCGAGGCGGCCTTCTCGCTGACCGGCACGATGCCGCTTTCCCAGACATAACAATCGTCGAGGCGCTTGCCGTTGGCCTGCTCGAGGGTGAAGACGGCCGAGGATCCTTCCAGCAGCGTGACGTTCCACTCCTTGACGGCGTCGGGCTCCTTGACCTGCACGACGAAGGCCTGGTCCGCCATGCGATATTCATATTCGTTGCTGCGCATGTGGTAGACGTCATAGTCGACGCCGTCCTCCGTCAGCGTCTGATCGTCCTTCGTGAGCATCCAGTCGATGCTGACGTTGGCCTTGCTGACGCTCAGCAGATAGCCCGCGGGCACCTTGATGGCCATGTCGACGAAGCAGGTGTTCTGGTCGTAGGTCACCTTGGGCAGCGAGAACGTGTTGACGCCCTCGTTGACGCTCACCGTCTCGGCCTCGCCGGCCGACGTGTTGTAGCTGTAGCTCATCTTGGCCTGCGTGCTGGCGTCGATGAAGTTGATGTGGTGGCTGACGTAGTTGGGATTAGGATCGCCGTCGCGATGGACCGTGAGCTCGAAGTCCCACACGGTGTAGGCCGACAGGTCGGTCACCTCATAATGGCAGTTGCTGCTCTCATAGCCTGGCGCGGCATCCTGCACCCACACGCCATTGAGCGTTAGCACGCCCTCCTCGCGCGGATTGCCATTGGCCAGCGGCAGATACATCTGGATGACCTTCGAGGCCGGAATGCTGTGGAACTCGCCAGGGCGCAACGTCTCGGCTGTGTCGTAGTCGGCCGTGCCGTCGGCCTTCTTGTCGTACATGGTGAAGACGATGCCGTCCTGGTCGAGCGTGTTGCTGGTGAGTCGCACGGTGCGCATGTCGGTCTGGACGGCGTCGGCAAAGAGGATGAAGATGTCGGCCTCGTAGGTATTCGCATTATTGAATCCGAGGGCGGCATAGTCGAAGTCGTAGTAGATACCTTTATCCTGGATGGTCGTGGTGGCCTGCCGTGTGATGTCCTCATTGCCCAGATAGACGCTGATATCGCGTGTGGTGTAGACGACCAGGTGGAGGTCGTGACCGCCGCCGGTGGCGATGTCGGAGCGCAGGATGCTATGGGTGGAGGTGCCTCGTGACACGTATATGGTCTGGAGCCGGCCTGACTTGTAGTACTGGATGGCCACCGCCGCGCCGACGGGGTCACCGTTGCAGATGTTGAGCGTCAGCGAGTCGGGCACTTCGACGGGCATGTCGCCGATGCCCTCGAACTTGCCGGCTACGATGTGGCCGAACTTGGGGAAGCCATAGTTGGGCGTCGCGTTCTGATAGGCCGACAGGCGTCCGGCGGGCACGACGAGGGTCATCTGCTCGACGTCGCCGCTGAAGGTGCTCTCATAGAGCGTGAAACTGCCGGGATCGTTAGACAGGATGAACACCTTCATCGTGGGCTTGGCCTGCTTGAAGATCGAACCATACAGCTCCCGGGCCGAAGAGGGCAGCCAGAGCGTGTCGACCTGGGTGAGGCCGCTGAAGGCGTAGCTGGGGATGGTGTTGGGCATATTGATGCCGTAGCCGTAGTTGTCGACGCTGCAGAAGGCCGTCGCATCCTGCACGAACGAGGCGTTGGCCAGGTCAAGATAGGTGACGTTGTAGCCCGTGGCAGCGCTGCCGAGGACGAAGGGCACGCCGCACAGGCGGCGGATCTCGCGCAGGTCGGCCGAGTTGAGGGGACCGCTGACGGTCAGTCCGGCCAGCATGTGCTGCTCCTTGTCCGACATAGTCTGCAGTGCTGCGGCCAGCGAGCCGGCCGCGGTGCTGCGGAAGGCGAAGCTGACCCATGGCGACTCGCTGATGCCGTCAGCCGGCCGCATGTTGCCGAAGAGGCGCCAGCCCGTGCGCGCGCTATACTTACTATAGGTGCCGGCGGGCACGATGAAGGTCATGCCCTCCACGGCACCGGCGAAGTATGCATCGTCGGCCACAGGCGGTGTCTGGTCGGAGACGATGACCACCAGATTGCTCTTGCAGCCCTGCATGCCGCACTCTTCTCCCGTATAGCGGTGCGACTTAGGCAGACAGAGCGTGTCGAGCGACGAGAAGCCGCTGAAGGTCATGTCTTGGTCGGTCAACTGAGCCTCCGACAAGTCGAGCATGCGCAGGCTGACGCCGCTGACGGAACCATCGCACATCTGGCGCAGCGTCTCCCAGTCGCCATCATAGAGCTTTCCCTTCACCTTCAGGCGCTTCACGGCGCTGAGCTGGCTGGCCGAGTATTGGCCGAACCAGCTGGAGAACGAGCTGCTCACCTCCTCATATTCCGAGAGCGTCACCCCGGAGAGGTCCTCCACGATCTTAAACTGCTGCCAGCCATACATCGCCCGGTAGGGCTGGCCCATGCCGGCCGGCACACGGACGGTGATGAACCGCTTCTGGCCGTCGTTGAAGGCAGAGGAAATCATCGGCATCGGATAGCCCTCGACGGCCGGCGAGAGGCAGTCGATGGTGAGCGCACGACCCGGGTAAGACGCTTCGCTATAGAACGCCTGATAGCCCAACATCAGATCGGGATTGGAAAAGCGGAGGGTGACAGGCGTCACGTTAGGCAGCACCTCGGCAAAGGCCCTGTCGCCAATCGTCCGAAGCACGTTCGAACCCCAGTTGAAGCCGGTCAGGCCTGAACAATTGCAGAAGGCTTCAGCTCCGATGGTCTCCACCTTGGGAATGTTGATGGTCGTCAGCGCTTGGCTGTCATAGAAAGCCCGCTGGCCGATAGTCACCAGATTGGGTCCGTCGAGCACGGTCAACGCCGAGTTCATGAAAGCACTATCGGCAATCTCGGTCACCCGCGGCAGACTGATCGTCTGGATAGTAGTTTCCTCAAACGCACGTTTACCAATCATCGTCACGTTTGGAATCTGAATGTTGCTGATGCTTGAACCGCGGAAAGCACCGGGCGGGATGGTGGTCACCAGAGGCAGCTGAATGCTCCTAATCGCCGATGAAGCAAACGCCTCATCCCCGACAGACGTCACTTGACTCGCGTCGAGAGTGGTCAATCCGGAAAATGCGAAAGCAGCCCGACCTATCGTCTTAACCGAATTGGGCAGGGTGAGGGAGGTCAGTTTGGAGCAGTTTGTAAAGCAACTGTCGCTAATAGACTTCAGAAGCGGAGGGAGGACGACATGGCTGAGAAGTGGATTATTCCGCAGCAATCCTATAGGAAGCGTCTCCAACGTTGACTGCGCTGAGAACTCAACGCTCTCAAGGTTCTGACAACCACCCAGAAAGTAAAGATTAGCCGTAAAATTAGGCGGCAGAATGACTTTCTTCCAATTGGTTGTATGAGTATATACAAAATTATATTGTTTTGTGAGCAAGGAACTGCTGAACCCTTTCACCCGATAGGTCTTACTATCTATGATAATCTCATTGAGCGGGGCAATCGTCGTCAGCTCGTCCGGAATACTTTGGACAAGATATTCGTTATCAGTAAAATTAAAACCGTAAACAATGCCATTAGCATCCGTATAAAAATCTTGTTGTGCCCATGCCGCTTGGCCCCAGGTAACTGCCATCAAGGTGGCTAATAAAAATCTGAGCTTTTTCATATTCCTTTGTATTTTAATTGATTTTACTCGCACAAAAATACAAAGAAATCTGTTATGCTTGGTTGGGTCTCCCCCTTAAATAACGTTAAACCAGCGCGTTTTGAAAAGAATAGACAAGCTATTTGGAAAAAATAGACAAGCCCGTTGGGACTTTTTGGGAATTATTCCGCCACGAGGCGGCCTCCACGGATGTGGAAGCCGCGACGTGGGGCTGAGGTGAGGGGCCGTCCCTGCAGGTCGTAGGCGGGGGCGTCGGTGACCGTGGGCAGTGCGGGGTGGCTGACGGCGGCGGCCTCGGCGCGTTCGTAGCTGACGGTGTTCATCGACTGGGCCTCGTTGACGAGCCGGTCGGCCGAGCGGCAGGGCACGTAGAGCTCGAGGCTCGAGCGGAGCAGACGGCCCTGGCAGTGGGCCTCGACCTCGTCGGGCGAGAGGGCCGAGCGCCAGAAGAAGACCTCGCTGAGCTGGCGGCTGAGCGCCGGGCGGCTCTGGTCGCCGACGACGACCTGGCTGAGCGAGCTGAGGCGTTCGCGCTGCTCGGTGGGAGCGGGCGTGTCGTCGAGATAGAGCAGGGTGCGGCCCTGGGCGTAGTAGTGGGTCAGGGTGACGGTGTGCCATGCGTCGTCGTCGGCGATGGCCGTCGTGGTGGTGATGGTGCGGCCGGTGGGGTTGGTGTAGACGACGCGTCCGGCGTCGTCGATGTCGACGTGGCCCTGTCGGGCGGCGGCCGTCAGCTGCAGCAGCATCAGTCGGCCGGCCTGTCGTCCGCGGAAGCGCAGGCTGACGGTGAAGGGATGGACGGTGCCCTCGACCGTCCAGCGGAGGACATCGCCGCCGGCGAGGGTCATCGAGCCCGTCTGGTCGCGCACGGGCTGCGGCTTGCCGGCCTGGAGGGCGTCGAAGAGCGAGGGCGTCATGGCGAAGAGGAACTCGCGGTGGCCGGCGGTCGTCGGGTGGGCATTGTCCTGCATGTAGCCCGATGCCCAGTGTCCGGCGCCGTCGTCGATGGCGCCGAGGGTGTTGACGGAAGCGACGTCCCACTCGTGGATCATGAGGTTCATCTGCTTGATGGCGGCATAGTCGTCGGGGGTGAAGTCGCCGCGCGTGTAGTTGTTCATCACGACGGGCACGCGGCCGTCCTGGCGAATGCGGCTGATGAGCGTCTGCATGTTGCGCGAGAACTGGTCGACGATGCGCTGCTTATCGGTGGCCTCGTGAACACCCTCGTTGCCCATCGACAGTCCGATGATGACGTAGTGGGCGTGGTCGCGCGTCATGTCGCCATAGCGGTCGAGGAGGTTCTGCGTGGTGTTGCCGCCGATGCTGATGCCCGAGACGTAGAAGGGGTTCTCGCTGAGCCCGGCGTCGAGGCGCTCGCGGAGCTGCTCGCCGTAGAGGTAGGCATAGCCGCGGTTGCCCGAGGCGCCCTGTCCGTTGCAGACGCTGGAGCCGAAGGCCGAGATGCGCCAGGGGTCCTCGGGGGCGCTGAAGTCCCATGCCTTGGTGTCGAGTCGGAAGGAGACGTCGTAGGTGCCGCCGTTGATGCGTATGTTGGCCGACTTATAGCTCAGCTCGGGGCACTCGAAGTAGACAAACTTGTCGCTGAAGAGGAACACCTTCGAGTCGTCGAGCGTGGCCGACGCCTCGTAGGTGTTGCCGTCGGTGGTGCTGAGCTCGATGCCCTCGCCGGCGATGTTGCCGCGCAGGTAGACGCGGCGCCCGTCGGCCACCGCAGCGGCTACGACCAGCAGGAGTAATGTACAGGTTGATAAGAGTCGTCGCATAGTTCTGAAAATGCAAAAGTGCCGCTTCCCGACGGTAATATAGGGGTATATTACCTTCGAAAAGCGGCACTTCGGGTTATTTGATTATTAGTTTCACTTGACGTAGAACTTACGTCCGTCGCGGATGAAGAGACCCTTCACGGGGCGGCTGACCTGCTGGCCCTGCAGATTGTAGGTGCGGCCGGTCTGAGCCGTGGTGCTGGTGATGACATCCTTGACGCCGAGCTGCTCCTCGGAGGGCTTCTGCGTGCCGTAGTAGGTCAGCCGGAAGTTGTCGACGACCACCCAGTCGCGCTCCACGTCGCCGCGGATCTTCGAGACGATGAACATCAGTTCGCCGGTGGTGCCCACCTCGACAAGCATCTGGTTCTTGTAGAGTCCGTTCTGGAAGTACTCGCAGGCCTGCGGGATGTTGTAGGGGAACTCGCCCAGATACATGCGCTCGGCCGACTGGTCCTCCTTCATGCGGAGGTTGCCGTTCTCGTCGTACTGTTCCTGACCGTTCTCGTCGAGGTCGGGGATGAGGGGCAGCACCGTGCGGCGGTCGCCCAGTCCGGGCGCCTTGTCGACCTCGCTGAGGATGTTGGGCAGCAGGACGTCGCCATCCGTGGCGTCGAACGAGGTGAGCGAGGCGTCCTGACGCTTCTCGCCGCCGGCAGCGACGACGCGGATCTGGTTCTCATGGTCGCCGTCGCGATAGTAGCCCTGCACGCCGACGACATAGTAACCGGGCAGCAGGTCGTAGACGGTCTGCGAGAGGTCGAACTCGGCTGAGTTCCAGCACTCGTAGGCGAAGTCGGGATGGTTGTCGTAGCGTCCCCAGATGGAGCCGGTGTTATACTGGTTGACCCATGCTGAGACGTCCTCACGCTGGTTGAAGTTAGGCGACAGGATCTTGTAGGTGGCATCCTGCGGCTGGTCGGCCGTGGCCGTGGCCAGCAGGGCGTCGCGGTCGGCGCGCTTGACGAGACGCCACTGGTTGTTGGGGTCGTCGACGCCATACATGTCGGTGTCGATGTTGCCATACGTGCCGGGACGATAGCCGAGGAGCATGCGCTGGCCATCGGGGCCCACCTCGCGGTTGGCGCGTGCCATGACGTAGACGCCCTCCTTACCCTCGACGGGGAGGAACTCCCAGAGGTTCTGGTTGGGCGTGTCCATGTAGCCGCCGTAGTTGAGGTATTCGCTCTCGCCGCCGTTGTTCAGGTGGGTGTTGATCTTGAATCCGTTGATGGGATCGCCCTCCTCGGGATACTCCGTGCCGCTGATGAGCGTGACCTCGACGCCGGGGAATCCGACGTAGGCGTGTGCACCCCAGTCGCCGCCGCCGCAGAGGAAGCGCTCGAGGCCTACATTATAGATATAGAAGTCGCCGTCCTCGGGGGCATTGCCCTTGAAGACATCCTTCTGCTTGTCGGCAGCCTTGATCTTGCGGGCGATGCGCAGCTGGTTCAGGGCGTCGTTGATCTGACCGAGGCTCTCGGCATGCTCAGTGACGGCCTGTGCGCGGGCGATGATGTCGGCATCGACGCCAGCCTCCTGGGCAAACGGGATGGTCAGCTCGATGAAGCGCAGGGGATCCTGGGCGCCGCGCACGTCGTTGAGGGCGTTGACGAGCTGCTGGGTGGCCTCGCGCAGTCCTTCGAGGGTGTCAGCCTCGTTGCGGGCCTTCTCGCCGTTCTCGAGGGCCGTGGTGAAGAAGTCGGTGGGCACGCCGTCGAAGCTCTTGGCATTCTCGAGAGCCGTGTTGTAGTCCTTGGTGGCCTGGAGGGCGTCGCGCAGGGCGATGACGGCGCTCTGCATGACGGTGGCGTCGTTGCTGCTCAGTGCGTCCTGAGCGGCAGCCAGAGCGGCGGTGAGCAGGGCCGTGGTCTCGCCGTCGAAGGCCTTGGCCTCGTCGAGGGCGGTGGTCAGGTTGGCCTTCACCTCGTCGAGGTTGATCTCATTGCCGAGATAGGTCAGACGGAAGCTGTCGAAGACGGTCCAGTCGTCGTTGACGTGGCCATCCTTGACGACACCGATCTTCAGGGTGCCGTCGCTGACCACCACCTTGATGGGCTCGTTCCAGTAGCCGCCCTTGAAGAAGCAGTTGGAGGCGCGGTCGAGGGCATTGCCGGGAACGGAGTTGCCGGGGATGTAGACGCCGCCCTGGGGCACGGCGTATGACTGGAGGTCTTCCTCCGTGACGCCGCTGTTGCAGATGGACATGAAGGGATGGGTGACGTCGTTGGCGAAGTAGGAGGCGCGGATGACTTCCTCGCCAGCCAGATACTTGTTGCCGATTTGTGTCTCAGGCCCGTCGCGATAGAAGCCCTGGACGCTCAGCTCGTAGGTGCCGTTGGGAATGCCGGTCAGTGTCTGCGAGAAGTCGATGATGCGGTCGGAGTTCCAGCTCTCGAAGGCGCGGTTGGCATGCACGATGCCGTCGCCGCCCGTGACGTTGTTGCCACCCTCGAAGCGGCGTGTCCACTGGTTGAAGCGCTCGTCCATGTTGGCAAAGTCGTGGGCGCCGATGAGCCATGTGGCGTCCTTGGGGTTCTCCTTCGTGGCAGTGGCCAGGTCAGCCATGCGCTCCTCGCGGGTGACGAGCTGCCAGTCCTCATTGAATCCGAAGTCGTCGAGGAATCCGTCGTCGTTGACGTTGAGGAAGTGCTCCTGCTCGCCGGTGAAGATGCGGTAGCAGCCGTTCTCCTTCTTCTCGAAGGTCCAGATGGTCTTGGGTTGGTCGGTGTCGAGATAGAAGGGGGCGTCCCATCCGTTGATGCTGTGGTTGCGGCCGAACTTGGGGTTGATGCGGTAGCCGCCCTCCTCGGCCACGATCTCGAAGTCGAGTCCGTAGGGGCCGAGCTGTGCGCGTGTGGTCCAGTCCTCAGCCACGCGGTTGTTGTTCTGCAGCCATTGGCCGGAGTTCGTGTTGTAGAGATAGTACGTACCGCCCTCGGCCGGCAGTTCGTTGCCTGCCCACGGCGACGTCTGTGCCTGGATGGCAGTGGCAGCCATGAGGCCAGCGACGAGTAAAAGATTCTTTTTCATACGCTTTTAGTTATTAATAAATGATGATATTGAGTCAAAATGTCGGGGCAAAATTACGCCTTTTCCCCCGCATGGCGGGAAAAATGCTAATCATAAAAGGACAAAATCTTGCCAAACAGCTATTTCTGGGCCACTTTGCGGGCCGTCCCGTCGGCCATCTGCTCGATGACGATGCTGGCCGTGGCACTGTCGGCAGGCTGTCCCGTGAGGCTGTATGTGGCGCGCACGCCGGCCCCCGAGGCGGCCGTGGGGCGGCCGATGCTGGCGGCGTCGCCGAAGAGTGGCGCGTCGGCCGTCGTGGAGGGCTGGCGGTTGCGAATCTGCGGCCACCCCTGCTTGTCCCACGTGATCTGGTCGAGGTAGACCTTGCGGCCGGCGTCGGGGTCGGCGGCGTCGAAGCCGTGGTAGAGCATCCAGTACTGTCCGGCGTCGTCGCGGACGATCTCGGAGTTATGTCCCGGCCCGACCACCTTGCCGCTCTTCTGCAGCAGCGGGGTGAAGTTGTTCTCCAGCGCATCGAAGCCGCCCTTATTCTGATAGGGGCCGAAGAGCTCCTCCGAGCGGGCCACCATGACGCGGTAGGTGCTGTTGAGCCCCTCGCAGCACGTGCCGGCCGAGCCGAAGAGATAGTAGTAGCCGTCGTGCTTGTAGATATAGGTGCCCTCGGTCAGGGTGCCCGCTATCTGCACCTTCTCGGCGCCGGGCTTCACGCTCAGGCCGTCGTCGCTGAGCTCAATGCCGTAGATGCCGCGGAAGGAGCCCCAGAAGAGGTATTTGTGGCCGTCGTCCTCGATGTAGAAGGGGTCGATGCTGTTCTGCACGCCGATCTCGCTCGAGATGAACAGCTTGCCGTGGTCGGTGAAGGGACCCGTGGGGCTGTCGGCCGTGGCCACGCCGATGCCGCACTGCCACTCGCCGCCCCAGGTCGACTTCGAGTAGTAGAGCACGTACTTGTCGCCGATGCGGTTGATGTCGGGCGCCCATACCGACCCGCCGGGCACCATCTGCGGCCGTGTCTGGTCGGTGAAGCAGGTGCCCATGTAGCGCCACGTGACGAGGTCGGCCGAGCGGTAGATAGGCACGTTGCGGATGTTCTCCGTGGCGTAGAGGTAGAAGTAGCCGTCGTCGGCCCGGATGACGGTCGGGTCAGGCAGCGAGGTGTTGATCACGGGGTTCTGATACGTGGCAGTCTGGGCGCCGGCGAGTCCTGGAGCCAGGACGGCCGACAGCGCGACGGCGGCGAGCAGTTTCAGTGTAGTTCTCATTGATGTCTTAGTTGGATGGTTGATTCGTCGGCAAATTTACGAATAATATTTGAAACCGAAGGCTATTATCTGTTCATAAAAAGAAAAATGCCGACAAAATGTCGACAAGGCCCGGTTATTGTCCGGTCAAACGCCCTGAAAAACTAAAATCACACTGAGATTTATTAAAATCACACTGAGATTTTATGTCGTCACGCCGTGATTTTATTAAATCACACTGAGATTTTAGTTTTAAGCCGTCATTGTCAAAGAAAAATCCGTCCGCGGGATTTGGTCGTTTCGCGACTTCTTCGTATCTTTGCACCCAACTAACAAAACCTATAACGACTTCTGACTGAAATGCGACAACGGCTCTATACCTTTTTATATATGCTCGCAGCATGCTGGACCATGGCCACGGCCCAGCCGGCAGCCGTGTTCAAGAGATACATGGCGGCCGACGGGCTGAGCGACAACAGCGTGCTCTGCGGACTGCGCGACAGCTACGGATTCATGTGGCTGGGCACGAACAACGGACTGAACTGCTTCGACGGACGGCAGAACCGCATCTTCCGAAACATGGTGGAGAGCGAGGCCAGCTACGAGAACAACATCATCACCGCCGTCTTCGAATACGAGGGCGACATCTGGCTCGGCGGCTCCTTCGGACTGTGCATCTACGACCGCCAGAAGGACACGTTCCGGCCGTTCAACCGCCGCACACGCTACGGCGTCAACATCAGCTCCACCGTCCAGCGCATCGCACAAGGGCCCGGCGGCCTCATCTGGATCGCCACGCTCGGACAGGGACTCTTCACCTACAACCCCACGACCAGCCAGCTCACCCAGGACAGCCGCCACGGCTCGTTCTTCAGCGACATCCTGACCGTCAACGGCTTCGTCTTCCTCACCTCGCTGCAGGGCAACGTCGTCGTCTACTCCGACGCGGGCAACTACATCAGCCAGTACAGCATACCCGGCTACGTCTCCGACAAGAACAGCATCTGCATGGAGCACATCGGCAACGACCTCTACATCGGATGCGACCGCGGACTCTATTGCCTCCGCCCAGGACAGCCGGCCATCGAGCCCATACCCACCACGCTCGGCAACACCGCCATACGCTCGCTCAGCGCCAAGGGCAGCGGCGAGCTGCTCATCGGCACCGAGGAGGGCATCTACCTGATGCAGATCGACTCGCGACGCATCAGCCGCTTCGACAATCCCGGCGACCACCAGGGCGCACTGAGCGACCCCATGGTCAACCACCTCATGTGGGACGCCGACAGCACCCTGTGGGTCATGACCCAGATGGGCGGCGTCTGCTACATGCCGACACCCAAGGCACCCATCACGGCCATCAGCGTCAGCAGCCCCGAGAGCGGCCGCAAGCAGATGGTCAGGGCGTTCTGCGAGATGCCCGACGGACGCCTCTGGGTGGGCACCGACAAGGGGCTCCACGTCTTCAACCCGCAGACGCAGCAGCTCAGCGAGGCGCAGCCGGCCCTCAGCCAGGAGATCAACGTGCTCATGCCCGACGGCGACGACCTGTGGATAGGCACGCGCCACGACGGCATCTACGTGCTCAACACCGTCAGCCGCCAGATGCGCCACTACCAATACTCGGCCAGCAAGCCATACACCATCACCAGCAACGAGATCAACGCCCTGCTGCGCACCCGCGGGGGCGACATCTACGTCGGCACGTCGTGGAGCCTCTGCCGCTACGACCGCCGCACGGAGAACTTCATGTGGTTTGCCGAGATAGGGTCGATGACCAACGTCACCTCGCTCACCGAGGACACCACCGGATGCGTATGGGCCGCCAGCAGCAACCACGGACTCTTCCGCCAGACGTCGCCACGGGCCGGATTCCGCAACTATCTCTACAGCAGCCGCAAGGCGGGCAGCGTCGCCTCGAACAACATCACCACGGTCTTCGCCGACAGCCAGGGCACCATCTGGGTGGCCACCAACGGCAACGGACTCTGCCGCTACAACCCCGAGAACGACGGGTTTGAGCCCTTCGGGGGCAGCTCGTCGGTATTCCAGGAGCAGCAGGTCTTCTTCGTCACCGAGGACCAGCAGCACTGCCTATGGATGGGACTGGAGAGCTGCATGGCCAAGATCGGGACGGACCGCAACCCGGCCAACCCGCAGCTGCTGAAGAGCCCGATAAACCTGATGCGCGAGCAGAAGCCGCACAACTCGGCCTACCTCACCCGCCAGGGCGAGATCTACGCCGGGCGCAACGGCGTGCTCGTACACTTCCGCCCCGAACAGGTCGTCATCACCGACCAGCTGATGCCCGTCTACGTCACTTCGGTCACACTGCCCTATCATGCCGGCAACGACCAGCCGGAATGCAACAACCTCTACACCGGGGGCTCGCTGACGCTGCCCTTCGCCGACAACAGCTTCACGCTCCACTTCTCGTCGCCGCGGTTCACGGGCGACACCGACGTCAGATTCGAATACATGCTCAGCGGCGTCGACCAGACCTGGGCTCGCGGCACGCGCAACGCCGAGGCCACCTATGCCAACGTGCAGCCCGGCGACTACGAGTTCCTGCTGCGCGAAGCCGGCAACGACCAGCCCGACGCCTACGCCCGACTCCACATCACCATCCTGCCACCATGGTATCGCACGACGCTGGCCTACATCGCCTACGCCCTGCTCATCGCCGCCGCCGTCTTCTGGGCCGTGCGCCGCTACAACCGCCTGCTGAAACGTCGCTACAACCGCCAGATGCAGGAGTTCCAGACCCGGCAGGAGAAGGAGAACTTCGAGTCGAAGATCAGCTTCTTCATCAACCTCGTCCACGAGATCCGCACGCCGCTGACGCTGATGAGCCTGCCCCTCGAGGCCATAGAGAATATAAGTGATAAAGTAAAAGTGAAAAGTGAAAAATTTGCTTCCGCCAACCAGTCGACGACAGACAATACGGCGGCAGCAAATTCTTCACTCTTCACTCTTCCCTCTTCCCTCAACAGCCACATCGCAGCCATCCGCCGCAACATGAACTACCTCCTGGGCATCACCAACCAACTGCTCGACTTCCAGAAGGCGGAGCGCGGACACGTCGAGCTCGACCTGCACAACGCCGACGTCAACCAGCTGCTCAGCGAGGCCTACAGCCAGTTTGAGGACGCCATGCAGATGCAGGGCAAGCAGCTGCAGCTGCAACTGCCCGAGGCGCCCATCACGACGGCCATCGACCGCGAGAAGGTGCTCAAGGTCATGATGAACCTGCTGGGCAACGCCTTCAAGTATGCCCGCAGCGAGGTCATCCTACGGCTGGAGCAGACGGGCGACGACCGCCTCTGCATCTCCGTCATCGACGACGGACCGGGCGTGCTGCCCGAGGAGCGCGAAAAAATCTTCGACGTCTACCACCAGATAGCCGGCGACGCCACGGCCAAGCACCTCGGCACCGGCCTCGGACTGGCCTATGCCAAGATGCTGGCCGAGGCCCACGGCGGAGAGCTCACCGAGGAGGACCCGCCGGGCGGCGGCTCCGACTTCCGTCTGTGGCTGCCCATCACCAGCGTCGGCCAGGAGCATGCCGACGACCTCCGAATCCCGATGGAATCGGCCGAAATTGAAGATGAAACGGCGAAAAACGACCAGTCGCGCACCTTCCGCATCCTCATCGTCGAGGACAACGAGGAGCTGCTCCAGATGACCTGCGACGCCCTGCGCCCGCACTACCGCATCCTCAAGGCCCGCGACGGCGAGGAGGCCCTCGACGTGCTGCGCCATCAGGACATCGACGTCATCGTCAGCGACGTCATGATGCCTCGCATGGACGGCAACGAGCTGACGCGGCGCGTCAAGCACGACATCAACTTCTCCCACATACCCGTCATCCTGCTCACGGCCAAGACCAGCGTCGAGGCCAAGCTGGAGGGCATGGAGAGCGGCGCCGACATCTATCTGGAAAAACCTTTCTCCGTGAAGCAGCTCCACCTGCAGATCATGAGCCTGCTGCGCATGCGACAGACGTTCCACGAGCGCATGCGCCAGATCGACGGCACGCCCGCCGCCGCCAACGACGGCGACCTGGGCATGAACCAGCAGGACCTGCTCTTCGTCGAGCGCCTGCAGCGCATGGTCGCCGAGAACATGCGCGACGAGGAGTTCTCCATCGACCTGCTGGCCGAGCAGATGAACATGAGCCGCTCCAGCTTCTACCGCAAGATCAAGGCCCTGACCGACCTGACGCCCATCGAATATCTCAAGACGCAGCGGCTGGAGCGCGCCGCCCAGCTGCTCCGCCAGGGCGGCCGCATCACCGAGGTGGCCGAGCAGGTCGGATTCACCTCCAGCAGCTACTTCGCCAAGTGCTTCAAGGCCCGCTTCGGCCTCCTGCCCAAGGACTACGCCGCAGGCAAAACGCCCGAATGAACAATTTTTCGCCAACTTTGACGAGTTTTTTTCCTACTATATAAATATAATGTAATATCTTTGTACCCGAAATTGTTTTACCATTCACTTCAATTATTAACTAAAAACCATTAACTATGCAAAAGAGAAATCTACTTCTCACGATGGGGCTCATGCTCACCATGGGTGCCACCGCACAGACTTCGCCCTGGCCCGGCCATGCCGTAGAAGCAGGCGAATTCTATCTCTACAACGTAGAGTCAGGCCTCTGGCTGCAGAACAATGACAGCAAGACGCACGACTGGCACACCCGTGGTGCTATCGGCACGCGCGGCCTCGACTTCACACTGGCCGGCAGCGACGGCAACTACACCATCGGCGCCAAGTTCGGCCAGCCGTCCATCAACCCCGACAACAACTACATCGACACGGGCTATAATCCTGCATGGACCTTTGAGGCCGTGGAAAAAGAAGGTGTCACCAACGCCTACAAGATCTACTGCGGCAACAAGGTGCTCGGCACAGTCAAATATGACGAGCAGTGGAAACAGGACAACCTGTTCACTCAGAAGGGTGACGAACGCTGGTATCTGGAGAATCCTAACTTCAACATCGACATGACCGAGCGCAACACCTGGCAGCTGGTCACCAAGGAGGAGCGTCTGGCCAAGATGAAGGCCGAGGCTTCGCTCGACAACCCCGTCGATGCCTCGTGGCTCATCCCCAGCGCTGACTTAGCCAACAATGACACACGCTACAACCTGTGGACTAAGACATTCGACGGCGGCAACAACCGTCGCGCCGGCGATGAAGGCAATGACAACACCCGCGGCAGCATGTGTCAGGAGAGCTGGAACTCCAACTCCTTCGACTTCAACATCACGCTCAGCGTGCCCAACGGCACCTATCGCTTCAACCTCCAGGGATTCTATCGCGACGGCAACTTCGACGAAGTCTACACCCGCCGCAATGACGGCACCGAGACCATCCGCGCCTACTATTATGCCAACGAGGTCGAGCATCCGCTGATGTCCATCCTCGACGAGGCTAAGACTACCTCGGGAGTGATAGGTTACGAGAGAGAGAAAAGCGGCCTGTGGTATCCCGACCAACAGACGAGCGCCAACCGCTGCTTCATGCACAATGGCTACATCAACAAGGAGATTGAGGTCGTCGTCACCACCGGCCAGCTCAAGATCGGCGTGCGCAAGGCCTCCAAGGCCGAAGCAGACTGGACCGTCTTCGACAACTTCCATCTGACCTATCTCGGCAACAACATCGACGTGAGCGCCCTGGTCGAAGGACTGCAGACACTCATCGACGAGGCTGAGGCATACGACACGAGCAACACCACCGAGGCACTGGCCCAGGATCTGGCCGCTGCCATTGCCGCTGCCAAGGAGGTCCTGACCGCTACCGATGCCGACGTCATCTCTGACGCTTTGGCTGCCCTGGGCACTGCCCTTAACAACGCCAAGTCGGTCAACGTCGAGATTCTCCGCCAGACCATCGCTCTGGCTAAGGGCGAGAATCTGCCCACCGCCACGGCTGAGGACGTTGCCGTCAACGCCAAGGACCAGCTCGCCGTCGACCAGGCTCTCTTCGACCTGCGTGCTGCCCGCAAGATCAACGGCCTGCGCCTGAAGGACATCTACACCGGCTCGAAGCCCGCTGCCGGCAAGGTCTATCTGTTCAACGTCGGCACCGGTCTGTTCCTGGGCTCGGGTGGCGACTGGAACACCCACATCGCCGTCGACCAGCGCGGTATCGAGATCGAGCTCCGCGAACTCGACACACCTGAGGAGAACAATTTCAAGATGTACACCGGCCTGGGCAACAACGACCAGGGTTGGCTGGCCTACAATGGCTATGTTGACACCCCCGCCCAGGATATCTGGCACTTCCTCCCCGTCGAGGGCAAGGAGGGCGTCTACAACATCAGCTCCACGGGTCAGGACGGCTTCCTGCTGGGCTACGATCCTAACTTCAACGCCGGCGGCAAGTTCTGGTCGACCATCGCCATCGACCGCACCGGACTGGACAACCCGATGAACCAGTGGAAGGTCATCACCGCAGCTGAGCGCGAGAAACTGCTGGCCAAGGCCAACGCTGCTGCTCCCGTCGAGGTGAGCTATCTCATCACCAACGGCAGCCTCATCCGCCAGTGGGGTCTCGGTGAGCAGAACAACGGTATCCAGAACACCTGGACCATCGCAAACAGCGAAGGCAGCACCTCCGCACGTGTTTCGACCAACAACAACAGCAACAACTCCGAGAACTTCGGCTGGGAGTTCTACAACACCGACAACTTCAGCTTCACTCAGGACCTCGAGGGCCTCAAGCCCGGCGTCTATGAGGTCAGCGTCTACGCTTTCTATCGCGACGGCGACGGTGGCTATCAGGCCGGCGTGCTCAAAGACGGCGGCGAACTGCTGCAGACGGCCTACCTCGTGGCCAACGACGAGCAGGCTCCGCTGGTGAACATCACGAAATATGCAGGCAAGGTGCCCGGCATCGGCTCACAGCAGAGCGTCAACGGCGCCTTCCCCAACTGGCCCGGTGAGGCTCTCGAATTCTTCGAGTATGGCTACTACAAGAACTCTGTCGAGGTGCTCGTCGGCGAGGACGGCAAGCTGAAGCTCGGCATCATGAAGAACGAGAAGCTCAACGACGGCGACTGGGTGGTGCTCGACAACTTCCGCCTCGTCTACAAGGGCCAGCCCACTGAGGCTGTCACGCTGCCTAAGACCTGGAACTTCTCGAACTGGACGGCCGGCACGATCTATCCTTCCATCGAGGTGGACGGTCTGACGGCTGTGGTCAACGACGCAGAGCGCACCATGGAGATTGACGCCCACGCCCGCAGCGTCGACGGCGTCGACTACACGCAGCGCCTGAAGACGGGCGGCACGGGCGCTGAGAACAACCGCGTGCTGACGTTCCTGGCTCCCGGCAACTTCAACATCGAGGTGGTGCTGACATCGGCCAACACCAGCAAGGAGCGCACGCTGAACATCGCCACGGGCGAGTTCGCGAACGTCGTGGCCACCATGACGGCTGCTGCCGGCGAGGTGACGAAGGAGACATGCCCCGTCCAGGCCGAACTGGAGGAGCCCGTCTACATCTACAGCGACAAGGACGGCATCAACATCTATGCCATCTACCTGAAGGAGTACGACGAGACCGTCACGGGCATCACCGAGGTGGCTGCCGAGCGCACCGACGGCAATGTCTACAACCTGCAGGGCCAGAAGGTCCAGGCCACGAAGAAGGGTCTCTACATCGTCGATGGCAAGAAGGTCATCATGAAGTAAGCCTCTCCGAGCTTTATTCATCACAAAGACGCCCCTGCTCCGGTGAGAGCCGGGGCGTCTTTTTTCTACGGATTTTTAGTTCTAAGGTTATTCTTATTCTAAGGATATTTTTTATTCTAAGGATTTTAGGATTTAAGGAATTAACGGATGCACCCAAAATCCCAAAATCCTAAAATCCTTAGAATAAAAAAAATAGTAAGCCCCTCCAGCTCTTATTCATCACTAAGACGCCCCTGCTCCGGTGAGAGCTGGGGCGTCTTTCTTCTAAGGATTTTTAGTTCTAAGGATATTCTTTTTTTATTCTAAGGATTTTAGGATTTAAGGAATTAACGGATGCACCCAAAATCCCAAAATCCTAAAATCCTTAGAATAAAAAAAATAAAATCCTTAGAATAAAAAAATAAAATCCTTAGAATAAAAAAAGGAATTCCTCAGAGACATCCCAAGCAAAAGACTACTGTCATTTTTATTTACAATATCCGCAGCGACGGCAGAGAAGCGGTGCTTTTCGAGGCAAAAAGGACCGCTTCTCGATGCGAAAAGCGGTGCTTCTCTGGAGGAAAAGCACCGCTTCTTTATTTTTAATAACGTAGACTACTGATAATCAATGAATTCCGAAGAGCGAACGGAAAATTCAGAATTTATTTGACAAATCAGAACTGCGGTGTGCCGTCGTTGGCCCATTCTACGGGTCGCATGCGCACCTGGCGGATCTCGTTGTTGTTGCCGATACGCGAGCGTGCTTCGTAGACCATGACCGTCGACCGGCCGTCGGCTGCGGGGACGAGCGAGATGTTCGACACGCTGACGCCCGTCAGCGAGTCAGGACTGAGCACCGGCTCGGGGCTCT
The DNA here is from genome assembly GCA_902779455.1 of uncultured Prevotellaceae bacterium. Classification (GTDB taxonomy): domain Bacteria; phylum Bacteroidota; class Bacteroidia; order Bacteroidales; family Bacteroidaceae; genus Prevotella. The sequence continues at coordinate 102,675 of CACZBS010000003.1, forward strand.
TCTGCCACACGGCGGGGTCGAGCAGGTCGGCCGTGGCGGGGGCTGTGAGCATGCCGAGCGAGGTGTAGGCCGTCCAGATGCCGCTGGCGGAATAGCAGACGACGACGCGCTGCCCGTCGGGCGAGAGGTAGGCCTCGGGGTTCTCGTTGACGAAGATGGGATAGGCCGAGCGGTTGCCGTCGGGGTTGATCCACTGCCGCTCCCACTCGTATTCGGGCTGCGAGATCATGACGCGCTCGGAGCCCGTGGTCCAGGGGTTCTCCATGCGGGCGATGTAGATGCACTGCGTCTCGGTCTCGGCGCGCCGCGTGGGCCATCCGCTCCAGAGCAGGTAGAGCTGGTCCGACTGGGGCAGCTGGAGCACCGTGGGGTGGAGGCCGAAGTTCCACTCCGGGTTGGTCATGATGGGGCCGCGCATGCGGAAGGGGTCGGTCATCGGGTCGTCGCCCTCGCACTCCATGACGTAGATCTGGTGGTCGTCAGTGTTGCCGTCGTCGGCCTCGAAGTATAGATACCAGCGGCCATGGATGCGGTGGAGCTCGGGCGACCAGAAGTGTCCGAGCGAGGCCGAGTCGGCCGTGGTCCACACGTCGCGGCGGCGGGCCGTGGCGAGCTGGCCGAGGTCGTCGGTCTGCCAGATGGCGACGGTGTCGGCCGTCCGCACCTGCATCGTGTAGTAATAATGTCCGTCGTGGCGGACGGCATAGGGGTAGCATCCCTGCTCGAGGAGCAGTGTCGACGGGTCGTCGTGGGGGGCGTCCTGTCGGGCGGTGCAGGCAGTGGTGAGTGCCATGATGGTGCTGACGACGGTCAGCAGCGCGTATAGATGTTTCATTCTGCGGTCGGGTTGTTATCAGTCAGTAATGCGCTGCAAATATACAACAAATTTTTCAAACGACAAAAATTTCAGTTCTTTTGCCCGTCGGGAGGTTCAAAAAAGGCCGGTTTGAACGGATTTTCTCTTGTTTTGAACGGCATTTTTCCTTCTGTCTCGTTTTTTCTTCGTTATTTTGCTCTCGAAAAGGCGAGCGAGCCGTTTTGGACAAATATTTTTAATAGTTTAGTTTTGGTTAAATAAGTAATAGTAGTCAGTATTTATTCTTCCGTCAGGATAGTTTCTTGAGAGGTAATAAAGATTGTTTTCTTTGGATTATCAGCTAACGACAAGAGCACTCAACACTAATAATATATAGAAAAGATGAAAAAAGCATTCTTGACAACGCTGGCCGTGATGGCCACGGCAATCGCCGCTCAGGCACAGTCGGCCGACTTCTTCAAGCCTTATAAGCCGACAGACCTCCGGCTGCCCTCAGTGCCGCTCGTGGTGAGCGACCCCTACTTCTCCGTCTGGTCGCCCTACGACCAGCTGACCGACGGCACCACCCGCCACTGGACCAACGACGAGAAGCCCATGGAGGGCCTGCTGCGCGTCGACGGCAAGGTCTACCGATGGATGGGCGCCGAGCGCCAGGTGCTCGAGACCGTCGTCCCCATGGCCAACGAGGAGGCGTGGGAGGCCGACTACAGCCGCCAGAAGCAGCAGGGGCTGAGTTGGACGAAGCCCGACTTCCGGCCTGAGGGCTGGCAGCGGGGCCAGGCCGCGTGGGGCTCTGACGGGCTGAGCTACATTCGCACCCACTGGAGCGACCTGAACAGCGACCTCTACGTCCGCCGCACGGTCAACCTTAAAGCTTCCGACCTGAAGGAGGACCTGTGGATGGTCTATTCTCACGACGACGTCTTCGAGCTCTACATCAACGGCACGAAGGTGGCCGACACGGGCGAGACGTGGGTCGAGGGCGTCAAGCTCCATCTGGACGGCAAGCTGAAGGGCCTGCTCCACGAGGGCGAGAACGTCATTGCCGCCCATTGCCACAACACCACCGGCGGGGCCTACACCGACTTCGGACTCTTCAAGAACATCAACCTCTCGTCGGGCAACATCGAGACGGCCCGCCAGAAGTCGGTCGACGTGCTTGCAACCAACACTTATTACACATTTATATGTGGTCCCGTTGAGCTCGACGTGGTGTTCACTGCGCCGATGCTAATCGACGACTACGACCTGCTCTCATCACCCATCAACTACATCAGCTATCAGGTGCGCGCCACCGACCAGAAGGCCCACGACGTGCAGTTCTTCTTCGGCACCACGCCTGAGATGGCCCTCAACAAGGTGAGCCAGCCCACCCGCACCACCATCGTCCGCGAGGGCGGCACGGCCTACGCCAAGACAGGCACCATCGAGCAGCCCATCCTCGCCAAGAAGGGCGACGGCATCTGCATCGACTGGGGCTACCTCTACCTGCCGGCCATCAACGGCGAGGTCAGCATCGGCGCCACCGACAAGGCCCACATCGACTTCGCCCAGCACGGACGCATCATGCCTGAGCGCAGCCGCGGCTACATCGACTGCACGAAGGCCTCGCAGATGCCCACGCTGAGCTATGTCCACAACTTCGGACAGGTCAGTCAGGCCGCCAGCTACATGATGCTGGGCTACGACGAGGTGGAGGACATCGAGTACATGTATCGCCGCTACAAGGGCTACTGGGCCCATCAGGGCACGGTCTCCATCTTCCAGATGTTCCGCCGCATGAGCTCGCAGTATCAGAACATCATGCAGCGCTGCCGCGAGTTCGACCGCATGATCTACGACGACGCCATGGCCGTCGGCAATGCCCACTACGCCGAGATGCTCTCGGGCACCTACCGCCACGTCATCGCCGCCCACAAGCTCTTCGAGGACTGCGACGGCAACCTGCTCTTCTTCTCGAAGGAGAACAACTCCAACGGCTGCGTCAACACCGTCGACCTGACCTATCCCGAGGCACCGCTTTTCCTCTGCTATAACCCCGAACTGCAGAAGGCCATGATGACCTCCATCTTCGACTATTCGCTCTCGGGCCGATGGACCAAGCCCTTCGCCGCTCACGACCTGGGCACCTACCCCATCGCCAACGGACAGGTCTACGGCGGCGACATGCCCCTCGAGGAGGCAGGCAACATGCTCACCCTGGCCGCTCAGCTCTGCCGCCAGGACGGCAACGCCAACTACGTCAGCAAGTACTACCGCATCCTGCAGACCTGGGCCGACTATCTCTCTGACAACGGTCAGGACCCCGCCAACCAGCTCTGCACCGACGACTTCGCCGGCCACTGGGCCCACAACGCCAACCTCGCCGTCAAGGCCATCATGGGCGTCGCTGCCTTCGCCGAGATTGCCCGCATGATGGGCGACACGGAAAGGGCCGACCAATACCTCAGCCGCGCCCGCGAGATGGGTCAGCAGTGGGAGCGCGATGCCCGCGAGGGCGACCACTACCGACTGGCCTTCGACCGCCGCGACACGTGGAGCCAGAAGTACAACATGATCTGGGACAAGCTTTGGCAGACCAAAGTATTCCCCGAGGGCGCCATGGAGCGCGACGTGAAGTACTACCTGAAGAAGCAGAACAAGTACGGACTGCCCCTCGACATCCGCAAGGACTACACCAAGAACGACTGGATCCTCTGGACGGCCGGCATAGCCCCCGACAAGGAGACCTTCCTCCGCTTCGTCGAGCCCGTCTATAAGTATATGAACGAGACGGAGAGCCGCGTCCCCACCAGCGACTGGTATGACACGAAGACTGGCCGCATGGTCGGCTTCAAGGCCCGCTCAGTCATCGGCGGCTTCTGGATGCGCGTGCTCACGGAGAAATAAATAACCGGAAATCACGTTATAACATTATCCCCGGAAGATCGGAATAACGAAATAACGATATAACGAAATCCCGGAATAACGTTATCACGAAAAAAAGAGAAAGAACAAAAAACCTAAGAATATGAACCTAACGAAACGAAATTCATTCACGTCGTTAGTCGTCATCGCGACCGTGATCGGAGGCCTCGCTGCTGCAATGAGCAGCTGCAGCGAGTCTTCGACCACGGTTGAAGACTATGTCGGCGTGCAGACGTCGGATCCCTTCGATCCGTCGAAGCCCGTGACCGTCAGCTCCTTCACGCCCACATCGGGCAGCGTAGGACAGCAAATCGTCATCCAGGGCTCTAACTTCGGCAACGACTCCTCGGCCGTCAGCGTCACCATCGGCGGCAAGCAGGCCGTCGTCGTCAGCGTCAAGTCTAACGCCATCTATTGCTACCTGCCCGGCGCTGCCTACAACCACATCGAGGGCTCGCGCCTCTTTGCCGACGTCGAGGTCAGCGTGCAGGGCAAGAAGGGCACTGCTCCCGACCGCTTCGAATATGAGCGCAAGATGGTCGTCGGCAAGCTTTGCGGCAAGCCCTTCGACTTCTACGACGACGCCGTCTGGCAGGACGGACCCTTCAGCGAGTGCACAGGCTTCAAGAACGACGGCGTCATGCAGTTCTCGCCCTACAACCACGACCAGCTCTTCGTCGTCTACGACCAGGAGCCACGCTTCGGCACCGTCGCCCACGGCATCCAGCTCATCGACCTCAAGGAGCAGACCGTGCGCACCATCCTGCCCCTGAACAAGTTCAACAACCAGCGTCTGCGCACCATCGACTTCGCCGTCGACCCCTTCATGTATAATGAGGACGGCACGTATGCCTATATCGAGGTGCCTGAGGTCGACGAAGAGGGCAACCCCGTCCTCGACGCCAACGGCCAGCCCGTCATGCGCAAGAGCGGCTACGCCCCCGAGGGCTGGGACCAGACGGCCACGGCCGACCAGAAGAAGTGGCGTGAGCACCTCATCATCTCGGCCGACAACGACGACGCCAACTATCGCGCCAACTCGGTCTACATCGTCGACCGCGACCCCAACGGCGACTTCAGCAACGGCTCCGCCGTGCGTCCGCTGGCCAACTATCGCCAGTGCAACGGCGCCTCGCTCCACCCCAACGGCGAGCTCTACTTCACCAGCTTCGCACAGGGTGAGGTGCTGCGCCTCGACATGGACAAGTATTGGGCCACCCAGCTGCCCGACTCGCTCGGCGGACTGGGCACCTCGTGGTCGCCCTATGCCAACCAGAACCTGACCGACATCAACACCGGCACCAGCAGCGGATCGGGCGCCTTCGAGAAGCTCTTCACCGTGCAGGACGTCTCCTGGGAGTTCCAGATCGACATCCATCCCTCGGGAAAGTTTGCCTACATCGTCGTCATCAACCGCAACTACATCCTGCGCACCGACTACAACGAGCAGACGCACCGCTTCTCGGCTCCCTACCGCGTGGCCGGCGACATGTCGCACTCGGGATTCACTGACGGCGTGGGTCTCTCGGCCCTATTGAACCGTCCCTATCAGGGCACGTTCGTCAAGAACGAGGAGTATGAGGCCCAGGGTCGCGACGACATCTACGACTTCTACTTCTGCGACTCGCAGAACAATGCCATCCGTCTGCTCACACCCGAGGGCATCGTCAAGACCTATGCCGGCGGCGGCTATGCCACCCACGCCGACGGCAACACCTGGGGCAACGAGAACGGCGAGCTGCGCGACTTCGCCCGCTTCAACCGTCCGACGGGTCTCGTCAACGACGTCCACCGCGACGCCATCACGGGCGAGAACACCCTCATCTTCTACATTCTCGATACTTACAACTACGCCATCCGCACCATCACGATGGAGGAAAACTTAGAAGCAACGGAGGAATAAGCGTATGAAAAAATATATTGCACTACTGCTGCTCGCACTGGGCACGACCCTCTCGGCCCTGGCACAGAACGAGATAACCATCACCGGACGCGTCACCGACCAGACGGGCGAGGCCGTCATCGGCGGATCCGTCATCGTCAAGGACGCCAAGGGCCTCGGCACCATCACCGACTACGACGGTAACTATAAGATCAAGGTCCAGCAATATCGCACCCTCGTCTTCTCCTATATCGGATACAAGACGCAGGAGGTGCTCGTCAAGGGCGACAAGACCGTCATCAACATCCAGCTCGTGGAGGACGTCCAGAACGCCGTCGACGAGGTCGTCGTCACCGGTATGGGCACACAGAAGAAACTGACCGTCACGGGTGCCGTGACCAATGTCAAGATGGACGACCTGAAGCACTACTCGACGTCGAACCTGACCAACACGCTGGCCGGTAACGTCCCGGGCATCATGGCCTTCCAGTCCAGCGGACAGCCCGGCAAGAACACGTCGGAGTTCTGGATCCGAGGCATCTCCACCTTCGGCGCCAGCTCGAAGGCCTACATCCTCGTCGACGGCTTCGAGCGCGAGAACATCGACGACATCAACATCGAGGACATCGAGAACTTCTCGGTCCTGAAGGACGCCTCGGCCACGGCCATCTACGGCTCCAAGGGTGCTAACGGCGTCGTCCTCATCACCACCAAGCACGGTAAGGCCGGCAAGGTGCAGATCAACGGCAAGGTGGAGACGTCCTACAACACCCGCACCATCACCCCCGAGTTCGTCGACGGCTTCCAGTATGCCAACTACCTCAACGAGGCCCGCGTCACCCGCAACCTCGGCGTGCTCTATCAGCCCGTCGAGCTCGACATCATCCGCGAGGGACTCGACCCCGACCTCTATCCCAACGTCGACTGGCAGGACCTGCTGCTCAAGGACGGCGCCATGAGCTATCGCGCCAACCTCAACCTCAGCGGCGGCGGCGAGACGGCCCGCTACTACGTCTCGATGGCCTACACCGAGGACGAGGGTATGTATAAGACCGACAACACGCTGAAGAAGAAGTACGACACCAACGCCAACTACAAGCGCTGGAACTACCGCATGAACGTCGACATCGACGTGACGAAGACCACCCTGCTGAAGCTCGGCATCGGCGGCAACCTCAACAAGCGCAACTCGCCGGGCATCGGCGACGACAAGGTCTGGGGACAGCTCTTCGGCTACAACGCCCTCTTCACGCCCGTCGTCTACAGCAACGGCTACTATCCCGCCAAGGGCTCCTACAACGTCGAGACCATCGACGGCGTCGAGGTGCGCACCATCAACGAGAACTACATCAACCCGTGGGTCTCGTCGACCCAGACGGGCTACAACAACGAGTGGCAGAACGACATCCAGACCAACGTCACCCTGGAGCAGGACCTCTCGTTCATCACCAAGGGCCTCAACTTCACCGGACGCTTCGGACTCGACACCCACAACGAGAACGCCATCCAGCACCACCGCCTGCCGGCCCTCTACCGCGCCAGCTCGCGCAACACGGAGACCGGACAGCTCGACTTCGACCTGCTGCAGAGTGCCCGCGACATGACGCAGTCGACGTCGAACAGCGGCTGGCGCCGCGAGTTCCTCGACCTGCTGCTCCATTGGGACCGCTCCTTCCTCGACGCCCACAACTTCGGCGCCAACGTGAAGTACACCGAGAACCAGCAGATCTCCACCCAGAACCTGGGCACCGACATCAAGAACTCGGTCTCGCGCAAGAACAAGGGTCTGGCCGCTCAAGCTACGTATAACTACAAGTATCGCTACTTCGTCGACTATAACTTCGGCTACAACGGCTCGGAGAACTTCGCCGACGGCCACCGCTGGGGATTCTTCCCCGCATGGTCCGTGGCATGGAACGTGGGCGAGGAGCCCTGGGTGAAGAAGCAGGCCCCATGGCTCGACATGTTCAAGATCCGCTTCTCGCACGGTAAGGTCGGCTCCGACACCACAGGCAGCTCGCGCTTCCCCTATCTCTACACCCTCATCAGCTCTATCACCGAGAGCGAGCGCAACCAGGGCGGCGGCGGAGCCGGATACTACTGGGGACAATACTTCACCAATAACTACAGCGGCATCCGCTATCGCCAGGTGGCCTCTGAGGGCGTCACATGGGAGGTGGCCACGAAGAACGACCTCGGCATCGACCTCGTCCTCTTCGGCAACAAGCTGTCGCTCACCGTCGACTACTTCGACGAGAAGCGCACAGGCATCTATCAGGAGCGCCGCTTCCTGCCCACGACCGTCGGTCTGGAGTACTGGGACGCCGGCAACAACAACTGGAACTACCCGAAGGCCAACGTCGGATCGGTCAAGTCGCGCGGCTTCGACGGCAACTTCCGCTATGAGGACCGCTTCGGCGACGTCAGCCTCACCGTCCGCGGCAACATGACCTACTCGAAGAACGAGATCGGCGAGTACGACGAGGAGAACAACGTCTACCCCTACCAGAACCAGCACGGCTACCGCGTCAACCAGGTGCGCGGACTCATTGCCGAGGGACTCTTCCGCGACTACGACGACATCCGCAACTCGCCCACGCAGACCTTCGGACCCGTCCAGCCCGGCGACATCAAGTATAAGGACGTCAACGGCGACGGCATCATCGACGGCGGCGACGAGTGCGCCATCGGTGCCACCGACCGTCCCAACCTGATCTACGGTCTCGGCGTCTCGGTGGCCTGGAAGGGCTTCGACTTCAACCTCCACTTCCAGGGCGCAGGCAAGTCGACCTTCATGACCTACGGCAAGAACGTCTACGCCTTCAGCGAGGGCCAGTGGGGCAACGTCTTCAAGGGCCTGCTCGAGAACCGATGGGTTGACGCCGAGACGGCCCAGATGCTCGGCATACAGCCCAACGAGAACCCCGCAGCCGACTATCCCCGCCTGAGCTACGGCGGCAATGGCAACAACTTCCGCAACTCTACGTTCTGGCTGCGCGACGGCCGCTACCTCCGACTGAAGAACCTCGACATCGGCTACACCCTGCCGAAGCAGATCGTCAACAAGATCCACTTCCAGAACATCCGATTCTACGTCTCGGCCTCCAACCTCTTCTTCCTCCACAAGAAGTTCAGCATCTGGGATCCCGAGTCGCTCCAGCCCCGCGGCGAGGACTATCCCATCACGAAGGCCGTCACCCTGGGCATGCAGGTCAACTTGTAATTGAAAATTGAATATTGAAAATTGAAAGATATGATTACCAAGAACATCAATAACTGGCTGCTGTCCAGTCTGGTGTGCTGCGGCATTGCCGCAGCAGCCATCAGCTGCACCGACCTCGACAGCGACAAATACTTCGACGACCGCAAGACCCTGGAGAGCGTCTTCACCGACAAGATCCAGTGCGACCAGTGGCTCGCCCACGCCTACTCCTTCCTCAACGGCTCCAACATCGAGGTGGGCTCAAAGGGCGGCACCGGCGGCGAGGGCGGCGCATGGAACCCCTTCAACTTCGACGACGACATGTACTACGGCGACCGCGACAACTCCTTCGGCGACTCGAAGGATGCCGACTGGGCCTCGTACAACTCCTTCCATGAGGGCAACTACGACGAGCACCAGGGTCAGGACGCATGGGTGCGCTGCTATCAGGGCATCTACCAGGCCTCCATCTTCATCCACAACATCGATCGCAACACGGCCATGACGCCCGACGAGGTCGAGGACTACCGCGGCCAGGCCCGATTCGTGCGGGCCTACTACTACTGGCTGCTGCTCCGCAAGTTCGGACCCGTGCCCATCATGGCCGACGAGGGCGCCGACTATACGCTCAGCTACGACGACCTGGCCACGCCCCGCTCCACCTACGAGGAGTGCGCCACCTACATCGCCTCCGAGATGCTCAAGGCGGCCGGCGAGCTGAAGGCCTTGAAGCGCGACGGGTCTAACGTGATGCGTCCCACCATCGGCGCCGCACTGGCCACACGCGCCATCGTCCTCACCTACGCCGCCTCGCCACTGGCCAACGGTCAGCTGCAGAACGGACATCACCCCGCCAACGTCACCGACGACGTGGCTCGCCTGCTCCGCAACTTCGACGGCACGCCGCTCCTCTCGCTCACCTACGACGAGACCCTCTGGGCACGCGCTGCCGCCGCCTGTAAGGATGTCATCGACCTCGGCGTCTACGACCTCTACACCGAGCCCTACAACGACGTGGCCACCGACGACCGACCCGTCACCGTCGTGCCCCCGGCCGACGCCGAGTTCTCCAATAAGAACTGGCCCGACGGATGGCAGAACATCGACCCCTACCTCTCCTATCGCAACCTCTTCAACGGCGTGGCAAGCCCCGAGGGCAACCCCGAGCTCATCTTCACTCGCGGCAACATCGAAACCGGCGACCACGACAACGGCATCGCATCGCTCGTGGGCCACTCCATGCCCACGTCGCTCAACGGATGGAACACCCACGGACTGACGCAGAAGATGGTCGACACCTATTACATGAAGGACGGCACCGACGTCGACGGCATGTACAGCGAGTGGCGCACACCCGGCGAGACCACCGTCGACAACCCCGGCAACGACCGCGAGCGCCCCACCGGCTTCCTCACCCGCGCCGAGGTCCAGAACGACGTCTACCCCGAGGTGCTCGCCAACCCCACCAACCGCTCCCTCTCCATGTCGCAGCGCATGAACGTCAGCCATCAGTATGCCGGACGCGAGCCGCGATTCTATGCCTCCGTAGCCTACAACGGCACCATCTGGGAGCAGCTCGGCAATCCCACCCCTGCTGACCAGATGAAGCAGGTGACCTACTATCGCGCCGGAGCCGACGGCTATCGCAACTCCTTCGCCTACCTCCGCACCGGCATCGGCGTCAAGAAGTATTATCACCCCTACGACTTCTTCGCTGCACAGCCCAGCGGCGGCGGCAGCTATGGTCAGGTCCGGGTCAAGTTCGAGCCCGCCATACGCTATGCTGACATCCTCCTGCTCTATGCCGAGTGCCTCAACGAGCTCACCCAGGGACAGACCTATCAGCAGACCGACTGGAAGGGCCAGCCCGTCACCATCACCGGACGCAACATCCAGGAGATGAAGCGCGGCATACGCCCCATACGCATACGCGCCGGACTGCCCGACTATACGGCCCAGGAATATGCCGACCAGGACGTGCTCCGCGCCAAGCTGAAGCGCGAGCGAATGATCGAGTTCATGGGCGAGGGCAAGCGCTACTTCGACCTGCGCCGATGGATGGACGCACCCGTCGAGGAGAACAAGCGCATCTATGGCCTCAACGTCTTCATGACCTCTGCCAACCGCAACGAGTTCATGCAGGTCATCCCCGTCTACAACCTCTCCGCCACGTTCACCGACAAGATGTACTTCTGGCCCATCTCCTTCACCGACCTCAAGCGCAACAAGAACCTCGTCCAGAACCCCGGCTGGAAATATAACGACTAAGAGCCTCCCCCCGACAGGGAGAACGATTAGAAACAACCCATAAAGACAATAGCAATGAAAAAGATGAATATAGCCCAAGTGCTGACCTCCTGTCTGGTGTGCTGCGGCATTGCCGCAGCAACAACCTCCTGCAACGACGAGTGGAAGGACGAGCAGTACGAGAAGTACATCAGCTTCAAGGCCCCCCTCAACGACAATGGCGTCACCGCCGTCTACGTCCCCTACTCGCGCCACAACGACGACGGCTCGCTCATGTACGGCGCCGAGGGACGCTCCAGCTACGACCTCCCCGTCATCGTTGCCGGCACCACCCGCAACGACCGCAACCTCACCGTCCACGTAGGCCACAGCGACACCCTCACCGTACTCAACTACGAGCGCTTCGGCAGTCCCACCTACCGCGCCGACATCGTCGACCTCTACTATCGCGACATGTCCGACTATGCCTCCTATCCCGAGACCATGCAGATCCAGAGCGGCCAGGACGTCGGACTGCTGCGCATCAACTTCGACTTCCGCAATATCGACATGGTCGAGAAGTGGGTACTGCCCATCGAGGTCAAGCCCGACGACAGCTATCAGGCCCACCCGCGCAAGAACTACGCCAAGGCCATGCTCCGCGTCTACCCCTACAACGACTACTCGGGCAACTACTCCGCCACGACGCTCACCCTCACCAATGCCAGCGCTCCCGACGGTGCCACCGGAATGGAGACCAGCCGCGCCTACGTCGTCGACGAGCAGACCGTCTTCTTCTACATGGGCAACATCGACGAGACGCGCGTCGACCGTCGCAACTATAAGGTCTTCTTCCGCTTCCATCCCACCTCTGCCGACGGCAACCAAGGCACCGTCGAGCTATGGTCGGACAACGCCGAGAAGAACCTCTTCCAGCAGCGAGGCACGGCACAGTTCCGCGTCTACGAGCAGATCGACGACGTGCAGCCATACCTCCTCCACCACTACGTCATCATCTCGGGCATCGAGTACGACTACACCGACTACACCTCCGTCGCCACCTATCCCATGGGCTACACCGTCAAGGGCATCCTCACCCTCGAGCGACAGCTCAACACCCAGATCCCGAACGAGGACCAGGCCATCCAGTGGTGACGTCATTTGTAAAGAATATTCTGAATTATTGTCAAGAAATCACAACCGACTGATTATCAGACAGAACAAGAACCAAGAGAAAAGAAGTGCCGCTTCTATGCGAAAAAAGCACCGCTTCTCGACCCAAAAAGCACCGCTTCTCGGGTCGAAAAGCGGCACTTTTCTTCCATCAGCGCCCTCCTTGTAAATAAATTTCCAAGTCATGAAAAAGCCCCTCCTCTCCCTCCTCTCCCTCCTCTCCCTCCTCCTTCCCGCCGCCCTCCCCGCCTCCGCCGCGGTGCCCGCCGCTTCTCCCTCGGCCCTCCCCGCCTCCGTGCTCCCCAGTGTGGTCGACGGTTCAGCCGTCGACATCCCCGCCCCCTCCCCCGTCGACTATGTCTCCACCCTCGTCGGCACCCTCTCGAAGCACTCCCTCTCCACCGGCAACACCTACCCCGCCGTCGCCCTCCCCTGGGGCATGAACTTCTGGACCCCCCAGACCGGCCGCATGGGCGACGGCTGGCAATACGTCTACACCGAGGACAAAATCCGCGGCCTCAAGCAGACCCACCAGCCCTCACCCTGGATCAACGACTACGGCCAGTTCGCCATCATGCCCACCACCGGCGCCCCCCGCTTCGCCGAGGACGACCGCGCCTCATGGTTCTCCCATAAGGCCGAGGTGGCCAAGCCCTACTACTACAGCGTCTACCTCGCCGACTGGGACGTCACCGCCGAGCTCACCCCCACCGAGCGCGCTGCCATCCTCCGCTTCACCTACCCCGAGACCACCCAGGCCAACATCGTCGTCGACGCCTTCGACGGCGGCTCCAGCGTCACCGTCGACCCCCAGCGCCGCCGCATCACCGGCTACACCGTCAAGAACAGCGGCGGCGTCCCCCAGAACTTCCGCAACTATTTCGTCATCGAGATCGACCACCCCTTCACCCTCGCCCAGCACGTCGACGACCAGGGCCGGCAGGGCGCCGTCGTCACCATGCCCACCCGTCGCGGCGAGCAGGTCACGCTCCGCGTCGCCTCATCCTTCATCAGCCCCGAGCAGGCCCTCCGCAACCTCCAGGAGCTCGGTCCCCGCTCCTTCGAACAGGTCTGCGCCGACGGCCGCCAGCGATGGAACGACGTCCTCGGCCGCATCGAAATCGATAGCAAAACTATAGAAGCCCCCTCGGGGGCAGTAGGGGGGGCTCTTCCCACCTTCTACTCCTGCCTCTACCGCTCCGTCCTCTTCCCCCGCGCCTTCTATGAGATCGACGCCGACGGCAAGCCCGTCCACTACAGCCCCCACACCGGCGACATCCGCCCCGGCTACTACTTCACCGACACCGGCTTCTGGGACACCTTCCGCTGCCTCTTCCCCCTCCTCAACCTCGTCTATCCCGAGATGGCCGTCAAGATGCAGGAGGGCCTCGTCAACTGCTACCTCGAGAGCGGATTCCTCCCCGAGTGGGCCAGCCCCGGCCATCGCGGCTGCATGGTCGGCAACAACTCCGCCTCCGTCGTCGCCGACGCCTGGCTGAAGCTCAGCCAATATAATGGAGAATTAGGAATGGGGAATGGAGAATCAGGAATGGAGAATGATAGTCAGTCTCAAGCCCCCAAAGGTAATCATAATTCTCAATCCTCAATTCTCAATCCTCAATTCTCAACTATTCTCTGGCAGGCCGTCACCCACGGCGCCAACGCCGTCCACCCCGACGTCCCCTCCACCGGCCGCCTCGGCTGGGAATATTACAACCGCCTCGGCTACGTCCCCTATAACGTCGGCATCAACGAGAACGTCGCACGCACCCTCGAGTATGCCTACGACGACTGGTGCATCTATAAGCTCGGACAGGCCCTCGGCAAGTCCAAGAAGGAGCTCAAGCCCTTCCGCGAGCACGCCCTCAACTATCGCAACGTCTTCGACCACGAGTCGAAGCTCATGCGCGGACGCAACGACGACGGCTCATTCCAGACGCCCTTCTCGCCACTCAAGTGGGGCGACGCCTTCACCGAGGGCAACGCCTGGCACTACACCTGGTCGGTCTTCCACGACCCCGAAGGCCTCATCCGCCTCATGGGCGGCCGCGACGTCTTCACCCAGATGCTCGACTCCGTCTTCAACGTCCCGCCACTCTTCGACGAGAGCTACTACGGCGCCGTCATCCACGAGATCCGCGAGATGCAGATCATGAACATGGGCAACTACGCCCACGGCAACCAGCCCATCCAGCACATGATCTACCTCTACGACTGGGCCCTCCAGCCCTGGAAGGCGCAGCAGCGCATCCGTGAGGTCATGGACCGCTTCTACAACGCCAACCCCGACGGCTACTGCGGCGACGAGGACAACGGCCAGACCTCTGCCTGGTATGTCTTCTCCGCCCTCGGCTTCTATCCCGTCTGCCCCGGCTCAGGCCAGTATGCCATCGGCACCCCCCGCTTCCCCCGCGCCGTCATCCATCTGCCCAACGGCCGCGACGTCACCATCGAGGCCGACGCCGCCGCATCTCCTGCGGCCCTCCCCCCCTACATCGGCGCCATGACCCTCGACGGCCAGCCCTACGACTGTAACTACCTCAACCACGCCGACCTCATCCGCGGCGCCCGCATCCACTTCCAGATGCAGCCCACGCCCAACCTCACCCGCGGCACCACCCCCGACGCCGCCCCCTATTCCTTCACCCTTGAATTAGAAAAGAAATGACCATCCCCACCCGCCGCCGCCCCTGGGCCTCAGCCCTCCGCCGCCTTTCCTGTCTGGTGTGTTGCGGCATTGCCGCAACATCCCCCTCCCCCCTCCGCGCCCAGAAAGCCCTCACCGACTGGAGCATCGCCGACGTCTGCACCGCTGAGGCCGTCGGCTTCGAGGCCGACCTCGCCCCCCTCTTCGACAAGAACGACCTCACCGTCTTCTCCATCCCCAGCTTCACCGGCCAGGAGGAGGTCATCCTCCACGCCCCACGCCCCTATGTCCTCAAGGGCTTCACCGTCGTCTCCTCCGACGACGCCCAGTGCGACCTCAAGCAACTGCTCCTGCAGGTCTCCGACGACGGCCAGACGTGGCGCAGCGTCCGCACCTACAACGTCTCGTTCACAGCCCGCCAGCGCGAGCGCCAGTTCAACGGCGGCCCCAGCGGCGGCTTCACCCACTTCCGCCTCGCCTTCAAGGCCAACAACGGCGCCACCCAGCTGCGCATCAGCGACATACAGCTCCTCGGCTATCCCGCTGCCGACGACGACAACCTGGCCACCGCCGAGCGCGGCACCATCACCGGCGCCGCCAAGGTGCGCAACGCCATGAACCTCATCGACAACGTCGCCACGACCATGACCGAGATCCCCAGCGCCGACCGCGAGCAGATCGACAACTTCAACGGCGAGACGCGCTACAACGGACTGAAGAACGCCTGGGTGCAGTATGAGTTCAACGAGCCGACGCCCATCAGCGCCTACGCCGTCGGACTCACCACCAGCGCCAACCGCGACCGCCGACCCTCGTGCTGGGAGCTCCTGGCCTCGAACGACGGCGAGCACTGGACCACCCTCGACCTGCAGCACAACGCCGCCTCGATGGCCGTCGACCTCTACGAGCAGCGCTACGAGCTCGGACGGCCCGGCGCCCGCGTCGACTATGCCGACGTGGCCGACCGACTGATGGACTTCTGCGAGCAGAACCTCGAGCGCCGCCAGGGCGCCAGCGGCATCTACTGGATCTGCGACTGGTCCGCCGACCCCAAGAACGTCAACGAGGACTGGGGCGGCTACTGGTGGGCAGCCCATGCCATCGACAACTACCTCGACCTCTACGGCCGCACCGCCCAGAACACCAAGCTCACCAAGGTCAGCCAGCTGCTCAACGGCACCCGCGCCCGCAACGGCAACACCCTCATCAACCACTACTACGACGACATGGAGTGGATGGCGCTCGCACTGCTCCGCGGCTGCAAGATGAACGCCACGCTCAACCGCCAGTACTTCAATCAGGTCACGACGCTCTTCAACGACATCGTCGGCGGATGGAGCGACGTCGACGGCGGCGGCATCCACTGGAACAAGAACAAGACGGGCGACGGCGCCGGCAAGAACTCATGCTCCAACGCACCGGCACTCATCCTCGCCGCCCGCCTCTATCAGGAGACCCAGGAGCAGAAGTATCTCGACTGGGCCCTGCGCATCTACGAATACATGCGCGACCACAACCGGTTCCCCGACGGCGTCGTCAAGGACACCCCCCAGAACGACAACCACGAGGTCACCTTCTCCTACAACCAGGGCACCTGGGTCGGCGGACTGCTCGAGCTCTACAAGATCACGGGCGACGACGTCTACCGCCAGACGGCCACCGACCTCATGGACCTCCTCATGTTCGGCAAGTGGTATTCGCCACGCGGCATCATGAATGAGCGCCAGAACTACAACCAGGACGACGGCGGCCTCTTCAAGGGCATCTTCATACGCTACCTCACCCAGTGGATCATCTCCGGCCATCTCGACCCCGACCGTCAGTTCCGCTATGCCAAGTGGCTCCTCGAGCAGGCCCGCTCCGCCGCCCTCGCCGCCATCCTGAAGCCCGAGTTCATCATCAATCCCTACTGGAACCAGCAGTATCCCGACGCCAACGTCACTCACGACACCTCGCGCCAGCAGACCGGCATGATGCTCTTCGAGGCCATCTGCCTCCTGCGACAAAGCGGCATCCTCGGCGACGACTACGGACTCACGAACGACAGCATCGGAAAGCCCTTCCGCTACTATCGCCTCAACATCACCGAGACGCAGGGCTCCCCCGACGTCATGCTCGGCTCCTTCAAGCTCTACGGCCCCGCCCCCTCCGCCATCCGGCTCCCCCGCGCCGACGCCAATCCCCGCACCAGTAGAGATCCCCACGCCCTCCGTGCCTACGATCTCCTGGGCCGTCCCAGCCTCACCGCCCCCCTCCTCATCAGGAACGGCAAGAAATTCCAAAACAATCCCCGCCATAACGAAATCTCGATATAACGATATAACGAAATTTCGGAATAACGAAATAACGAAAAAAAAGAAAAGAATATGAATCACCTCCTTTCCGCCCTCCTTTCCTGTCTGGTGTGTTGCGGCATTGCCGCAACATCCTCCGCAGCCCCCGCCGCCGCCCCCTCCGAGACCGCCCTCCAGGACCTCCGCCGCGCCATCGACCTCGTCGACGCCACCATGCAGCACGGCTTCAGCGGCAGCGCCAGCACCCTCCGCATGTACGACACCTACAACACCCAGACGCAGCAGGGCGCCGGCACCGCCGACGTCTGGCCCTACACCGCCGCCATCGAGGCCCACTGCTCCGTCCTCGAAGCCCTCGACGCCCTCAAGGACGACGCCCCCGAGCTCTACGCCGCGACGCGCGACCGCTTCGCCACGCGCCTCAAGCAGCTCTACGACTGTCTCGACTTCTATCGCGGCACCTACACCCTCTACTCCTACGCCCAGGTCCGCACATGGAGCATCTACGGTGTCCATCGCAGCGGCACCCGCGGCACGGCCGCCGTCACCGGCATCGAGAATGTCTACGACGACCAGATGTGGCTCTGTCGCGAGCTCGTCCGCGCCTACCGCCTGACGGGCGACGATGCCTACCTGACGAAGGCCGAGTACCTGGCCAACTACTGCATCGACGGCTGGGACTGCTGTCTCGACCCCAACGGACAGGAGTATGGCGGCATCACCTGGGGCCCCGGCTACAACTCGAAGCACGCCTGCTCCAACGCCCCGCTGATCCAGCCCCTCGTCTGGCTCTATGAGATCTTCAAGACTGACGACGAGCCCGCCAACCTGCGCTACTTCTACATCCTGCCCGACGGCACACGCACCAACGAGATGCGCCGCCACTCCGACGTCTACCTCGACTTCGCCCGCAAGATCTATGCCTGGCAGAAGAAGATGCTCTACAACCAGTCCACTGGCGTCTACTGGGACATGCTCGGCGCCCCGGGCGAGCTCAAGTACGTCGGCGAGGGCCGCAACCGCTATCGCGACCACGTCGACACGGGTGGCCCCACCGGCACCGCCTACACCTACAACACGGGCACGATGCTCGCCGGCGCCGCCGAGCTATGGCGCGTCACGGGCGAGGACATCTACAAGGCCGACCTCAACACCGTCAGCCAGAAGTCGTTCAACTACTTCGCCAAGGGCAAGCGCATCGACGGCGTCGTCTTCCGCCAGTGGCCCATCGATGCCAAGGCCGAGGAAGGCTTCAACACATGGTTCGACAACGTCCTCATGCGCGCCTACGTCGACGTCTGCCCCTACAACACGACCCTCTACAACGGCAAGCCCTACGCCCAGAACGCCCTCGAGTCGTTCCAGCAGAACCTCGACTATGCCTACGACCACTACGCGCGCGCCTCGATGCTGCCCATCAACCTCCTCGAGGGATGGGACGTCTCCACGGGCAACCCCGATGTGACCAAGGGCTTCCATCAGATGGCCTTCGCCTCCGAGCTGGCCATGCTCGCCGTCTGGCATCAGCGCCAGGCCCAGGCCGCAGCCGCCGTCAGCGCCCCCCGCGCCGCCACATCGGAAGCAGGCACTTATTATCAGCTCAGCGGCCGCGCCGTCGGCAGCGATCCCGACACCCTGCCTCGCGGTCTTTACGTTGCGAAAGGCCGCAAAGTCATTATCACAAATTAGGGGGGAAATCTTTTCCCTCAATGATATTATTATCACGAATTTGAGAATTTGAGAATTTCCGAAACCACAAATTCTCTAATTCTCAAATTCGTGATAAAAAGATAAGTAACCATACAATCATTATCTTGCACAATGATTCCTTTTTTCAACAAAGATTTAGAAGATTAAAAGATTAAAAGATGGAAAAGATGGGCTGACGCGATGTGTGGGCCGGGACTGTCCGCATGAAATCTTTTTCATCTTCTTAATCTTTGTTGAATATATAAACGATGCTTTAAGAACATGAAAGAACGAATCCCCTTCCTCGACTATCTCCGCGTGACGGCCTGCCTCATGGTCATGCTCGTCCACGCCAGTGAGAACTTCTACGGCGTCATCTACGACGCCGACGCCACCGGCGGACTGGCCGGCAACCTGTCGATGCTCGTGAACGAGCAGAACCGCTTCTGGGTCAGCTTCTGGGACGGCGCCGTCTCGCGCACCGCCGTACCCCTGTTCATGATCACGTCGGCCTTCCTCCTCGTGCCCACCACGATGACCATGACCCAGTTCTATCGCCGACGCTTCATGCGCATCCTGCCCCCCTTCGTCCTCTTCCTCGTGCTCTATTCCGTGCTGCCGCTCCTCTGGGGAGGCACCACGACCGGCCAGGCCCTCCACGACCTCTGCCTCCTGCCCTTCAACTTCCCCATGCAGGCCGGCCACCTCTGGTTCATGTATCCCCTCATCTCGCTCTATCTCATCATCCCCGTCGTCTCCCCATGGCTGCAGCAGGCTTCGGCCCGCGACGAGCGACTCTTCATCGGCCTCTTCGCCTTCACCACGCTCACGCCCTGGCTGCGCCGCTTCGTCGCCCCTGAGCTCTGGGGCGAGTGCTTCTGGAACGGGTTCTCAGCCTTCTGGTATGTCTCCGGCTATCTCGGCTATCTCGTCCTGGCCCACTACATACGCGTCCACCTCGACTGGAGCCGCCGCCGCCGACTGCGCGTCGGTCTCGCCTGCTTCGTCGTCGGAGCCCTGTTCACCGCCTGGTCCTTCTGGCTCAAGGGCACGCCCGGACAGCCCATCGAGACACCCATGATAGAGTGGTCGTGGGAGTTCTGCACGCCCAACGTCCTGCTGGCCACGTTCGGCATGTTCCTCCTCTTCACCTGCATCGAGCAGAAGGAGGCCCCCCGATGGGTGACGTCGCTCTCGAAGATGACCTTCGGCATGTATCTCATGCACATGTTCTTCCTCTCCCCCATCGCCGCCTTCTTCATCCAGGGCCGCCCCGACGAGCCCCTGCTGCCCGTCTGGCTCTGCATCCCCGTGATCGCCGTGCTCACCTATCTCGTGTGTGCCTTAACAACGAAGCTCCTCTCCCTGTTGCCCGGCAGCAAGTGGATCGTAGGCTGCTGAAGCCGCCCGGGAATCTCTCATCACGCCGTGACGCCATGCCGTCACGGCGTGATTTCATGACGTCACGTCATGACGGCATGCCGCCACGACGTGACCTCACCTTTCTGAGATACGGTCAGGAACAAAAAAAGCGCTTACCGAGGGCCATATATGAATAAAAATGTGTAACTTTGTGGCCGACTTAATATATGCCAATAACGATGAGACGACCCTTCACACTGATGCTCGCACTGGCGGCAGTGCTCGCCGTGAACGCCCAAAGCGTGCGTGAGCGCATACGCCTCGACGAGGGCTGGCGCTTCGCCTTCGGCCATGCCGCCGATGCCGGGCAGGACTTCGGCTGCGGCACGGAATACTTCAACTACCTGACCAAGGCCAACTCCATCCACAACGAGGGCCCATATGCCCAGCGGTTCGACGACGCAGACTGGCAGCCGGTGAGCCTGCCCCACGACTTCGTGGCGGCGCTGCCCTACGACGCGCAGGCCAGCCATTCCCACGGCTACAAGACCGTCGGGTGGAAATATCCCGCGACGTCCGTCGGATGGTATCGCAAGATGGTCCATATCCCTGCCGACGACCTTGGCAAGCGCCTCGTGCTGCGCTTCGACGGCATCTTCCGCGACGCCCGCGTGTGGTTCAACGGCTTCTACATGGGCACGGAGCCCAGCGGCTATGCCACGCAGGTCTACGACGTGACGGAATACGTCCACTACGGCGCCGACAACCTCATCTGCGTGCGCGCCGACGCGTCGATGGAGGAGGGCTGGTACTACGAGGGCGGCGGCATCTATCGCGACGTCTGGCTCGAGAAGTCGGCCGCCGTCAGCGTCGCGCCCTTCGGCACGTTCGTCTGGGCCGACCTGAAAGCGCCCTACGACGAGGCGACGGTCCACGTCGAGACGGAGGTGGGCAACAGCTCGCTCACGACGCAGACGTGCCACGTCAGCCAGCGCCTGCTCGACGCCGAGGGGCGCGAGGTGGGCCGCAGCACGGCGGCGCCCCTGACGCTGCTGCCGAAACAGACGGCCGCCTGCAGCCAGCAGATCGTCGTCAGCCGGCCCCGCCTATGGAGTCCCTCGGACCCCTATCTCTATAAGGTGGAGACGACCGTCACTGTCGACGGCCGCGTCAGCGATGTCTACACGACCCTGACCGGCCTGCGCCACGTGGAATTCACGGCCGACCGCGGCTTCGTCATCAACGGACAGCCACTGAAGATCAAGGGCGTCAATATGCACCAGGACCACGCCGGCGTCGGCACCGCACTGCCCGACGCCCTGCAGCTATGGCGGCTGCGACAGCTGAAGCAGCTGGGCTGCAATGCCTACCGCGCCTCCCATCACCCCGCCTCGCCCGCCCTGCTCGACATGTGCGACAGCCTAGGTCTGCTCGTCATCGACGAACAGCGACTTTCGGGCATCAACCAGGAGCACCGCCGGCTGCTGGAGAACATGATCAGGCGCGACCGCAACCACCCCTCCGTCGTCCTCTGGAGCGACGGCAACGAGGAGTGGGGCATGGAGAACACCGTCGAGGGCCGACGCGTGGCCGAGGCCATGCGGGCCTACACGAAGCTGCTCGACCCGACGCGCCAGTCGACCATGGCCAATGCGGGCGGCGCCGAGATGATCAAGGGCCTCGACGTCGTCGGCTTCAACTATATCATCCAGAACGACGTCGACCGCCGCAAGCAGCAGAACCCCGACTGGCGCATCGTCGGCACGGAGGAGACCACTGGCTGCGGCACGCGCGGCGTCTACTTCAACGACAGGCCCGGCCGCATGGTGGCGATGAACCGCGACACGACGCACCACCACATCGAGAACGTCATCGAGCGCGGATGGCGCTTCTATGACGAACGGCCCTGGGCCGCAGGCGTCTTCTTCTGGACCGGATTCGACTATCGCGGCGAGCCCAACCCCCTCGCCTACCCCGCCCACGACTCCGAGTTCGGCATCCTCGACTACTGCGGATTCCCGAAGGACGAGGCCTGGTATCTGCGGGCGTGGTGGACCGACGAGCCCGTGCTCCACGTCTTCCCCCACTGGAACCTCGCGGGCCATGAGGGCGAGCCGGTCGACCTCTGGGTCTACAGCAACTGCGACGAGGTGGAGCTGAGCGTCAACGGCCGGCGATTAGGCCGACAGACGATGCCGCGGGGCGGACACCTCACGTGGCGCGCCACCTACGAGCCCGGCCGCGTCGTCGCCACGGGATATAAGGACGGCCGACACATCATGACCCAGACCATCGCCACGACCAAGGCGCCCAGCAGCATCGTCGCCACGCCCGACCGCACCGCCATCAGCGCCGACGGGCGCGACGTGGCCATCGTCACCATCGAGCTGCGCGACCAGAAGGGCCGACGCGTCCCCGACGCCTGCCGCGACCTGACCTTCAGCCTCGAGGGCGAAGGCCGCATCCTCGGCGCCGGCAACGGCGACCCGGCCTACCTGGGCCCCGACCACCCGCACCAGACCGACTGCCGCGCCTTCAGCATCCCGGCCTTCAACGGCCTGGCCCAGGTCCTCATCCAGGCCGGCCGCAACCCCTCAACGCTCCGCCTGACAACCACGGCCGACGGCCTCTCCCCCGCCACTACTGTCATCGCCGCACGACACGCCGATTAAACGAGTTGCTGATGAATCCACGAAGTAAACGATTTGATTTTTCTACCACGAATTAAACGAATTAAACGAATTTATTATGCAACGAATCACACGCGCTTGACCTTGGTCGCTTTGCTTGCAAAGAAATGAACAACTGAGCAGTAGATAATTAAAGACTCCACTTTAAAAAGTAGTCACATGATTGGAATGATCGGAATGATTGGAATGATCGGAATGATCGGAATGAGTGGAATGATTGGAATGATCGGAATGATTGGAATGATTGGAATGATCGGAATGATAGTAATGATAGAATCACGATGCGCAGCCGCTCCCCTCCCTTCAAGGGGAGGGGTTGGGGGTGGGGTCTGTATATCCCTTTCACAGAGCTTGTTGCAGAGTTAGTTAGAGACCCCACCCCCGACCCCTCCCCTTGAAGGGAGGGGAGCGGCTGGCGCCTTCACACGCAGGCAGCACAGGACTTTTCAAAGTAGGCTAAATAATTCGTGAAATCAAAAATAATTCGTATAATCAAAGACAATTCGTGAAATCAACCACAATTCGTGAAATCAAAGACAATTCGTGAAATCAAAAATAATTCGTGAAATCAAAGACAATTCGTGAAATCAACCACAATTCGTGAAATCAAAAATAATTCGTGAAATCAAAGACAATTCGTGACAATTCGTGAAATTCGTCTTAATTCGTTGTTTTAAATAAAATTCGTTTAATTCGCTTAATTCGTGGTTAGAAACAAATAAAATAGAAAGTATCGAAGTATGAGAAAGATCATCATGTTGGCCCTCACAGCGCTGTCGGTGCTGGCAGCCGGGGCCCAAGAGACACAAGTAGTCGAGGAGCGACTGACGCAGTACGTCGACCCATACATCGGGTCCGGAGGCCACGGCCACGTCTTCGTCGGCGCCAACGTGCCGTTTGGGATGGTACAGCTCGGCCCGACGCAGAAGTCGCGCGGCTGGGACTGGACGTCGGGCTATCACTACAGCGACAGCGTCATCGTCGGCTTTGCCCACACCCACCTGTCCGGGACGGGCTGCGGCGACCTGGGCGACGTGGCCTTCCTGCCCGTCACTGACCCGCAGCAGCGCGAGCTGAAGTTCAGCCACGACCAGGAGACCGTCCGGCCCGGCTACTACCGCCTGCAGAGCGCCGACGTCGACATCGAGCTGACGGCCACGCAGCGCGTCGGATTCCATCGCTACACCTTCCGCCAAGGCCACGGCCAGCTGCTCATCGACCTCAACGAGGGCGTCGGCGACATCCCGACGGTGACCGACCTGCGCCAGGTGGACGACACGACCATCGAGGGCGTGCGCCGTTCGCGGGGCTGGGCCCCCCGCCAGGAGGTCTACTTCTGCGCGAAGTTCAACGTCAGCGTGCGCCTCTGGGAGCCGCAGCCCGGTCTGGGCGTCGTCGACCTCTACGACGTGCGCCAGCCCGTGCTCATCAAGGTGGCCCTGTCGCCCGTCAGCGCCGAGAAGGCCGCCCGCAACATGGAGGCGGAGCTCAGCGGATGGGACTTCGACGCGGCGTGCCGCGAGGCCGACGCGGCGTGGGAGCGCGAGCTCGGCCGCATCCGCATCACGACGCCGAACGCCGACGACCGCAAGATCTTCTACACGGCGATGTACCATCTGATGGTGGCGCCCTCCGTCTTCTGCGACGCCGACCGACAGTATCGCGGCAGCGACGGCCGCGTCTACGATGCCGACTTCACCAACTACACGACGCTGTCGCTATGGGACACCTATCGCGCCTACCACCCCCTCATGACCCTCATCGCACCCGAGATGCAGGCCGACTGGGCCGAGACGTTCATCAAGATCTTTGAGCAGCAGGGCCGCCTGCCCATCTGGCACCTGTGGGGCTCCGAGACCGACTGCATGGTGGGCTCGTCGGCCGTCCCCGTGCTGGCCGACATGGTGCTGAAGGGCTTCGTGCGCAATCCCGAGCAGGCCTTCAGCGCGATGAAGGAGTCGCAGCTCGGCGACGTCCGCTCGCTGGGCCTCCTGAAGCAGTATGGCTACATCCCCTACGACAAGGAGCCCACGAACGAGACCGTCGCCAAGGCCCTCGAATACTGTCTCGACGACGACGGCGTGGCCCGCGTGGCCAAGCAGCTGCGCAAGGGCGCCGACTACGAGCTGTTCCTCGAGCGCAGCCAGTCGTATCGCCGCTACTTCGACCCCCAGCTGCAGTTCATGCGCGCACTGGGCAGCGACGGACAGTTCCGGCCCGAGTTCGACCCCATCAAGGTGATCCACCGCGCCGACGACTACACCGAGGGCAACGCCTGGCAATACACGTGGCTCGTGCCCCACGACCCCCACGGGCTCATCCGCCTCTTCGGCGGCGAGGAGCCCTTCCTACGCAAGCTCGACGAGTTCTTCACCGTCGAGGGCGACCTGGGCCCTGAGGCCTCGCCCGATATCAGCGGATTCATCGGCCAGTATGCCCACGGCAATGAGCCCAGCCACCACATCATCTACCTCTACAACTACGCCGGACAGCCATGGAAGGCCGCACCCAAGCTGCGCCACGTCATGCACGAGCTCTACCACGCCGCACCCGACGGCCTCTGCGGCAATGAGGACGTCGGACAGATGTCGGCATGGTACGTCCTCACCGCCCTCGGACTCTATCAGGTGGAGCCCAGCGGCGGCCGCTTCGTCCTCGGCACGCCCCTCTTCCCCCGCGCCGAGGTCAGCGTCGGCGACGGCCGCACCCTCACCATCACGGCCCGCCACCTCTCCGACCAGAACATCTACGTCCAGTCCGTACGCCTCAACGGCCGCAAGCACAAGAAGACCTACGTCGACTACGACCTGCTCCGCCAGGGAGGCACCCTCGAGTTCACGATGGGACCCCACCCCTCCAAGTGGGGCACCGACCCCGAGTCCCGGCCCTGACAACAAGACGCGCTTCTGACATCAAGATGTTTTATGACATCAAGACAACAAGACAACAAGACCGGCCAAGCGAGTTACTATTTTATTTTCAAGGCTTGAAAATATAAAACCAAAGCATGAAAATGTATTTTCAAGGCTTGAAAATAATAAACCAAGGCTTGAAAACAATAAAAAACGGCGGTGGCGGCCCGTCCTCACGGATGGGCCGCCACCTTGATTCTCATTTCGTCCGGGCCGGTTCTCACGAACGGGCGACGGACTGATTATTAACAAATCCGGGCTCCCCTATGTCGCGGCTCACCCGTGGGCGTGACGGCACAAACGGGCTCGACGTGCGCCGCAGGGCGAAGCGTCAGGGGATGCCCACTAAAATAAAAAAACTTTATTTCGCTCCTGCGCCCCGACATGTCGCGACGGGGCCTCGGAAAGAAAAAGCCGCGCCGACTATCCTCGCAGACCGTCGGCACGGCGCTTTATCGCTCGACGCTACATCGCTGTAGTCGTCGTCATCGTTCGTTCATGATGACCGTAAGAGGCTTACTCCTCGTCGTCGCCCCAGACGGACGAGTGGCGCGAGAGAGCTGCCGAACCGTCTACCCCGTTGGTGTCGTCCAAGTCATTGTTGAAACCTTCGGGTGAGCCAGCCAGGATTGTTGCTTTTGAAGTGATCTCCACAACAGCCGTTTCAGGCATCTGATATATCTTTTTCATTGCTGTATTTCCTTTCTTTTTTGATTTATGGTTGACAATAAATGATGCAAGAATTACTTCATGATGACCTTCTTGCCGTTCACGATGTAGAGACCCTTCTGAGGAGCAGCCACGCGCTGACCGTTCAGATTGAACAGCTCGCCGTTCTCCTGCAGAGCCTGAATGCTCTCGATAGCCGTCGGGGCAACGCCGCCGATGGAGTAGGACTCGCGGGCACCGTTCTTGGCAACCTTCAGGAAAGCCTTGCCGGCAGCAATCGTGCCGCTCGTAACCTTAGCAAAGCGGGCATCCTCGTCGCCGTTTTTGGCCAGGACATAGTAGACATTCAGTGCGTCCTCCTTCACATTAATAGCAGTGGCCGAGCCCTCGAGGCTGCCCTTAGCGGTCTCACTGCTTGCGATGGCAGGAATCTCATAAGTATTAGCTGCGCCCTTCAGCACCACACCAGTATTGGCAGGCACGTCGTCAACCTCCGTCAGCGTCACGGTGCTGCCATCCAGCGTAGCAGTGTAGGCCGTCAGACCTTCTACGCCAGAGAAGTCAAGAGGACAATTGGTATACAGCGTAGCCCAGCCAGCGGCGGTGATGGCGGCAGGTACTGTTATGTCACCTGTACGAATGGCAATGATGATGTCATAGCAGTCAATGGTGTTGTTACCACCTTTCACCAATGTGACATTTCCTGCCTCAGGAATCTCAACACCAGTAATTGTCTTGTCAATCCAAGCACCCTTGCTGATGGAGGGCTTGATGAGGTCGCCCTGGTCGTCGGTATACTCCGTCTCAAACCTGTTGGCGGCGTGGGTCATGGCTGCGGCCAATAGCAGCAGCAAGGGCAAAAGGAATCGTAGTCTTGACATCATAACTTCAGTTTATGTTGGTTAATGCTTCTGTTGCCAAAGTTACGAAAAAAAATCTGACTACTGGACATCAAGACAACAAGACAACAGGATATCAAGACATCAAGACTGTAGGCTACAAGTCAGCCGCTTGGTCGGATTTGCAATCATGAGCCAAGAATCCGGCTAAGCGGGTTGTTCGTGATATTCTTGCATCCTTTCAGGTAGCAAGCAGACCCCGAACGCGTCTTAATTCGTGAAATCAATGATAATTCGTGACAATTCGTGTAATTAGTCTTAATTCGTTGTTAAAAAGAAATTCATTGTTAAGTAATATGAAAATAATAAGTTGGTACAATTTGGCTGTCACTGTAGGAGGCGACGTGTCCCCACGTCGCTCTTGCCGCAGGTGTCACGTGAGGACACGTGACCTCCTAAATCGTACCAAGTTATTTATTTACGGTTACTAAAAAGAAATTCGTTTAATTCGTGGTAAGAAGGTCAGAGCAGGTCGAGGCATCGCTCGATGAAGATGCCGCAGAGGTGGTCCTCGACGTCGCGGTTGCGGTCGATCATGCGGCTGACGACGTCCATGGCGCGGCGCGTGGCGTCGGCGAGACGCTGTCCGCCCTCCATCGAGCCGATGAGGACGGCAGAGAAGATGTCGCCGGTGCCGTGGAAGAGTCCGGGGATGACGTCGTAGGGATGGAAGAAGTATTCGTGGCTGTCGCCGTCGTATCCGCACACCTGTGGCTCGCCGTCGACGACGCAGCTGGTGATGATGGCGGAGTGGGCGCCGAGGGCGATGATGGCGTCGAGCAGTCGGCGGGCCTCGTCGGCGCTGATGCCCTCCTCGCGATAGGGGACGCCGCAGAGCAGACAGGCCTCCGTGTAGTTAGGCTTGGCCACGTGGGCCACGCCGACCATGCGGCGCATCAGCTGCACCTGCTCCTGGGTCATGCCGTGGTAGAGGCTGCCGCCGTCGCCCATGACGGGGTCGACGTAGACGGTGCAGCCCTTGGAGGCCTGCTCGCGGCAGAAGTCGCTGACGAGCTGCGCCTGCAGGGGGTTGAACATGAGCCCGGTGCAGATGGCGTCGAAGTGGAAGCCGAGTCGCTGCCATACGGGCAGCGTCTGGCGCATATACTCGGTGGTGTCGAGCCGGGCGTAGTCGCCGTAGTTCAGGGTGTTCGACACGAGCATCGTCGGCAGGTTGAAGGCCGGCAAGCCCATATAGCTGAGGATGGGGAGCATGGCGGCCATGCCCACCTTGCCGTAGCCCGCGATATCATTGATCAGAAGTATCTGCTTCATTTTCTTATTTGTTGAGAAACGAATTGGCACTAATGATGGAAGATAGAGACCCCACCCCCGACCCCTCCCCTTGGAAGGGAGGGGAGTGGCTGGCGCACTGCTCGACGGGGAATGACGGCGCAGCTGCTCCCCTCCTTTGGAGGGGTCGGGGGAGGCTTACTCCCCTCCCCTCCAAGGGGAGGGGTTGGGGGTGGGGTCTGTAACTTCCATCATTCGTTCCAAATTATTGTTTTATCATCACTTAGGCCTGCGCCCGAGGACTTTTTTTTTCTTAATTAGTGCCAATTAGTTTCCGTATTCCTTCATGTGCCCGTTAGTTTCCTGATTCTTTCCGCCGTTTCGTCAGCGGACGGAACGGAGGTTTTTCTCGAGCTGCTGGGTGGAGCTGGCGCCGACGAGCACGGACGTGACGCCGCGCTGGCGGAGGATCCAGCGGAGGGCGTGCTCGGCCAGGGTGCGGCCCTCGGCCTGCGCCTCGTCGTTCCACTGCCGCAGCTGACTGAGCAGCTCGGGGGTGAGCATCTCGTGGCGGAGGAATTTTTCTTTCGCCATGCGCGAATCCTCAGGGATGCCCTGCAGATAGCGGTCGGTGAGCAGTCCCTGCGCCAGGGGCGAGAAGGAGATGAAGCCCACGCCGTGGTCGGCGCAGAAGTCGAGGATGCCCTTCTCCTGCGGCTCGCGGTCGAGCATGTTGAGGCGTCCCTGATAGATGAGCAGTGGGACGTCGCGCTGACGCAGATAGTCGTAGGCCGTGCGCGTGGCCTCGAGGGGCCATCGCGAGATGCCGACGTAGAGGGCCTTGCCCGCGCGGACGATGTCGACGAGGGCCTGGAGGGTCTCCTCGAGAGGCGTCAGGGGGTCGTAGCGGTGGGAATAGAACAGGTCGACATAGTCGAGATGCATGCGGCGCAGGCTCTGGTCGAGCGAGGCCATGAGATACTTGCGCGAGCCCCAGTTGCCGTAGGGGCCGGGCCACATGTCGTAGCCGGCCTTGGTGGCGATGAAGAGCTCGTCGCGATAGGGCCGGAGGTCGTCGTCCATGAGCCGGCCGAAGGTCTCCTCGGCCGAGCCGTAGACGGGCCCGTAGTTGTTGGCCAGGTCCATGTGGGTGATGCCGTGGTCGAAGGCATAGCGGACGATCTCGCGCGAGCGCTCGTAGGGGTCGACGCTGCCGAAGTTATGCCAGAACCCGAGGCTCACGCGGGGCAGCAGCACGCCGCTCTGCCCGCATCGCTCAAACGTCATGCCGCCCTCGTCGTAGCGGCCCTCTGCTGCTTGATACATAAGTCGTGAATGATTGATTTGGCTGCAAAGTTACGCATAATATCCCGAACGGCCAAACCGATTCGCGATATTTTCGCGCTGCGGGGCCGTTTTGGGCGGCCGGGGCATCATCGGCAGCGGGCCTGCCATGGGGGCGAGGGGGATTGCGAATTTGTCAAACAAATTCGCAATTGACGAAGGGCGCCGCGCAAGTGCCTGGATGTCAGGGCGATTCAAATCGGCCGAGAGAGAAGCGGCGCTTCTCGATGAGAGAAGTGCCGCTTTTCGATGCGAGAAGCGGCCCTTTTCGGGGCAAAAAGGACCGCTTCTCTGGCGCCGGAGCGCCCGGTGTAAATAATTTTTAGAATCCACCGGCCGTATCCCAGGCCCGCCCGCCAGGTCGCTTGGCAGCGGTGCGGGGTCGACACTCAGAGGGGCATCAATCCGGGCAGCTCGTCCTGGCCATTTTTATAGATGGTTCGTCCTTGTGGATCCACAATTTCCTTAACAGTGGACACTATAATGTCGCGGCTGTCGGGCTCCTTCACTATACAGCCATCACCAAGTGATTTACCTGGTGCGTAGTTTTTCCATACGCCATCGTCATCTTCATAATAGCCTCCGTCAAACCATTTCCCGTCAATTTGCATCAACAGTTTGTATTCTACTCCGGAATATTGCCCGTGGCCCGGATCATACTCTTTTTTTAAAGTATATTGTGGAACAAAATGCAACATGCGAGGCATCACTTTGTCATCAGTAAATGAGTAGCAATAAATCTCCCATTTCGATTGATAGATTCCATCACTCTCCTTCTTTGTATTAGCATCATTACTATCCTGTCCCGTCCACTGTTCATAAACCCACCATTTGTCTATATAGGCAGTTCCTCTGACTGCTGTGTACGTGTCAAGTCTATAAGTATACTTGTAAGGATATTTATCACCGTCTTCGGTATAGACTGGGTCCGTGTTTGCAGCCTTGGATCCCTTCAGCGGTACCACTTTCGTCACAGCCAGCGAGGGAGCGGTGAAACTGAATGGCAATGGTTTGTCTATGGCTTCGGATACTTTCGAAACCTTTAAATCCCTAACAACATAGCCTGGTGACGCGTAGTACTGAAGATCATCGCCCTTGTTGGGTATTGTAAAATGGTAGGTCTTCCCCGATTTTATGTTTTCGTAATGTCCGGCCTCATTCGAGTATACCAATTCGGGCTTGCCGTTACCGTCTTTGCTGTTGACGACACGCAGGACTGGCACATATTGAGAAAGTCCGGCGGTGGTGGAAGCAAAGTAGCCGACCTTGTCTATTTGGAATTCACCGTTAAAGGTCATCTTCCTCGTCGTATAATCCCACGCCGCTTTAATTTTAAAAGAGTTGTCCTTGATGGTTGGATACCAAGGAATTGTCTTGTGGCTGATGAGGTCCCAAGGGCCAAAAGTATATGATAGTCCTACATCTTCCGACTCATGTCCTTCGCCTTTTTTGTAATATTTCTTCTTTGCTGGGTCTAAGACACTGTTTTCATCATCGGTGACAGTCTGATAGAACTCACTCTTCTCTTTATAATCTGCTTCGTATTCCTTCAATATGTCTTCGGCAGCTGAAGTAAGTTGATCATGTAGGGCACCCAATATTTCTTTCAATTTTAAATCCATATAAACTCCAATTGTCACAGAAAGATCCAAGGGTTTAAAGGTTATGCCTGGTTTGTCAGAAATGTCACTCGTCATTTTTTCTTCATCATCATCAGTGGTAACAGACATTATGGGAACTTTCGCCGATATGCCAATTGAAAAGGTGGGAATGATTCTCACAGACACGATCTTTCCATAGACACCAAGGCCTAAAACAAACTTAATATCAATCGATAAAGAAGCTTCGACGGCTGCATCAAATGTCCAGTCTGAGTCTTTGGTAATCTCCGGTTTGGACTTTGACAATGTCAACTCTTTGAAATCCATCTCATAGACATTCTGCACTTCTTTTTCTCGCGTTAGTGTTCCCGTCATTTGAATGTCTATTCCTATATGGATCTCAAAATTTAAGAACAACACTACCACGACAGGCCCAATAACGACTGCTTTTCCCCTTATAACAGGCCATTGCAGAAGTCTTATGCTTTTTGAATAACCACCATTTATTGTTAATTCCCACTTTTCGTAGACCGTTTGAGTCATCTTGGCCTTAAACTGGCGGTCAATAATGCTAAAATCAGAAAAATCGAAGGAGAGTGAGGTATTCACGGAATCTTTAAAATTTAATTGCCCATACCCTTCTTTATACTCTATTTTAGGAAAGGGTACCTCATATGATGATGAAAACTCTATAGCTGGGCCGTCAAGTTTC
This sequence comes from uncultured Prevotellaceae bacterium, assembly GCA_902779455.1. Lineage (GTDB taxonomy): Bacteria > Bacteroidota > Bacteroidia > Bacteroidales > Bacteroidaceae > Prevotella. Next base: position 134,934 of record CACZBS010000003.1, read on the forward strand.
ACATGCCCTAAGCCATCTGCTACATCAAACTCCGTCGCACTCCTTCGAGCTCCAGCTACGCTGGTGGTATCATCAGGCTCCACATCGTCTTCTACAGGTGTGAGCATCTCTCGATCAATGGGTATTGAGTATTCCTCTTTGTCTTCCATCGACAGGGTACCATTGATACGCAAGTCTTTAAACGTCTCCTCAAGATTGCAGAAACCGAGAATGAATTTATAGACGTCGCCGTCATCATACCGCTGTTGTACACGGTGGTTGCAGCCCCATGGAAACTTCTCGGTAACGGTGCTTACCAGAATCTCACCCAGCACAGGCAGTTTTTCTGCAGGCGTCGATTTCAAGTAATGAACCTCCGCGAAGCAGTTGGCACCATCCTTTGCGGCGTAGACGATGTAGCGGTCCTGGTCCTCCTGAGTCAGTACGCGTACCTCGCTGTTATACTGATAGACAATTTCGCAACCGCTTTGTGTCGTGGTGACTGGCTTGTCATAGCCCTCGCCGGTATGTACAGGCACGTTCTTGAACTCCAGTGAGCCGTCGTCCTCTTCCTCGATGAAGAGGTTGCAGGAGACCATCGTCATGGCCGCCATCAACATCAGCATTATCTTTTTTGTCGTCATAGTCAGCTCAAAAATAATTCGTTTATTTCGTCAAAATTCGTGGTCAGAAGCATAGAGGGGGCGTCAGTCGTAGATCTCGACGACGGTCGTGTCGGGAAGCTCGATGATGGGGTTATCGTCGACGGGCTCGACGTCGGGGACGTACTCCTCAGCGTCGTCGCCGAGGACGAGGGGATAGAGGTGGGTGAGTTCGCCGTGCATCTCGCCGTCGAAGATGAAGACGTCGGGGAAGAGCTCGGCGCGGGCCTCACCGCGGTAGTAGCAGCGCAGGCGCACCTCGTCGCCGCCCGTGAAGGGGCTCCAGACGCGCATCTCCATGTAGTCGATGCCGGCGCGGCGCTTCATCTGGCCGATGCCGCGCAGCTCGTCGCCGACGAAGGCCGCGATGATGTAGGGCTGGGCGTTGTCCTGCGTCAGGCGGGTGCCGTGGACGTCGACCGAGGCATAGATGACCATGTCGTAGGGATAGTTCGAGGGCGCCATGTACATCTCGGGCATGACGTTGACCCAGCACGTGTCGCGCAGGCGGTCGATGGTGGTGAAGGCGACGGCGCGGGTGAGGCCCTCGCTGAGTGCGACGAGCGTGTCGTTCTCGAACGTGGCGATGGCCTCGTCCTCGCTGAGCCAGAAGACGGCATTGTTGGACAGCTCGGCAGGGGTGAAGTCGACGGGAATGGCGTAGTGGTCGCCGACGACGAGCGAGACGACGCGTCGCGGCAGCCGCATCTGTCCCGCCGTGACGGGCTCGCTCGTGTTGAACTCGTAGAACTCGCCGCAGGCGCTGAGCAGCAGGATGGTCAGCAGTGCGATGAGGGGGCGGCTGGTTATGATTCGTCGGATGTTCATATCGCGTATGGGGTTTGGTTCGTGGTTTTTAGCCCCCCGCGACGGAATCGCGGGGCACACTCAAGGTTACTTGTCGCGGGTGATGGTGACGACGTTCGACGGCTGGCTCTCGCGGCCGTCGTCGAAGCGCAGGACGACGTAGTATTCGGCCGTCTCGCCGGGGCGCAGCTGGCGGTCGACGTACTCGGTCTCCTCGACGTTGTACTGATAGCGGAAGCGCTTGTCCTTCGGGCCCTTGCGGAAGACGCAGTAGTAGTGGCGCGTCTGCCTGAGGCGGTCGGGAAGGTCGGAGCGCGTCCATGTCAGTCGGGCCAGCTGCTCGTGGCTGACCCATGCACCCTGAGCGGTCAGTTCGACGTCGACGACGTGGGGTCCGCGGTGGAGCCAGCTGACGGCGAGGCTCTGCGAGGAGTATGGCGACGAGTTGAACGACTCCACCATGTAGTAGTAGCGCTGGCGGGTGTCGTAGGCCGGGTCGTCGTCGATGACGATCGTGTAGTTCGTCTGGCGCAGCGAGTCGGCATCATAGCGGCCGATGAGCTCCCAGGGGCCGTTGTCGCCGCAGCGACGGTAGGCCAGGTGGTAGAGCATGTCGGCATCGGTGCCGACGACCCACTCCATGTGCATGCCCTTCTCGTCGGTGTGGCTCGAGGCGTCGAGGTGGGGCTGCGTGGGCGGCGTGACGTGGGGCCGGGCGACGCGGATCCATGGGCACCACTCGCCGAAGTTATTCGAGTAGTCGACGGCCCGCACACGATAGTAGATGTACTTCTGGTTGACGTCGAGCACGAGCGTGTCGGCATACATCGGCACGCGCACCTGCGCCTTGGTCAGGAAGGGGTGGGTGGAGTCGTTGGCGAAGGCCACGTCCCAGTAGCTGACGTCGTCGTCCTGGGGGTTCTGCTGCCACGAGAGGAGCACCTCAGAGGCGCGCACGGCGCCCGAGCGGAGGCTGTCGGCCGAGAGGGGGACGACGTAGGCCTGGAGCGAGTCGGGGGCGGCGGGGGCCTTGTAGTCGGTCAGGTTGATCTGCTGGATGAGCGAGCGGCCCTCGTTGCCCGTCTGGTCGTAGGCGCTGATCATGATCATGCCCGTGCGGCGGCCGGTCATGTCGACGGTGAAGACGGTGTCGGTCGGGGGGATGATCTCGTCGTTGAGCGTCAGCCACTGGTCGCCGCTCTGGCGCACGTCGTGGTAGTTGACGACGTAGCCGACGAGGTCGGGCTCCAGATAGGGTTTCTCCCAGATGATGTGGGCAATGACGCGGGCCATCGGGTCGTCATCGTCGGGGCGCTCCAGGACGATGCGCTTCAGCAGCGGGGCCAGGGGGGGCTCCACGTCGGGCACCATGACCTCGTGGGGACGAGTCGGCGTGGTGAGGTCGCCGAAGGCGTCGTAGGCCAGGATGCGGTATTCCCAGAGTCCGAGGTAGGGCACACTGTCGCTCAGCAGACAGTAGTCCTCGCCCTCGGGCTGCTCGACCATCGAGATGTAGGGATTCTGCGTGACGCGCTCCCAGGGACGGTCGAGGTGCTCGCCGTCGAGGGTCATCGTCTGGCGCCGCTCTATCTCGTAGCTCGAGTGGACGTCGTCCCACCAGCCGATGGTCAGCGTGTGGGGCGTCGAGAGGCTGTCGATCATGCGGGGTGTGAACACCTCGGGCCTGTAGGGCTCGCAGCGCACGCCCTCCTGGACGCCGGGCTCGAAGATGAGCCGTCCGCCGTTGTCCCATCGCGTCGGCTGGATGTAGTAGTCATAGGTGGCGCCGGGCTCCACCGTGCGGTCGGTCAGTCGGACGGCCATGTCCTCAGCCAGGTCCTTGCGCCATTCGGCCACGATCATGGCAAAGGCGTAGCTAATGTCTTGCTCGGAGTTGAGGTCGAGGTTGTGGGTCATCGTGCCGGGCTTCGACTGCTTGTAGTTTTCGGCCTCGCCGTAGAGCAGGCCCTGAGGCACCAGCGCCAGCGAGTCGCTATCAGGATACTTCGCCCGGAACTGTTCGAGCGTGAGGGGCTTCAGGGCGTAGGCCAGGGTGTCGATCTGCAGGGGCCCGGCGGGGCTCGACGGATCGTCGCGGTGGCTCACGCGCAGCACGTTGACGCCGAAGTCGGCCAGGTACTTATACGACACCCAGTCCTCGGCCAGCCAGCGGAGCACGATGCTGTCGCCGTAGCTGCGGGTGAGCAGGCGGATCTTGCTGGTGACGAGGGGCAGCTGGCGCTCGCGCATGACGGTGGCGTAGGGGTTGACGCCGGTGGTGTCAGTCTGCTGCGCACCGGCGGTGCTCATATCCAATGAAGAGGGTGCAATGAGCATCGTCACTGCCACGGTCATTCTCCCTAATATTCTTCGCATCTCTGATATCATGATCCTATTTCTTTGTTCATTATTCATTGTTCATTGCACATTGCTCATTGTACATTGTACATTGTTCATTGTACATTGTTCATTGTACATTAGTACGTCCTGATGGTGCCGGTGGTGCCCTCGACGAAGCCGATGTTGGTCAGGGCACTGGTCACGGTCGACTTGCTGCCCGAGGGGACGAGCATGGTGATGCCCTTTACCTGGTTGAACGCAGCGCCCTTATCGGTCGCGTTGGCGGTGCGGAACTGACTGCCGACCTTCATCTGCGTCAGGGCCGTGCAGTTGCCGAACACGTAGCGCAGGGCCGTCACCTTCGAGGTGTTGAAGGTCGAGATGTCGAGCGTCTTGAGGTTCTTGCAGTTATAGAACATCGACAGCATCGTCGTGACGGAAGACGTGTTGAACGAGGTCAGCGTCAGGCTGGTCAGGGCGCTACAGGCATGGAACATCGACCTCATGCTCGTCACCCGCTGGGTGTCGAAATGGCTGACGTCGATGCTGGTGGCGGCTGAGCAGTTGCCGAACATCCACGACATGTCGGTCACAGCCGACGTGTTGAAGTTCTTCACGTCGGGCTTCCACAGGGCGATGCAGCTGTAGAACATGTAGCTCATGTCGGTGACCCTCGACGTCTCGAAGTTGGCGGTCGGGATGGAGGTCAGCGCCTTGCACTGATAGAACATGTAGCTCATGTTGGTCACCTTCGACGTGTTGAAGTTGGCAATGTCGAGCGACGTCAACGCGCTGCAGCCGCGGAACATGGCCGACATGCTGGTGACGTTGGCAGTGCTGAAGTTGGAGAGCTTCAGCGCGGTCAGCTTGCTGCAACCATAGAACATCTCGCCCATGGTGGTGACCGCCGAGGTCGCAAACTTGCTCACGTCGAGCGAGGTCAGCGAGCTGCAGTTCTTGAACATGCCGAACATCGACGTGACGCGGCTGGTCGACAGGCCGTCGAGCTTCAGCGTCGTGAGCTTCGTGCAGCCCTCGAACATGCCGGTCATGCTGGTCGCCATCGTGGTCTTGAACTCCGACAGGTCGAGCGTCGTCAGCGAGCTGCAGCCGCGGAACATGTAGGCCATGGTCGTGGCTCGCTCGGAGCGGGCATACTTCAGGCCGGTGACCGACACGAGCTTCGAGCAGCCGTCGAACCACGACAAGAACGACTGGGGATAATACTGGTCGTTGGTGCCGGGCTGCTGGGGGAAGGTCTCGTCGAAGATGACGCGGGTCAGCTTGTCCTTCACCGTCGGAATCCACTTGGGCGCTGAGCCAAAGTTGAGCGGCGTGCGCATCACGTCGTTGCCGCTCCAGACGGCCGTCACCTTCTGGCCGTTGAAGGTCTCGCCGACGGCATAGAGCCGCTTGCGGGCAAAGGTCAGCGTGGTGTTGCCCTCGGTCCAGATGGCCTCGGTGACAATCTCAGACTCGTCGACGACGAAGCCGTGGGTGCCCTCGACGAAGCCGAGGTTCTGGGTGAAGTTCGAGCGCGTCTTGGCGCCATAGCTCGTGGGAGCCTTCACCTCGAGGTTGGTGACGCCGGTGAAGGCATTGGTGGCCTTGGGCGACACCTTGTCGAAGAGGCCCAGGTAGTTGAGCTTCAGGTCGCGCAGCTTGGTGCAGTTCTCAAACAGGCGGTTGGCCATGGTCACGTTGGTCGTGCGGATGTCGCCCATGTCGATGGTCTTCAGGCTGCGGCAACCGCTGAATAGGCCCGAGATGTTGTTCTTCATCGCCGGCATGCTGCCCAGACCCTTGAGGTTCAGTTCGGTCAGGCTGCTGCAGCCGCAGAACATGAACCCGATGGTGGTAACCTTGTCGGCCCGGAGCGTGCTCAGGTCGAGCGACTTCAGGCTGCTGCACCCCTGGAACATATTGCTCATCGTGATGGCCTCTGACGAGTTGAGATACTTCAGGTCGGTGACGGTCGAGAGTTTCGAGCAGTTGAGGAACCAGCCGGCAAGGCGCAGGGGCCTCACGGCGGCGAACGACGGATCGAAGACGACGGTCGTGAGGTCAGCCTTGACGACGTTGGTCCACTTGGGATAGCTGTCGGCCGAGGCGGTCACGTCGGTGCCGCTCCACACCTGAGTGACGTCGGCACCGCGGAAGCGCGTCGTCACCTTCGGGCCGTAGCAGAAGGTCAGCGTCGCGTTGTCCTCAGTCAGGATGGCCTGGGCCACGGACTCGGGCTCGCTGGTGTAGAACCAACCGGTCTCGCCCTCGACGAAGCCGAGGTTCTGGGTGAACTTCTGGCGGATGGCCTCCAGCTGGGCCTCGGGCACGATGACGGCCAGAGAGCCCACGTTCTTGAAGGCATCCCAGCCCGTGCTCGTCAGCTTGTCGAAGGTGAAGTTCTGGCCCAGACGGAGCTTCGTGAGCGACGTGGCGCCGCTGAACATGCCGTAGGCCTGTGTGACGGCCTTGGTGTCCATCTTCGTCAGGTCGAGCTCGGTCAGGCTGCTGCAACCCGAGAACATCGACGACATCATCGTCACGTTCCACGTGTAGAAGTTGCTCAGATTGAGCGTCTTCAGACTGCTGCAGCCACTGAACATGAAGCCCATGTCGGTGATGCGGCGGGTGTCGAACGTGCTGAGATCGAGGTCGGTCAGGCTGCTGCATCCATAGAACATGAAGCCCATGTCGGTCAGCTCGCTGATGTCGAACGTCTTCACGCTCAAGTTCTTCAGCTTGGAGCAGCCCGAGAACATGCTGTTCATGCTCTTCGCCTTCGAGGTGTTCAGGTATTCCAGACCGTAGATGCCGGTGATTTTGCTCATGCCGTTAAACCAGCGCTTCAGGCTGCGCGGGACGATCTGCTTGAACGACTCGTCGATGACGACGCGATTGACATTCGAGGCCGAATAGCCCGACCATCCGGGACTGTCGGTGTTGTAGACCTCGTTGCCGGACCAGATGCTGACGATCTCCCTGCCGTTGTAGGTGTCGCCAACCTTGTAGGCCTGCTTCGAGTTGATGAAGTCGAGCTCATAGCCGCTGCCGTACTTGACCTTGAGCACCTTGGCCGGATAGAGCAGGATGAGGTTACGGTAAGCCGAGAGCTGGCTGGTGATCTTCTCGCTGATATCGTAAGGCAGATAGATGGTGCATTGGTAGGGCAACAGATAGAACATCGTGTTGCACGTCTTCAGACTCTCAGAGCTGAGGCTCGACAGGTCGAGCAGCTTCATGGCCCGGCAATTGTAGAAGGCGTTCAGGAATTCCGTGGTCTTGGGCGTGCTGAACAGCGGCATCTCGATCTCCTTGAGCGATGAGCAGTCCTTGAACATCCCAGCGATGGTGGTCAGGCTGCTGCCGTTCATGTTGTGGGTCAGGTCGTAGACATCCTCCAAGGCCGAGCATCCTTCGAACATGGAGGCCATCGACGTGACGTTAGCCGTGTTGAACGTGCTCTTGCAGTCAATGCGCGTCAACTTGGAGCACTTCATGAACATCTCCTTCATGTCGGTGACATTGTCGGTCTCGAAGTAGTAGTCGAAGCTGAGTCTGGTCAGACTGCTACAGCCCTTGAACATGGCCCGCATGTCCTTTACGTTCTTGGTGTTCCAGTTGTAGGTGCCGACAGAAGTCAGCGCGGTGCATCCCTCGAACATGCCGCTCATCGTCGTCACATTGTCGGTCTGGAAGTAGCTTGCCTCGCTCAGGTCGGTCAGCTTAGAACAGTTGCGGAACATGTAGTCCATCATTTCCGTCTTCTTGGTGTTCAGGTTCTTCAGACCCTCAATCTTAGTAAGGCTGCGGCAACCGTCGAACCAGAAGTTCATATACTTGGGCGACTGCTTGAAGCTCGGAGCAAAGATGATCTCGCTGATGAGGCTCTTCACCGACTTCCACTTCACCTCGGCCGCGTTGAGCACGTCGACGCCGCTCCAGGCGTCGATGACCTTGCCCGTCAGGCCGGTGTCGCCAATCTTGAGGAAGTTGTTCTTCTTGTCACTGTACTTCACAGAGGCATTGAGGAACGCCAGATAGTGCTTCTCTGTGCTGGTCCCGCTGTTCGTGGTGAAGTAGACGGCCTGCACGTTCTCGCTGTAGTTCATGGACTTATTGCCCGGTATCTGCTCCTTGATGCGGTCGTCGAGGTCATAGTTGATGTAGGCCGTCAGTGCTTCGGGCACGTTGGTGAACATGTTGCTCAGCGACTCCCGGTACTTGACCTGAGGAATGAACTCCTTCAGATTGATGTACTTCAGCGAGGTGCAGTTGTTGAACATACCCTCGGTATTGCCCACGTCGTAGGCCACGAAGTCGTTCAGGTAGAGATGGGTCAGGCTCGTGCAGCCGGCGAACATTCGGTGGGTAGAAGACAGTTTGTCGGACTGTAGGGTCTTCAGGTTGAGGATTTTCAGCGAGGAACAGTTCATGAACATGTAGGACATGTCCTCGACTTTCGCCGTGGTGAACTTGTCGGAGTCGAAATAGATGGACTGGAGGGCCTTGCACCCAGCGAACATCTGATACATGCTGGTCACGTTCTTCGTGTTGAAGCTGCTAAGGAAGATTTTTTCCACTGCATCACAACCAGCGAACATGGAGGCCGTCAACGTCACCTTCTCCGTATCGAAGCTCCTCAGGTCGATGGTGGTCAGCGCCTTACAGTTAAAGAACATATACGACATGTCAGTCACCATCGCCGTGTTGAGTTTGTAGAGCTTGACGTAGTCCAGCTTCTTACAGTTGTAGAACATGCGCGACATGTCGGTCACCTTCTCCGTGTTAAGGTTCTCGAGGCCCTCGATGCGGACCAGGTGAGAGCAGCCCTTAAACCAGTCTTTCAGCGAACGCAGGTCGGCGTCCTTGAACGAGGCGTCGATGACGACACGCTCCACATCCAATGAAATCGTATTTCTCCAGACGGCATCCTTAACGTCGTTGTCGTACCAGACGGTATCTATGGGCGCACCGTTCTTGTAGATGATAGGTGCATCGACGGACTTCTCGTACCTCTCGCTGCTGTACGTCAGGTAGAGCGCCTTCTGTGAAGAGCTCCAGAGGGCCTGCGGACGCTTCGTGTCGTAGGTGCTCTCCATCGTGGCGGCCACGTCGACCAGTTCGTCGTAGACTTCGCCCATGGAGCTGGCACCGGCGACGCCCGTCAGGTTGACAACCTTCGAACCGGGCAGTCCGCCAAGCCCCTCGACGACGGTGTACTCGCCCTTCGACACGTCGTAAGCATTGACGCGATACATCAGGGCCTGCATGCCAAAGACGTTCTTGAGGGCCGTGCTGGCATTGAATTCGTCCCACTCCACCTCGCGGCTCGTATTGGACGGTGACATGTAGGCGTAATTGTACATCGAGTGGCTGGCATGGCGAGAGAACACCTCAGGATCGAGCCCGTAAGGCTTGTAAGCATGCTGGCTGGGATCAGTACCCATCAGTCGCCAGAAGGCCACGTTAGAGACCCATGACGGCCAGCGTCCCTTCGGCGTGTCGTCCTGACCGACGGATGTCTTGAAGGTCCGGCTGTGCTTGTCAAGACTCTTGCCCTGATAGGTAGCTCCGTCGCCACCGAAGCAGTCGCCGAAGATGAGCGGCAGCTGGTAGTAGGGTATCCTGACATTGACACCTCGGTCAGTCACATTGATATATTGTCCGCGGTGCAGGTTGTTATAGTCTTTTACGTAGTTGTCAAAAGGATCATTGAAAGAAAGTTCGGGATACTTTTGTGTAATGAAGTAACGGTATGCAAATAGGCGCCAGAGTTCAAATGCCTCTTCTTTCAACTTGAGGCCAAGCTGCTGTGCCACGCTGTAGGGAGCGATGAAGTCCATGGCCATGTCTTGCAGACAGTATCGGTAGTCGGTGTAGCGGTGAGCGCTGAGGGGGGTCACCGTGCAGGCCTTGCCGTCCTGGTTGTTCACGGTGGGCCCGCCGACGCTCTTCAACGTCTGCGGCAGCGGATAGTAGGGCTGCATGATGTTGGAGTTGGCCGGGGCAGCGGACCCTACGCCGTAGTTCCAGTCGTCCCAGGTGGTGTACATCTTGTCGCGGGTGACCATGAGGCCTTGCTCGCCCTCGGGGTTCTTCAGCATCTCACAGTTGACCACCGTGCCGTTGTACTCATAGATGAGCGACTCTGAGGCGAAGGGTATGTAGGCGTCGTCGAAGGCATACTTGTCTATCTTGCGGTCGCCGATGAAGGTCCAGCAGCCCAGATAGGCGAAATAAAGGTATGGGTCGATGAGACGATAGACCTTGCCGTTCAGTTTCTGGCCGTCCTCCCAAATCCATATGGCGTCTGTGCTTAGATTACTGTTCTTTTGAGAATTATAGTAGTTCTGATAGCCGAAGGTGGGCGACTTGGTCGGACGGGCTCCGACGAAGGGCTCGGAGTAAGGCAGCACCTTGCCCGTGACGGCCTGGTCGGTGGAGAGATACCAGTTGTCGGTCAGCTTGGTGCCGCTGCCCCAGTTGCTCACAGGCACGCTGTGGGGTGCCGAGGCGAGCCACAGGTCGACGAGGCTGAAGGTGCTGTCGCGCAGTTCGACGCCTCTCTTCGACGGCACTTGGTACTTATAAGTGTACTGCAGCTCCAGGTGGTAGACCTCGTTCTCGAAGTCGTACGTCCGGCCACCGCTCTGTGCCTTCGAATAGTCCCTGGCAAAGACGCTGACACTGCTGAAGGCCGATGCGGGCTCCAGGTTGAAGCAGTTGCCGTTTTGCAGCAGCCGGACGTCGCGCGTCTGGGCTGCAGCGACGGGCTTCTCCAGGTCGTCGGCCCGATAGGGCGTGAGCACCCACTGCATCTTGTTCTCGCTGAGACTGCTGCGCAGGTCGCGGTTGAGGGCGATGGTGGGGTGCATGATGTCGTTGTAGTAAGCCGTGGTGAGGCCCTCGCTGCCGCTCTTCACCTTCGTGCCGTCGACCGAGGGATAGGCCAGTGCGACGTAGGGCTCGAGGTTGCGCAGCGAGTCGCCGATGACCTTGTCCTCGTCGTTGCTCTTCACTCGGAAGAACCACACCTTGTCCTGGCGCCACTTGATGTAGTGATACTCCTGGTCGCCCTCCGAGTCGTAGTAGTCGACCCATACGCGCTTGCCGTTCATGATCTCGTAGGCATTGCCTTCGAGGAAGAGGGCATAGCTGTGGCCGGGCTGCAGTCCCATGCCGGTGAGGTGGAAGGTGGTACCACGGTCTTCGCGGAAGCTGACACTGTTCTCCACGGGCATGATGTAGGAAGCCTTGTAGGTGTTCTTGTCGATCGTGACCGTGTTCTTGTTCAGGATCTCGTTCATGTGCGAGGCCCACGTGGTGGAGCCGTGCAGCAGCCGCTCTTCCTGGCTGTTGATGTCGCTCGACTTCATGACGACGTTGCTCTCTGACACCGTCTTGCCCTTGTCACTGAAGACCGAGGCCACCAGTGAGTTGAGCGTCTGGTAGTAGTAGCCGCGCGACCGGGCATTCTGTTCGGCCTGCGACTCGGAGATGGCGCCCAGCTCCTCGTAGAACTGCTCGGGCGTCAGCCCCGGCTTGTTCTTCACGATCGAGGTGGCCGTCGTGCCGAGGTCCAGCAGGCGCACGCCCATCTTGGTGTTGGCCATGTTGAGGTTCTGGTCCATGTCGAAGACGTAGGTGCGGCTCGACAGGTGGTTGAGCAGCGAGTCCTCCTCGACGTCGACCTCCTTGGCCAGCTCAGCCTGATACGACGGGTCGACCAGTCGGAAGTGGCTGCCCAGCGAGGCGTTGGTGGTGAAGACCATGCGGTTGGCATCATATTGCGAGATGGCGAACTCGGGGCGATAGAGTGCCTCGTAGAGGCTGTCGGAGCCGAGGCTGACGTCGCTGAAGAGCTCGAAGCCGTCGATGGCGTTGCCGAGGAAGGGCACGCAGTGGTCGCCGGCCGAGAATCCGAACTTCTTGTTCAGCTTGACCAGTCCGCCCAGCAGGCTGATCTTCACGCGGGCCTGGCCCTCCACCCACGACGGGTTGGGCAAGCCCAGCTCGAGCACGCCGCCGATACCGGCATAGAGCAGTTTTATCTTCGTGTCGATGAGGCTGCCGATCTTGATGTGCAGGCCCAGCTCGGCCGCCAGGTAGGCATAGATCTGGCCCATGGCATACCAGCCGTTCTTGCCCATCGCCGAGCGGGTGTTGACGCAGACGGCATTCGAGCCGTAGTGGACGAGCGAGGCGTCGAATCCTGCCATGCTCTCGAGGCTGCCGTAGAGCAGTCCGAGGTCGAGACCGATGTCGCCCCATGCGCTGGCGCCGACCATGACGCCGCCGTTGACGTTGCCCTCCTTCAGCAGGTTCTTCACGGCCTTCGAGCGCGAGCGCTCCGCCTTCTTCAGGTCGGCGTTCATGTCGGTGTTGGCGTTCTTGTGTCCGCTGAGGAACTCCTGTATCTTCTCCGGGATGGGGGGCAGGGCGCCGTTGTCGGGCAGCTCATTGCCGAGGCAGAGGTAGCCGTCGGCGCCGATGTCGGCCCAGCAGATGCTCTTGCCCTTGGTGCCGAACTTCAGGAAGGTGAACGAGCAGCGCTTGTCGCGCGACGGCTCGCCCAGATAGAGGTGCCACTTGGGCGTCGAGTAGTTCTGGCCGTTGCGCCGCCAGCGTATCGACAGCTCGAGCGAGATCTTCGCCTTGCCCGCCATCACCTTCATGTCGGTGGCGTCGCTGCCGGCATTGCCCGTGTCGACGTCGTCGTCCTCGGCGGCCACGCCGTCGTCGTTGGCGTGGTAGTCGCCCGAGATTTGCTTCAGTCCCTTCATCGGGGCTTCGGTGATGTGCTTATAGACGCCGTCGACCTCCTTCTGGAAGTCGTCAAGCTTGTCCTTGACGCTCTTCAGCCCGGCGTTGAGCTCGGCGATGCGGCTGGTCAGGTCGCCGGTGTCCCATCCGGCCTCGACCGTGACGTTGAGCGTCAGGTAGCGGGTCTGCGGGATGTTCTCGTAGACGAGCGAGGCATCGGCCTTGACCATCCCGCCGACGGCATTGACCTTGCCGTCGAACATGAAGGTTGAGAGGCACTTGTTCTTGCGGTCGTAGACCACGAGCAGGTCCATGTCGGCCGAAAGGGTCTCCTTGCCAGCCGAGGTGTTGAGGCCCAGGCCCATGGCGACGCCGATCATGCCGTACTGTCCGACGGGCTCGCCGCCGAACTTGTCCTTCTCCTTGTCGGGGCCCTTCGTCGGGCGGCAGTTGAAGTAGAAGCCGCCGCTGATGCGGTTGATGACGAGCGGGTCGAAGCGCAGGCCGACGTTGCTCTCCATGTCGACCTTGAAGTAGCCCCACGAGTAGCTCGACTTCTCCTGGCTGCTGAGCGTCTCGTTGGTCTCCTTGGCGTCGGCCTCCATCTCGGCCTGCTCGTCGGCGCTGACGGCCCAGCTCTTGTCGCTCCGGTAGTAGCCACCCTCGCACTTCAGTCCGAAGAGTCCGGTGATCTCGATGTCGAGGTTGCCGGCGTAGCCCTTCTTCTCTGAGTCGTCAGAAACCTTGAGCGTGCCTTCAAGGCGGAGGGCTGAGAAGTCGAGGGCCAGGGCAGCCTCGCGGAACGAGACCTTGCCGTTGGAGAGCGACCAGTCGCTGACGCTCGAGCCCGACATGTCGAGCTTCGAGGTGATGGCGATGCCGGCCGATGCCTCGATCTTGTCGCCGATGAGTCCGATGGTGCCGCCCAGGTCGAGCGACAGCTGGTTGTTCTTATAGTCGAAGTCGAACTCCTTGAGCGAGAACGAGAAGGGGCCGATTTTCTTCTTCGCTGATGCCAGCGACCATTCGCCGTAGTTGAAGAAGCACTTGTCGCCCAGTGCGATCACGCCGTCGTTGACGAGGACGATGCGCTTGCCGTGGCTGGCTTGCCAGTCGGCCTCGGCCTTGTCGCGCTTGCCCTGCAGGCCGGTCTTCTCGTCCTTCTCGTAGCCGAGGGTCCAGTTCTCGCGCTTCACGTTGGAGAGGCGCATCTTGGCGAAGTGGATGCCGGGCAGGGTCAGGTCGAGGGGTAGGTTCTGGGTGACGGCCTTGATCGACTCGTTGATCGTGTTGGCGCCGGCGATGGTGACGTCGCCGGCCATGCAGAGCTCCACCTCGGTCTTGGTCTCGCCGCCAGGCTGATCCTCTGCCTCGAGGAGGAAGTAGGTCTGGTTCTGCAGCAGCGTCAGGTCGGCCACGAAGCAGTTCATCTGCAGGTCGTCCACCTGCTCGCACTTGAAGATGTAGGCATAGCGGCTCTGCTCGCCATACTCGTGGCGCGTGTGCTTCACCTTCTCATACTGGTCCTTCAGGGGCGTGCCGTTGGCGTCGCGCTTCTGAACGTAGGTATAGTATTCCTCGGTCTTCGTGGGGTCGGTCAGGTGGCGGATCTCGCAGGTGTACTTGACGTCGGTCTCGACGTCGTCGTCGCCGTCCTTACCCTTGTCCTTGATGCCAGCCTTCTCGTTCTCCTTCTTGGCGGCCTTCTTGCCGAAGAGGGGCACGCCGAAGCCGCCGTGGATGGTGCAGTTGTCGAAGTTGTTCTGCACGATGTCGACGTTGACGTCGTCGATGTTGAATCGCCAGCCGCCGGCCGATCCGGTCTTAGCCTCGAAGATGTTGCTGGCCGAGATGCGGCAGGTGACGCCCGAGGCGTCGAAGAGCATGTTGGTGACGTCGATCTGCAGGCCCTCGTCGTCCTTGCCGAAGACGTACCACTTGGGGAAGCCTACGCCGACGTCCTTGATGAAGAGGCCCTGCCAGCAGAGCCAGTCGCGCTTCACGTGGGAGCCCACCTTCGAGGGGTCGTAGGTGGAGCCCACCTTGTCGAGCGAGGGCATCTGCGAGTCGTTCTTGTTATAGGAGTGGTCGTAGGTGATCGTCTGGCCGGGACGGAAGGTCCATCCGGGCAGGTCGCGCACCTGGAAGTCGCTCATCGTGATGGTGCCCATCCAGTCGGCCCACGAGTTCTCGATCGTGGCCTTGAGGTCGCAGATGGGTTCCACGCCCTCCTGCACCTTGCCGTCGACGACGCGGTCGAGGCCGGGTATGTGCATGGCCACCTCGATGCCGAGGCCGTCGAACGAGTCGTCGCGCCACTCGAGGTAGCAGCCGTCCTGCGGGCGCAGCGGCTCCATGGGGGCCTTGAAGGTCATGTCGAAGTCGCTGTCGGGGTCCTTGATGGTGAAGTTGTGGAGCAGGGCCAGCGTGCCGTCCTCGGGGAAGAAGCGGTCTTTCTGGATGCAGAGACGGGGCGCTCCGAAGACGAGCACCTTGTCCTTGAGCACGTCGGTCTTGGGCAGGACGAGCTCGCCGATGATGTTCATCACGGCGGCGCGCGGCGAATACTGGATGCTGGCTATCTGCATCGACAGATCGTCGGGCAGCATCTGGGCGATGGTGTCGGGCAGCTGGGTGGGGAAGTAGATGTCCATCGGCTCGCCGGCCATGGCCTTGTCCCACTGGTTCTTGCCTTTCTTGAAGTAGCTGTAGTACTTGCCGAACTCGTACTCCTCGGCCAGCGAGGTGGTCTCGGAGCTGACCTTGTCGGCCAGCTCGCTGTCGATGGACGAGAAGAACGTATCGAGGCCCCAGTCGCTGAAGAGGGCGTCGACGGCGTCCTGCGACGAGATCTTCTCGTCGTCGGCGAGGAAGGCGCCGCCCTTCGGGTCGGGATAGGTCTGGCAGGTGCCGTCGAAGCAGACGAGGTCGGTGTTGACCATGAGCTTGTCGAACTTGACGGCGACGCGCAGGTTCATCACGCCCGGCGTCCACTCGATGAAGCCGGTGCCCTTGAGGGCCTTGGTCTGGGCGTCCTGCTCGACGTCCTTGCTGAGCTCGAGGGTCCAGTCGCCGATGCGCACCTTGGTGCCCTCCTTGGGACACTGGGCAATGGGGGTCTTGTTGGTGATGTTGGCCGTGTTGACGCCGCAGTCGTAGTCGACCTCGACGTGCTCGCACATGGCGAAGTCCTTATAGTTGAGCGAGTCGCCGTGCATGCGGATCGACTCCTTGACGTTGGTCGGCTGGGCCGTGACGCGCAGCATCAGGTAGTCGCCCTCATTGACCTTGCCCTTCAGCTTGTCCCACCGGATGGTGTCGGCCAGCTCGGTGGTCTTGTTGGTGTAGACGGGCTTCGAGGTGAAAATGCCCTCGGGCGTGTCGGCCGAGTTGCCTTTATAGAGGTTGACGGTGTATTCGAACTTGACGGTGTCCTGGCGCTCGCCCTTGCCGCCGGCAAACCAGGCCTTGCGCCACTCGGCGCGGATGGAGTCGCCGACGAACACCTTGCGGGCGGCGGCGCTGGAGAACTGCGGACTGGTCAGCGTGGGCTGCTCGAAGACGTAGAGGTCGCTTTCCTCCGTCTCGGCCTCGCCGTCCTCGACACTGACGTCGGTGACGTCGTCGCTCTCGGCCTTCCCGGCCTCGTCCTTGGGGTCGTAGAGACGGAAGAGGAGCACGGGCGAGCGCCCTTCGTTCTCGATGAGCGAGAAGTTGAGGTTGCCGGCCGCCGTGGCGAAGTTGAGGTTGTTGGTGTTCTGATAGCTGGAGCGGGCCGTCACCTGGATGGCATAGACGGTGGAGGGGTTCTGGCGCGTCTGCTCCATCATCTTCGTCAGATACGACGAGGGGATGCTCAGCGTGGGCGTCGTCAGCCGCAGGTTCTGATACTCCACGGCGTTGCGCTCGATGGCCTCGTCGGGCATGAGGTCGTCCAGCCGGACAATCTTGACGTCGTACTCGAAGGGATAGAGCGAGGGGTTGCACTTCAGCGTGGGCAGGGTCCAGGTGAAGTGGGGGCCGGGATTGGTGGCGTCGATGCGGGCCACGGAGAGCAGCGACAGCGGGTCGGTAGCGTCGAGGGTCGACTGGGGCGTGATGAACGTCGGGGCCTGGGCCATGTAGCAGACGGAGAAGTCGCACAGGCCGTTGTCGGGCATGTTGAGCTGGACGGCCGACGTGATCTCGGGGTCCCACTTGTAGGCCTGCAGGTAGAGGCGGTACTGGCCCTCGGGCAGCAGTCCGAAGATGCCGCGGCGATAGTCGTTGTAGAGGCCGTCGCGGATGAAGATTTCGTCGAGCTGGAAATGGGTGAAGAGCTGCTTCATCTCGATGGGGTTCAGCGTCTTCGTCTGGCGGGGGGCCACGGTGATGGGCTGGCGGGGGATATGACCGTAGGGGGTGACGACCATGACCTGCTCCTCAGGGAAGGTCTGGTCGATGTGCATGCCGATATGGACGTGCTGCTCCACGTCGCTGTTGTTGGTCAGCCTGACGGTGAAGAACTTGCCCGGGTTGTCGATGTACTGGCCGGCCTGCGGCGGCAGCACCTGCTGGACGGGCTGCACGGAGACGGAGATGTCCTGCGCAGCGGCGGGCATCATACAGAGCGCCAGCAGCGCCATTGCGATGTATCTTGCATATCGTCTCATATCGTCACTCTTTTTTTATATCGGTTTTGTAAATTTCTTTCTGAATGTTGCGAACTGAATTCGCAACCACACTGATTGTCAGCGATTTGCGCGTCTGCTTTTAGTGAAGCGGTCCTTTTTCCCACGAGAAGCGGTCCTTTTCGATGCGAGAAGCGGTGCTTTTTGACCCGAAAAGCGGCACTTCTTCAATCGTCATCCTTCGTTTGTCCGCTTTTTTCCGAATTGCCTTTCTTCAGGCGCAGCCAACTATTCACTATTCACTGTTCACTATTCACTTTTCCCTTTTCACTATTCACTTTTCCCTTCACTATTCACTTTTCCCTTCCTTTTCAGGTGCAGCAGCGTGAACGTATAGTTATATCCCAGCGAGGCGGTCACCTCAGTGGTGCCCATCGAGGTGCGGTCGGCCGAGATGTTGGTGTCGGAATACTTGTTGAAGCCGGCGGAGAAGGAGAACTGGTGGACCTTGGCCAGGGTGTAGCCGGCGGAGAGGTCGATGCCCAGCGAGAGGTTGCGCTGCTGGTCGCGGATGTCGTTGTAGCAGAGCGAGACCGTCGCCGACGTCGAGAGGTTCTTCTCCTTGAGGAACGAGCGGCCGGTGGAGAACGACAGCACGTCGGAGGTGTAGCGCGTCTGATAGCCGTCGGACTGCTGGTGGGAGAGCGACGTGGTGAACGACATCTCCCACGCCTTCACCTCCATGGCGTGGCTCAGGCCGAGGGCCATCGTCTTGACGTCGCTGACGCCCGTGGCGAAGCGGTTGAGGTCCTTGTTCTGCGTGTAGTTGGCCGTCAGCGAGACGGTGTGGGCCATGCGCTCGCCGTCGAGCGTATAGGTGGGCGTCACGTAGAGCGAATGCATGATGCGGTTGACGCGCGTCGAGTCGTTGACGTGGGCCTTGCCGTCGCTCTGTAGCTGGCGATAGCCGTTGTAGCCGACGGCCACCTGCAGGTTGTCGATAATGGGTGCGGAGGCGGAGGCGGAGTAGACGAAGCCGCGCGTGGTGTAGAGCTGCGAGCGCGTGATGTTGTCCTCCTGGCCGGAGAAGTTGACGTTGAGGGCTACGCGATTCAGCAGCGTCGTCGAGGCATTGATGCCGAGCGACTGGTAGTTGTTGGAGGTATAATAGAGGCCGAGCGTGGTGTAGTCAGGCTGCACCATGCGGTAGAAAATGCTCGTGTTGAAGTTCTTAAGGGTCAAGTTGGCCGAGATGTCGCCGGCGATGCGCATCAGCGACGTATAACGGGCCTCGAACACCTTGTCCCAGCGGTCGAGCTGGTCGCTGTGGACGCGCTCGGCACGCTTGTCCGAGGAGAAGGCGCTCCAGGCCAGGTTGCCGCGCAGCGACAGCCACTTGGTCAGGCCGAGGCCGCCCTTGAGGGCGATAGCGACGTTGTCCTGCGGGTTGATGCGCTGCTGCCACTGCGGGGCCACGGAGTTGAGCTGGTCATAGGCCCGCAGCAGGTAGAGGTCGATGAAGTTGCGGCCGGAGCCGACACCGGCCTTGAAGCCCCAGCCGAGGCGGCGATACTGCGGCGGGCGGGCCGACGGGTCGGAGGGGTCGTCGTTGATGGCGTTGCGCAGCTCGCCGTAGAAGGCGCCGAAGCGCAGCTTGGAGGAGTTATACTCCAGCCCGATGCCGTTGAACGACATGTTCATCAGATAGCTGGACATGCCCATGTTGGAGCGGCCGAAGTGGCCCCGCCAGTTCTTGTAGGTGGGGTCGATGTGGAACGAGAAATGGGGGAAGGAGAAACTTGAATTGTTGTTGGAATAATAGAAGGCGAAGGGCATCGAGATGCCGTAGACCGACACGTTCAGGTTGGCATACAAGGAGTTGGCCCACGGCGAGCGGTAGCCCGAGCCGAGCGAGGAGTGGTAATAGGTGTTTTGGGTGCCCACGGCACCCGTGATGATGAGCGGGTCGCTCTTCGCGATGGTCGAGATGGTGTTCTGGGAGAGGGTCTGGGCCCCCACCAACCTCCCCCCAAGGGGGAGGCTTTCTAGTGCGGCAATACATATTATATATTTTATGTACGCGCGCATCTTATATTTCCTGCTCATCATAATATTTATAAATTGAGACGGATGATTAAAGTCACAGACCCCACCCCCAACCCCTCCCCTTGGAGGGGAGGGGAGAAAGCCTCCCCCAGCCCCTCCGAAGGAGGGGAGTGGCTGCCGTACAGCTCGCCGCGGATGACGGCGCAGCGGCTCCCCTCCCTTCAAGGGGAGGGGTTGGGGGTGGGGTCTGTAACTTTGATAGTATCATAATCAGATAGAACGTATATCAGGTCTTACTTCACAACCTTGCGCACGGTGCCGTCGGCTTGACGCCGGATGGTCAGCCCCTTCGCCGTCGTGGCCTTGACGGCACGGCCGCCGAGGTCGAAGGCCTCCTGTACATTGTTCATTGTACATTGTACATTATTGACCCCCGTGACGACGGCCTGGCTGGTCAGCTGGACGGGAGCCTTGAGCGAGCCGAGCATGGCGCCGAAGGGGACGGTCTGGTCGATGTCGAACAGCTCGCCCGTCAGCTCGTTGCGCAGGCGGAACGACACCTGCTCGCCGTTGTTGGCATGGACGGTGATGAACATGCGGCCGTCGACGCACAAGCCCTCACCACGGCACTCGCCGTCGACAAAGGCGCCAATCGACCATTGTTCATTATTCATTGTACATTGTTCATTGACAACGGCCACGATCGACATGTTGTCGCGGTAGGGGCGCGGGTCGTACTGCCAGGCCGAGCGCGGGCTGACCTTGCGGCGGGCGTTGCCACCGGGCTGGACCTGATCGTCAGGCGTATAGACGTTCACCTCCGACTGCCAGTCGAATGACGACACGGCGTCGGTGCTGTTATAATAGAGGTAGGACTGCCAGGGCTGCATGCCCTTCAGCGTGCCCGTCCACGACGTGCCGTCGTACTCGACGAAACCGCCGTCCTTCGACACGATCTTGTCGCCGGCCACACCCTGGATGCCGAGCTGGTCGAACGTCATGAAGTGATAGTAGGGATAGGGAATCCAGGTCCAGCCGCGCAGCAGGTTCTGCGGCATGGCATCGGGTTGATAGAAGCCGCTGAACTGGATCTTGGCGTCGTCAATGCCGCGGTCGCGCGTGGCCTTGATCTTATAGGCCACCAAGCCCTTGAGACCATTGTCGTAGAGGTCGCCGAAGTAGCCGATCTCGGAGTCGCGGGCCATGAGCTCGTCCTGTGAGCGCACCTCGAGGATGCCGTCGGTGCCGAAGTAGTCGGTGAACTCGCGGTTCGAGACGTCGGACCAGAGCGTGCGCCACTGCCAGCCCTCGTCGAGCGTGAGGGCCACGCCGACGTTGACGTCGCTGTCGATGACGTTCAGATAATTGCTCTCGTCAGAATAGGTCAGCAGCAACGAGCCGCCGTCGGGCTCCTGCGGATAGACGTCGATGACGATGGTGCCGTCGGCCTGCTTCACGGGCGTGCCGAAGGTCATGTAGGGCCACGTCTCGGGCAGATTGTTGGCCGTGCCCGAGGCTCTGAAGGCATTAAGGTCGACCTCGGCATCCTCAGGCTGCGGCGTCAGGACGATCTGATAGGTCTGGCCGATGGCCATATCGGTGGGATAGTCGGTGGTGAAGCCCTTCAGACCTTCGTTGACGATGATCGTGAACGAGCGCTCGACGGTGGTCTGGTGGCGGTCGGTGGGATCCATCAGGTCGGCCAGGTAGTCGGTGTAGGTGATGGCCATCGTGACGGTCGAGCGGCCGACGCTCAGGGCCTTGGCGTTGACGGTGACGTCAACCGGCGTGTTGGTGGCGGTCTGTCGGATTGTGACTTCGACAGTGGCCACTGCGGGATTGCTCGACGTCGTCGTGGCGGTGACCATGCTGGCATTGGCGGGAACGAAGGTGATGTTGTCCTTCACCTGCTCGGAGATGTCAACCTGGGTGCCGTCATAGGTCGTGACGATGTCGCCACCGAAGCTGACGTCGTTGGCCTGGATGAAGATGCTGAAGTTCTTGTAGGCTGACTCTACGCCGGAACCGTCATCTGCGACGGCCTTGACGCGACCAATGCCAGCCTGGTTGGCAATGACTCTGCCGTCAGACAACGACAGACGCCCCGTCACCTCGAAGTGATAATTCTGGTTGGTAGCATCCTCAGGATACACCTTCACGATGGAGCGGAGATAGTCGGTCAGGTCGTCATTGACATTCGCAAAGGCTCGGTCGGAAGGATCGAAGGCAATGCTCGTCACGGGCACGACGACATGCACCGTCACCGTGGCCTCGAGGCGGGGAAGGTTAGACGAGCTGTTATAGTCGAACACCTGGGCCGTCATCGTGACATCACCGCCGGCCAGGGGGTTCCAGCCGTCGGCATCGGTCAACGGGGCGACGATGGTCTCGTCGGCCGACTTCCACACAATCTGGTCGGTGGCGTCGGCGGGATCCATCGACACGGCGGCTGCCAAGGCAGCGGTGAGGGTCTCGCTGTCGCCCTTGTTGACGGTGATCTCAGGCGTGTTGACGACGAGGGCCTTGGCGGGATTGATCACGTCGACGAGCAACGAATAGTAGTAGTTAGGCAGGTCGGCATAGCGAATCGCAAGCTCAGCACGCTCGACGACCTCCAGGCCGGTGAGGATGTTGTTCTCGACAGCGATGCTGCCGGCATAGGCCCTAGCAATCTCATACGACAGCTTCGAATAGTCAATCTCGGCGTCCTCGGGATAGGGATTGATGATGGTCGTCAGGTCGAAGGTCTCACCCTTGTTGACGGTGATCAGCTTCTCGAAGATGTCAAGACGGAGAAGACCCTGCTTGACGTTGACGGTGAGGGTGAAGGTGCTCTCCTTGAGCGTCTCGCCGGTAGGGTCGGAGGCGTAGTCGGGATAGCTGACGGTGAAGGTCAGCGTGGCCGTGCCGGTGCCGTTCACCAGGATGCTGCCGACCAGCTCTCCACGCATGAACTCGACAGAGGGTTCGACCACATCGGGATTGTCAGACGTGACCTCGATGTTGAGATCCTCATAGCCTTCGGGAGTGAAGGTGACGAGCTGCTTGACCTGGTCGAAGATGTCGAACTCCGAGTCGTAATAGGTCACCTCGAGGGACGAGGGGTTGGCCTGTCCGGCCTTAGCCCAGTTCTGAACATTCACCTCGACAACGCAGGAAACACCGACGCCATCGAGGGTGACGCTGACATAGGTCGAGCCGCTCTTGAGGGCCTTGATCGACGTCTGGCTGACGGACAGCACGGACGCATCGGCATTGGGGCCAATCGAATAGACGACGGCGGGCGGCGTCTGCTCCACGTCCTCAGGCAGGATGGTGTAATAGTCCTTGATGCGCTCGATGATGTCGTCGCCGACGTTACAGTAGAGCACGTCGCCCTCGGGCTCGATGGCCCACTCCGTGCCGGAGAGGACGACGAGATTGCTGGGCTCGCCGTACTTGCCTTCGTTGGCGAAGGTGATGGTCTGGCTTGGCGTCAGTTCAATCACGGCATTGCTTACTTCGTCGAACACCTTGAAGGTGATGGGCTTGCCCGTGTCGCTGTCGCTGTCGCCGAAGTTGCCCGCGACGTTGAGGACGAAGTAGTTCTTGTCCACATAAGTCGCTAAGGCGGGATTCGCCGCACAACGGGCCACGGCACGACACTCGTCGCCGACGAAGGCTGCCACCTCGTAGGCAGCGTAGTCTTCAGACTGCTGGTTGGCAAGATCCAGCTTGGCATAGACCACCGTTGAGCCGTAGGAGCCCTGCTGACTGGGGTCGAAGCTGAGCTCGAAGTGGGAGTCCTGCGCCCACATGCCCGCGAAGCTGGCGAGCAGCGTGAGTAAAGTCAGAAATCGTTTCATAATGTTGAATGGTTGTTATGAGATGAATAATAATAATTTCACGGAAAAGAAGGCATTTTTCTGCGGTTTCATCGTCGCAGATGCTGCATCAGGCGGCGCCACAGCGGAGGCTTCGCCGCTGCTGCCTGCTGCCGGGCATCAAGCTCGGCCTGCTTGAGGTTGACGGCCCGGATTTCAGCCTGCTGCTGGTCGATGTCCTCCTGCGTAGCAGAGAAACTTGAATAATCCAGATTGCTCATAACGTCACGAAATAAATGAATTCGTGGCAAAGATAGGGAAAGAAACTGAAAGCGAGTTGCAAATAATTATTAAAGGTTTGTCATTTTCTGCGATTATCGACGTCCGCAATTTGTAAATATGTGACATAAAGAAGATGCTAACCACTGATTCACAAGTGGTTAACATTTACAAATTAACAATTAAGAAATATACAACCTATTTGGCCCGCCTTGCCCACTGCGAGGGGCTCATATCGAAAGCCTTCTGGAAGGCATGGCTGAAGTGGGCCACGTCGCTGAAACCGGTGCGATAGGCCACGTCGCTGATGGAGAGCTCGGGGTGCTTGTCGAGCAGTCGCTGGGCGTTGGCCAGCCGGATCTGCAGGATATAGGTGGCGGGGGTGCGGCCGGTGATGGCGCCCACCTTGCGGCGCAGCTGTCCGGTCGACATGTTGAGGTGCTGCGCGATGGTGTCGACATCGCTCTGTCCGCGACCCATGAGCGAGCAGACGAGGTCGGTCAGACGGCCGATGAACTGGGCGTCGCTGCGCGAGAGGAACTTGCCGTCCTGCGCCGACTGGTCGGAGCCGAGGGTCAGCATGCGCGAGAACTTCTCGCGCAGCAGCCGGCGCGTCTCGAGCAGCTGCTCGACGCGGGCCGTCAGCTCCTGGGCGTTGAAGGGCTTGTAGAGATAGGCGTCGGCGCCGGCCTCGATGCCGCGGATGAGGTCGTCGCTGGTGGTGCGTGCGGTGATGACGATGACGGGCACGTGGCTGACGACGTCAGAGGCCCGTACCATGCGGCAGAACTGCAGTCCGTCGACCTCAGGCATCATGAGGTCGGTGATGATGAGGTCGGGCACGATCTCGCGGGCCTTCTCGAATCCGATGCGGCCGTTGGTGGCATAGAAGATCTCGTAGCGGTCGCGGAAGAGCGACCCGATGTAGTAGGCCACGTCGCGGTTGTCCTCGATGACGAGCAGTCGGACGTTGTCGTCGTCAGTCGCATCGCTGACGTCGCTGTCGATGAGCTCGGCGTTGCCCGACGGGGTGAGCCCCGTGGCGGCAAAGGCGGCCAGTCCGCGCCGCTCGTCGTCGGTGAGCGGTCGCCACTGCCCGACGGTGACGGGCATCGTGACGGTGAAGATGGAGCCGTGGCCGGGCGAGGAGTCGACCTCGATGCTGCCTCCGACGGCCGTGATGATCTGTCGGACGAGGGCCAGTCCGACGCCTGTGCCCTGTGCGCTGCTGTCGTCGCCCGCCTGATAGAAAGGCTCGAAGATGTGCTGCTGGTGCTGGCGGTCGATGCCGCAGCCGTCGTCGGCCACCTGGAGCAGGAACTGCTGGTCCTCGCGGCGGGTGGTGATGCGCACGTGGCCGCCCTTGGGTGTGAACTTCAGTGCGTTGGAGACGAGGTTGTTGACCATCTTCATCACGTAGTCGGGCACGAAGTCCATCGTCACCTCGTTCTCGCGCGGTGCAAAGATGAGCTCGATGCCCTGAGAGTGGGCATAGTCATAGAACGTCTCGACGATCATCGAGAGGTAGGGCACGATGTTGTCCGTGCGCCAGTCGGGCTCCGCCACGTTGGCCTGCACCTTCGACAGGTCGAGCAACTGGTTGATCAGCGCGAGCAGCTGCGAGCCCTCGCGCTCGATCATCGTGCCGGCAGCGCTGACGGCCTCGCTGGGGTCGGCCTGCAACTGGCGCCCCTTTCCGAGGATGACGGTCAGCGGGGTGCGAAACTCGTGGGTGATGTTGGTGAAGAAGTTCTCGCGGGTGCGCTGCAGGCTGAGCAGCTGCTGGTTGGAGCGGTTCTTCAGGCGAATGGCATAGAGGAGGAAGGCGAGCGCGACGAGCATCAGCGCGACGACGGCGATGCCCGAGAAGAGGATGATGCGGCTGGTGCGGGCGCGGGCGTCGCTCTGCTCCTGCAGCTCGTCGTTGCGGAACTGGGCGTTAGCCTTGCCCAGCGCCTCGTGGAGGTCGGCCATGTGGAGCGAGTCGGCCATCTGGGCATAGCGTGTGATAGCCAGCAGTGCACCGTGCTCGTCGTAGGGCAGCAGGGCCTCGTGAAGCGCCTTGAGGTCATAGCAGACGGCGCGCGTGTTGCCCTCCTGCTCCTCGATGCTGATGGCCTGGCGCAGGGCGTCGGCCGCCTCGTGGTTGCGGTGGAGGTCGAGCAGGTTGTGAGCCTTATAGACGAGACTGATGGCCAGCAGGTTGCGGTCGGGGACGGCCATCTGCCTGACCAGGTCGATGGCCTGCTGGGCGGCCTGCAGTCCGCGCTCGTAGTCGCCCTGGCGGTTGTAGGCGTAGCTGATCTGCGACAGGTGGTTGACGGCCCCGGCGCTCGACCCTACGGCCTTGGCCGCCTCGACGGCCTGCCATCCGTAGTCGATGGCGCGGGCTGTGTCGCCGGCGAAGCTGTAGACCTCGCAGGCGATGCCCAGCGCGTTGTGGGTGTTGTTGTTGAGTCCCAGCCGGGCGTTGGTCTCGATGGCCTTCTCCACGAAGTCGGTGGCCTCGGCGGGCAGCCGGAGGCTGATGTTGATGCAGGCCAGGTAGAGGTAGGCGCGCGACTGCTGCAGCAGCCGCCCCTCACGCTGGGCATACTTCACGGCCTCCTGGGCGGCCTCAGTGGCCTCGCTGATCTGTCCGGTCTTATAGAGGAGGTAGGCGCGGTCGCTCATCATCGTGGCGCGCATCTCGGGCTGGCGTCCGGCGAGCGGGAGGGCGCGGTCGATGTAGCGGAGGGCGCGGTCGAAGTAGGCGGTGTTATAATAAAAGCGGTCAGCGGCAAACCATACGCGCAGGTCGACCGAGTCGGCCGGTGCGGAGGCGGGTGGCAGCGGCAGGCTGTCGACCACCTCGTCGCCCTCGATGCACAGTGGCACGAGCCTCCGGGCCAGCTCGGCCTTCTGCCCGCGGTCAGCCGCGTCGTAGAGGGCCAGCAGCGAGTCGACCGTCGCCACCGGATTGTCGGCAGCGCGGCCCGCGACGGCTGCCAGGCAGCCCAGAATGATGGCCACTATCCTCAGTTTCATCATCGCCTGCGTTTAGAATCTTTTTGCTTTCTATATAACAAATGGTTATTACACCGCTTTGCAGTAGGAGGCGACGTGTCTCACGTCGCAATAAACTGCAGGATTGCGACGTGAGACACGTCGCCTCCTACTTGTGCGCTGCAAAAATACTGCTTTTATTTCAAAAAGCCAAACAAAAATGACAAAACTTTTTATTTGGCTAAGCCAGATTCGGGGCTGATGCTTACGATCTGTCCGTAGTCCCCTCATTGACGAGGAGAGGACTACGGACAGAACTGCAAGCCAAGGATGGGGCGGGCGGCCCCTACTCGGCGAAGGCGGCGGCCTCAGCGGCGGCGATGATGTCCTCGCGGTCCTGCTCGGCCTTGTTGTGGGTGATGTCCTCGAGGGAGAGCTCGTCGATCTCGGCCTCCACCTGCTCGCTCTTGGCGGGCTGCGGGGCGGCCTCATCGGCGTCATCGTCGCTGCGGCGACGGCGGCGGGCCTGCTTCTCGGCCTTCACCTCGTCGATGGTGGCGGGGTGCTCCTGAGCGATGATGAAGTCGGTCTTCTCAGCCTCCAGATTGGGAGCGGCGGCGGTGGGCTCCTCCTCCATCTTGGTGCGCTCCGACTTAGCCTGGAAGATGGCGTCGATGAACTGCGGCTCGCGGCGCAGGCGCTGCAGCGTCTCCTTGGCGGCCACCTGCTGCGCCTCCTTCTTCGAGTAGCCCTGTCCGCGGCCACCTTCGACGCCCTCGATGACGACGGCGACGCCGAACGTCGGCGAGCCCTTGTCGTCCTTGCCGGCGTCGAGCGTGCGGAAGTCCATGCGGACGCGGTTCTTCTGAGTCCACTCGATGAGCTTCGACTTGAAGTTGACCTCCTTGTAGGCCACCTTGTCGATGTTGACCATCTGGGCCAGGATGCGCTTCTTCATGAACCGCATGACGGCGTCGTAGCCCTGGTCGAGATAGATGGCGCCGACGAGGGCCTCGAAGGCGTTGCCGGCCATGTAGCTGTTGTGGGAGCGCTGCGGGCCGTTGCTCTGTATGAGCTCCACGATGCCCATCTCCTGGGCGAGCTTTCCGAGCGACTCGCGGCTGACGAGCTTCGAGCGGGTGTTGGTGAGGAATCCCTCGCGCTTGCCGCTGAAGTGCTCGAAGACGATGTGTCCGACGACGGCGTCGAGCAGTGCGTCGCCGAGGAATTCGAGACGCTCGTTGTTCAGCGGGCGTCCCTTGTCGTTGCGCTGTCCGCTGCTCTTGTGGGTCAGCGCGATCTTGTAGTGGCTGATGTCGTGGGGATAGAATCCGAGGATCTGTCGCAGCTGCCGGCGCAGTTCCTTGTCGTCCTGGAAACAGAGTCTCAGTCTGTCGATGATGTCGTTTAGCGTCATTTTCCTTATTATATTATAACGAGCAGTGAATAGTGAACAGTGAATAGTTATGATTAGTTGATGCGCCTGTTATTTTAGCAACAAGACTAATCATAACTATTCACTGTTCACTATTCACTGTTCACTTGCCACCATTCACTGGCAATACTTCTTGAACACCACGCAGGCGTTGTGACCGCCGAATCCGAAGGTGTTCGACAGGGCGGCGCGCACGGTGCGCTGCTGGGCCTTGTTGAAGGTGAAGTTCAGTCTGTAGTCAATCTCGGGGTCGTCGTCGCCCTCGGCGTGGTTGATGGTGGGCGGGATGATGTCGTTCTTCACGGCCAGCACGGCGACCATGGCCTCGACGGCGCCGGCAGCACCGAGCAGGTGGCCGGTCATCGACTTGGTCGACGAGATGTTGAGCTTGTAGGCAGCGTCGCCGAAGACCTCTTTGATGGCCTTGGCCTCCGAGATGTCGCCCACGTGCGTCGAGGTGCCGTGGACGTTGATGTAGTCGATGTCCTCAGGCTGCAGACCGGCGTCCTCCAGGGCGTTGCGCATGACGAGCTTGGCGCCCAGTCCCTCGGGGTGCGAGGCGGTGATGTGGTAGGCGTCGGCACTCATGCCTGCTCCGACCATCTCGGCATAGATCTTCGCGCCGCGGGCCTTGGCGTGCTCCAGCTCCTCGAGGATGAAGCAACCGGCACCCTCGGCCATGACGAAGCCGTCGCGCGAGGCGCTGAAGGGGCGCGAGGCCCCTGCGGGGTCGTCGTTGCGGGTGGAGAGGGCGTGCATGGCGTTGAAGCCTCCGACGCCGGTCTCGCAGACGGCAGCCTCGGCTCCGCCGGCGACGATGGCGTTGGCCTTGCCCAGACGGATGAGGTTGAAGGCGTCGGCCAGTGCGTTCGACGACGAGGCGCATGCCGACGACGTGATATAGTTAGGACCGTGCAGTCCGTACATGATCGAGATCTGGCCGGCAGCAATGTCGGCAATCATCTTCGGGATGAAGAAGGGGTTGAACTTCGGGCCGTCCTCGCGGTGCGCTCCGTAGTAGGTCACCTCGTCCTGGAACGTCTGGATGCCGCCGATGCCGACGCCGTAGACGACGCCGATACGGTCGCGGTCCTCTGTCTCGAGGTCCAGGCCGGAGTCCTCCATCGCCTGCCGGGCGGCTATCATGGCCAGCTGCGTGTAGCGGTCCATCTTGCGGGCCTCCTTGCGGTCCAGGTAGTCGTTCACGTTGAGGTTCTTCACCTCGCAGGCAAACTTGGTCTTAAACAGTGTGGTATCGAATTTCGTGATCGTGGCTGCGCCGCTGACGCCTGCCAGCAGGTTCTGCCAGGTCTCTTCGGGGGTATTGCCCACGGGGGTGACGGCGCCCAGTCCGGTCACTACGACTCTTTTTAGTTCCATAATTTGAAAGGAATAGTGAAAAGCGAAAAGTGAAAAATTTGCTGCCGCTCACTCAAAAGTGAAATAATGGGGCGGCAGCAAATTTTTCACTTTTCACTGTTCCTTTTTACTTTTTATTTCTGATTCTCCTCGATATAGGCGATGGCGTCGCCGACGGTGCCGATCTTCTCAGCCTTGTCGTCGGGGATGGAGATTCCGAAGGCCTTCTCAAACTCCATGATGAGCTCGACGGTGTCCAGCGAATCAGCACCCAGGTCGTTGGTGAAGCTTGCTTCGGGCTTGACCTCAGCCTCGTCCACACCCAGTTTATCGACGATAATCTCTTTCACTTTGCTTTCAATTTCTGACATGATTTTTCTCTTTTAATGTGTTAATAATTAATGTTCTCTCTGAAATGATATCTTGAAAATCGGGTGCAAAGTAACAAATTTTCTTTCACTTACGCAAACTTTTTGGCAAAAATCTGACTTTCCCCTGCACACGGGTGGGGTAAGTGTGCAACTTTTTGCTCCTTTATTGACGAATATCATTTCTTTTTGCTAACTTTGCAGCCGTCATGACCAATAAGACCGACACCGCCATCCTCCGCTTGGCCCTGCCCAGCATCATCCAGAACGTCACCGTCCCCCTGCTCGGGCTCTGCGACGTGGCCGTCATGGGCCATGTCGGCGGTGCAGCCCACATCGGAGCCATCGCCGTCGGGTCGATGATCTTCAACGTCATGTACTGGCTCTTCGGATTCCTCCGCATGGGCACCAGCGGGCTCACCTCGCAGGCCCTCGGCGCCCGCCGCCTGGCCGACGTCGGGGCGATGCTGCGCCGCGGCCTCCTCGTCGGCGTGGGCCTCGGGCTGGTGATTGTCATCCTCCAGGTGCCCCTGCGGTCGCTGGCCCTCGCCCTGATGCGCCCGACGGCCGACGTGGCCCGGCTCTGCCTACCCTATTATAATATATGTGTATGGGGCGCGCCGGCCGTGCTGGGGCTCTACGCCCTCACCGGATGGTATGTCGGCATGCAGAACACCCGTCTGCCCATGCTCATCGCCGTCCTGCAGAACGTCGTCAACATCCTGCTCTCCCTCGCCCTCGTCGTCGCCCTCGGATGGGGCATCCGCGGCGTCGCCCTCGGCACCGTCGTGGCCCAGTGGGTGGGTTTCCTGACGGCCCTGCTCCTCCTGCGCCGCTACTACGGACCCACGCTGCGACGCCATCCCTCGCCCCTTTCCGCCGTCTTCAGCGGCCTGGGCCGGTTCTTTCGCCTCAATCTCGACATCTTCCTCCGCACCCTCTGCCTCGTCGCCGTCAACCTATGGTTCACCTCCGCCGGCGCCGCACAGGGCGCACTGACGCTCGCCGCCAACACCCTGCTCATGCAGTTCTTCATGCTCTTCAGCTACGTCATGGACGGCTTCGCCTACGCCGGCGAGGCCCTCAGCGGACGACTCTACGGCGCCCGACGCACCGACGAGC
Organism: uncultured Prevotellaceae bacterium; assembly: GCA_902779455.1. Lineage (GTDB taxonomy): Bacteria > Bacteroidota > Bacteroidia > Bacteroidales > Bacteroidaceae > Prevotella. The sequence continues at coordinate 165,495 of CACZBS010000003.1, forward strand.
TGCAGCGCACCGTCAGCCGTCTCTTCCGCATCGGATGGCTCGTGGCCATCGTCTTCACCGCCGTCTACGCCCTCGCCGGCGACCTCCTCCTACGCCTGCTCACCACCGACGCCGACGTCGTCAGCCACGCCCGCCACTTCCTCCCCTGGGCCGTCCTCATCCCCCTCTGCGGCATGGCCGCCTTCGTCTGGGACGGCATCTGCATCGGCCTCACCCGCTCGCGCGCCATGCTCGCCGCCTGCCTCGTCGCCGCCACAGCCTTCTTCGCTCTCTGGCTCGCCCTCCGCACCTCCCTGGCCAACCACGCCCTCTGGCTCGCCCTCCTCGTCTACCTCGTCCTCCGCGGCCTCGTCCTGGCCGCCCTCTACAGCCGCAGAACGCCCTGACCAATCTCTCGTCACGTCGTGACCGCATGCCGTCACGTCCAGATTTCATGCCGTCACGCCGTGACCGCATGCCGCCACACCGTGACGAAAGTTCTTTCGCAGACGCTCATAAGATATAAGTAAACGTTAGTATGAGGAAAGGTATAGGCATCACCCCAAAGATTCTGATCCCCAACAAAAAAGTTAGAGATCCCACTAAAAAAAGTTAGAGACCCCACCCCCAACCCCTCCCCTTGAAGGGAGGGGAGCGGCTGCGCCGTCATCCGCGTCGAACAATGCGCCAGCCACCCCTCCCCCTCCCCTTCGGTGACGTCGGGTGGGGCTTCTCCCCTCCCTTCAAGGGGAGGGGTTGGGGGTGGGGTCTCTAACTTTTCCATCATTTAAACAAAGAGATGCATGTCTGGGAGTTAGCGCCCGAAAACTTTATCGGGACACCCTGACGGCTGGAGCAATGCGTCGGATGAATCCGCTTTTTTGTCTGCGGCGGGGCCCCTGAGGGCGGGGCGCGAGGAGGGCTGAGCGATTATATGAACTGATTTTGCGCTTTTTTGGTCAGAAAATGTCAATGGGGTTCGCGTATTTATGCGTAACTTTGCAGCGCACAAGTAGGAGGCGACGTGTCTCACGTCGCATCAATCTGCTGGATTGCGACGTGAGACACGTCGCCTCCTATTGCAAAGCGGCGTAATAATTATATAGAAGCACAATTGCCAAAAACCAAAAACAATGATAATGATGACAACGATGAAGAAATGCTTCCTGCTGGCAGCGCTGCTGCTCACCGCAGGCCACGCTATGGCCCAGTCGGCCGACGTGTTCACACCCTATAAGCAGACGACGCTCCGGCTGCCGTCGGTGCCGCTGCTGACGAACGACCCCTACTTCTCCTTCTGGTCGCCCTTCGACCGGCTGAACGACGGGAGCGTGCGCCACTGGACGGACGCCGAGAAGCCCATCGACGGCCTGCTGCGCGTCGACGGCACGTCGTATCGCTGGATGGGCGACGGCCAGTCGTTCCTGCTCGACCCCATCGCGCCGATGAGCGACGCGGGCGACTCGTGGACGGGCCGCGTGAGCCATACCTACCAGCAGAACACGTCGTGGACGCAGCGCTCGTTTAATGATGCGTCGTGGAAGGAGGAGAAGGCTGCCTGGGGCACGCGTGGTGAATATCCCAACGTGCGTAACGACTGGACGGCGACGAACAGCGACATCTACGTGCGGCGCCACGTCACGCTGACGGCTGAGGACCTGGAGAAGGACCTGTGGATCCAGTTCTCGCACGACGATGTCTTCGAGCTCTACGTCAACGGCATGCAGGTGGTCTCGACGGGCGAGACGTGGCTGCAGGGCGAGACGCACCAGCTGACGGCGCAGGAGAAGGCTAAGCTCGTCGTGGGCGACAACGTCCTGGCGGCCCACTGCCACAACACGTCGGGCGGTGCCTACGTGGACTTCGGCCTGTTCGAGAATGTCTTCCAGAGCGGCGCCGACGTGAAGAAAGCCCAGCAGAAGTCGGTCGACGTGATGGCTACCTCGACTTATTATACGTTCGCATGCGGGCCCGTGGAGCTCGACGTCGTCTTCACGGCGCCGATGATCATCACCGACCTCGACCTGCTCTCGACGCCGATCAACTATATCTCCTATCAGGTGCGCCCGACTGACGGCCGGCAGCACGACGTGCAGTTCTACGTGGCGACAACGCCGCGCCTCTGCGTCAATGAGCCGGCACAGGCCGTCGACGCTGCCATCGTCAGCGACGGCGAGCTGACCTACGCCAAGGCGGGCAGCACGGCTCAGCCTGTGCTGCAGCGCGCCGGCGACCTGATCTGCATTGACTGGGGCTATCTCTATCTGCCCGCCGTCAACGGCGAGGTCAGCGTAGCCCCGACGGCGACGACCGAGAGCACCTTCACCACGACGGGCCGGCTGCCCGAGTATGGGGGCGAGGTGAAGGGCCAGTCGCCCTGCTACATGACCACACTGGCCTACGTGCACGACTTCGGCACGGTCAGCGACGCCGCCAGCAGCTATATGATGGTGGGCTACGACGAGGTGAAGGACATCCGCTATTTCCAGAAGGACTATCCCGGCTACTGGGCCCGCAACGGCAAGACCATCTTCAAGGCCTTCCAGGAGCTGCGCGATGGATATACAGACATCATGCAGCGCTGCCGCGAGCAGGACCAGACGATCTATGACGACGGCCTCAAGTCGGGCAACGTGAAGTATGCCGAGCTGCTGGCCGCCAGCTATCGCCAGGTGCTGGCCGCCCACAAGCTGTTCGAGGACGACGGCGGCCGACTGCTCTACTTCTCGAAGGAGAACAACTCGAACGGATGTGTCAACACGGTCGACCTGACTTATCCCTCGGCTCCGCTCTTCCTGCTCTACAACACCGAGCTGCAGAAGGGCATGATGACCTCCATACTGGAATATCAGCGCACGGGCCGATGGAACAAGGACTGGGCGGCCCACGACCTGGGCACCTATCCCCACGCCAACGGTCAGGTCTACGTCGGCGACATGCCGCTGGAGGAGAGCGGCAACATCCTGACGCTGGCCGCGATGATCTCGAAGATTGAGGGCTCGACGGCGTGGGCCAACACCTACTGGAGCATCCTGACCAGATGGGTGAACTATCTGATCAGCAACGGCCAGGACCCCGCCGAGCAGCTCTGCACCGACGACTTCGCCGGCCACTGGGCCCACAACGCCAACCTCTCCGTCAAGGCCATCATGGGCATCGCCGGCTATGCCGAGATGTGCCGCATGCGTGGCCGTGAGGACCAGTATGAGCGCTACATGAACATCGCCCGCAAGATGGCGCAGATCTGGGAGATCGACGCCCGCGACGGCGACCACTATAAGCTGGCCTTCGACCGCGGCGGCTCGTGGAGCCTGAAGTATAACCTCGTCTGGGACAAGCTCTGGGGCTTGCAACTCTTCCCCCGCCAGGTCATGGAGCGCGAGATGAAATACTACCTGACGAAGCAGAACACCTACGGCGTGCCCCTGGACAACCGCGAGGGCTACACGAAGAGCGACTGGGTCATCTGGACGGCCGCGATGGCCGACGACGCGGAGACGTTCCTGAAGTTCAGCGACCCGCTGTGGCGCTATGTCAACGAGACGCGCACGCGGTGGCCGATCTCCGACTGGTACTGGACCCAGAGCGGCGAAGCCAAGGGATTCCGCGCCCGCAGCGTCATCGGCGGCCACTGGATGCGCGTCCTCATGGACAAGTATGCCCCGAAGGCCGACAGCACCACGACGGCCTGGGCCCCGCAGGGCAGCAAGATCAAGACGCGCTGGGCCGCCGACGTCGACCCGGAGCGGCCGCTGCCTGACTATCCGCGGCCGCAGCTCGTGCGCAGCGAATGGGAGAACCTGAACGGCCTGTGGCTGTATGCCATCACGCCGCAGACGCAGCGCCAGATTCCCACCGAGTGGGACGGCCAGATCCTGGTGCCCTTCGCCGTGGAGTCGAGTCTCTCGGGCGTCATGCGCATGCTCGACAAGAACAACTACCTCTGGTATCGCCGCACCTTTACCGTCCCCGAAGACTGGGCCGGCCGCCGCGTCATGCTCAACTTCGGCGGCGTCGACTATACGGCCCGCGTCTACGTGAACGGCTCGTCCGTGGGCTCGCACACCGGCGGATTCACCGCCTTCGCGATCGACATCACCGACCGCCTCACGGAGGGCGAGAACACGCTGGTCGTCATGGTGCAGGACAACACCGACGAGGCGACGCAGCCCCTGGGCAAGCAGCGCTATAACCCCGGCGGCGCCGGCAGCATCTGGTACACGCAGGTGTCGGGCATCTGGCAGACGGTATGGCTGGAGCCCGTCAGCGCGAACCATATCACCGACGTGCGCTCGACGCCCGACGTCGACCAGAGCCGCCTCAGCATCAACGTCGCCACGGCCACGGAGAGCACGACGGCCCGCGTGCGACTGACGCTCAGCCTCAAGGGCAACGTCGTCGCCGAGGCCACCGGACAGCCCGGCAGCGACATCGTCCTCAACGTGCCCAATGCACGGCTGTGGACCCCCACCAGCCCCACGCTCTACGACCTCAACGTCGAGTTCAGCGACGGCGGCCAGACCCTCGACCAGGCGCGGAGCTACGCCGCCCTGCGCAAGATCTCCTATGCCAAGACGGCCGACGGCGAATGGCGCCTGCAGCTGAACAACCGCGACCTCTTCCACTTCGGACTGCTCGACCAGGGCTACTGGCCCGACGGACTCTACACCGCCCCGACCGACGAGGCCCTGCGCTTCGACATCGAGCAGACGAAGGCACTGGGATTCAACATGATACGCAAACACATGAAGGTGGAGCCGCAGCGATGGTACTACCTCTGCGACTCGCTGGGCGTCATGGTGTGGCAGGACATGCCCGCACTGGGACGCTCCGACGAGGGCTGGACGCCGCGCGACTGGAGCACGAAGAACGGCAGCCAGAGCACGGCCGTCGAGAACGCCTTCCGCTCGCAGTGGGCCGACATCATCCGGCAGCACTACTCGTCGCCCTCGATCGTCGTCTGGACTCCGTTCAACGAGAGCTGGGGACAGTTTAAGACGGCCGACATCGTCAGCTTCACCCGAGAGCAGGACCCCACCCGACTCGTCAACCCCGCCAGCGGCGGCAACCACTATGAGGGCGTCGGCGACATGCTCGACCTGCACGACTACGACCGCCCGCCCCACATCTATCTCTACGACCAGGAGCGGCCCGTCGTACTCGGCGAGTTCGGCGGACTGGGCCGCAACATCGACGGCCACCGCTGGTACGACCGCGACGCCACCACCTACGTGAACTATCAGAGCGAGGGACAGCTCACCAATGCCTACGTCGAGACCGTCGAGGCCGTCATCGACATGGCCCAGGGCGCCCAGACCACCGACGGCCGCCCGGCCGCCTTCTGCGCCGCCGTCTACACCCAGACGACCGACGTCGAGACGGAGGTCAACGGCCTCTACACCTACGACCGCTCGCTGCTCAAGATGACCGAGAAGCGCGTCCGCGAGGTCAACGAGCGCCTCAGCGGCCTCTACGGCAACGCCGAGCCCGACGCCATCCGCGACGCCTCGCTCTGCCCCACGGATGGCCGGCCCGACCGCGTCTACTCGCTGCTGGGCATGCTCGTCGACGAGCCCCGGCCGGGCGTCAACATCGTCGTCGGACAGCACGGCGAGGTGCGCAAGGTCTACGTCAGGTAACCGCAATTTCCTTGCGGAAAGCTGTGAGATATAAAAATAAATCTGTATATTTGCACATTCGTGAGAAAAAGTTACAGACCCCACCCCCAACCCCTCCCCTTGAAGGGAGGGGAGTAGCTGCGCCGTCATCCGCAGCGGGCAGTGCGCCAGCCACTCCCCTCCTTTGGAGGGGTCGGGGGAGGCCACTCCCCTCCCTTCAAGGGGAGGGGTTGGGGGTGGGGTCTCTAACTTTATTACTGTGACTTTATTAGTCTCTAACTTTATTAATTAGCATAATCATTCAACAAGTCAATATGATCAAGAAAACCATCCTCATCGTAACGCTGGCCGCACTGACGGCCTGCGGCACTAAGACCACCGGGCAGACGGCCAACGGCGAAGGCGCCGGACAGAAGGCCTTCGGCCGCGAGTATATCGAAATGACGGCCGACACGACCATCGGCGTCGGCACGCCGAAGCGCCCGCCCGTGGAGCAGCGGCTGTTCCGCTCTGACGCCATCGAACAGAAGATCCTCGAGGTGAAGGAGCTGCTCAGGGGCAACCCCTACCTCGCCTGGATGTTCGAGAACTGCTTCCCCAACACGCTGGAGACCACGGTCCACTACCGCCAGCTCGCGAACGGCGACGACGACACGTTCGTCTACACGGGCGACATCGCAGCCATGTGGCTCCGCGACTCGGGCGCCCAGGTGTGGCCCTACGTCCAGTTCTGCAACGACGACCCGGCGCTGGCCCGCCTCATCCGCGGCGTCATCCTGCGCCAGCTGAAGTCGATCAACATCGACCCCTACGCCAACGCCTTCTATCAGGAGGCCGACCAGACGGGCGAGTGGCAGAGCGACCACACGCAGATGCAGCCCGGACTGCACGAGCGCAAGTATGAGATCGACTCGGAGTGCTACCCCGTCCGCCTGGCCTATGCCTACTGGCAAGAGACGGGCGACACGACCATCTTCGGACAGGTGTGGACCGAGGCCGTCGACAACATCCTCCGCACCTTCCGCGAGCAGCAGCGCAAGGACGGCACAGGTCCCTACACCTTCCGCCGCACCACCGACCGCCAGTTCGACACCGTCGGCTGGGACGGCAAGGGCCACCCCGTCAACCCCGTCGGGCTCATCGCCTCCGCGTTCCGCCCGTCGGACGACGCCACCGTCTTCCCCTTCCTCATCCCCTCTAACTTCATGGCCGTCAGCTCCTTGCGCAAGATGGCCCAGATCCTCACCGACGTCAACCACGACCAGGATCGCGCCCAGCAGTGCCGCGCACTGGCCGACGAGGTGGAGACGGCCCTGCGCCAGTATGCCGTCGTCGACCATCCCAAGTATGGCAAGATTTACGCATACGAGGTCGACGGCTTCGGCTCGCGCCTCCTCATGGACGACGCCAACGTGCCCTCGCTCCTCGGCATGGGCTACCTGGGCGACGTCGCCCTCGACGACCCCATCTATCAGAACACGCGCCGCTTCGTCTGGTCGGAGGACAACCCCGCCTTCTTCCACGGCCCCGCCGGCGAGGGCATCGGCGGCCCCCACGTGGGCTACGACATGCCCTGGCCCATGTCGATCATGATGCTCGCCTTCACCTCGCGCGACGACGCCGAGATCAAGCGCTGCATCGAGATGCTCATGTCGACCGACGCCGGCACCGGCTTCATCCACGAGTCGTTCTCCAAGGACGACGCCACGCACTACACCCGCCCCTGGTTTGCATGGCAGAACACGCTCTTCGGCGAGCTCATCCTCAAGCTCATCGCCGACGGCAAGGCCCCGCTCCTCAACAGCTGCCAGCGCCGCGTCGGCACATTCTGAGACGATTTTCAGGACCACGAATTACGCGAATTAAACGAATTATTTCTAAAGACAACGAATTAAGACGAGGATATTTTAAAAAACAACGAATTAAAACGAATTGACACGAATTAAAACGTATTACACGAATTAAAACTCATTACACGAATTAATCTCTATTGAACGAATGATTCGTGAAATTCGCCTTAATTCGTTGTCTTAAAAAGAATTCGTGAAATAGAAAAGAATTCGTGAAATAAAAAACAATTCGTGACAATTCGTGCAATTCGTCTTAATTCGTTGTTTTAAAATGAATTTGTGAAATAAAAAATAAATTCGTGTCAATTCGTGTAATTCGTTTTAATTCGTTGTCATAAAAACAATTCGTGTAATTCGTGGTCTTTAGAAAAAAATTCGTTTAATTCGGGTCATTCGTGGTCCTATAAACATAAAAACTATGAAGCGATTAAAGATTTTGGTGTTATTAGCGGCGCTGTCCGTCGGGGAGTCATGGTCGCAGAGCGGCGTCTACGTCGGCGGCCACATCCGCCGCGAGCGGCCCGGAACGATAGAGAAGCTGCGGCAGTCTGGGTTCCGGTACGTCATCCTGTTCAACGTCAACGTCGAGGCCGACGGCACGCTGACGACCGACGGCGAGACCATCTGCCGCGACGGCCGCTACGTCTTCGATGAGACCCAGCCTCACTATGCCGACGACGTCCGTCTGCTGAAGACCGCCCCCACCAGCATCGAGCGCCTTGAGATCTGCATCGGCGGCTGGGGCAACACGTCGTATCAGAACATCCGCGCGCTCGTCAACAGCGATGGAACGGGCGAAAACAGCATCCTCCGCCGCAATTTCCGAGCCCTGAAGGAGGCGCTGCCCGACGTCGAGGCCGTCAACAACGACGACGAGCACGCCTACGACGCGGCCTCGGCCACGAAGTTCCACGTCATGATGTACGACCTGGGCTACCGGACCACCCTCGCCCCCTACACGAACAAGACCTACTGGCAACAGCTCACGACGGCCCTCAACCGCCAGCGCCCGGGTGCCTGCGACCGCATCATGATCCAGTGCTACGACGGCGGCGCCTATAACAACCCGAAGGTCTGGCACCTCGCTGACGACATCCCCCTGCATGCCGGCCGCACCAACTATCAGACGGACATGCAGACCTCCGTCAAGCAGATGCAGACGTGGCGCGACGAATGTCAGGTCGAGGGCGGCTTCGTCTGGATCTACAACGACGAGACATGGTCGCTGCAGCAGTGGGCCGTGGAGATGAACCGCGTCTTCCCCAAGCACTCGGACGAGGGCGTCGTCACCTGCTACGCCGGTCGCGACTACACGGGCTTCACCAACGTGCTGCCCGTCGGCCGCTACTGCGTCGGCGAGCTGGCCGCGTGGGGCTTCGCGCCCCTCGGCATCGGCAACGTGCGCATCGCCGAGGGCTACAAGCTGACCCTCTTCACCGGCGACAACTTCACCGGCACGTCGCGCACCTACACCGACCCCGAGCCCGCTCTCGGCGCCTTCCGCAGCCGCGCCCGCTCGCTCATCATCGCCCCGACGGGCCAGAGCGGCATCACTTCAATGCACAATGAACAATGTACAATGAACAATGAGGCATACGACCTTCAGGGCCGCCGCATCGACGCTGCCCAACATCGCGGCCTCATCATCACCCACGACGCCCTGGGCCGCGTGCGAAAATTCTTCCGATAGCGCGGGGCGGAGAATTGCGAAAAATTACGACGAATCACTACCCCGCTCCGCAAGAAGCGGTGCTTTTTCCTCCGAGAAGCGGTCCTTTTCACCCCGAAAAGCACCGCTTCTCTCATCGAAAAGCGCCGCTTCTTTTTTAGCCTTCCGTAAACATATTGATTTTCAACGAATTAGAAGACGCTGCCAAATTATTCGGAATTTTTATTACAATTCCTCGTCCATTTATCTATATTCTTAAGCAGATGAACAATCATAGTTAGTAATATGCAAATAATAAATTGGTACAATTTGGCTGTCACTGTAGGAGGCGACGTGTCCCCACGTCGCACTTACCGCAGATGTCACGTGAGGACACGTGACCTCCTAAATCGTACCATGTTGTTTTTTTACGGTCACTTAATATACTCAACAAAGATTAGGAAGATGGAAATCTTTTCAATCTTTGTAAAAAAATCATTATTCTCGATGAAACCGCGGTTTTTTGAACCTGCGGGCCCAAAAATTGACCCGATTGTTCTATCACTTTGACCCGATTGTGGCAGTCGGTGTGGGGCAAAAAGCGTATCTTTGCAGCCGAAAAAGATTCCTAAAACTAACCAAACCATTCAAAATGTAAGACATGAAAGAAAAGAGAGTAACATGGAAACGCGTCGCGTTGCTCGTGCTGCTTGCGCTCCCGATGGCCTTGACTGTGTCGGCGCAGAGCGTGAAGGGCACCGTGACTGACGCACAGAACGGCGACCCGCTCATCGGCGTCACCGTGAAGACCCTCGACGGGACGGGCATGGCCGTGACCGACTTCGACGGCCACTACGACGTCAAGGCCGGCGCCGACGCGCGCCTGCAGTTCAGCTACGTGGGCTACGAGAACGTCGTGGTGAGCGTCAACGGGCGTCGGACGATCGACGTGAAGATGTCGACCGACGTCAACACGCTCGAGGACATCGTCGTCATCGGCTATGGCGTCCAGAAGAAGTCGGACCTGACGGGTGCCGTCGCCGTGGTCGACATGAAGGAGGCGAAGAAGACGGCCGCCACGAATATCTACGAGATGCTGCAGGGCCAGCTGCCGGGCGTGACGGTCAACACGACGGGTGCGCCGGGCCAGATGAGCCAGGTGCAGATCCGCGGTGTGGGCTCGTTCAACACGGTCGGTCCGCTCTACGTGCTCGACGGCATGATTGTCAACGACGTGAACCACCTGAACCCCAACGAGATTGAGTCGATGCAGGTCCTGAAGGACGCCTCGGCCGCCGCCATCTACGGTGCGCGCGGTGCCAACGGCGTGATCATCATCGAGACGAAGAAGGGCAAGAAGGGTGAGCCCACGCTCGACGTGTCGGCCACGTGGAGCGTGTCGGACATGCCGAAGAAGATCGACATGATGTCGGCCACCGACTTCATGCGCTATAACGAGCAGGCCTACCTGAACGCCGGCGAGACATGGCCGGCCGCGCAGTATGCCGTCGACATGATCGGCCAGCCGATTCCGAACACCGACTGGCAGAAGGCGAAGTTCCAGACGGGGTTCACGCAGGACTATAATGTAATGTACGCGCAGGGATCCGACAATGTCAACATGTCGATCGGCGGCGGCTATATGGACCAGACGGGCGTCATCAGCGGCCCTGAGTATCAGCGCTTCACGGCCCGACTGAACGCCGACGCCACCTATGGCATCCTGAAGATTGGGGCCAACTCGACGTTCCAGCACACCGTGCACCACGAGACGACGGGCGGCAGCTTCTGGAACGCCCTGTCGATGCCCAGCGTCATCCCCGTCTACGACCCCGAGGAGGGCTCGCAGCGCGGCGGCTACGGCTATGGCAACGGCAACTTCCTGACCTACACGAGCAACCCCATCGGCGAGCAGGAGCGCTATCAGGACCTGTCGGTGAACAACCGCGTCATCGCCAACGCCTATGCCGAGCTGAAACTCTTCAAACACTTCACGTATAAGATCAACTTCGGTGTCGACGCCTGGTTCGGACGCCACAAGAACTTCGACCACGGCTACACCGTCCGCATGAACTCCATCGAGACCCACTTCACCGACGCGCTCTACGACAACCGCGACCAGCGCGCCACGACCATCCTCGACAACACGCTGACCTACATGAACAGCTTCGGCAAGCACAACGTCACGGCCATGATAGGCCACACCGCCGAGGACGTCAACTGGCACTGGCTCGAGGCCGTCGGCTACGACCAGCAGGTCGACGGGCTGGTCGAGATCGACCTCTCGAACGACAAGCACAACATGTCGGGCTCGGAGCAGGAGCGCCGCCAGCTGAGCTACATCGGACGTATCGACTACAGCTACGCAGACCGCTACCTGGCACAGTTCAACTTCCGCTCCGACGGCTCGTCGAAGTTCGGCCCCAGCAACCGCCGCGGCTACTTCCCCTCGCTGTCGCTCGGATGGCGCATCTCGGAGGAGAAGTTCTTCGAGCCCGCACGCAAGGTGGTCGACAACCTGAAGCTGCGCGCATCGTGGGGTAAGGTCGGCGACATGCAGTCGCTCGGCAACTACAGCTATATCCCCACCATCGACCACAGCGGCCCCTACGAGGGTTTCTACGCCATCTTCGGCCCATCGAAGAACGAGACGGTGCTCAGCGGCGCCACGCAGAGCGCCATGACCAACGTCGACCTGGGATGGGAGACGAAGACGACGACCAACGTCGGACTGGACTTCAACATGCTGGGCAACCGCCTGTTCGGTACCATCGAGTGGTTCTACGCCAAGTCGACCGACCTGCTGCTCAACAAGCCCGAGCCGTGGTCGACGGGCGTCGGCTCCGTATGGACCAACTACGGCGAGATGCGCAACCAGGGTCTGGAGCTCAACATCGGCTGGCGCGACCAGGTCGGCGAGCTGAGCTACAGCGTCGCTGCCAACCTGTCGACCATCAGCAACAAGGTGCTCCGCATGGGTGAGGCCTTCAACATGCAGTCGTACACCCGCACCGAGGTGGGCCGCTCCGTCAGCGACTTCTATCTCATACCCTTCGACGGCATCTTCCAGTCGATGGACGAGGTCTATGCCCACACCGCAACGATCGACGTCGACGGCAAGCAGACCGTCCGCATCATCCAGCCCGACGCCAAGCCCGGCGACGTGCGCTACGTCGACGTCAACGGCGACGGACTCATCGACAGCAACGACCGCACGTGGTGCGGCTCGCCGCTGCCCAAGCTGGAGGTCGGACTGAACGCCTCGCTGCAGTGGCGCGACTTCGACTTCAACATGTTCTGGGCCGGCAAGTTCGGACACAAGATCTACAACCAGCTGCGCAAGAACCTGCTCAACTTCAACGTCGACAACATCCCCGCCGACGTCGAGCCCTGGACCTGGGACAACCCCTCCACCGAGTATCCCCGCATGCTGGCCGGCACCACCTCGAACAACATCGAGTATTGCGACCGCTTCCTCGAGAATGCATCCTACTTCCGCCTGAAGAACCTGCAGCTGGGCTACACCCTGCCCCAGGCCATCACGAAGAAGATCTACGTGCAGAAGCTGCGTGCCTACGTCAGCGCCACCAACCTGCTGACCATCACCGGCTATAAGGGCTACGACCCCGACATCATCAGCGGCAGCGTCTACGCCATGGGCATCGACAGCGGACAGTATCCCTCGTCGCGCCAGGTGAACTTCGGCCTCCAGGTGACGTTCTAATGATCGGAATAACGGAATCACGATATATCGATATAACGGAATAACGATTTCACGGAATAACGATATCACGAAATGTCGGAATAACGAAAAAAAAAGAAAACAACAATGAACAAGAAAAGATTCAAGCATATCCTCGCCTCCTGTTCGGTGTGTTGCGGCATTGCCGCAACAGCCCCGCTGCTGACCTCGTGCGGCGACGACTGGCTCTCGCTGAGCGACCCCAACCTCGAGACGGCCGACACCTTCTGGAAGACGGCCGACCAGTTCAACGAGGGACTCACCGCCGCCTACTCCACCTGGCGCCGCCCCGGCTACTTCAGCCGCTGGTTCCAGGTGCTCACCATCCTGCGCAGCGACGAGGGCTGGAGCAACAGCCCCAACCCCGAGTTCATCGGCGACGCCAACTTCGTCATGTCGTCCTACAACTACGACAGCAACGAGGGCCTCAACCTGCCCTGGCAGGCCATGTACAACAGTCTCTACTACGTCAACCAGGTCATCGACAACATGAACGACCACGGCTACGAGCTCTTCACCCAGGAGGAGGCCGACAAGATTCTCGGTCAGGGCTACTTCATCCGCGGCGTCGCCTTCTGGGCCATCGCCGGCATCTACGGCCGCGGCCCGCTGCAGACCAGCAGCGTCGAGGTCAACGGACCCGTCGGCTCGCAGGAAGACCTCTACAAGCAGGCACTGGCCGACTTCACCCGCGCCGCTGAGCTGCTGCCCACGAAGTGGCCCGCCGCCGAGGCCGGACGCGCCACGAAGGGCGGCGCCCTGGGCATGATGGCCCGCATGAACATGCAGCTGGCCGGCATGAAGTGCCACCGCCCGTGGGACACGGCCAACCAGGATCCCGCCCAGGCCAAGGCTTACTGGGAGGCTGCCAAGAAGAACATCGAGGACATCTTCGCGCTGGGCATCTACGACCTCGTGCCCAACTGGCTCGACAACTTCACCGAGGCCAACGAGAACAACCAGGAGTCGCTCTTCGAGATCAACTTCAAGGAGGGCACCGTCAACGGCAAGGAGGTGGGCAACCAGCGCCCCAAGTTCCTCGGGCTCTACGCCGGCTCGGGCTCCGGCCTGTCGTGGGACGACGGCTCGGCCCGCGAGTGGCTGCTCGACGCCTTCAACGAGGAGCGCGACAAGGACGGCAACATCGACATGCGCAAGTTCCACACCCTCTTCTACTACGATGAGCGCGAGCCGGAGACCACCACGGCCGTCTACTACGGCAAGACGTGGACCGAGTGGAACTACGTGGAGCCCTTCCAGAAGAAGTGCTACTGGAAGAAGTACACCAGCGTCGAGAATGATCCCAACGCCACCGGCGAGGGCTACGTCACGGGTGTCAACATCCGCATCCTGCGTCTGGCCGACGTCTACCTGATGTATGCCGAGGTGCTCAACGAGCTGGGCGGCGACCGCAAGGTGGCCGTCGAGTATATCAACAAGGTGCGCCGCCGCGTCAACATGGCCGACCTCGACGCCGCCCGGTTCCAGGACTACGACGCCCTGCTCAACCAGATCAAGCACGAGCGTCTGCTGGAGCTCTGCGGCGAGTGCGAGCGGTGGTTCGACCTCGACCGCTGGGGCGACATCCACGACCAGACGAAGATCAACGAGCTGGCCGAGCGCGACGAGGACTTCAAGAACTATCGCCTGGGCATCAGCCACCTCTGGTGCATCCCCAACCACGAGATCAACCTGCGTCCCGACCTGACCCAGAACCCGGGATATTGATAATTGAAGATTGAAAATTGAAAATTGAAAATTGAAAATCAGATATGAAGAATAACATCCTGAAACACATCACCGGCGCGCTCTGCATGGCAGCCGTGGCAGCCACGATGAGCGGCTGCGCCGGCATGGACGGCGACGGCATCGACACCGTCGTCTGGGAAGGCTCGACTAATCCTGACAACACCGGATTCCACAACCCCGTGTGGGAGCCCTCGCTCGACGGCGGCACCATCTTCAAGGGAGCCAGTTCCTACGTCGCCATCAGCAGCACCACCCAGTGGGCTGCCGGACTGACCTACAACTGCCCCGTGCTGACGTCGAACAACCTGACGACGTGGAACAAGTCGACGGCCGACGCCTTCACCGAGGCCAACGTGCCCACAGGCGCCGACGGCGCACGCCTCAGCTCGCTCACGGTCGACTTCGCCCGCACCTACAGCGGCAACAAGTACTGGCTCTTCTACACCATCGAGGGCCAGAACGCCATCTGCTGCGCCAGCTCGTCGTCGCCCCAGGGCGTCTACACCCCGCTGGGCACCGTCGAGCTGAAGAACGACCCGCAGGGCCTCTCCCACCCCTTCTTCTTCGTCCAGTCGAAGAACTATTATCTCTGCTACACGACCTCTGACGGCGTCTATCTGCAGAAGGTGGGCCTCAGCAAGAACGGCGCCACCGTCGGCTCGGCCAACGACCCGGTCAAGATAGCCAGCAGCGCCTTCAAGGAGGTGGCCGTCTACGTCAACTCGTCGGACGACGTCTATCTCTTCGGCACCATCGACGGCGAGATCCGCTATGCCCGCGCCGCAGCAGCCACTGGCCCCTACCTCGACCGTCAGGGCGCCGACATCGCCCAGTCGGGCCGCGGCGAGGCACTCATCAGCGCCAACGAGGCCTACAGCACCGTCTCGAACCCCATGCGCGCCTTCCTCAACTCCGAGGGCACCCACCTCTACCTCTGCTACAACGCTGAGAAGGCCGGCCAGCCCACGATGGCCAGCGGCTTCGCCCGCAAGCCCGTCTTCGTGCAGCCCTTCGCCATGGGCGAGGACGGCTGGCTCGAGGGCACGGCCACGCCCCGTGAGGGCTGGACCACCCCGACCTTCGAGTAGGCCCGAAGGACAGATTAACATAATAGGATGGCCTATATGAAGCACCTGGATTTGAAGTTAGAGACCCCACCCCCAGCCCCTCCCCTTGAAGGGAGGGGAGTAAGCCTCCCCCAACCCCTCCAAAGGAGGGGAGGGACCCCTCCCGACCTCCCCGAAGGGGAGGAGTGGCTGGCGCACTGCCCGACGGGAATGACGGCGCAGCTGCTCCCCTCCCTTCAAGGGGAGGGGTTGGGGGTGGGGTCTGTGACATCAAGTCCGGGGATAATAAATTAGCCACCTATTTGTAAAATAAATTCTGAATCAATCGCCGGCAATGCATAATCGTCTAACATACAACGACTTAGATTTTTGCACGAAGAGAAGTGCCGCTTTTCGATGCAAGAAGTGCCGCTTTTCGACCCGAAAAGCACCGCTTCTCGCTCAGAAAAGGGCCGCTTCTCTGCCGGCGGTCAGCGCGATGTAAGGATTTTTCAGAATCCGAACCCTAAAAACCGACAAACCAATCTTTACTGTTTTTTATTTAATTAAACCACTTATCAATTATGAAGAAACTGTTTACTCTGATTGCTGCTTCAGCAATGACTCTGGGCCTCAGCGCACAGAGCATCACCATCTCCTCCGTCGACGAGGGGCTGGCTAACGACTATGCCTCGGGCTGCGAGATCGACCTCGACAACGACGGCATCAAGGAACTCATCGTCGGCGGTTCGCCCAACTGGCCCGCCGACGCATCCATCGGTCAGGTCATCCTCGACGCCGAGGGCAACGAGGTGTTCATGGAGAGCCGCTGCTCGTGGATTCTCAAGTGGAACGGCACGGCCTACGAGAAGACCCAGCTGGCCGACGACGGCGTCATCGGCATCCGCTCCAGCGTCATCCCCGCCGACTTCAACGGCGACGGCTACGTCGATGTCTACATCGCTTCCGGCGGCGACGCCAACACGCTCAACGGCATCTTCCTCAACAACAAGCAGGGCCGACTGGTCAAGGACAACACGTTCCGCGTCGTCGACGAGCAGGGCAACGCCATCGTCGACGAGGAGACCGGCACGCAGCTGCGCTGGCTGCCCCGCTCCATCGACCTGGCCGACTTCAACAACGACGGACTCATCGACATCGTCTCCTGCGGATGGTGGCTCGGGGCCAACAGCGAGACGGCCATGACCGGCGTGCTCATCAACCAAGGCGACGGCACCTACAAGGTGACCAACCGCTTCCTCATCGGCGTCGAGGAGGAGGAGTATTCCTACCCGATGGCCCTCTGCACCATCAAGGCCTTCGACCTCAACAACGACGGCTATGCTGACTTCATGGTGCAGGGCAACGTCGACGGCGACGGACTGAAGCCCGAGACGGCTGGCGGACGCACCGTGGGCCGCACCTTCATGGCCTTCCTCAACCTCGGCGCCGAGGGCCCCGGCGAGTTCTATGACCTCGGTCTGGCCCAGGGCGTGAGCCACACCTTCGGCAACGGCAACTTCAACGTCGTCGACTTCAACAACGACGGCACGCCCGACATCTTCGTCACCGGCGAGTCGCCCGACGACGCTGTCAGCGGATGGGCCTATTTCGGCCAGCTGCTGCTCGGCAAGGTCACCAAGAGCGGCGACGGCAACGAGGTGAGCTACACCGAGAACTCGCAGTTTGCTGCCAACCATAAGGACGTGCGCCCCCTCAACTCGTCGAACAACGGCACGCGCGCCATCGACTACAACGCCGACGGCTACTACGACCTCTTCCTCCTCGGATGGACCGAGCAGATGCTCGACGGCACGGGCAACACCCAGTCGGGATGGCTCCTGCCCGGATCGGCCAACGGACTGACCAGCTATCAGCGCATCCCCGGCGCATCGGAGCAGGGCATCTTCTTCCTCGACTACGGCGTGGAGGGCGCTCTGAACTACACGTTCACCGGCTACCATGGCGACGCCACCTACTTCGACGGCACCACCTTCCCCGGCGGCCGCTCGATGGTCTTCACCAAGAACCCCTGGGCCGTCAGCGCTCGCCCCGACGCACCCACGGCTCCCAAGGCTGAGGTCGACGGCTACGACGTGAAGCTCTCGTGGACGCCCGCCTCGACGTCGATGAAGAACGTCACCTATGAGTATTACCTGAAGGAGAAGACCACGGGCCGCATCTACAACGCCTCGACCTCGTTCGTCGGCGGCGAGAAGGACGGCGTGCGCAAGGTGCTCCGCGAGGGCAACGCCTACATGAACACCGAGATCTCGCTGACGCTGCCCGACGGCACCTACGAGTGGGGCGTGCAGACCGTCAACGCTGCCCTGCGCGGCTCGACCTTCGCCAAGGGCCAGGACCTCGTCGTCGGCTCCGGACAGTTCAACAGCATCAGCACCGTCAGCACCGCTGTGGCTGAGCAGGCCGTCTACACCCTCGACGGCAAGCGCGTGGCTGAGCCTCAGAAGGGCGTCAACATCGTCCGCCTGACCGACGGCTCGGTGAAGAAGATCATGAAGTAAATAATCATCCTCAGTGGGGAGTTGGGAGGCAGCAAGCCATTCCGGCTCCTCACTTCGCAAACCTGACTATACAATATGAAGTTAGAGACCCCACCCCCAACCCCTCCCCTTGAAGGGAGGGGAGTAGCTGCGCCGTCATTCCCGTCGGGCAGTGCGCCAGCCACTCCTCCCCTTCGGGGAGGTCGGGAGGGGTCCCTCCCCTCCTTCGGAGGGGCTGGGGGAGGCTTACTCCCCTCCCTTCAAGGGGAGGGGTTGGGGGTGGGGTCTCTAACTCCAAAACGTCACAATTCTTACCGATAACATGAAAAGAGTCCTACTATTCCTGCTGGTCATCGTGGCAACAGCCGCAGCCGGCGCACAGACGGTCATCGACGTCGCCTTTGAACAGTATCCGCCCCTGCGGGCCGTGGCCCAGACGGTCAGCGTAGAGGTGCCCGCCGAGGGCATCACCATCGGCAGCGACGTCAGCGTAGAGGGCGGCGACGGCTCTTACTCCTACCTCTGGACCAACGCCGCCTCCGAGACCCTCAGCACCCAGAAGACACTGACCATCACCGAGGCCGGCGACTACTACCTGCGCGTCAGCGACGGGCAGCAGTGCCAGGTCAGCGTCCATTTCACCGCCACCGCCACCGCCTCCGTCAGCAGCATCCCCGCCGAGGGGCTGCGCCAGGTCCGCATCTTCACCCCTGCGGGCACACTCATCGAGAAAACCAGCGCCACCACCGGCTATGCCGACCATCTCCCGTCAGGCGTCTACGTGGTGTGCTTCATCTATAGCGACGGCCACGAGGCCATCCGCAAAATCCAAATACCCTGAACTGACATGAGAAAGATTTCATTCCTGTTGCTCCTCCTGCTGGCCATCGTCGCCGACGCCCAGCAGCGCACCGTCACCAACTACGTCAAGCAGGGGCTGCGCACCACCCTGCGCATCGCATGGGACAGCCATAACTACGGCACCATCCAGTGGCAGCAGTCTTCCGACCAGGGCCGCACCTGGACCGACATCAGCGGCGCCAACGGCCGCGAATACGCCGTGACGCCCCAGCAGGACGCCTACCTGCGCGTCGTCGTCCGGGGCGACGAGGCCTGCGAGCCCTTCGTCGAGACCCACATCCTGCGCACCGTCAGCTTCACCGTCGACCTCGTCGGGGCGCTCAGCCGCGAGGCCACCTACGAGATCCGCGGCCTCAACGTGCCCCGTCAGGAGGTCGTCGACTATGGCTTCTGCTACAACGTGAGCGGTGTCAACCGCACCTACACCAGCATGCAGCGCCAGAGCCTCGGCTCCGAGCTGCCCGAGGGCGACGCCTTCGAACTGACCTGCACCGAACTACAGCCCAACCGACAGTACAGCGTGCGCTTCTACTTCAGCACCAAGGACGGCTCCACCATCTACGGCCCCGGCAAGCTCACCAAGACCCTCGACGGACTGGAGTGGAGCTCGGAGGAGTGGACCATCACGAAGACCGCCGTCAAGGCCCGCTTCGCGCTGTCGGGCTTCACGGGCGCCAAGCCCCAGATGACCTTCTCGTTCGGCGAGGACGATGCCCACCTGCAGCAGTATCAGATCAGCGCCGTCAACGCCCAGCAGCACCTCTACGAGTCGGAACTCGTCAGCGGCCTGCAGCCCGGCCGGACTTACGTGGCCCGCGTCACGGCCGTCATCGACGGCGAGGAGCAGACCATCGAGAAGGCGGTCCGCACGATGACCGACTACGCCGCCTACGAGGTCGACGAGTCGACCAAGCCCGTCAGCCACCGCATCCGATGGAATGCCATCAAGACGTCGATCCAGCTCAATCCCGACAACATCCAGGCCGAATATCCGCGACTGCTGCGCGTCTCGGCCGACACGCTGCTGCTGACCTACCACGGCGGCGACGGCACCAGCGGCCAGACCGACCACTGGCAGAACATCTACCTGCAGCGCTCCACCGACAACGGCCAGACATGGTCGGCGCCCGAGAAGATCCTCGACAAGACCCGCACGTGGCTCTCCAACGGCTGGTATCGCTTCACCAATGCCGACATGACGCGCCTCCAGAACGGATGGGTCGTCATGACATGGTCGGCCAACGCCAACCCCGAGACCAACCAGAACTGCCAGGTCTTCGTCATGATCTCGAAGGACGGCGGACAGACCTGGGGCGACCCCATCACCGTGCTGCGCGGCCGATGCTGGGAGCCGCAAATCGTCCAGCTGCCAGGCGGCGAGCTCGAGCTGCTCGTCTCGAGCGAGGCCTACTGGTGGGACAACCAGCGGTCGAACCTCCTCCAGGAGATTGTCTGCGCCCGCTCCACCGACAACGGACTGACGTGGACCGCCCAGCGCCGCGCCGCCTTCACCCCCGGCTGCCGCGACGGCATGCCCGTCCAGATCGTCATGCAGGGCAACAAGGGCATCCTCTGCACCATCGAGAGCATCAACAGCGACAAGAACCCGTCGATTCTCTGGCGGCCCCTTAACGGCGAGTGGGACTCGGCCGACTGGGACCAGCAGGTCGACTCGCGCCGATGGGTCTGCGACAACATCCGCGGCGGCTGCGCCCCCTACTGCCTGCAGCTGACGACCGGCGAGATCCTCGTCATGGGCCATCTGAACCAGAACGGCGACGTATGGCAGACCAACCGCGAGCAGATCTGCGTCGGCGACAACACGGGCCACAACTTCGCCTACCGCACCATCCCCTTCTCCACCCTGCCGCGCGGCGAGGGCGCCTACTACAGCTCGCTCTTCCAGAAGGATGAGCGCACCATCTGGCTCCTCTGGACCCACTCGAAATACGACGGCTCCGTCTGCCAGAAGAACACCGTCGAGCTGCTCGAAGGGCAGATCGTAGAGCTCTAAGGATCCCTCTCCCGAAGAGTCGATATAACGATATCACGAAATAACGTTATAACGAAGAGTCGGAATCACGAAATAACGTTATAACGAAATAACGAAAGAGATCGAAATAACGAAAATAAAGAGAACAATGAACATCACGAAGAAAATCTTACTGAGCGCCGCCATGCTCGTCATGGCTGTCGCTGTCTCAGCCGCCGAGCCCGCCTATCAGCTCAGCCTGAAGCAACCCGGCAACGCCGCCACCACTCAGACCGTCAGCCCCGGACAGCAGGGACTGCCCGTCGAGCTCAGCCAGCAGCTCACCGCCGACGGCGACGGCCAGCAGCTGCTCACCGTCACCCTGACGGCCCGCGAGCGCGTCTACTTCAACCTCGGCATCTCGCTGCCCACCGGCATCCAGACCAGCGAGGCCGACTTCTATCTGCCCGGCTTCTGGTATCACAAGAACCTGCGCTCGCCCCGCGAGGCACCCTCGTTCCACACCTCGAAGAGCTGGAACGTGCGCGACGACCGCCTCTCGTCGCCCCTGACCGGCGTCATCGATCTCACGTCGGGCCGCACCGTCAGCGTGCTGCGCTGCGTCGAGCAGCCCGGCTGCGACGCACTGACAACCCATCAGGAGGGCGAAGTCATCCTGGGCGGGCCGACGACCATCGGCTACGTGGGCTTCGACGGCGAGAGCGGCCGCGCCATCCTCACCTTCGGCTATCCCTACATCGAGACGCCCAAGCGCTACATCCGCAAGCTGACCCTCACGCCACCCATCACCGCCTTCGCCCGCCTGGACAAGGGCCAGAGCATCACCCTGCGCTGGATCATCCGCGAGGCCCAGGCCAAGGACTACGGCCAGTTCGTCTCGCAGACATGGCAGCACTGCATGGACCAGCTGCGCCCCGAGCCCATCCGTCCGCTCTACTCGCCCGACGAGATGAAGGCCCAGCTGAGCAACTACTTCCGCCGAGCCTACGTCGACAAGTATGCCCTCAAGTTCCACTCCGGCCACGGACTGCGCTGCGACGACTGCCTGCCCGTCGACCACGTGCAGCTGGGCTTCTGCGGCCGCGTGCTGCTCAACGGATTCAATGCCCTCGAGTATGGCGAGCAGACAGCCGACCAGGAGCTCGTCGGCATGGGCCGCGCCATCTTCGACTCGTGGCTCGAGCACGGCTTCACCCAGCGCGGCTACTTCAAGGAGGACATGCACATCGCCCAGGGCATCCCCGCCGACGAGGACTGCATCCACAGCATCCGCCAGCAGTCGGAGGCCGTCTACGCCGTGCTCCACTATCTGCGCTACGAGAAGCTGCAGGGCCGCAAGCACAAGGAGTGGGAGCAGAAGATGCGCACCCTGCTCGACCGCATGGTAGAACTCGTCAAGCCCGACGGCCACTACGCCCGCAAGTTCCGCGACGACGGCTCCGACGTCGACGCCTCGGGCGGCTCCACCCCCTCGGCCACGTCGACCCTCGTCATGGGCTACAAGTACTTCAAGGACAAGCGCTATCTCGAGGCCGCACGCCGCACGGTCGACTATCTTGAGAAGAACATCATCGCACCGAGCGACTACTTCTCATCGACACTCGACGCCAACTGCGAGGACAAGGAGGCCGCCATCAGCGCCGTCACCGCCACCTACTACATGGCCATGATGACCCGCGGCCAGGAGCGCCAGCACTACGTCGACCTCTGCCGCCAGGCTGCCTACTTCGCACTATCATGGTACTACCTCTGGGACGTGCCCTTCGCACAGGGACAGATGCTCGGCGACCTCGGATTCCAGAGCCGCGGATGGAGCAACGTCTCGGTGGAGAACAACCACATCGACGTCTTCGTCTTCGAGCTGCCACACATCGTAGAGTGGCTCGCCAGCGAGACCGGCGAGCAGCGCCTGCAGCAGATCCACGACGTCATCTTCTCGTCGCTCAACCAGCTCCTGCCCACGCCCGACCGCCTCTGCGGCATCGGCGTCCCGGGCTTCAACCCCGAGGTCGTCCAGCACACCTGCTGGGACTACGGCCGCAACGGCAAGGGCTTCTATAACGACATCTTCGCCCCCGGCTGGACCGTCGCCTCCCTCTGGGAGCTCTACAGCCCCCGCCGCACCGCCGATTTCCTCACGGCCAAGAAATAGAATTACGCGAATATTTGTCAACCACGAATTTCGCGGAGATTTGTCGACCACGAATTACGCGAATTAAACGAATTTTTTCTAAAGACAACGAATTAAGACGAATTACACGAATTGTACGAATTAAAACGAATTGCACGAATTTATAAAGGATTTCACGAATTGGCTGCGCACAAACATTTTGCATAGCTCCTGTCGCAGACAAGAATAAATTAGTGAAATACAATATAATTCGTGCAATTCGTTTAATTCGTGAAATTCGTTACAATTCGTGAAATCAATTACAATTCGTGAAATCAATTATAATTCGTACAATTCGTGTAATTCGTCTTAATTCGTTGTCTTAAAAAAAATTCGTTTAATTCGTTTAATTCGTGGTCTTATAAAAAAATTCGTTTAATTCGCGTAATTCGTGGTCAATAAAAAATCGAGTCATTCGTGGTCGACAAAGATCGGGGTGCAGACATGCGGAGCGGTGCTTTCCGAAGGTAATATACCCCTATATTACTTTCGAGAAGCGCCGCTTTTCTGTGTGCGGAGCTTGGAGATATGGAATAAAGTTCGTAACTTTGCAGCGGGTTAAAAACAAACAATCGCCATGACCATCGACAGCATCCTACGACACGTCAGCCGGCTGACACTGCTGTGCGCCGCACTGTGCGCTATGGCCGCCCGGGCCCAGGGCGAGAACTACCTGTTCAGGCATATCGGCGTGAAGGACGGCCTCTCGCAGACCACCGTCTACGCCCTGTTGCAGGACCAGACGGGATTCATCTGGATGGGCACGAAGGCCGGGCTGAACCGCTACGACGGCACGGCCATGCACACCTACAGCCACAACACCGGCCACAGCGGGCTGGCCAGCGACTTCATCAACACGCTCTACGAAGACCCCGAGGGCCGCATCTGGGTGGGCACCGACGAGGGCGTCAGCATCTACTCGCCGCTGACCGACACCTTCGAGCCCTTCCTGCTGACCACGCCCGACAGCGTCGCCATCACCAACAACGTGACCGTCGTCCGTGGCGACGGCCACCACATCTACATCGCCAGCAACGAGCAGGGACTCTTCTGCTACGACGCCGACCACGGGACGCTGGTCAACTATCCGCTCACGGGCCACCCCAACGTCGCCGGAATGACCATCGACAGCAGCGGCCGGCTATGGCTGGGATTCTTCGGCGGCGGCCTCTACTATTCCACCGACCACCTGCGCTCGCTCCACCCGCTCCGCGACAGCCAGGGGCGCGAGCCCTTCCTGGGCGACATCGTCTCGGCCATCGTCGAGCACCAGACTGACCGCCTCATGGTGGGCACCGACCGCCACGGCCTCTGCGTCGTCGACATGGCCGGGCGCACCGCCGCGCCCATCGTCAGCACCGAGGGCGGCAAGCCCGTCTTCGTGCGCGACATCGCCCTCAACGGCCCGCAGGTGTGGGCCGCCACGGAGCAGGGCCTCTACGTCTACGACACGTCGACGCGCCACGTGGCCCACTACGCCCACGAGCCGTCGAACCCCTTCTCGCTGGCCGACAACTCGCTCTACGCCCTCTGCCGCGACCGCGACGGCGGCATGTGGCTCGGCAGCTACTTCGCCGGAGCCGCCTACGTGCCACGCCAGCTGTCGGCCTTCGAGCGCTTCATGCCACAGACCGGCCGCACGACGGCCCTCCACGGCCGCCACGTCCGCGAGATGGTGCAGGACCGGCACGGCCAGGTCTGGATAGGCACCGAGGACGGCGGCCTCAACATCTTCAACCCCGCCACGCGCACGTTCGAACTCCTCGCCGCCAGCGCCGACTTCCCCAACGTCCACGGTCTCTGCATCGACGGCGACCGCCTCTGGGTGGGCACGTTCAGCTACGGACTGAAGGTCGTCGACATCACCACGCGGCGCGTCGTCGCCAGCTATGCCGTCGGCGACGGCCACGGACTGCGCGACAACACCATCTTCAGCATCCACCGCTCACCACAGGGCGAGCTGTGGCTGGGCACCATCCGCGGCCTGTGCCGATATGACCGCGCGGCCGACGCGTTCGACTACGACCCGCAGCTGCCGGCCGTGCTCATCGACGACATACTGACCGACACGCAGGGACGGCTATGGGTGGCCACGCAGACCAACGGCGTCTTCCGCCAGAAGCCCGACGGACAATGGCACAACTACTCTAACCACAACCAGGACGACATGGCCTCCGACCGCGTCATCGACCTGGCCCTCGACGCCGAGGGCGGCATATGGGTGGCCACCGAGGGCGGCGGCATCCTGCGCTACGACGCCACGCGCGACCGCATGCAGCCCGTCAGCCTGCCCCTGCAGCCTGCCATCAGCACCGTCTTCCAGATCGTCGAGGACCACAACCAGACGCTGTGGATGAGCACCTACAACAGCATCATCAGCTATCACATCCCCACGGGCGAGACGCGCCGCCACGAGCCGGCCGACGCCATCAGCGACAACATCTTCAACTACAGCTCGTCGCTGCTCGACCAGGACGGGCGCATCTATCTCGGCACCCTCGACGGATTCATCCGCTTCAGCCCCTCCGTATGGAGCGCCCCGACGGCCGGACAGCCACTCATCGTGGCCAGCCAGCTCAGCATCGGCGGACAGCCCGTCAGCACGACGACGCCCGACTCGCCCTTGACACAGAGCATCACCGCCACCCGCAGCCTCGAGCTCAGCCATCGCCACAACTCGTTCGCCCTGCAGCTGTCGGCCCTGGCCTACGACCGCTCGCAGGAGGGGCTCATGGAGTATCGGCTTGAGAACTACGACAACCACTGGCAGCCGATGCGCGCCGACAACGTCGTGGCCTACAGCAACCTGCCCGCCGGCCACTACCGGCTGCACGTCCGAATGAAGGAGTCGTCGGCTGCCGACGACGGCGACTATACGCTCGACATCCGCGTCAGGCCCCATCCGCTGCTTTCTGGGTGGGCGCAGGCTATCTACGCCCTGCTGGCCCTCGTCGTCGGCTATCTGCTGATCAGGTTCTTCACCCTGCGCCAGCGCTACAAGCGGCAGAGCGCGCTGGAGCGATTTGAGCACGAGAAGGAGCAGGAGCTATACGAGAGCAAGATCAGCTTCTTCACCAACGTGGCCCACGAGATACGCACGCCGCTGACACTCATCAAGGGCCCACTGGAGCATATCATCGCCTCAGGACGCATCAGCGACGCCGCCGTCAAGGACGACCTTAACGTCATGCGGCAGAACACCGACCGCCTGCACACGCTCATCAACCAGCTGCTCGACTTCCGCAAGACCGAGGCCAACGGCCTGCGCCTCAACTTCGAGCGATGCGACACGGCGCAGATCGTCGGCAGCATCGTCGAGCGCTTCCGCCCCACCCTCCGCCAGCGCCACATCGACGTCGCCATCAGCCTGCCCCACGAGCCGCTCTATGCCCACGTAGACCGCGAGGGCTTCACCAAGATCGTCAGCAACCTCGTCAACAATGCCACGAAGTACGGCGAGACCCACGTCAGCGTCAACCTCACCACCGAGGCCGACCGCCTGCTGCTCACCGTGGCCAACGACGGCAACATCATCCCGCCGGCCATGCGCGACGAGATCTTCACGCCCTTCTTCCGCATCGCCGCCGACGACCAGTCGTCGACCACCGGCACGGGTATCGGACTGGCCATGGCCCGCGCACTGACCGAGCTGCACGGCGGCACCATCAGCATGGACGACAGCCTCACGGAGAACGTCTTCTGCCTGCGCATACCGCTCAACCATGAGGACAGCGTCGTCATCGACACGCTCTCGCCGCAGTTGCCGCTGCCCACATCGGCCACGACCCACCCCGACGCCCCGACGGTGCTCATCGTCGACGACAACGACCAGATGCTCGCCTACGAGCAGCAGCGGCTGCAGACCGACTACAACGTGGTCAGGGCCGCCGACGGCGAGGAGGCCCTCGCCCGACTGCGCCAGACCGACGTCGACATCATCGTCAGCGACGTCATGATGGAGCCCGTCAGCGGCATGGAGCTATGCCGCCGCGTCAAGCAGAACGTCGAGCTGAGCCACATACCGCTCATCCTGCTCACCGCCCTGACCACCGAGCAGGCTAAGATGGAGGGCATGGAGAACGGCGCCGACGCCTACATCGAAAAACCCTTCTCGATGGACCACCTGCTGACCACCATCGCCAGCCTCCTCCATGAGCGACAGAGCGTCAAGCGCGCCTACAGCGAGTCGCCATTCACCGCGCCGGAGAGCGTCTCCATCAGCCCCGCCGACAACGAGTTTCTGCAGCGGCTGGAGCGCATCGTCGAGCGCGAGCTGACCAACAGCCAGCTCAACGTCGACATGCTGGCCAGCGGGATGAACATGAGCCGATCGAGCCTCAACCGCAAGATTCGCGGCACGCTCAACGTCTCGCCCAACGACTTCATCCGCATCGAGCGCCTCAAGCGCGCCGCCGCGCTCCTCCGCGCCGGCCAGTCGCGCGTCTCTGAGGTCTGCTATCAGGTTGGCTTCAGCACGCCCTCCTACTTCACCAAGTGCTTCTACCGCCAGTTCGGCCTCCTGCCCAAGGACTTTATCAGATAAGAGATAAATAATTATAGTGATAAATGCCCGAGAGTTCAACGCCCCCCTACCCCCCTCTAATCGTAGAGGGGGAATTGGATACCACCGCAGGAGCAGATGAGCGCAGTGACAACAGCGGCTGTGGGTGGCATGCACGCTATCTGACTCCCCCTCTAAGATTAGAGGGGGGCAGGGGGGCGTTGAACTCTCGGAAACTTATCACTACATTGAGAAAGATAATAGATATTGCCCATTAAAATGAAGATACCACCGCAGGAGCAGATGAGCGCAGTGAAACCAGCGGCTGTGGGTGGCATGCACGCTATCTGACTCCCCCTCTAAGATTAGAGGGGGGCAGGGGGGCGTTGAAATCTCGGAAACTTATCACCACATTGAGAAAGATAATAGATATTGCTCATTAAAATGAAGATAGCCATCGTTGGCGGAGGCGCCGCCGGATTCTTTGCCGCCATCAATATGAAGGAAATGCAGCCCGGGCTGCAGGTCAGCATCCTCGAGCGGTCGCAGCGGCCACTGGCCAAGGTCGAGATCTCGGGCGGCGGACGCTGCAACGTGACCAACTCGTTCCAGTCGGTAGGCACCGACCTGGCCGCCGTCTATCCCCGCGGCCACCGGCTGCTGGGCCGCCTCTTCCGTTCCTTTGGGCCCCGCGACGCCTACGAGTGGTTCGAGCGGCACGGCGTACGGCTCGTCACCCAGGACGACGACTGCGTCTTCCCTCAGACCCAGGACGCCCGCACCATCTCGCACCTCTTCCTCAGCGAGGCCCGGCGCCTCGGCATCGACCTGCGCACCGGACAGCGCATCACCGCCCTCGACGACCTCAGCGCCTACGACGCCGTCGTCATCGCCATCGGCGGACAGCCCCGACGCGAAGGCCTCATCTGGCTCCAGCAGCCCATCGTCGAACCCGTGCCGTCGCTCTTCACCCTCAGCATCGACGACAGTCGGCTCCACGACCTCATGGGCACCGTCGTCCCCGAGGCGCAGGTCCTCCTGCCCGGCACAAAGCTGCGCGCCGCCGGCCCCCTGCTCATCACCCACTGGGGCATGAGCGGCCCCGCCATTCTCCGCCTGTCGTCCTACGGCGCGCGCCTGCTCAGCGAGTGCGACTATCGCCACGCACTGGCCGTCAACTGGCTCGGCATGCCCGAGGCTGACGCTCGCCAGCTCATCAGCCGACTCATCGCCCTCCACCCCCAGCGCCAGATAGCCACCCAGCGGCCCGAGGGCCTGCAGCAGCGACTCTGGCAGTACCTCGTCGAGAAGAGCCTCGGCGCCCAGCGCGCCCGTGCCCCCTGGGCCTCGCTCAACCAGAAGGAGCAGAACCGCCTGCTCAACACGCTCACCAACGACACCTTCCAGACCAGCGGCCGCGCCCCCCACCGCGACGAGTTCGTCACCGCCGGCGGCGTAGCCCTCACCGCCGTCAACGCCCAGACCCTCGAGAGCCGCACCCACCCCGGCCTCTACTTCTGCGGCGAGGTCCTCGACATCGACGGCGTCACCGGCGGCTTCAACTTCCAGGCCGCCTGGACCACCGCCCACGCCGTGGCCCGCGCCCTCGCCGCTGAACATTAATATTGGGAAACGAATGGGAATAATAAACATCATTTTATCACAAATTGGAATAATTCATTCAAAGGCCCTCGACAATGGTTACTATTCCATCCGAATTGACTACCATTATCGATTAGAGTTCAAGATCAGGCATGAAGGAGCAGAACCAATAGTCAACATTTGCACTATAACAGACATTACGAACCATTATCAATAACAGAAATGAACAGAACGACGACACACCCAGGCGAAATCCTGAAAGAAGAACTGGAGGCAAGAGGCATTTCTCAGAAGAAATTCTCAGAAGTGCTGTCAGTTCCTTATACACAGCTCACTGAGATACTGAATGGCAAACGTCCCGTAACGACAGACTTTGCCCTGATGATGGAGGCCGCCCTTGGCATCAACCCTGAGATGCTCATCAACATGCAGTCACGATATAACATGTCAGTCGCCCTCCAGAAGAAGCCCCTTATGACACGGCTGATGGACATTAAACGGGCTTGTGCTGCCGTGTTTTAGAAGTCTCTATGATTAACAGAGGAAAAGGGCGGGCATCAGCAAATTGACTCTTCACCTCTGAAGGGGCAGTAATTCTCTTGAGGGGAAAACAAATTTTCGCGAATCGGGATAAATTTTATCAAAATATTAGTGGTGCGATAAATTTTAATTAAATACGAAATATCCCTTTGTTTATAAGGGTTTCAGAGCGTTCTTTGTTTTTTGATTTGAAATTGACTGGGTAACTTTGCAGCCTAAAACTGCATTGTTATGAACATCGGTCGCTATATTTTCTCCCAAGTAGTGGATTACATACCACGGTATCAGTTCGACAAACTGGTTGCCAAATATCATGGTGACTGGCACGCAAAGGAATTGACGTGCTATAACCAGTTGCTCCATCT
>CACZBS010000004.1 GCA_902779455.1 uncultured Prevotellaceae bacterium
ACATCCTCCACGCAGTCTCCACCACAGAAATAGACGCTTGACAGTGACCCAACGATCTCGCTGTACTGATAGCCGTACGACGCACATCGCAGCCCCAGCACTTTGTCGATAATCGGAGCCATATAACGGGAAAAAAACTCTCTTACGTGAAATATTCCTCCAAAAGGAGTGACTTTCTCAGATTTTATTTGTACCTTTGCCATGTCATTGATGATTTTGCTTGTCTTGAATTGCAGCACTAAGGTAAGTGAAAAATATGACATGACAAAATCCTGTGCCGCTCGGCTCTGCCGCTTCGCTCGTCGAAGATCTTTTTGTTGCTCAGGAACTTATAAAAGCTATTAAACTAAAGTGCTGCGGAATCTAGGTGCAATACAAATGAATGCTGAAATGCTCCGTAATATGAGTATCATTGCCGAGGACGAGAACCTGCTGAAGCGGGCTGCAAAATATGATCATGGGGACGGTTCTGGTGATCTGTTGATTAATAGAACCCCGTGATCTCTCAATATAACCATTTAACATTAAAGACCAACAAAATGAAAACACTGAAAATCTTCGCAATCCTCACCCTATCGATGCTGACGGCAACCCTTCAAGCACAAGAAAAAGAAAAGCCCCTGTCGCCCAAAGGCACACAAGTCATCGCCCACCGCGGCCACTGGGATGTCGACGGGTCTGCACAGAACTCACGCCGCTCGCTGCAGCTCGCCCTCGACATGGACATCTACGGCAGCGAGATAGACATCTGGCTGACACGCGACGGCCACCTCTTCGTCAACCACGATGCCAGCTACGACGGTGTCACCCTGCAGGATGCCACGGCCGACGAGTGCCGCGCCCTCATTCTGAAGAATGGCGAACACATGCCCGAGCTGAAAGATATGCTTGCCCTGCTGAAGAAGAGCACCACCTCGACGAAGCTCATCATCGAAATCAAGGAATGCCGCACGCTACAGCAGAACCTCGAGTCGGCGCGACAGATCGTGAAGGCCGTGCGCAAGGCCGGCATGCAAAAGAAGGTGGAGTATATCTCTTTCTCCCTGGCCGTCTGCGTAGAGATAGCACGCCTCGACCCGACGGCCCGTGTAGCCTTCCTCAGCGGATGGATAACGCCGAAAGAACTCCACAAGCTGGGCATCACCGGTCTGGACTACCACCTCTTCGTCTTCCAAGAGCATCCGGAATGGGTGAAGGAGGCTCATGAGCTGGGTATGTACACAAACGTATGGACGATTGACAGTGACGAGCGTTTCCGTGAGTTTCGCGACATGGGCATCGACTACATCACCACCAACAACCCCGAGGGTGCCGTGAACGTCGTCAGCCAATAGCCAACAGCTAGTTTGATCACGGGGACTGGTTCTGGTGATCTGTTGATCAATAGAACCATCCCCGTGATCTCTCATGCTTATTCTTCGGTTAGATCCTCTATCTGGTCAATGATGTCCTGGTACTGGCGCTGGGTCTTGAAGTGAATCTTGAAGCCGCAGATGCATCCGATGATGCCACCAATAACGCCACCCCAGAAGAGACCGTTGGCAAGCTCATTATTCTGCTGATAGACCTCATAGAAGAACCAGCCCGACCACAGGATGACAGTGGATCAGGGGGACGGTTCTTTTGATCCGCTTCGGCAAAGCGCCGGCCCCCCCCGATAAGAGGTAAATGGAAATTGCATAACGAACAAAAATAATCAGATGATGAAAAAAAGATTCTGTTTGTATTAACAACGCTCCTAACCGTCGGGACGGCGGGGGCGCATGGGATCGGGGGGACGTTTCTTTGCTGTTTATTTACACTATTATTGATATGCCAAAGATTAATTTAGAGACAGAACCTCGTTTCAAGGAGGCAATGAAGTCATTAGGATTCAAGAAAACGTCAAGGTTTTTTGTCCGACATGTAGATGATGTTACTCAGACCATCATGTTCGGACATTCCACTATGGGAGAGAAACATGTTAGATATTACTCCCTGACTTATGGCATCGAATTTGATTATATAGTTCGGTCGGCAGGCGAAATGGGAGTATTTGTCTATGCTCTTGGAGGGCTTATCGACTATATCATGCCTCATCATGTAGGTTTAATGGAATGGCGATTGTCAGAATATGATACAGATGACTATTACATCCGGATGATCAATGACATAATTGACAAAATCCTACAGTATGTCTTGCCTTTCATGGAGAAATACAATACTATTGAGCAATTTCTCGAGGGTGTAGAAAGCGGGAGTTTCATAAAGCTATCACTGGATAAAAAAGCAGTACCAATAGCTTACTATCTCATCGGCGAAAGGCAAAAGGCGTTTGACTATATAGCAGAGACTCTTGAAGCATATAAGAGGCAGGCTGCTCCTATGCCATTCCATGAGCACATCATCACGGAGGAATACGAGAAAGACGTCTATAACTGTAACCAAGACGGAAACCTTCGCGTCTATCAGGATTTTGCGGATAAATTCACGAAATGGGTTAATCAGAAAGGAAATGACACTCGTGCGACTCTTCTTACGGTTCTTCCTTGAGAGTCTCTTCATCCAAAAACTTGTGAAATCGTTTGCTTGTTTGCAATCTTTTTCGTAACTTTGCAGCAATTTATTACTCAACCTGACATGAAAAGACTAATTGCACTCATGGCGCTCGCCTTCATCCTTGGGGCAGGTGCCGCCCAGGCTCAGGAGAAGAAATTCTCGCTCTATGGCGTGGGCTTCTACAACCTTGAGAATTTGTTCGACACCTGTCACGACGCCGGCCACAACGACTACCAGTACCTGCCCGACGGACAGCTGAAGTGGAACGGGCTGAAGTATGCGCACAAGCTGCGCAACATGGCCCGCGTGCTCTCCGAGATGGGCACCGACCGCCTGCCGGGCGTCGGCTGCGCCTTCATCGGCGTCAGCGAGGTGGAGAATGCCAAGTGCCTGGAGGACCTCTGCAACCAGGAGCCCCTGAAGGCACGCAACTTCCAGTTCTGCCACATCGAGGGCCCCGACCAGCGTGGCGTCGACTGCGCCCTGCTCTACAATCCGAAGCTCTTTCAGGTGCGCAACGTCCGCCTCGTACCTTATATATATATTAAGCCCGAGGACTCGCTTCGCGCCACGCGCGGCTTCCTGACCGTCAGCGGCACGATGGCCGGCGAGCACGTCACGGTCATTGTCAACCACCTGCCGTCGCGCTTCGCCGGATCGTTCTATCGTGAGGAGGGCGGACGCCAGATACGGCTGGTCAAGGACTCGCTGCTGCGCGACGACCCCAACGTGAAGCTCTTCATCATGGGCGACATGAACGACGACCCGCAGGACAAGTCGATGGCCGTGGCCCTGGGTGCCAAGCGCAAGATGAAGGACGTGGAGGACGACGGGCTGTGGAATCCCTGGTGGGACGTGCTCGCCTCGGGCACGGGCACCCTGCAGTACGACGGCCGATGGAATCTCTTCGATCAGATCATCCTCTCGCGCTCCCTGCTCGACGTGAAGGGCAAGAAGGACTATTCGGGGTTGACCTATTGGAACCATCAGATCTTCCGTCGCGACTACCTCTTCCAGCGCGAAGGCAAGTATAAGGGCAACACCCTCCGCACCCATGCCGGCGGCGCATGGCTCGACGGCTTCAGCGACCACCTGCCGACAGTGGTGTACGTGATAAAGGAGCTGAAATGAAGGGCGAATCTCATCCCTTTGAGCCATTCTTGCCATCCGGCGCTAAGTTGCTGATGCTTGGCACTTTCCCGCCATCGGAGAAACGGTGGTCCATGCGGTTCTATTATCCTAACTTCATGAACGACATGTGGCGCATTGTGGGCCTGCACTTCTTTGGCGACAAGAATCACTTCGTGATGGACGACGAGAAACGGTTCCGGCTCGACGAGCTGGTGCCGTTTCTTCACGATAAGGGCATCGCCCTCTATGACACCTGCACGAAGATCGTGCGCACCAAGAACACGGCCAGCGACAAGGACCTGCAGGTGGTCGAGGAGACTGACATCGTCGCCATGCTGCGGCGCCTGTCGCAGTGCCAGGCCGTCGTGACGGCGGGCCAACTGGCCACGACGATCGCCTGCCGGCAGCTGGGCGTCAGTGAGCCCAGGGTGGGGGAGTGGTCCGACTTCGGGCTCGACGGCCGTCGGCTCCGACTCTATCGCATGCCGTCTTCGTCGCGTGCCTATCCGCTGGCGTTAGAGAAAAAGACGGAATACTATCAGCGGGTGTTTGATTATATCGAAACTCATTAATTCATATACAATCAATATGACTATCATCGGAATAGCAGGCGGAACAGGTTCGGGCAAAACCACCGTCGTGAAGAAAATTGCCAAGGCGTTGCCGCCCCACTGTGCGGCTGTGGTGCCCCTCGACTCGTACTATAACGACACGACGGGCATGACGGACGAGGAGCGCCGCGCCATCAACTTCGACCATCCTGACGCCTTCGACTGGAAACTGCTCACGGAGCATATCCGCAAGCTGAAGAATGGCGAGGCCGTCGAGCAGCCCACCTACTCATACATCATCTCCAACCGTCTGCCTGAGACGGTGCACGTGGAGCCTAAGCCCGTCATCATCATCGAGGGCATCATGGCCCTGCACTACAAGAAGTTGCGCGACATGATGGACCTGAAGATCTTCGTCGACACGGATGCCGACGTGCGGCTGATCCGCAACATCCGCCGCGACGTCGTCGAGCGCGGACGGACGGTCGACATGGTGCTCGACCGCTATGAGAAGGTGCTCAAGCCCATGCACGAGCAGTTCATCGAGCCCACCAAGAAGTTTGCCGACGTCATCATCCCCTCGGGGGGCGAGAACAAGACGGGCATCCACATCCTGAAGACCTATATCGAGGGCATCGTCACGGGCGTATAAACAAATCGGGAAGTCCGCTTCTGGCAGACTTCCCGATCAGTGTGGCGTCAGCTGTATCAGCAGCATCAGGGTGAGCCCCCTCACTCACTCTGCTGTCGTGGTGGAAGCGGGCTCCTGCTCTTCGTATTCCTCGTAGGAGTCTTCTGAGGCATTCTCATCAAGGGCTGCCAGGGCATTCTCCTTGGCGCGCTTCAGCTTGAGGAACACGATCGAACAGATTATCTCAGTGATGCCCAGCAGCAGCAGGCTCCAGCCGAGGATGATGAGGGGCAGAGCTGCACTCTCCATCGGCTTGAGCAGCACGACGATGCCTGCCAGCAGGATGATGGTGGGCAGAACCCAGTAGCCTATTCCTACACGCCCATAAGAGCGGGCTGCGACGAGGTTCATGTAGAGGTTGAGCGCAGCAAGGATGAGCAGCGCGGCTACGAGATACATCTGCAGCCGGATGAACGTCTCAGGCATCAGGGCCAGGATGGCGCCCAGGACGAGCGAGCCGAGGCCCACGACAGGAAACACGGTGGTCGAGTCGATGACCTTCGTCTGGCCCGTGCCGGAGTCGTAGGCCGTGAAGACGGGCTCGCGACGACGTTCGTAGAGCCACGTGACGAGCGACACGATGCCTGCCACGAGGAACAGGATGCCGATGGCGATGGTTAGTCCCGACAGTGTGTTGTCTGGATACTTGATGAGCAGGGCGCCCACGATGAGGGCGGCCAGTGCACGGAAAATAGAGTTGCGGATGATGTTCATAATAATAATCTTTTAATGTCTTTGCTGCAAAAGTACGAAAAACATTTTGTATTCCACATCTTTTTCCGTACTTTTGTACTTCTTTTTGCAAAAAATTAATAGTATGACAACATTATTTCTGGTCAGACATGGTGAGACGGTCGACAATGCCCGTCAGGTGATGCAGGGGCAGACGCAGGGATGCCTCAACGACGAGGGCATCCGTCAGGCCCTCGAGCTGAGCGGGCGTCTGGCATCGGAGCACTTCGACGCCATCGTCGCCAGCGACTTGCTGCGGGCTGTCCAGACGGCCCGCATCGTGGCAGAGCCGCATGCGCTGCCCGTCGTCACCACCCCATTGCTGCGCGAGCGCGACTGGGGCGACTTCACTGGCCGCTTCATTCCTGACCTGCAGGGTGAGCCATGGCCCGACAACGTCGAGTCGCTCGAGTCGATGCTTCAGCGGGCCCGCTCCTTTCTTGATGATGTCCGCATGAATTATCCAGGGCAGCGGGTGCTGGCCGTGGGGCATGGCATCATCAACAAGGCCATCCAGAGCGTCTTCTATGGCCAGCCGATGAATAAGATAGAGAAAATGAAAAATGCTGAGGTACGTATCCTCAGCATTTGAAAAAGTCCGATTGTTAGTCTAAGGCGGGGTTAACGGCGTGAGCCTCCGAAGTTGCCATGGCCACCGCCACTGCGACTGCCACCTGCACCACCGCTGTGGCCTGCGCTCGACGAGCGGGTGGGGGCCGACGACCTCACGCTGCTGGAGCCTGCACTCGAGCGGCTGCCTCCGAACGTGCTGCCTGACACGCTGCGCTCAGACCTGACGGGGGCGGTGCGCTGTGATGAGAAGTTGGCGCTGCGCTGGCTGCTGAAGTCTGCCTCGCGACGCACCTGGGGGGCTACCTGTACCGACCTGGTGGTCGTTGAGTTCTGGCGGCTGATGGTGCCGCTGGGCGTCGTCGTGCGGCGTGAGCCTCCGAAGGTGCCGTTGTTGTTGCGCACGCCATTGTCCAGACGGCCGCCTTCGAATGAGCCGCGAGTGCGTGTTCCGTTGTCCTGGCGGCTGCCGCCTAGCGTGCCCTGGCCGTTGCTGCGGTTGTCGTTGCGAGTGTCACCCTGGTAGTTGTTGTTGCGGTTGCCGCCGTTACGGTTCGATCCGAAGGAGCCGCGGTTCTGGTCCTGCAGACCTTGGTTGTGGCGAGTCGAGCTGCCGCCTGCCACACGTCCTCCGCGATAGTCGCCGCGGTCGAAGCCGTTGCGCATGCCTACGTGGTTGTCGTGGTTGCGTCCTGCCGGACGGTAGAAGTCGCGCCTGTGCTCATACCAGCTCCGACCGCCATTCATCCGCCAGCTGTGGCCGCCACGATAGGAAGCATAGAAGTGCGGACGTCCGAAGTAGAAGTAGTCGCGATGCGGATAGCGGGCGTAGATGCCGAAGTGCCAGTAGCCTGCGTTCCAGTAGAGGGGACGATAGAAGTAGGTGGCTGCACGGAACATGTCCCACTGCCATGAGAACAGGATGTAGCTCAGGTCGAGGTTGCGGCGCTCCCAGTAGGGGCCGAAGACATCGTAGCGGCTGGTGACACCCATCAGGTAGTCAAGGTTTATCTCATAGGCTGCCTCATACTGATCGTCGGTCAGGTTCAGCTCATAAGCCATCTTGTCGGTCAGGAAGAGTGCCTCGTTGCGTGCCTGCTCATAAGACATGGCACTTGCCGTTGCTGCTATCGTCAGCATGGCGAACAGGGTAAACATCATCTTCTTCATAATTGTAGTCTTTTAAAATGGTTCGACATTCGTTTTATTGTTTCTGATGCAAAGGTACGGACAATTAATGAGCAAAAAAAAGGATTTTCCCTAAATAAATGGAGGAAAATCCCTATGTTTTAAAAAATTATTTGCATCTTTGCATCCTGAAATTGGCAATGGTATGAGAAATGAACCTAATCGTATATTCCCTATAGCACACCAGCCGGTGGCCTCGGCGCTGCCTGCATACAGGATTGCTGATGCCCTGAACGAAATGCTGCAGACTGAGACGACCGCCATCGTCACGGCGGCACCTGGAGCCGGCAAGTCGACGCTTCTGCCGCTGACGATTCTTGACGGCATGGCTGATGATGCTGCAAAGATCATCGTGCTCGAACCTCGCCGTGTGGCTGCCAGACAGATCGCCTCGCGCATGGCTTGGCTGCTCGGCGAGGATGTGGGGCAGACGGTGGGCTATCGCATGCGCTTTGAGAGCCGGGTGTCGGGCAAGACGCGTATTGAGGTGGTCACTGAGGACGTCCTGACCCGCATGTTGCTCGACGATCCGACCATGGAAGGCATCGCCACCGTCATCTTCGACGAGTTCCACGAACGGAGCCTGAACACCGATGAGGCCTTTGCGCTGACAAGGCAGTGCCAGGAACTGCTTCGTGACGACCTCCGGCTGGTCATCATGTCGGCCACGATAGACACGTCGGCCTTGTCCGCAGCGCTGCATTGCCCCGTGCTGGAGTGTGAGGGGAAAATGTTTCCCGTTGAAATCATTCGCACAGAAGAGGAGTCAGATCGTGTTAATGTCGCCCAGTTGGTGGCAAGAACCGTCGTTCGTGCCCATCGTGAGCATGACGGCGACATCCTGGCTTTTTTGCCGGGTGAGGGCGAAATCCGCAGCGTGGCAGAAATGCTTTCAGACAGTCTAGGTGCTACACAGGTGTTTCCGCTCTATGGCCTGCTCAGCATTGAGGAACAGGCTCGTGCCGTCGCTCCGAGCCTGCCTGGCGATCGCAAGGTCGTGCTGGCTACTCCGATAGCCGAAACATCGCTTACGATTGAGGGTGTGCGTGTGGTGGTCGATGGCGGTCTCTGTCGCAGAATGGTCTTTGATGTCCGTAGCGGATTAAGCCGTCTGGAGACGGTGAGGATTACGCTGGACATGGCGCAGCAGCGTGCCGGGCGTGCCGGTCGTGTGGCCCCAGGCGTGTGCTATCGTCTGTGGAGCGTCCCCACGGAAGCAAGGATGGAGACGGTGAGGAAACCGGAAATCATCGATGCCGACCTTACGCCGCTGGTGCTTGACGTCTCCGTCTGGGGTGAACGTGAGGTGGAGCGACTGCCATGGCTGACCCCTCCGCCCAGGGCGTCGCTCGTCTATGCCCGACGGTTGCTTCAGTCGCTTGGAGCGC
This sequence comes from uncultured Prevotellaceae bacterium, assembly GCA_902779455.1. Taxonomy (GTDB): domain Bacteria; phylum Bacteroidota; class Bacteroidia; order Bacteroidales; family Bacteroidaceae; genus Prevotella. Next base: position 8,790 of record CACZBS010000004.1, read on the forward strand.
TCGACGATGACGGTCGTGTGACCAGCCGTGGCAAGTCGCTCTCGAAGTTGCCTTGCCATCCGCGTATTGCCAGCATGTTGCTGAAGGCCGCCACTCCCGAGATGCGAGCCCTTGCAGCCGATATTGCTGCTCTGTTAGAAGAAAAAGATCCGTTGGCAGGCGAGGGTGAGGCCTCTTTGTCAATACGGATTGATGCCCTTCGCCGTGAGCGCCGTTCGGGGAAGTCGGGGCGCTGGAGTCGGATCATGAGAATCGCACGGCAATATGCCGACATGGTTCATGTGAAGGAAGACAACGCCTCAGTCAGCCCCTCCGACGTGGGGGCGCTCCTTGCTTCGGCCTATCCCGAGCGTATCGGAAAGGCTTGGCGCGAAGGTGTGGGCATATTCCAGCTGTCGAGTGGGGAGCTCGTGGCTGTGGAGCCGTCCGATCCTCTTGCTGGTGAAGAATGGATTATCGCCGCCTCAATGCATCAGAAACCGGGCGGCACAGGCAAGGTGTTTCTTGCGAGCATGGTCGACCCTGCCGACCTAGCCGACTATACCCGAGAGCGAGAGGTCATCTTTTGGGACGCGAAGGCCGCGGCCGTCGTGGCGCGTCGGGAGCGTCGCATCGGCATCATCCTCCTGGCCTCGACGCCATTGGCGGGCGATCTGAGTGAAGCGGCGCAAAGGGTGGTCTGCGAGGCCATCGTCAGCGACGGCCTGTCGATGCTGTCCTTCTCTGACGAGGTGCGCGCCCTGCAGTCGAGGATTGCCTTCGTCGCCTCCCGTCACGAAGAGCTGGGGCTCCCGGCGGTCGACTCGGCGGCCATCTGCCATAGTGCTCCCGAGTGGGGCCCCGTCTTTATTGGCAAAGCATCCCGGACTGCCGAGCTGAAGAAAATCGATCTCTGCCAGGTGATATGGAGCCGTCTCGACTACGATCAGCAGCAGACCGTCGAGCGACTGGCTCCGACCCATGTCGTCGTCCCCACAGGCAGCCGCATCCGTCTGGAATATCGTGTGGGGGCAGAGATGCCTGTCCTGCGGGTCCGACTGCAAGAATGTTTCGGCCTCGTGGACACGCCCTTGGTCGATGACGCCCCCGTCCTGATGGAGTTGCTCTCGCCAGGCTTCAAGCCGGTGCAGCTCACCACCGACCTTCGCAGTTTCTGGCAATCGACCTATTTCGAGGTCCGTAAGGAGCTGCGCCGTCGCTATCCCAAGCATTCATGGCCAGACAACCCGCTGGAAGCCACTCCCATTAAGGGAGTGAAAAGGAAAAGTGAATAGTGAAAAGTGAAAAATTTGCTGCCGCCATATTTAAAAGGTAATAGTGAATAGTGAAGAGTGAAAAATTTGCTGCCGCCATCCTGTCACGAGAAGGAATGGCGGCAGCAAATTTTTCACTCTTCACTCTTCACTATTACCTTTGATTAGACCAGCCTCTTATGGCGGAAGAACCACCATGCGGCACCCGAGACGAGCACGGAGATGATGAGGGCCAGTCCGAAGCCGTAGCTTTTTTGCTCCATGCCGTTAATGAGGTTCATGCCGAAGAGCGATGCAATGAGCGTGGGGAACATCATGATGATCGTCACAGACGTGAGCGTACGCATCACGTTGTTCATGTTGTTGTTGATGATGCTCTGATACGTGTCCATCGTCGACTCCAGGATGTCCGTGTAGATGCTGGTCGTCTCGCGGGCCTGCGTCATCTCGATGCCGACGTCCTCGATGAGGTCGGCGTCCAGCTCGTCAATCTGCAACTTGAACTTCAGCTTCGACAGCAGCGTCTCGTTGCCCCTGATTGACGTCTGGAAGTATGTCAGCGAGTCCTGCAGGCGGCTGAGTCCGATGAGGCTCTCGTTGTTCACCTCCTTGTCGAGGTTGCGCTTGGCCTTGTCGATGAGCGAATTGATCTGCTTCAGGCGCTTCAGATACCACACGGCGGAGGAGTAGAACAGGCGGAAAATCATGTCAACATAGTCGGTGAAGCCAACGCCCCGCTTCTGCTGGTAGGAGACGAAGTCGATCATCATGTTCGTCTCATAGTAGCATACGGTGATGGTGACGTCACGTTTGTGGATGATGCCGAGGGGCACCGTCGTATAAGGTGTGCGCGAACGCACCTCCTTGACATAGGGGATGCGCAGGATGATGAGCATCCATCCGTCGTCGTACTCATAGCGGGCACGCTCGTCCGTGTCGCTGATATCGCTGATGAAATAGTCGGGTATGCCGAAGCGCTGTTCCAGTTCTCGCTGATCTTCTTCGGTCGGACATGTAAGTTGTATCCAGCAGTTGGGCTGCCACTCCTCGAGCTGGCTGAGCCCACCTTGGGTGTTCCAATAGCTTTTCATTGTGCTAATCCTTCTAATAACGAAAATGTAATAATGATAGTCGACAATAGTGTCGACACGAAAGTGGCAAGAGGATTAGCGGCCTTGCCACTGCTCCCCTGGCCTAACGTTTAATACTGTCCGCCGGGTAATCGTCCATAATTTCTGTCTTCTTTTTTTGTTTGACTAATGTCGCTTTCACATTTACGGCTGCAAAGGTACAAAAAAAATTCCAAATGGAATGATATAATGAGAAAAAAAACACGGTTGGAGGTGTCTTCGTTCTGCCAGAAGCTCGTTCATGTCCGTCATTCGAGGAGACCTGCTTTGCGGAGCAGGGGCAGAACGGTCTCTGGCAGAAGACGGCGCTTAAGCTCGGTTTGGTCTAAAGCGTCCTGAAGGTCGAAGCGCTCTCCTATGAGTCGGCGCAGGAGCGATTCGTCGATCAATTCGGAGAGTCCTGTGGAGGGGTTGTAGATGTAACAGCAAAAGTCGTCAGACGATGATAGTGCAACAGTTGCTGCCCCGGCGATGCCGAAGAAGAAACCAGCCATTGTGGCATCCTGGCGACTCTTGATGCTGGGTGCCGCGAACAATACATAGTCTCGGTCGAACACAAAGGCGGGTGCATACCAATTGCCGAACTTGATCCCTTGGCAGTTCAGGTGGCGGCAGTTTATGTAGAGCGAATCGTGGTGCACGATGAATAACGCTTGCTTCTTCAGCAGTTTGTCGGTAGACTTTTGCCCGCTGTATGGACGATAGGTGGCACCGCCAAACCATATGGTATGCCCTTTGGAACGGTGCTTCATCTGGAGTGCCCCGGGGGTGGGATGCCAGATGTCGTTGAGGTAGTCGGCCGCGTTCAGACAGTAGCGGCAAGTCTGGGCCTTGCCTGCTACTGCCGTGACGATGAGGCAAATGAAGATGATGAGCTGTTTCATAGGTATAGTCTCAGTCCGATGTTGATGCTCAGTCGGTGGAATCCGTTCGCCCGATTGCTGTCGTTGTAGTAATAGTTGAAGTTGTCGTCCTTCGAGAATATGGCAGTGTGATAGGCCACATCAAGCCCGATGCCGAAGATGGAGCCCAGCTGATATTCAATGCCAAGGCCGTATTTAGACCCTAATCCGTCGTTGACTTTCTCGCCCCCGTCTGTGTAGTTGGCATAGCCAAGTCCTGTTTCGACGGTGGCATACCATTGTTTGCCAATCTGCCCGCCATAGACGAACGAGCCGAGGATGAAGTTCTGGCCTAAGTCATAGCCACCAGAGTATGAGGTGCTGTTGTGAGCGTATGAAAGTCCGAAACCGTAGCCGCGACGAAACAGACAACGGTATTTCACTTCATAGCCCATTCCTAATTGCCACGAGCATTCTTCTTGTGGTGTTGACACTTTCGAGGTGATCCATCCCGGGGAGAAGTTGATAGAAAAGGCTTGTTCTGTCGACTTGACGGTTTTGGTCGGCTCCATGGTGAAGTAGCCGTTGAACTCGGCGTCGTTTTTCTGTTCCTCTTGTGCGTGTGCTCCCATTCCCGGTATGAAGGTGAGAGCGATAATTACTGTTTTGATTCTCATTTTGATATTGTATGGTTTGTTTTGTTCTTTTGGTGACCGGCGTCGATTCTCGCCTCAATGTCGGTATAGCTCGGGTGGTTGGCGGTGTAGTGGCTCAAGTCATAAGCGAGCGCAGTGGTTGGTGCCGTGGCGTCTTGATGGCGTGCTGCCGGCGGAATGCCATGTTCAGAGTATTGTATCTGCACATCATCGTCGGCAACGACCCGGGCTTTGTAGTTCACTACGGGAAATGTTGAGGGGATCGAGAGACGGTAGGGCGTTATAGGCTCGTTAAAGTTGTGATAAAAGAAAAAATCGAGGATGTCGCCCGTTTCCAGTGGACCAATACTGATGCTGTCAGTTTCGTCGGGCGATGAGAGCCTTTTGTGTGCTTGGGGCTTGAAGTAGTTAAAGGTGTCGACGGTTCTTATGCTGCCGTCGGGCTTGACGATATGTATGCCGACGACTGTCATCTTGTACATCATGTAGTTGGTGATGTCGGTGCGCTTTGAGAAGGTTAGGGTAGACAGCTTGCTGATGGCTTCCTCCCTGTTAATGATGTAACGGATACGGTGAAGGTGGTGCGTACGCAGCCAACGGCTTTTTGTCTTACTCCAAAAGAGTTGTGAGTATTTCTTTTCTGCCATTACGTAGGCGATGCTGTCATATTCAGCCAGGACGACGGCTGCAGCATTCTTGAACTGATGGGGGACTGTGTCGAGACTGAACTGTGGCAGGGGCATGTCCCAAATGGCCTCCTCCACTTTGTGCTGTAATCGTAGGTATTCCTTCTCAGCGCGTTTGTCAAGTGAGGCCTTGACGTTGATGCTGTTAAGCTGCTCCGTAGCGGCCGACATTTTGATGTCTCCTATATCTGTTGCCTTTATCCGACGGCTGATGGGCTGATATCCTACGTGGCTAATGCGAACCATGACGACGGGTGAGTCGCAGGGAATGACTAAGCGGCCGTTCTGATTGCTGACACCTTTATTTAATATATGTGTGGTGTCGGTGGTCGACGTCAAGGTGATATTGGCATAGCTGACGGGCATGTTGTGCTCGTCAATCAATCTCCCGATGAGTTTGTAGGTCTTTTTCTGTGTACACTCGATGAGGAGCAGTGAGTCACCGCGTTGCGTGACACTGATGGGATAGAAACCGATGCATTTGCGGACGGCTTCGGGGATGGTCAGAGAGTCGAACTGCTGGGTGACGGTATAGTCTTCCAGGTCGTTATAGATGAAAGCTATGTGTAGTCTTGGCTGAGCTGCCTTGCTGAGATCGGACAGTACCTGCGTCATGGGGCAATCGCGGTAGTTGCGGCTGACGAGCTGGGCCTCTGTCGAATAAGACCTAAACAGGAGGAGGCATAACAGAAGTGATGAGAGGTGTTTCATCTGACAATGAGGGTCTTGCCACGTAGTTCGACGCTGATGTTCTGGAAGGCATCGAGTGTAAGGATGGTACTGTTCAAAGGCTCCGCCTGAACCCAGTCGAAATGTAGGCGCAGTTGGCGGGCTTTGTCGTTGAAGAAATGCAACTTCACGTTGTGGTAAGAGGCAATGTCGGTGAGGATTTGCTCCAACGTGGCGTCTTCATAGTGGATAGTGGAGGGGATTGCTGAATCAATCTTTTGAAGCGTCGTGACGGGTTCGGCAACTGTATCAGAGGCATGACGAAGGCGTGTATGACGATAGACGGCATAAGCCATGCCTGAGAGCAGCAACAACAGGGCGAGACAGGCGTAATACCAGGCAAAATGTGTGCGCAACTGATGAAGACCCTGTGACAGATGCTTATAGACAGACTTGCGGCTGATCCCCATCTCGGTAGCAATCTCATCATACTTCTTCCGTTCGAGGAAACGCTGTTTCATAACGTTGCTTGTCTTGACGGTAAGGGCCGAGTTCATGTAGTCTAACACCTTGTCGAGTGGCGGCTCCTCGTAGTCTGTCGCCACATTGTCGTGGGGAATCTTCTGCTCCGTGGCCTTGACCACCTTTCGGTGCTCAAGCATGTTCAGGCAGCGATTGCGCACGCTGACTTGCAGATAGCTGGCTGCTCTCGGGCCCGGCAAGAGCGCCTTGTCTGTGGCCAGCAAGTCGGTGAAGACGTCGCTGACGGCATCGCGTGCTTCCTCGTCGTTGCCAAGCAGGTTGCGAGCAGTCTGCCATAGGTCTTTGTAGTGCTGGCTGTAGAGTTGTTCTATCTGGGTCTGCATAATTGCGAATCTTTTCTATATAGTACAAGAAAAATAAATAAATGCTACCCCTTCGGATGGTTAAAAAATCAAAAAAGAGCCCTGCCCAGCCGTTCTGAGTCTGGGCAGGGGCTCCTCAGTGAAGGGATGTCTGCACGGGGGTACGCCGCTGCTACTTAGCGGGGACGTCCTCCAGAGTCTTCTTGAGCAACTGCCAGAACGGCTCGACGGTCTCGATGAGCAGACGCTCGGTCGTGGTGTGCGGCGACTTCATGGTGGGTCCGAGGGAGACGACGTCGAGGTGGGGGTATTTGCCCAGGATGACGGAGCACTCCAGTCCGGCGTGGTCGACCTGAATGATGCCATCCTTGCCGAAGAGGTCCTTGTATTCCTTCAGCAGGAGATGCAGAATCTCGGAGTCGGGGTTGGGGTCCCATCCACCATAGGATCCGGCTGTCTCGACCTTCATGCCGGCCATCGAGAAGCAGCTGCGGAGCATGTTGACGATGTAGTCCTTCATGTCCTCACGGCTGGAGCGGGCCAGAATCTTGATGGCGGCGCACCCGTCCTCGATGTCGATGATGGCCAGGTTGCTCGATGTCTCGACAACTGCGGGGTAGGCGGGGATGAAGCGTACCACGCCGTCGTGGCAGGCATAGATGGCATCGACGATGTTGTCCTGGATTTCTATGGGCAGCTCCGTCTTCGGCGTTTCTGCCGTTTCGCAGAACACCTCGATGCCTTGCGGCTCGATGAGTTTGAATTCATCATTGAAGGTGGCCTTCCATTCGTCGATCATTTCCTTGAGTGCATCGACATTCTCCTTGGGCAGGGTGACGACGGCCTCGGCCTTGAAGGGAATGGCGTTGCGCATGTTGCCGCCATGCCAGCTGGCCAGCCTGGCGTCAAGCTCCTCGATAGCCTCGCGTACAATCTGAACCATCATCTTGTTGGCATTGCCGCGACCTTCGTTGATCTCCAGACCGCTGTGTCCGCCACGCAGGCCCTTGACCACAATGCGCACGGCTACGTCCTCGGGATCGGTATCCACCTCCTTGTATTCCAGTGTGGCGGTGACGTCGATACCGCCAGCTGAACCGATGACAAACTTTCCCCAAGTCTCGGAATCGAGGTTGAGTAGGATATCGCCCTGCAGTTCACCCTCGGGCAGGTCGTTGGCGCCGTACATGCCCGTTTCTTCGTCGGCGGTGATGAGGGCGTCGATAGGACCATGCTTCAGGTCCTTGGCTTCCATGACAGCCATGATGGAGGCTACACCAAGGCCGTTGTCAGCGCCCAGTGTGGTGCCCGTGGCCTTCACCCATTCGCCGTCGATCCAAGGTTGGATGGGGTCGGTCTCGAAGTTATGATTCGACTCGGGCGTCTTCTGCGGCACCATGTCCATGTGGGCCTGCAGGATGATGCCCTTGCGCTGCTCCATACCTTTTGTGGCGGGCTTGCGCATGACGATGTTGCCAGCGGGGTCCTTGAAGGCCTCGACGCCTGCCTCCTTGGCGAAGTCGAGCAGGAACTGCTGTATTTTCTCCAGATGTCCGCTTGGGCGGGGTACTTGTGTGAGTGCATAGAAGTTTTTCCAGATGCACGCTGGGTTCAGCTTCAGAATTTCGTTCATAGGTCTGATTATTGTTTTAGGGTTAAACGTTTGGTAAAGTTCAGGGATATCCATGCCCAAATGCCTAAGAGGGCAACAAGGAGTGTCTGGACGGTATGGACGATGAGGACGAAGTAGAGCGCCTCGTTGTCCTGTACACCATAAAGGATGAGCATCGTCTTGACGGCGAAGTGCCAGGGGCCGGCGCCGTTGGGCGTGGGCACAATGACGGCTATCGATCCGACGATGAACGTGACGAGTGCGCAGCCGATGCCCAGGTGGCGGGTGAAGTCGAAACAGAAGAACGTCAGGTAGTAATGGAGAAAATAACATGCCCAGATGGCAAAGGTCAGCAGGACGAAGAGCCACACGCGGCGCACCTGTCGCAGCGAGATGACGCCTTCCCACAGTCCCTTCAGCGTCGTCCTTACCTTATTATATATAGAGAGTCTCTGCAGCAGGAAATGGACAAGCACGAGGATGGCCACAAGGCAGATGGCCGAGACGAGATAGCCTGCCAAGGAGAAGCCGTGGAGGAGGGAGTCGATGGACGTGCCCGTCTTGGTGAAGAACGTGCCGAAGGTGGACATCTCGAAGAGGATGGTCAGCCCGGTGATGAGCAGCACGAGGAGCGTGTCGATGGCTCGCTCGGTGACGACGGTGCCCAGGGCCTTGGGGAACGACACGTCGTCCCATCGCTTGAGCACGCCGCAACGGGTGAACTCCCCGATGCGCGGTACGACTAAAGAGGCGGCATAGGAGAGGAAGATGGCATTGACGGAGACGCTCGTGCGGGGATGCTCGCCGACGGGCTCCAGCGTCTGGTGCCATCGCCAGCCACGTATCATCTGTGCCAAGATGCCGAAGGGAAACGATAGCAGCATCCATGTCCACGACATCTCGTGTAGCACGATGTGACGGACCTGCTGGAAGTCGAATCCGCGATACATCCAGTAGAGAATGGCGCCGCCCAGCAGGAGTGGCATGACGAACTTCAATATGTTCTTCATTGTCTGCATATACACTGCAAAGATACGATATTTTGAGCAGCAAAATGACGTCGGGACGCTAAAAACTATTGTGCTTTAACTCCCTTTAACTCCTTTGACTTCTTTTCCTCCATAAAAATCCGTAACTTTGTCGACGATATGAAACAAGTAAGACCAAAGAAGAACCTTGGCCAGCACTTCCTGACCGATCTGACAATAGCACGTCGGATAGCCGACACGGTGGATGCCTGTCCTGACCTGCCTGTGCTTGAAGTGGGGCCGGGCATGGGCGTGATGACGCAGTATCTGGCTGAGAAGCCGCGCCCGCTGAGGGTGGTGGAGATTGATGCGGAGTCAGTGGCCTACCTCTACGAGCATTTCCCCCGCCTGCATGACAACATCATCGGCGAGGACTTCCTGCGGATGGACCTGCACGAGCTGTTCGGCGGCGGGCAGTTTGTACTGACGGGCAACTATCCGTATGACATCTCGTCGCAGATCTTCTTCAAGATGATAGACAACCGCGACCTTATTCCCTGTTGTACGGGCATGATTCAGCATGAGGTCGCGATGCGTATGGCAGCCCAGCCGGGGTCGAAGACCTATGGCATCCTGTCGGTGCTCATCCAGGCGTGGTATGATGTGGAGTATCTGTTCAAGGTTGAGCCTTCAGTATTCAATCCGCCCCCCAAGGTGCAGAGTGCCGTCATACGGATGATGCGCAACGAGGTGCAGCAGCTGGGATGCGACGAAGTGCTGTTCAAACGTCTGGTTAAGACGGTCTTCAACCAGCGGCGCAAGATGCTGCGCGTCTCCTTGCGTCAGCTGCTGCCGCAGGAGGCCATCGACGTGCTGTCGACGCAGACCGACCTGACGCTGCGTCCTGAGCAGCTGAGCATCCCGCAGTTTGTAGATCTGACGAACCTAATTAATAATGTACAATGAACAATGTACAATGAATGATGAGCAATGTACATTGTTCATTGTACATTGTTCATTATCTCAGCCTTGATGATGCGGATGTCGTCGACAGGGCGGGCATAGTCGTCGGTCCAGGCTTGCTGGATGCGGTCGACGACGTCCAACCCTTCGACAACCTCGCCGAAGACGGTGTACTGGCCGTCGAGGTGGGGCGTGCCGCCGTATTTGCGATACGTCTCTTCCATCTCGGGCGTGATCTTCGTCTGGCCGTTGGTCATCGTGTCAAGCTTTTCTTGTATGCTCTGCAGGGCCAGGGTGGAGTAGGGCTTTCCCCAGACGATATAGAACTGGCAGGCACTCGAGCGCCGCTCCGGGTTAGCCTTGTCGCCCTCGCGGGCCATGGCCACGGCGCCGCGGCGATGGTAGTGCGTTGGCACGCGGAACTCCGGCTCCAGCGTGTAGTCGAGGTCGCTGTGGCCGATTGACGCCCCCGGCTCCGCATGCCGGCTGTCAGCCGATCCTGTCTGAATCATGAAGTTGTAGATGACGCGATGAAAGAGTAGCGAGTCGTAGAAGTGCTCGCTGACCAGCTTGAGGAAATTGTCGCGATGAATGGGGGTATCGTCATATAGCTCGATGACGATGTTGCCCTCCGTCGTCTCCAGCAGTACGCGCTTCTGAGCGTTGCAGACCGCCAGGGAAGCCACGACGAACAGCATTGACAGGATGATTCGTTTCATAATACTATTCATTTTTAATTTTTCATTCTTCACTCTTCACTCTTCACTCATCACTCATCACTCATCATTCATCACTTAATCTGATGGTTTCGCCAGTTGCCACGGAACAGGCGGATGAGGAAGACAATGCCGCGGACGGTGAGGTCGGTGGCCATGGCAAACCAGACGCCCTTCAGTCCGAAGCGGGGCGCCAGCATGGACGCCAGCGACAGGCGGACGGCCCACATCGACGTGAGGCTCATGAAGGCGGGGATGAGGGTGTCGCCCGCACCAATGAACACGCCGTTGGCCACGATGGTGGCGGCAAACATCGGCTCGGCCCATGCCTCGATGCGGAGCACGTCGGCACCCAGGTCGATGATGGCGTCGACGGGCGACATGAGCGCCATTAGCTCAGGGGCAAAGACATACATTAGCATGCCCATGAAGGTCATCACGCCGATGCCCAGACCCACGGACATATAGGCGAACGAGCGGGTCAGCAGCTTCTGTCCGGCTCCGATGCCCTGTCCGACCAGCGTGGTGGCGGCCTCGGCAATGCCGTAGCCAGGCATATAGCAGAGACTCTCGACGGTGATGGCCATTGAGTTGGCTGCGATGGCCACCGTGCCCAGGGGGGCGACGATGATGGTGCTGACCACCTGTGCCGATCCCATCAGCAGATGTTGCAGTCCCATGGGCGCACCTATCTTGAAAGCCGTGCGGATGGTGTCGCCGCGTGGGCGGAACGACCCTGGATGCCCCACCAGCCGGAGCATGTCGCTGCGGCACAGCAGGAAGTAGAGCATCAGTGAGGCCGCGATGAGTTCAGCCGTGGCCGTGCCGATGGCGGCGCCCTTGACGCCCAAGTCGAGCTGATAGATGAAGACGTAGTTGAAGACGACGTCGAGCACGCACATCAGGATGTTGACGGCCGACGGGATTTTCATGTTTCCAGAGCACTTCAGCATCGAGCCCGAGAGGCCCTCCATCTGGAAGAGCATGCCTGAGAGACCCACGATGAGGAAGTAGAGTGAGGCGTCGTGGGCGATGGCCTCAGAGCCCCCCAGCCAATAGGGCAGCGGGCCATGGACGCCGATGCAGATGAGCGACATCATGAAGCTCCACATGAGACAGCACACCAGCGACTGGCGCAAGACGCGGCGGGCCGCCTCGAAATCCTTCGCCCCGATGAAGTGGGCCACCTGCACGGAGAATCCCATGTTGACGGCCGACCCGAGTCCGAACATGAGCCATGTGGTCGTCTCCACCAGTCCGACGGCTGCCGTTGCCTGCTCGCCCAGATGGCCCACCATGGCATAGTCGATGAAGAACATGACCGTGGCCGATATCTGTGCAAGGATGCTCGGAATGGAGAGCTCGACAATGAGTCGCAGCTTCTCGCTACGCGTCATCTCGCGTCCGTCGCGGATATATGCCAGCAGGTCTTTCTTTTCTTTCGCCATTTGATGATAAGTGCGTGTTAGTCAATCAGGAATTTGCAGGTCGCGGCCGTGCCGTCGTTGAGTTCAACCTTGGCAATGTAGCAGCCGCGACTCAGGTGACGAAGGGGAACGGCGGCATAGCCGCCAGCGAGGTCGATGGCCTCGCGACCCACCATCTGGCCCGAGAGCTGGTAGATGCTGACTTGGCCGGCGGATGCCGTCTGCTCGCAACGCACGACCAGCTCGCCCATGACGTAGCGGACAAAGGGCCGCTTTGTGGCCAGCAAAGGACCGCTTTGAATGCCTTGAAGTGCCCCTTCGTCGATGGCAAAGGAGTACTTTGTCATGAGGTTCGTCTTGCCGATGGTCGGCAGGGAGAATTGGTAGACCTGATTGCTGCCGTCAGGATAGCGGCCCACTGACTCTTTGCCCTCGTGGGCGGGGTAGGCGAGGCGGTCGCTCCATGAGCCGTCGGCAGCCGTGAGGACGACGTCGCCGCCCTCGTTGGCCAGTTTGAACGAGGCGTGGAGCTGTGACTGCGGCTCCAGCTTGTCGCACCAAACGATGAGATGTCCGTGTGGGGGAATCACGGTCGTGGCTGTGCCGTCGCCCTTGGTGATCTGATATTTCTCAGGCTTCAGGATGTTGTCAGTGAGGTACATGCCCTCCACGTCGATGGCCTCATCCGTCGTATTGACCAGCTCTAACCAGTCGTTGCGCTTCCAGTATTCATTGACTGACATGTCGTTGGCGGCACTCACCTCGTTGATGCGTACGGGGGTGATGCCCTGCTCCTGGCGCTCCTGCTCGCTGAGGGGCTCGAAGCAGGCAATGAGCTGCTGGCCGTTGACTTCAGGCAAGGCCATCTCTGCTTCAGTCGAGAGGTAGTGGCTGTCGCTGCCGGCACCTACTGAGGTCAGCAGCTCGCAGGCCCAGAAGATGTCGCTCGACGTGCCGCTGGTGTTGTGCACCTCGACTGCGATGACGTTGGTGCCTTTTTTGAACAGCGAGGCCTGGAGGGCGATGCTGCCCACGAGCGGCGTGTGTTCGGCATACGTTGTAGAGTAAGTGTTAAAGCTGACCGTACCTGAAGGCATGTTGTAGCGAGCGGCCTCCTGACCGTTGACATAGATGACGAAGCCGTCGTCCACCTGATAGTTGAGCACCATCTGGTCGGCTGAGGTGGGCGTCTGGTCGAGGGTCAGTGTGTGACGGAAGTAATAGGTGGGATACTTGTTGCTGGCGTTCGAGCCGTAGCTGATGGTCGTCGTGGTGCCCGTCATGCCATAGCCCAGCGGGCCTGCGCCCTGCAGCCAGCCGCTGTCGTTGTAGGAGGACTGGCGCCAGGCCGCGGCAGTGAGGGCCCCGCGGTCGTAGTATTTCCATGTGGCATTGGTGGCGATGAGCTGGCGGGTCGCTGTCAGGCCGCTCTTCCATCCCGCAAAGCGATAGCCGCCAGGGGCTTCGGCCCGCAGGGTGACGGGCGTGAAGAGCTGGCCGTTGAAGTCGGCATAGGGCACCTGCGTGTCATTGACAAACAGGCGGGCCCCTGCGACGTCGGCCTTGAGCTGCACGGAGAGCTTCTTGGCCGAACTGAGGCGCATCTCTGGGGCCTGCTGTATGCGGGTCATCATCTCTGGCATCCGCGAGTTGAAGCCGTTGCGCAGCTCATTGGCCGACCCGTCAGGGTTCTTGCCGTCGAGTTGCATCATGGGGCGCACGGCGTCAGCCAGCTCATTGATGATGGCCGTGGCGCGCTCCTTCTCGAAGATGCTGCCGCCCATGATGCTGTAGGTGTCGATGAATTGGCGGCGGAAGTCGTCGTTGGCCAGCATGTTGATGAAGAGGGTGACGAACTTGATTTCGCCATAGAGCTGCTTGTTCGTGTCGTAGATGAGGTTAAAGGTGAACCACTGGTGGTTCTTGAAGTCAGTGAAAGGATTGTTCGTCCTGAAGGCGAAGTCGAGGTCGAAGATGATGAAACGGTAGCGTCCACCGTCCCATGCACGGTAGCCCTTGATGTTGTTGTGGGGCCAGTCCGTGGAGCCGAGGTAGAGCTCGGTTGCCATGTAGTTGATGTATTCGTCGATGTCGAGCAGTTCCTTCAGCTCCTCGTAGACGTCGGGCTGCGCTGCCTTTGCGGCCAGCTCGTAGATGTGCTCCAGCGTCTCAGCCGAGCCGCACATCATGTAGGCATTGGAGTCGGGACTCATCTCGAACATGTCGAGACGGTCGTCGTCGTAGCCGAAGTTGGCCGCCACGAACTTGCGGTTGTTGGGCTCACGCATGTTGAGCACTCCCTTGAATTGTCCGTTGACATATTCGATGATGGGCACGTAGGACTGCAGGTCGAGGTCGATTTCGGCTCTTTGGAGAATGGTCTGCACCGCTGGGTCCTTGAATCGGGCCCACGTGTCGTTGCCGCCATTGCGGAGCAGCAGGTTCTTGTTGCGGATGTAAGGCTTCTGGGGAAAGAAGGGGTAGCGCAGGTCGTTCTGGCCGTCGAATTCCTTGCCGGCCTTCAGCTTAAACGACTGAGGGCTCCACGCCCGGCTCCATCCGCCTGAGACAGAGATCTCGACATCCTGGTTGAAAGCCATCCGTCCGTCGGGCGTAATCATCGAGAAGTTCACAGGGCGCTCCCAGTCCATGTTCCAGTTGCAGCGCTGCGACTGTCCGTTGCCCGTCCGCCCGTTGGTGCCTTGCACGGCAATGCCCCAGGTGTTGTCGTTGAAATAGCGGTTGTCGCCTACGATGGAAATGACGGGAATGGTGTGTTTGTTGGATGTCTTGATGAAGGAACGTGTCACAGGGACGCTGGGCAGATAGCCTTCGCGAAAGAGGCGGAAGCGATAGTTGGACGTGGCGCTGACGGTGAATATGCCTGTCGTGCTGGTTGTCGACGTCGCTATCGGCAGGCTTCCGTTGGTGGTGTAGCGCAGGGTGCAGCCCTCAGGAATCGTGACCTTAACCTGGAAGCTGGAGGTGAACAGTCGGCTGTCTGTGTCGACGACGGGCGGCGCCAAGCGCTCAGTGGCAAACTGGGCCGTGGCGTTCGTGCGGCCAGGCGAGCCTTTGTCTATCCATCCCCACTCGTCACCGCCGTCAGTTGTTCGGGCATAAGACGTGCGGCTCAGCGCCTCGGGGTAGTCAGCTGACGTGATGAGCTCGCCGTCCTTGTCGCACAGGAAGACCGTGCCGCCGTCGCAGTCGAGCTTGAATGAGCCCTGCGACGTCTTGATGTTGTTCGAGCCCAGCCATACCACTTTGAAACCATGCGCTGCCACGGTGCCAGTAGTGGCAGGAATGTGCCATTTCTTCAGGTTCTCCGGATCATCACTGAGCCACATCCCCGTCAGGCTGATGTTGGCGTCGGTGGTGTTGTAGAGTTCTATCCAACTGTCGAAGTTGGTGGCGGGGCTCATCGTGCCGTCGATATTGGAGGCCATGATTTCATTGATAATCAGGCCGATGGTCATGAGTAGTGATAGCATGATGCTACAATAATACTAAAATAATAGATGTGATACTCTTTTAAGTCTACAAAATTACGCTGAAATATCCGAATGGCCAAACAATTTTCGCATATTTAACACTCGCTTTGTGGCGCTCCGTTTGGCATTGTCAGTAAAAAAGACTAATTTTGTCAGCTGAAAAAGAGAACGACCATGGATAAGCAATTCAACAGTGAGCAACAGAGCGTCATCGAGGCGCAGGGCGGACATCATCTGGTGTTGGCTCCCCCGGGCTGCGGCAAGACGGCCGTGCTGGCCGAACGCATCGTGTGGGCCCGCCGCCATGGCGTCGAGTTCAGCGATATGGCCTGTCTGACGTTCACGAACCGTGCATCAAAAGGCATGCGTGAGCGCATCTATGAACGGCTGTCCGACGAAGGCGGGGGGCTCGACGAACTCTTCATCGGCAATGTCCATCGCTTCTGTTCGCGCTTCCTCTTTGAGAGCGGCATCGTGCCCGAACATACAGCCGTGATAGACACTGACACCAGTATCAGCATCATCTCCGACTATCTGGGCGACGACGAGTTGCGCGTGCTGGGCGATACCAAGTTCAGGCAGCAGTATTCTCAGATCATCAATCTGCAGCATCTCATGTACCAGTGTGAGCATCATTACCCCAGCGGGCTCATGGTGCATCGCGATGCGCTGAAGCCGTCCGTGCTGCGCGAGCTGTGCGTGGCTTTCAATCTGAGCTATACGCAGGATTCGTCGATCAGGCTCTATCGCCATGCTGAGACCTATCGCGACGATCCGGCTGCCTTGCTCAGCGTGGAGGCCCGCCGCCAGCTGGACATGTTCTATGCCGCTGGGCGCTATGAGCAATATAAGCGTCAGAACGACCTGCTCGACTTTGAGGACCTGTTGCTCCGCACCTATGACACCCTCACGACGCCATCGACGGATGTCCCGACCCGAAAGCTGCGCTGGCTTCAGATTGACGAGGTGCAGGACCTGAATCCCCTCCAGCTGGCCATCGTCGACCTCTTCACTGCCGACGATGCGACGGTCGTCTACCTTGGCGATGCCCAACAGGCGATCTTCTCGTTCATGGGAGCCAAGACCGACACCCTCGCCATGCTCCGCCAGCGCTGTGCCGAGGGCTGCTTCCACAACTTCTACCAAAACTATCGCTCGCCGCGCTATCTGCTTGATTTATTTAATACTTACGGCCATCAGCAGCTGGGCATTGAGCCCTCGCTCCTCCCTTCCACCCAGAATGAGACCCCGCGCCAGGCGGGCGACCTGCAACTCATCGAGTGCGACACGAATATCGACGAGGCCAACCGCGTGGCCCGCCTCGTCGGCGATCTCTATCAGCTTCATCCAGAGGAGTCGATAGCCGTCATCGTTGCCTTCAACAGTGATGCCGACGAGGTGAGCGCCGCCTTGGGCACGCTGCCCCATTTTAAGATTTCGGGCACCGACTTCTTCTCGACGCCTCAGATGCGCCTCTTGCTGGCCCATCTGTCCGTGGTGTCGATGGAGCATAACTTCATCGCCTGGTCGCAGCTGCTGACAGGACTGCAGATCTACAGCTCCAACAGCAGCGCCCGCCAGTTTGTCAGGGCCATGATGCAGGTGGCGCTGACGCCCGTCGACTTCATCGACTATGAGGACTCCACCTACGTGGCTGAGTTCATCAAGGCTTACGAACAGCAGGACGTCGTCGTGTTCGATACAGAGACGACAGGCCTCGATGTCTTTGAGGACGATGTGGTGCAGATTGCCGCCGTGAAGACACGCCAGGGCAAGGTGGTTGGCGAACTGAATCTCTTCATTAAGACGTCCAGGGAGATTCCCCCCATGCTGGGCGACATCGTCAATCCGCTGGTTGAGGAATATGCCCGTCAGCCACACCTGACGCCAGCTGAGGCCTACGACCGTTTCATGGAGTTCATCGAGGGCTGTGTGCTGATCGGACATAATGTCAATTACGACTGTCAGATCATCAAAAACAACCTGGCGACTCACGATGCCGACCGTCTCACGGGGGCTTTCGACACGCTCAAGCTGGCGCGTCTGCTCCGACCTCGGCTGTCGAGCTACAAGCTGCGCGACCTCCTGACGGAGTTTGGCTTGGAGGGCGAGAACTCCCACCTGGCCAACGACGACATCTTGGCAACGCTGAGCCTGATGGTCTATTGTTACGACCGCGCCCGCAGCATCGTCGGACATCAGCTGGAGTTCGTCAGCCGCCATCAAAAAACGATCGAGCGGTTCCGCAATCTTTATGCCGACCTCTACAACCATGCCCGCGGACGGCTCTACGAGGCGACGGAGGGTCCCGTGCTGTCAGACGAGCTGACCTATGCCTACGATTATCTCCGCGACCTGAAGCGACTGCCAGAGATGCCTAAGCTGGCCTATCTGACACGCTACATCGAGCAGGACCTCCTGGCTGAGACGTCGACGTCGTCGTCACTGGCCGACCAGCTGCATCGCCACATGCCCGACCTTTCGACCCTGAAGGAGGCCGACCTCTGTGGCGCTCAGAGCATGAGTGAGCGCGTCTTCGTCAGCACGGTGCATAAGGCCAAGGGGCTGGAGTTCGACAATGTCATTGTCTACGACGCCGTCGAGGGTAAGTATCCCAGCGTCTATGCCACCTCCGACGAGGCGTCCCACGAGGAGGCGCGCAAGTTCTATGTTGCCATCTCGCGAGCCCGCCGCCGACTCATCGTCAGCTATGCAGACAACAGCGTCAGCCGCTGGGGACGCGTGTTCCCCAAACGACTGACGCCGTATATGCAATGCCTGAAGTCCTTCTTTGATTAGCCGAGCTGCTGCAGGCGGGCGATGTACTTGCCAAGGATGTCGAACTCGATGTTGACGACCGTGCCCACGCGGATGTCCTGGAAGTTGGTGTGCTCCATCGTGTAGGGGATGATGGCCACCTGGAATGTGTTCAGTGTGGGGCGGCAGACGGTGAGCGACACGCCGTTGACCGTCACTGATCCCTTGTCGACGGTGAAGTAGCCGTGACGGGCCATCTCGCGGTCCTCGGGATATTCGAAGGTGAAGTAGGTTGAGCCGTCGGCATCCTCCATGGCGATGCAGCGGGCCGTCTGGTCGACGTGGCCTTGCACGATGTGGCCGTCGAGTCGTCCGTTCATCATCATCGAGCGCTCCACGTTCACCTTGTCGCCCACGCGGAGCAGACCCAGGTTCGAGCGCTCCAGCGTCTCCTTCATGGCTGTGACCACGTAGCGCGGGCCGTCTGTCGACACCACTGTGAGGCACACGCCGTTGTGGGCCACGCTCTGGTCAATCTTCAGTTCGTCCGTGAAGGAGCATGTCAATGTGAAGTCAATGTTTTCCCTGTCTTTACGGATGTCTACGACTGTAGCAAATTCTTCGATAATGCCTGAGAACATAACTATGAACTTTTAACTATGAACTATAAACTGAAAAAGAATGGGGCCGCACCGATGATGTGATGAAAACTCCTTTATTACAAGTTAAGGGTGCTCTCCGCCTTTGTAATCCACCGGCATAAAATGGTGCATACGCTTGGTTAGTGGCCCGCCATTGGCAAGAGAAGACACACCGAGTTTCAACGTTATTTGATGAGTATCCCGATCGAACCGATACGGCCCCGATGTAAGTTTCGGGGGCAAAATTACGAAAAAAAGAGCGAAATGCAAAACAAACAAAGGAAAAAGTTGTGTCGTCTCGATTATTTTGTTTACCTTTGCGCTGTAAAATACTAAAACAAACGATGCAAAAAGTAACCATGACATTGCTGATGCTCGCCGTCGTGCTGGGCATTGCAGCCAAGAATCCCTACAAGAAGTACACTCAGGACCTGCCCTTCGCCATGGCCGAAGTGAAGGCGCCGACCATCCCTGACCGCCGGGTCGTGCTCGACAATGGCGGCGATCATCGCGAGCGGTTCTGCACTGACGTGCTCCAGACGGCCATCGACCAGCTGGCCCGGCAGGGTGGGGGACACGTCGTCCTGCGCCGCGGCGTCTGGCTCACGGGCCCCATCGTGCTGCGCTCCAACATCGACCTCCACCTCGAACAGGGCGCCGTGCTGCAGTTTGCAGCCGACGAGAGCCTTTATCCGCTGGTGAAGACCTCGTTCGAGGGGCTCGACACGCGTCGCTGCCAGTCGCCCATCAGCGGCACTGACCTCGAGAACGTCTCGATCACGGGTCAGGGCGTCATCGACGGCAACGGCCAGTACTGGCGCCCCGTGAAGAAGTCGAAGGTGACGGAGGCCCACTGGAAACGCCTCCTTGAGCAGCCTGGCAGCCAGGAGCTGCGCAAAGGCTACTGGGTGCCGTCAGAGGGCTATGCAAGAGGTGAGCAGGGGGCCGACATGAACGTGCCCAAGGCCAAGACTGATGCCGAATGGGAGGCCGTGAAGCGCTTCCTGCGCCCTGTGATGGTCAGCCTCGTCGGCTGTCGCAACGTGCTTCTCGAAGGCGTCATCTTCCAGAACTCACCCGCCTGGAATCTTCATCCCCTGATGTGCGAGAACATCATCATCGACAATGTCCTGGTGCGCAATCCTGCCTATGCCCAGAACGGCGACGCCCTCGACCTGGAGTCGTGCCGCAATGCGCTCATCGTCAACTCCAAGTTCGATGCCGGCGACGACGGCATCTGCCTGAAGAGCGGCAAGGATGCCGACGGACGACGCCGTGGCCGCCCCTGCGAGAACGTCGTCGTCAGCGGCTGCACCGTCTTTGCCGGCCATGGAGGCTTCGTCGTCGGGTCAGAGATGAGCGGCGGCGTGCGCAACATCAAGGTGGCCGACTGCCAGTTTGTGGGCACTGATGTCGGCCTGCGCTTCAAGTCGACCCGTGGTCGTGGCGGCATCGTGGAGAACATCTTCATCGACGGCATCACGATGACTGACATCTCGACCTACGCCCTCACCTTTAATATGTATTATGGTGGCAAGTCGGTCAGCGAGGTGCTCGCTGAAGGCGGCACGCAGCCTAAGGTCGAGCCCAAGCCCGTCACTGAGGAGACCCCCATCTTCCGCAATATCGACATCCGCAACGTCGTGTGCCATCGGGCCGGCATCGCCATGGAGTTCAACGGACTGCCTGAGATGCCCATCGACGGCATCCACCTGCGCGACATCTACATCTCGGCCCGCAAGGATGCTGAGTTCAACTACGCCAACGACATCACCAAGGACAACGTCGTCATTCAGATTATCAAATAAAAACAAACACAAAACAACACACACCTGCTATGACAGTCAAACGAATCATCCTCCTTGCAGCGCTGGCCCTGATGGCGGCCAGTGCCAACTTCACCCCCCTGTCCGCCCAGCCCCGCACAACGCAAGACCTGAACTTCGGCTGGCGCTTCCATGCCGGCGACGTCGAGGGCGCTGCTGCCCCCGCCTACGACGACTCCGCATGGCGCATCGTCAACGTGCCCCACGACTTCCAGATAGAGCAGCCCTGGGTGGCGCCGGCGGCTGACGAGAAGGCCGACAACAGCGATGTGGCGGCCAACATCAAGAGCCGTCTCTCCAGCCGTGGCTTCAAGGAGATGGGCCGTGCCTGGTATCGTCTCCATCTGACGCCCTCTGCCGACGAGCTGCGCGGCCGTCGGCTGTTGCTCGACTTTGGCGGCATCATGTATGTGGCCGACGTCTATCTCAACGGCCAGCTCATCGGCGGCACGGACTATGGCTACGTGGGCTTCGAGATCGACGTCACTGACAAGCTGCGCCTTGGCCAGGACAACGTCATAGCCGTCATGGCCGACACCCGCGAGCCAGGCAACTCGCGCTGGTACACCGGCGGCGGACTCTTCCGCGACGTCAGGCTCGTCAGCACCCCCCGCGACCTCTACTTCGGACGCCATCCCCTCTACATCACCACGCGCGATAATAAATATGTCAGCGTCTCAGCCGAGCTGACCAACCGCACGCGCGAGGCCGCCCAGGTGCGCGTCCGCATCGTCGACCCAGACGGCAGTCAGGTCTACGAGCAGACACGCAAGATTGAGCGCCATCGCGGCACACGCACCCAGGAGGCCGCCCTGACTGGCGAGGTCGAGATTCCCAATCCGCAGCTGTGGGACATCGACACGCCGCGCCTCTACACCGTCGTGGCCCAGATTCTCAGCAAGGACGGTGACGTCGTCGACGAGGTCAGCGACCACTTCGGCATCCGCACCGTCGAGATCGGCCCCACCTTCGGACTCAAGCTCAACGGCCGCAAGGTGCTCCTCAAGGGCTATGCCAACCACCACACGCTCGGCGCCCTTGGCGCGGCCTCCTATCCCCGTGCCATGGAGAAGCGCATCCAGCTGATGAAACAGTTCGGCATCAACCACATACGCACCTCGCACAATCCCTACAGCCGCTCCTTCATCGAGCTCTGCGACAAGTACGGCATCCTCGTCGTCGACGAGCTCTACGACAAGTGGACACGCCAGCACACCGGCGGGCGCGTCGCCTTCGAGGAGCTGTGGCAGAAAGACGTGCCCGAGTGGGTCAGGCGCGACCGCAACTCCCCCTCCGTCGTCCTCTGGAGCCTCGGCAACGAGCTGCAGCAAGACCCCAACCAGCCCTTCAACGACTTCGGCGTCACCCTCTACAAGATGATGCGCACCCTGTTGCAGCGCTACGACTCCACGCGCCTCGTCACCGTCGCCATGCACCCCCGCTACCGCAACTGGCAGACCGACTCGCTGCCCTGCGACCTCGCCATGCTGACTGACGTCCAGGCCTACAACTACCGCTACATGTACTTCCCTGGCGACGGACGCCGCTTCCCCTGGATGACCTTCTATCAGAGTGAGGCCTCCATCTCGGCCATGGGCGAGAACTACTTCGCTATGGATCTCGACCGCGTCATCGGACTGGCCTACTGGGGCGCCATCGATTATCTCGGCGAGAGCCAGGGGTGGCCCGCCAAGGGCTGGGCGCAAGGCGTCTTCGACCTATCGCTCGAGCCTAAGCCCAAGGCCTACTACATGAAGTCGTTCTTCGTGCCCGACGAGCCCCTCGTCCACATTGCCGTCATCGACCGCAAGGGCGACCAGATGTGGAACGGCGTCCAGACGGGCAATGACGGCATGAGCGACCACTGGAACCGCGCTGCGGGGCAGAAGCTCTCGCTCATCACCTATACCAATGCCGACGAGGTGGAGCTGCTGCTCAACGGCCGCAGTCTTGGCCGCCAGCCTAACGACAAGGGAAATGCGAAGATGCGCAATCAGATCCGCTGGAACGACGTCGTCTATCAGCCTGGCAAGCTTGAGGCCGTCGCCCGTACGGATGGGAAGGTCGTGGCCCGCCATCTGATCGAGACGACGGGCAAAGCCACGAGGCTGACGGCCGAGAGCGACAATCCGTCGTGGAAGGCTGACGGTCAGGACCTGCAGCACGTCCGCATCGTAGCCCTCGACAAGAAGGGGCGTCGCGTGCAGACCACGGCTGCCGACGTCACCTTTGCTGTCGAAGGCAGTGCCGAGATCGTTGGCGTCGTCAATGGCGACATCACCTCCGAAGAGCTCACCGTGGGCACCCAGCGCCGTCTCTACAACGGCACGTGCTCCGTCATCCTCCGCTCCACCCGCCAGTCGGGCCCCGTCGTGCTCACCGCCACCGCCGCTGGCATGAAGCCTGTCAAGCTGACCATGCAGACCAACTGAAGCACCGCTTCTCTCATCAAAAAGCACCGCTTCTTTCATCAAAAAGCACCGCTTCTTTCATCAAAAAGCACCGCTTCTCTCATCAAAAAGCACCGCTTCTCAGAATGAAAAGCGGTGCTTTTTTTGACGAAAGGCCCCTGCGCCTCAGACGGGAATCTTGTCGATGCGGCGCTGATGGCGGCCACCCTCAAACTCCGTGGCGAAGAACTCGTCCATGATGCGTCGTGCCATCGCCTCGTCGATGAAGCGGCCGGGCATCACCAGCACGTTGGCGTTGTTGTGCTGCCGTATGAGGTGGGCTATCTCAGGAATCCAGCACAGACCCGCGCGGATCGACTGGTGCTTGTTGAGCGTCATGGCGATGCCCTCGCCCGAGCCGCAGATGGCGATGCCGGGATAGACCTCGCCCGCCTCGATGCCCCGCGCCAGCGCATGTCCGAAGTCGCTGTAGTCGCACGACTCCTCCGTGTAGGTACCGTAGTCCTTGAATGTGTATCCCTTCTCCTCGAGATACTTCTTCACGAATTGCTTCAGTTCGTAGCCCGCATGGTCGCTGGCCAGACCGATTGTCTTTATCTCCATAGTCTGCTGTTTTTTAGGTTTTTATGATGAATATTTTCAAAGTCACTTTATTCCCGCGCGCACCTATCTGCGGCTCATGATGCTCTGTATCTTGGCCAGGTCCTCAGGATAGGTCAGCTTGTCGTAGTAAGGGACGTCGAAGTCGAGGTATACGCGCGACGTCTCCGGCAGCTGCTGTATCGACTCCGTCAGGGGCGAGTCGGCCCTGAAGTGGCTGTCGATGAGGGGGAATCGGAAGGCCTCGGGCGCCGATAGCGTGTAGTATTCCTCGCGGTTGACGATCCATTGCCCGTGGCGTCCCAGGCTGTCCGTGATCTTGTGCGCGCAGGCCACGGCGTCGTAGTCGTCGAGCAGGCGGAAGAAGCGGTCGAGCACGCTGCTCTCCACGGCTGGCCTGACGGCGTCGGCCACGATGACCTTCTCGCACTGCGGCGCGTGCTCGCGGATATAGTCGAGGCCGTTGCGCTTCGTGACGTTCAGCTCAGGTCCACTGGCCGCGACCTCCACGCCGAACTCCCTCGTGAGCTCTTCGTGATAGCTGGGGTGGGCCACGACGAGCAGCGCGTCGGCCATCTGCGCCTTGCGGCAGGCGTCGATGACGTACGCGATGACCTTTCGGCCGTTCATCTCGACATATTGTTTAGGCACGCTGCTGCCGAAGCGCGCTCCCACGCCTCCGGCCGTGATCATAATGACGTTGCGGTCTGTCTGTTTCATTTCGTCTTGTCTTAGGATGGCGCAAAGTTACGACTTTTTTTCCTTATCGGCAAATAAACCGCGCGATTTTGGCCCTGCCGGGTCGATTATTCTTTAAAAATAATCAAATATAAAACCAAAATGTGCGAATTGTCATATAAAATGCGTACCTTTGCACCCCGATAAAACTCTGCGGCGCTTTGAAGTTTGCTGTCAACGCAGAAAAGCCCCCGCCGCTCTTCATCACCAACGTAGGATAATACATATTATTATATATGGACAAGTCATTTAAGCAATTACTTCACGAGTCGTTCAAGTCGAACGACACTGAGGAGTGGCTCGATGTCTACTTCACGCGCCCCATCGGACTCGCCTTTGCCCTGATGTGGATCAAGCTCGGAGCCACCCCCAATTTCGTCACCATCCTCTCGATGTTTCTCGGCGCAGGTGCCGGCTGGTGCTTCTATCACACGGAGCTGTGGTGGAACGTCTGTGGCGTGGTGCTCCTGATGCTGGCCAACTTCTGCGACTCCACTGACGGCCAGATGGCCCGTCTGACCAATCATAAGACCCTCGTGGGCCGCATGCTCGACGGCTTCGCCAGCGACGTCTGGTTCTTCTTCTGCTATCTGGCCATCGCCCTGCGCATGTGGCATCAGCCCATCCCCTTTACCGACTTCAACTGGGGCATCTGGGGCTTCCTCCTCTGCGCCTATGCCGGCTTCTACTGGCACGCTCATCAGTGTCAGCTGGCCGACTATTATCGCCAGATCCACCTCTACTTCATCAAGGGCGAGGAGGGCAGCGAGCTGGCCAGCTACGAGGCCGAGGTGCGTCTGCTCGACCGCATCCCCAAGCACAAGGTCGGTCCGCTGATGGTGGCCGACAAGGGCCACTTCTGGGAGCACGTCTTCCACTACTTCTACTCCGGCTGGTGCAAGAAGCAGGAGGAGGCCACGCCCGAGTTCCAGCGCTTCTTCCGCAAGGTGAAGGCCAAGTACCCCAGTGCTGCCGATATGCCCCAGTCGTTCCGCGAGGCCTTCCGCCAGAAGAGCCTGCCCCTGATGTGGATGACCAATGTGCTGACCCATAACACGCGCGCCACGATGCTCTTCATCGGCTGTCTCATCAACCAGCCGTGGATCTATCCTCTCTTCGAGATCACCGTCCTCGCCGCTCTCTACTACTACATGAAGCATCGCCACGAATCAATGTGCAAGCAGTTCAATGTCTAAGACCAAGGCCGTCCTCCTGCTCCTCATGATCCTGGGCCTCGCCGTCGGCGCTAAGGCCCAGACCCTCTCTGGCCATATCCTCGATGCCCAGACAGGCGACACCATCCCCTTCGCCTCATGCATCTACCGCGGCCATGGCGTCGCCGTGGCCAGCGACATCAACGGCCACTTCACCATCGCCCGCCATCAGGGGTGGCCCCTGACGTTCAGCGCCGTCGGCTATCAACAGCAGACCATCATCGTCGACAACAAGACGTCGGCCTACATGCGCATCCGCCTGCGCCCTGACAACAAGATGCTCAAGGAGGTGACCGTCAAGTCCAAGCGTCAGCGCTACAGCCGCAAGAACAACCCTGCCGTCGAGCTCATGCGCAAGGTCGTCGCCGCCAAGAAGCGCACCGACCTCTCCAACCACGACTTCTATCAGTACACCAAATACCAGAAGCTGACCCTCGCCCTCAACGACATCACCCCCGCGATGCTCGACTCGGGCCGACTCGCCAAGAAGCAGTGGCTCCTCAACCAGATCGAGGCCTGCCAGTATAACAACAAGCTCATCCTGCCCGTCTCCGTCGACGAGCAGGTCTCACAGAAGATCTACCGCCGTCAGCCCCACGACGAGAAGACCATCGTCAAGGGCGTCAGCAACACAGGCATCAACGAGCTCATCCAGACGGGCGACATCCTCACCACCGCCATGCACGACATCTTCACCGATGTCAACATCTACGACGACCAGATCCGCCTCCTCCAGTATCCCTTCACCTCGCCCATCGGCGACGATGCCATCGCCTTCTATCGCTACTACATCGAGGACACCATCTACGTCGACCACGACCTCTGCTTCCATCTCACCTTCCTGCCCAACAACCAGCAGGACTTCGGCTTCCGCGGCCAGCTCTACATCCTCGCCGACTCCAGCTATCAGGTGAAGCGCTGCGAGATGACCATCCCCAAGCGCTCCGACGTCAACTTCGTCGAGAACATGAAGGTCACCCAGGAGTTCCAGCGCCTGCCCAACGGCGAGTGGGTCCTCTCCGTCGACGACATGTTCACCGAGCTCAAGGTGGCCAACTTCCTCCAGGAGTTCGCCGTCATCCGCAACACCCGCCTGACCGACTACGCCTTCGACGAGCTGCCCCGCCAGCTCTTCAAGGGCAAGAAGAAAGAGGTCAAGGACGTCAACGCCATGATGCAGGGCGACGACTTCTGGGCCCGCTATCGTCAGGTGGAGCTGACCAAGAGCGAGAGCTCCATGGACGCCTTCGTCCACGGACTCGAGCAGATGAAAGGCTTCAAGTACCTCATCTTCGGCCTCAAGGCCTTCATCGAGAACTTCGTCGAGACAGGCAAGCCCTCCAAGGTCGACATCGGCCCCATCAACACCATGGTCAGCCAGAACTTCATCGACGACCTGCGCCTGCGCTTCTCCGCACAGACCACCGCCAACCTCGACTCCAACCTCTTCCTCAGCGGCTACATCGCCCGCGGCATCGGCTCCAAGAAGACCTACTACCGCGGCGACGTCACCTGGTCGTTCAACAAGAAGGAATACCTGCCCCGCGAGTTCCCCAAGCGCACTCTCACCCTCTCGTCGAGCTACGACATCGAGTCGCCCTCCGACAAGTTCATGCGCACCGACAAGGACAACGTCTTCACCTCGTTCAAGTGGACCACCGTCGACAAGATGCTCTTCTACAACCGCCAGTCGCTCACCTTCGAGCGCGAGGAAGACTGGGGCTTCCGCACCACCGTCGCCTTCAAGACCGAGGAGAACGAAGGCGCCGGACAGCTCTACTACATCCCCCTGAGCATGAACAGCGACCCGTCCACATGGACCAACTGGAGCCATCCAGCTGCTCCGGGTCAGGTCTCGGTGCCATCTCAGAAGATACGCACCACCGAGCTGCGCGCCGAGGTGCGCTTCGCCCCCGGCGAGACCTTCATCAACACCAAGCAGCGCCGACTGCCCATCAACCTCGACTCCCCCGTCTTCACCCTCGGCCACACCATGGGCTTCAAGGGCCTCCTTGGCGGCGACTACAGCTACAACCTCACCCAGCTCAGCATCTACAAGCGCTTCTGGCTCAAGTCGTGGGGCAAGGTCGACTGCCTCGTCAAGGGCGGCATCCAGTGGAACCAGGTGCCCTTCCCCCTGCTCGTCGCCCCCGAGACCAATCTCAGCTACATCCTTCAGGACTACACCTTCATGCTTGTCAACAACATGGAGTTCCTCAACGACCGCTACGCCGCCGCCATCATCTCGTGGGACCTCAACGGCAAGATCTTCAACCGCATCCCCCTGCTCAAGCGCCTCAAGTGGCGTGAGTGGCTCTCCGTCCGCTGCTTCTGGGGCCAGCTGACAGACAAGAACAACCCCTACCTGCCTCAGAACGCCGGCAGCGACGTCCTCATGCACTTCCCCGAGGGCTCCTATATCCTCGACAGCAAGCGTCCCTACTGGGAGGTCTCCGCCGGCATCCACAACATCTTCAAGATCATCCACGTCGAGTACGTCCGTCGTCTCAGCTATCTCGACCTCCCCACCGCCCACAAGCAGGGCGTCCGCTTCATGATCCGCATGACGTTCTGACGGCCGCGGCAGAAGCCTGCTCATAAAAAAAGAGGGCGTGCACATATTGTGACACACCCTCCTTTCCTTTTCGTATATGACCTATCTATCTCATGCCCACGGTAACACGAGGCGACGCCCAGTGCCGTGGCGATGGCCGACAGGATGGCCATCAGCGTCTGTACGACGAATTTCCAAAGTTACTTGTTCTTCATGGCGAAAATGTTAAAGGTTGAAGGATATTCCCCCTTCCCCTTCAACCTTTTTTTATTCCTTTATCGTTCCGCGTTCATTGTGCGGAGGAAGGCCTCGGCGCGGGTGAGGTCGGCGGGGGTGTCGATGCCGATGGTCTCGACGTCGGTGAGGCCGACGCGGATGCGATAGCCGTGCTGGAGCCATCGGAGCTGCTCGAGGCTCTCGGCCAGCTCGAGGGGGCTCTGCGGGAGACGGGTGATCTCGCGGAGCACCTCGCGCCGGTAGGCGTAGAGGCCGATGTGCTTGAGGTAGGGGAAGGCCTGGAGCCACTCTTGCTGGTCGCGGCCGCGGACGTAGGGGATGGGGGAGCGGCTGAAGTAGAGGGCGTAGCCGCGCACGTCGCAGACGATCTTCGGGGAGTTGGGGTTCATGACGGCGTCGATCGACTCGAAGGGCTTTCCGAGGGTGCAGATCTGTGCCTCGGGGTCGTCGAAGAGGGCCTTGACGGTGTCGAGCTGTGAGCGCTGGATGAAGGGCTCGTCGCCCTGGACGTTGATGACGACGTCGGCGTCGGTGCGGATGAGCTGGGCGGCCTCCTCGATGCGGTCGGTGCCGCTGCGATGGTCGGCGCGGGTCATGACGGCGCGGCCGCCGAACTGTCGGACGGCTTGGAGGATGCGCTCGTCGTCGGTGGCGACGTAGGCCTCGTCGAGGGCGCTGCTGACTTGTTCGTAGACTCGCTGGATGACGGTGCGTCCGCCCAGCATGGCGAGGGGCTTGCCCGGAAATCGCGTGGATGCGTAGCGGGCGGGGATAATTCCGATAAACTTCATGGGCGATGATGTGATTTTGGGGCAAAGATACAAATAATTCTTAATTCTTATTCGTTATTCCTTAATTTTTTTGCCTGCCTCCCATTTTTTTTGTACTTTTGGAGTTCAAAAAGCTATGCAACAATGAATATCCGCAGACATATCATATCATTATTACTTATCACAGCCCTGCCATTGGCCGCCAGCGCACAGAAGATTTCGCTGGGATCATGCAACACGAAGGACGGCGGCAGCTACAACGGGGAGATGGCCTCAGGACGGCCCCACGGCAAGGGCAAGACGACATGGAAAAACGGTAACACCTACGAGGGTGAATACGTCAAGGGCCACCGCGAGGGCTACGGCGTCTATCAGTTCAGCGACGGCGAGCGATACGAGGGTCAATGGCTGCTCGACCAGCAGCACGGCCAGGGGACGTATTATTTCCAGAACAATAATAAATATGTGGGGTTGTGGTATCGTGACTACCAGCAGGGCAAGGGCACGATGTACTACTTCAACGGCGACGTGTACAACGGCATGTGGCGCGAGGACAAGCGCGAGGGCAAGGGGCTATACACGTTTGCCAGCGGTGCCTACTACAACGGCGAGTGGAAGCAGGACAAGAAGAGCGGCCAGGGATTCTTCGACTGGGCTGACGGCTCGACCTACGAGGGTCAGTGGCAGAACGACCAGCGCAACGGCAAGGGCACGTTCAAGTATGCCAACGGCGACGTCTACGTGGGTCAGTGGCAGAACGACCGCATGCACGGCAAGGGCATCTATCGCTTCCAGAACGGCGACATCTACGAGGGTGACTACGAGAACGGCATGCGCACGGGCACGGGCATCTTCCGCTATGCCAACGGCGACAAGTACAGCGGGCAGTTCCTCAACGGCGACAAGCACGGCCAGGGCACGCTGGTGTGGAAGAACGGCAACACATACACGGGTCAGTGGCACTACGACCTGCCCAACGGCCACGGCAAGCTGACGACGAAGCAGGGCGACGTGGTGGAGGGTCAGTTCAAGAACGGACAGCCCGAGGGCGAGTGCATCGGCCACATGGCTGACGGCTCGCGGTTCAAGGCGGCCTACAAGGGCGGCCAGCGCCACGGCAAGGCGATAGAGGAGTCGAAGGACGGCCTGCGATTCGAGGGCAGCTATGCCAACGGCAAGCGCGACGGCGACTTCGTGGAGAAGGACCGCAATGGCAACATCACGGCCCAGGGGACGTATGTCAATGGGCACAGGAGGAAGAATTAAGAATTTAGAATTAAGAGTTAAGAGTTGTCGCCTTCGGCGATTAAGAGTTAAGAATTAAGAATTAAGAATTAAGAATTTAGAGTTGTCGCCTTCGGCGATTAAGAATTAAGAGTTAAGAATTAAGATTCTTCGTGACCTTCAGCGCTGCATCAGCGGCAAGACTATCGTCTAAACTCCCAAACTCCTAAACTCCCCCAAAAACTCCCAAACTCCTAAACTCCTAAACTCCCAAACTCCCCCAAAAAACTCCTAAAGATAAATAACAACTAAAAATATAACAGCCATATGATTATCGACACTATTGAGAACCTCGCTAAGTACGAGACCGTCAACCCGCTGTTCAGGCAGGTCGTGGAGTTCATCGCCACACATAAGCTTGAAGAACTGCCTGAGGGCAAGCACCCCATTCAGGGCGCTGACCTCTTCGTCAACATCACCACCGCCAAGGGCAGGACGCCCGACGAGGCCTTCATCGAGACGCACCGCCGCATGATCGACATCCAGATCCCGCTGGACGGGCCTGAGACCTACGGCTACACGCCGCTCTGCCGGCTGCCTGAGACGCCCTACAACGACGAGAAGGACATCACGAAGTATCCGAACCTGCTGGCCGAGAGCTTCATCGACTGCATGCCGGGCATGTTCGCCATCTTCTTCCCACAGGACGGCCATGCACCCTGCATCTCCGTCATGCCTGAGATCAAGAAAGCGATCTTCAAAGTGAAGAATTATGAGTGATGAGTGAAGAATGAAGAGTGAAGAATTGAATAGTTTATAGTTATGGCAACAAAGAAACAGGAACAGAAGCAGGAACGGAAGCAGCCGCAGCACATAGGCCTCGTGCAGAACGACTCGTGGCTGGAACCCTACGAGGAGGCCATCCGCGGACGCCACGACCACGCGCTGTGGAAGCTGAACCAGCTGACGAACAACGGACGCAGGTCGCTCAGCGACTTCGCCACAGGACACCTCTACTACGGACTGCACAAGCAGACGCGCGGATGGGTCTTCCGCGAGTGGGCGCCCAACGCCACGGACATCTATCTCGTCGGCGACTTCAACAACTGGCAGGAGGACGAGCACTACCGTTGCAAGCGCATCGAGGGCACGGGCAACTGGGAGCTGAAGCTGCGCGAGAAGGACCTGCGCCACGGACAACTCTACAAGATGCACGTCCACTGGGACGGCGGCGAGGGCGAGCGCATTCCCGCCTGGTGCCGCCGCGTGGTGCAGGACGAGGAGACGAAGATCTTCTCCGCACAGGTGTGGAACCCCGCCGTGCCCTACGTATGGAAGAAGGCGGGCTTCAAGCCTAAGAAGTCGCCGCTGCTCATCTATGAGTGCCACGTCGGC
This sequence comes from uncultured Prevotellaceae bacterium, assembly GCA_902779455.1. GTDB lineage: Bacteria > Bacteroidota > Bacteroidia > Bacteroidales > Bacteroidaceae > Prevotella. Next base: position 40,418 of record CACZBS010000004.1, read on the forward strand.
ATGAGCCAGGACGCCGAGAAGGTGGGCACGTACAACGAATTCCGCGAGAACGTGCTGCCGCGCGTGGCCAAGGACGGCTACAACTGCATCCAGGTGATGGCCATCCAGGAGCATCCCTACTACGGCTCGTTCGGATATCACGTCTCGTCGTTCTTCGCCCCCAGCAGCCGCTTCGGCACGCCCGAGGAACTCAAGGCGCTCATCGACGAGGCCCACCGGCTGGGCATCAGCGTGATCATGGACATCGTCCACAGCCACGCCGTGAAGAACGAGGTGGAGGGACTGGGCAACCTGGCCGGCGACCCCTATCAGTTCTTCTGCCGCGGCGACCGCCACGAGCATCCCGCATGGGACTCGCTCTGCTTCGACTACGGCAACGACGGCGTGAAGCACTTCCTGCTCTCCAACTGCAAATACTGGCTCGAGGAGTTCCACTTCGACGGCTTCCGATTCGACGGCGTCACCTCCATGCTCTACTATAGCCACGGACTGGGCGAGGCCTTCGGAGGCTACGGCGACTACTTCAACGGCCATGAGGACGACGAGGCCATCTGCTACCTGTCGCTGGCCAACCTGCTCATCCACGAGGTGAACCCCAACGCGATCACCATCGCCGAGGAGGTCAGCGGCATGCCAGGGCTGGCTGCCAGGTTCGAGGACGGCGGCATGGGCTTCGACTATCGCATGGCGATGAACATCCCCGACTACTGGATCAAGACGATCAAGGAGCTGAAGGACGAGGACTGGAAGCCCAGCTCCATCTTCTGGGAGGTCAAGAACCGCCGTTCGGACGAGAAGACCATCTCGTACTGCGAGAGCCACGACCAGGCACTCGTCGGCGACAAGACCATCATCTTCCGGCTCATCGACGCCGACATGTACTGGCACTTCGCCAAGAAGGACGTCAACGGCGTGGCTGAGCGCGGCATCGCCCTCCACAAGATGATACGCCTCGTCACACTGGCGGCCATCAACGGCGGCTACCTCAACTTCATGGGCAACGAGTTCGGACATCCCGAATGGATCGACTTCCCGCGCGAGGGCAACGGATGGAGCTACAAGTATGCACGTCGACAGTGGAACCTCGTCGACAACCACGACCTGTGCTACCACTGGCTGGGCGACTTCGACCGCGAGATGCTGCGCGTCGTCAAGTCGGTGCGCAACTTCCAGGACAAGCCCGTCGTCGAGATATGGCACAACGACGGCGACCAGGTGCTCGCCTTCATGCGCGGCGACCTCATCTTCGTCTTCAACTTCTCGCCCACGCGCTCCTTTGCCGACTATGGCTTCCTCGTCCCCACGGGCAGCTATGAGGTGGTGCTCAACACGGACGCGAAGGAGTTCGGCGGCAACGGACTGGCTGACGACTCCGTCACGCATTTCACCAACTACGACCCCCTCTACGTCAAGGATCACAAGGAGTGGCTCAAGCTCTATATCCCTGCGCGGTCGGCCGTCGTCCTGAAAAAGAACTGACACGGGATTCATGCAAGATCACGATCCGCACAAGAAGAATGGCACCATCGCCGTCAGGGCGATGTGTGCCATCATCTTTCTCGCCTTCACTTTCCTCTGGCTCTATGAGTTCCAGGCGGACGTGCTGGCCGTAGGGCAGCATGTGCTCAGCGGCGGACAGACACACTACGACCGCACTGTCGGAGCCGTCATCATCACCCTCGTGCTACAGCTGCTCCAGCTGGGCGTCTACTACGTCACGCGGCTGGCACGGCGCACGCATGCACTGACCTATCTGCCGTCGATGCTGCTGCTGACCATCATGAGCGACGTGCCGCCGACGATCGACCAGCACTTCTCCTTCGGCGCATGGGCATGGATAGTGCCCGTCGTGCTCGTCGTGTGGGCAGTGGCCGTCTGGCTGGCGCGCAACGTGCTGCCCTTCGAGAACGACGACAAGCAGCCGACGGGCATCTTCTCGCAGCGCATGTGGCTCAACCTGCTGCAGATGGTCGCCATGATGCTCGTCGTGGCGCTGGTGGGCAACTCGAATGCCGTGTTCCACTTCACGGCTCACGCTGAGGCGTCGCTGCTGAAGGGCGATGCCGCTGAGGCCCTGAGGGTAGGGGAGCGCTCGCTTGAGACGGACGAGAACCTGACGATGCTGCGCATCTATGCCCTGGGGACGAGAGGCGAGCTGGGCGAACGTCTCTTCTGCTATCCGCTTGTAGGCACCAGCGCAGACATGCTGCCGCTGAAAGGCAGCCGCTCCAGACTGAGGCTCATGCCCAAGGACAGCATCTGGAAGGGGTTCGGCGCAAGGCCTGTCTATAAGATCACGACGGCGCAGTTCCTCCATGCCTTAACCGTCGACAGCGTCGCACATCCGATGGCTGCCGACTATATTCTCTCAGGATTGCTCATCGACCGCCGTCTCGACACGTTCGCCAGGACGCTCCCCGCATACTATCCTGACAGCCTGCCCCTGCCCCGCTTCTATCGCGAGGCGATAGAACTGCATGCGATGCTGCCGAACGATACGCTCGGAGTGCCGCAGCGGGGCACCTACCGCTTCTATTATTATCAGAAGCAGTAGGGCGCATCACGCTCCTTGGCTGTCAGGTAGTGAACATAGGACGAGGCGTATCTCTCCATAGGATACGTCTGGCGGGCAAAGGGCCTTGATGGGATTGATGCCGTTAGCTGTGCCGACGATGGATATGACCTTGTGGATGGCTTGCAGGTGCTCGGGGCTGACGAGGGCCTCGCCACGGATGCGGCCTTCCTGGGCCAGGAGGGCGAGATGGCTGAAGACGGTGCTGATGCTGATGCTGCGCTGCTGGGCTATTTGCTCAGGACGCAACCCTTGGTTCACGAGGCGAAGGGTGACCTCCGTGGTCTTCTCCTTTTTGGGACGCAAAGCGCGACGTAGCTTACCGTCGTCCATGGCGTCGAGCATGGCCATTTGCTTCTCGTGAAGATAGGTGTCGATGGTGAAGCCCTGCTCCGCAATTTTGGTAAAGAGCAACTGTCGGGCGTAGTAGGTCTGGCTCAGGTCGGGCAGCAGGTCGGCCAGCCGGGCTGTCGCCCGCTTGTTGTTGCTTTTTACTTCGGCTGACAGTTGTATGGGCTTGAGGAGAATGGCAGTCAACTGTTCGGCGAAATATGCGGCACTACGCTTGACACGGTCGAGCAGGGCCGTCTGGCGGAGATTCTCGATGGGAGTAGCGTTGATGACTTGTCGCCATCGGGCGGCTGTCTCAGCAAGTTGGCGGAGGGAAGCATAGGCTTGGTTGTGGAGCTGCATGAGTGAGGCGTGACTGCGTAGGAAGTATTCGGCAAAGAGCCGTATCATTTGCTCCTCGGCATTGAGCAGGGGCTGGAGATCAAAAAGTTGCATGAGCATCTGCCGCTCGTATTCTTGCTTCAGGGTGGGCAGCTGGGCAATGCTTTTAGCGGCCTCCGTCTCCTGGTGAATGATATAGTTGTCCACGCGTTGGTCCGTGATGATGGCACGGGCGTCGAGTGGGGAGGCGAGCGAGAGACCTTCGAGTGAACGACATCGGCTGAGAGCCACATAGACTTGTCCTGGGGCGAACGACTGGTTAGCATCGATGATGGCGTGGTCGAAGGTCAGTCCTTGGCTCTTATGGATGGTGATGGCCCAAGCCAGACGGAGGGGCAGCTGGCGGAAGGTGCCCTGTACGTCGGTCTCAATCTCGCGGGTCGTAGGGTTCAGTGTATAGCGTGTGTTCTCCCATTCCAGCGGTTCTACCTCGATGGGCTTCTCGTCGCCTGGACAGACAACGAGAACTTTCTGCTGGTCGGCATAGGTGACGTGTCCGATGCGACCATTGTAGTAGCGGTGCTTGCCCGTGGGGTCGTTCTTGACGAACATGACTTGTGCGCCCACCTTCAGGATGAGCATCTCCGACGTGGGATAGTTGTATTCAGGGAAGTTGCCGCTGATCTCGGCTTTGTACCAGAAGGGCTTTCCCGTGAGGTGTTGCAGGGCCGATTCGTTGTAGAAGTTGGCCAGCTGGTTGTGTGTTGTCAGCCGAATGGCATCGGGGCTCGGGGTGGCCTGCACACGGCTGTTCAGGGCGTCAAGGTCGGCCTGTGTGACGTGGCTGGTGCGGATGTCGTTAAGGATGTTGAGGAAACGGTCGTCCTGCTGGCGGTAGACTCTTGTCAGCTGTATGGTGACGTAGTCGGTCTGTGACAGGGCACGTGAGCCGAAGAAGTAGGGCGTGTCATAATATGGCTTCAGCAGACGCTCGTCCTCGGGAGTGACGACGGGCGTCAGCTGGGCCAGGTCGCCGATCATGAGCATCTGCACGCCGCCAAAAGGCTGCTGGTGGTCGCGATAGCGGCGCAGCACGGCGTCGATGGCGTCGAGCAGATCGGCCCGCACCATCGAGATCTCGTCGATGATGAGCAGGTCGAGCGAGGCGATGATCTTGCGCTTCTGCTTGCTGAAGTCGAACTTGTCTTTGATGTGTGAGCCCGGGACGTAGGGGGAGAAGGGCAGCTGAAAGAAAGAATGTATGGTGACGCCGCCCGCATTGATGGCGGCTACGCCAGTAGGTGCGACGACGACGGAGCGCTTACGTGAGCGCTCGACGACGGTCTTCAGGAAGGTGGTCTTGCCCGTGCCGGCCTTTCCTGTCAGAAAGATGCTGCGTCCGGTGTTCTCGACAAAGTCCCAGGCCGTACGCAGCTCGGAGTTTTGCTCTTTCATCATTTTTGTCTTTTTCTCAGGTGATGTCGGGTTCCCATAAGTGTTGTCGCATGTCCACATGACCATTGGGCAGGAAATGAATGCCCTCAGCCTCAAGCAGCGGGCGCTGTCGGCTCCAGCCTGGGGCGGTGCGACCTTCTCTGTTGACCACGCGGTGACAAGGCAGGTGCTCCGACTCTGGGCTGTAGCGCAGCGTGCGGCCTACCATGCGCGAGTGGCTGGGCCAACCAGACAGTGTGGCGATGATGCCGTAGGTGGTGACGTGCCCTACTGGTATCTGACTGACAAGCCAGAGCACGTCGTCGTGGAACTGGCGGGCCTGCTCAGGCGTCATCCGGTCGGGATAGTCTTTCACCATGTGTCTTGTCAACTTCACTCGTAGTGGCGGATGCGGACTTCGATGCCGTCGGCCTTCAACTGGGCTGGCAGGGTACTGACGTCGGTGTCGCCATAATGATAGGGGAACAGTACGCGCGGCTTCACCGTCCTGGCAGCCCGCAGCAATTGGTCGGTGGTCATGGTGTAGGGCTGGTTGCAGGGCATGAAGGCGATGTCGATATGGCCAAGGTTGCTCATCTCGGGAATGTCTTCAGTGTCGCCAGCAATGTAGATACGCAAGCCGTCGATGTTGAGGATGTAGCCGTTATCGCGTCCTTTAGGATGGAACTGGAGATGGCCCTCTGTGGTGTTGTAAGCTGGCAAAGCCTCCACCTTCAGCAGACTGTCCAGGTCGAGGCTGTCGCCATTGGACATGACGTCGCCACGTCCTAACATCTCAGCGCATCGGCTGTTGGTGATGAGTCGTGTGTTATTATTGGTCAGCTGGGTAATGGCTCTTTCGTCGAAGTGGTCGCGATGCTCGTGGGTGACGAAGATGTAGTCGGCCTTCGGCATAGATGAATAATCCACGACACGGCCTCCCAGTTCTTTGACGGGATCTATTTGGATCTCCTTGCCATCAAAGACGATGCGGATGCTGGCATGCAAAAGAGCATAGAACTTGACGGAGAGACCGCTCTTGGTGGTGAATACGTCGACTTCTGTCTTCGTGGTGGGCATCTGGTGGTCTTCCCATGCCAGGATGCCGCCAGAGAGGTTTGTCACGCTGAATCCTTCAGAGGCAAGCTGGTCGGCAGCATTGGCCGAGCGGCGCCCACTACGGCAATAGACCGCCACGGGACGTGCTTTGCTAAGCTGGGCGGATGCTGCAGCGATGAAGTCGTCGCTCTTGACGTCAACATTGGCCGCGCCATCGATGTGCCCCTCGGCATATTCCTGGGCAGTTCGCACATCGATGAGCTGCACGTCGACATCGCTGATGAACTGGGCGAAGGCGTCGACATCGGCATTAACGAAAGCCTGCTGGCTGCATGCTGAGTTGAGGCCCAGCATGGCCAGCAGGAAAGTCATCAGTTTCTTCATGAAAAAAGAAATGTAATGTTACAGTTATTCTGCTTCGGGCTCAGCGGCACGGAAGCTGCAGAGGTCGTCGGGCGTGAAGGCCTTGATATAGGCAGCCTTGCCGATGACGTTCTCCTCAGCCATTCGCACGTAGACCTGTGCGCTCTTTGTGAAGAGCTCGGGGGCCTTGGCAGCGTCGCGGATGATGAGAAGCGACATCACCAGCTCGCAGGTCATGTCATAGAGTCGGCGGGCCAGGAAGTCGAAGGCGTCCTGCGAGTCGAGGCTCTTGGCATAGTTCAGGGCATCCTCGTAGACGGGGATGAGCTTCTCGACGCGGGCCTTTAACCCAGCGACGGAATCGCTGGGCACAATGGAGGCAGCCATGTCCTTGATGTTCTGGAGCATCGTGCCGTTGGAGATGTAGCGGATAGCAGCTACGACCTGCAGCTGGGTGGTTCCCTCATAGATGGAGAAGATGCGGGCGTCGCGATAGAGGCGCTGGCTCTTGTATTCCATGATGAAGCCCGAGCCGCCGTGAATCGAGATGGCGTCGTAGGCGTTCTGGTTGGCATACTCGGAGTTCATGCCCTTGGCAAGCGGCGTGAAGGCGTCGGCCAGGCGCTGGTACTTCTTCATCTCCTGCTTCTCCTCGGGGGTCAGCTTACGGTCACGCTCGATGTCCTCGAGGCACTTGTAGATGTCGACATAGCAGGCTGTCTGATAGAGCAGCGAGCGACCTGCGTCGAGCTTGGCTTTCATGCGCGAGAGCATATCGTAGACGGCGGGGAACTCGATGATCTTTTGGCCGAACTGCTGGCGCTCCTTAGCGTAAGCCAGACCCTCGTTGTAGGCCTCTTGCGAGAGACCGACTGACTGGGCGGCGATGCCCAGACGGGCGCCGTTCATCAGGGCCATGACGTACTTGATAAGGCCGAGGCGGGTAGAGCCGCAGAGCTCAGCCTTGGCGTTCTTATAGGTGAGCTCACAGGTGGGCGAGCCGTGTATGCCGAGCTTATGCTCGATGTGGCGCACGTCGACGCCGCCGTTGCGCTTGTCGTAGATGAACATGGACAGGCCGCGGCCGTCCTTCGTGCCCTCCTCAGAGCGGGCCAGCACGAGGTGGATGTCAGAGTCGCCGTTGGTGATGAAGCGCTTCACGCCGTTCAGACGCCAGCACTGCTCCTTCTCGTCGTAGGTTGCCTTAAGCATGACGCGCTGCAGGTCAGAACCGGCATCGGGCTCGGTGAGGTCCATCGACATGCCTTCGCCAGCACAGACACGGGGAATGTACTTCTGGCGCTGCTCCTCGGAACCGAACTCATAGAGCGTGTCGATGCACGACTGCAACGACCAGATGTTCTGGAAGCCGGCGTCGGCGGCAGCAATGAGCTCGCTCAGCATCGAGAACACAGCGTTAGGCAGGTTCAGACCGCCGTAGCGTCGGGGCATGGAGACGCCCCAGAGGCCAGCCTTGCGGGTGGCGTCGATGTTCTCGAATGTCTTCGAGGCGTAGATCATGCGGCCGTTCTCGAGGTGAGGCCCTTCCAAGTCCACGCTCTCGGAGTTAGGCGCGATGATGTTGGCAGCAATGTCGCCCGTGATGTCGAGAATCTGCTTGTAGTTCTCGATGGCATCGCCCAGGTCAACGGGAGCGTAGTCGTATTCTTTCGCATCAGCGAAGCCCTTCTCTTTCAGCTCGACGATACGAGCCATCAGGGGGTGGTTCAAGTAGAACCCGATCTCAGGATGATCGCTATAATAGTTAGCCATGTTTATTTGCTATTTTGTTTATAATACTTAATGAGCTTGGGAACCACTTCCTCCACCGTTCCGTTGATGACATAGTCGGCAATGCGGTTGATGGGTGCATCGGGATCGTTGTTGATGCTGATGATGATGCCCGAGTCCTGCATACCGGCAATGTGCTGAATCTGACCAGAGATGCCGCAGGCGATGTAAACCTTCGGATGAACGGTGACGCCCGTCTGACCAATCTGACGGTCGTGGTCGAGCCAGCCGGCGTCGACGGCGGCGCGGCTTCCGCCCACCTCACCATGGAGCACCTTGGCCAGCTGGAAGAGCATGTCGAAGTTCTCCTTGCAGCCCATGCCGTAGCCACCTGCCACGACGATGGGAGCACCCTTCAGGTTGTGCTTGGCTGCCTCCACGTGGTGGTCGAGCACCTTCACGACATAAGCCTCGGGGCTGACATACTTGGAGACTTGTGGGTAAACCACAAGTCCGCGGGCGTCGCCCTCGTAGAGAGCCTTCTGCATGACGCCCGAGCGGACGGTAGCCATCTGCGGGCGATGGTCTGGATTGACAATCGTAGCCACGATGTTGCCACCAAAAGCGGGACGGATCTGATAGAGCAGCTGGTCGTAGTGCTTGCCGCTCTTGGCGTCGTCATACGGGCCAATCTCCAGCTCCGTGCAGTCAGCGGTGAGGCCAGAGGTCAGCGATGAGCTGACGCGGGGGCCGAGGTCGCGACCAATCACCGTAGCGCCCATGAGGCAAATCTGCGGCTGCTCCTCCTTGAAGAGGTTGACGAGGATGTCCGTGTGGGGAGCCGAAGTATAGGGGAAGAGGCCTTCGCCATCGAAGACGAAAAGCTTGTCGACGCCGTAAGGCAGGATCTGATCCTCCACTTTATCCTTGATGCCAGTGCCGGCCACCACGGCGTGGAGCTCTACGCCCAGTTCATTGGCGAGCTTGCGACCCTTGGTCAGCAGCTCCTGAGATACTTCCTGTACCTGCGTACCTTCTATCTCAACATAAACAAATACATTATTCATATCTCGTTATCCAATAATCTTTTCGTCTAACAATTCCTTGATCATTCCCTCGATGTCAGCATCGCTGGCGCTGAGCGTCTTCGATTCCTTGGCCTGGAACACGATGTTCTTAATAGCCTTCACCTTGGTAGGCGAGCCGGCCAGACCACACTGAGAGACATCGCCGTCGACATCGGCTACGGACCACTGGTTGAGCGTCAGATAAGGACGCTCCTCGTAGAGATGGTCGTAAGGTGTGCCTTCGGCAGGACGCTCCATGGGACAGGTGGCACGCTTGTACTTCATCACCAGCTTGGCGTTCTGCGGGCGGCAGGGGGCAGCGCTGCCGTTGACGGTGATTACCACGGGCAGCGGGGCCTCAACGGTCTCCACGCCGCCGTCGATGACGCGCTTAATAACGGCAATGCCGTCCTTCACCGAACATACTTCCTCAGCATAGGTCACCTGGTTGAGACCCAGCTTCTGGGCCACCTGCGGACCCACCTGGGCCGTGTCGCCGTCGATGGCCTGACGGCCGCCAATGACGATGTCGACGTCGCCGATCTTCTTGATGGCCGTGGCCAGCGCATACGATGTGGCCAGCGTGTCGGCTCCAGCAAAGAGACGGTCAGTGAGCAGCCAGCCTGTGTCGGCTCCGCGATAAAGTCCCTGACGGATGATTTCTCCTGCACGTGGAGGACCCATCGTGAGGATTCCTACTGTAGAGCCCGGATTCTGCTCCTTCAGTCGGAGGGCTTGCTCCAGGGCGTTCAAATCTTCGGGGTTGAAGATGGCGGGCAGGGCGGCGCGGTTGACGGTGCCTTCGGCAGTCATGGCGTCCTTGCCCACGTTACGGGTGTCTGGCACTTGCTTGGCCAGAACAACAATCTTTAATGCCATATAATATAATAATGTATATAATGTTTGCTTTTAAACGCGCTGCAAAGGTACGGCTTTTTGTCCGAAAACCAAAACAAAAAGGCGGAAAAGTGCACAAACGGCTATCCGTTGTGCACACTTTTTCGGAAATGTGCAACAAAACTTTCGTTTATACCCTCCTTTCCGTCCCTTTTATCAAAGGACCGCTTTGAAGGTCTCAAAGGACCGTTTCTCTTGCCTCAAAGTACCGCTTTGACGACCTCGAAACGGTCCTTTGTCAGTTGGGGCGGAAATGAAAGAAATTGGTGGGCGATAAATTTGTTTTATTGGCAGAAAAGTTGTAACTTTGCACTCAGAACTATTAAAACAAAGAAAAACATGATGACGAAGAGCAGAATATGCACCCTGGCAGCATGCCTCATGCTGGCAGGAGGAGTGAGCGGCCAGGTGTTCGACAACCTGCCCGATCCGATTGAAGATGTGAACAAGGTGGTCGACAACACCCCAGACTCGATAGCCAAAGCCCTGATGTCGCGCCCCAAGCCAGGCAGCACGCGTCGTGGCGATCATCCCGTGCTGTTCCTCATTGGCAACTCCACGATGCGCAACGGCACCCGTGGCGATGGTTCCAATGGTCAGTGGGGATGGGGATACTATGCAAATAAATACTTTAATGAGGATAAGATAACGGTTGAGAACCAAGCGCTTGGCGGTATGTCGACGCGTACGTTCTATACGGATCTGTGGCCAGCCGTCCGTCAGGCGCTAAAGCCAGGCGACTGGGTCATCGTCTCCATTGGCCATAACGATGGCGGCGAGTTCTTCGACCAGCGACGTGCACGCGCCGTCATCCCTGGCGTCGACCCTGATACGTGCTACGTGGGATTCAACCAGCGCACCCAGCGGCAGGACACCGTCTACAGTTATGGCAACTATCTGCGCAGATATGTTTCTGAGATTCGTGCCGCTGGCGCCAATCCTATCCTCATGTCGCTCACCCCTCGTGATGCCTATGACGACAAGGGCCGTATCGTGCGCAAGCCGCAGACGGAATGGGCCGCCTACGTGGCTGCCATAGAGGGCGTCCCCTTCGTCGACCTGAACGAAATCTCTGGTGCGAAGCTCGACTCGTATAGCCACTGGAAAGAGCAGTATCACTTCATGGGCGACAAGATCCACACTTCGAAGTTTGGCGCAGAGATGAACGCTCAGAGCGCCGCCGAGGGCATCTGGCAGAGTCACAACCCGCAGCTGAAGCCCCTGCAGGCCATGATGCGCAACATGCCCGCCGATCATTACGACGTGAAGCGCGAGGCAGGCAAGCCCGTCGTCTTCTTCACTGGCGACTCCACAGTCAAGAACGCCGACAAGGACGACGACGGCATGTGGGGATGGGCTTCGCAGGCACAGACCGTCTTCGACGAATCGAAGATTACGCTGGTCAATGCCGCTCGTGCCGGCCGTTCTACGCGTACATTTATTAAGGAAGGACTTTGGGACAAGGTCTACAACTCGCTGCAGCCTGGCGATTTTGTCACGATCCAGTTTGGCCATAACGACATCTGTCCCATTACTGACAAGAAAGCACGTGGCGTCATTCCTGGCACGAAGGACACCCTCCATGTCTATCATCTCGACAATGACACCTATGAGGTGGTCTATTCCTTCGGCTGGTATCTCAAGAAGATGATCGACGATGTGCGCGAGAAAGGGGCTACGCCCATACTTGTCTCGCTGACCCCGCGCAACGAGTGGCCAGAAGGGCGCATCGAACGACGCGACGACAGCTACGGCAAGTGGTATCGCGAGGTGGTCGGGCAGACGGGCGTGGAATTTGTCGACATGCACAATATCAGCGCCGACTTCCTCGACAAGAAGTTCGCCGTAAAGAAACTGCCTGAGGATAAAGAGAAGGCTAAGGCCAAGGTGGCGGAAATCAAGGAGAAGGCTGGCAAGTACTTCAAGAAAGATCATACGCATGCTTCGAAAATAGGCGCTCAGATGAACGCCCAGTCCATGGCCAAGGGGCTCCGTCAGAATGGCTCCGAACTGGCCAATTATCTGAAGAAATAGACATCATGTTGCCCAACTGTTTGCTTGTTTCATAAAAAAGTTGTAACTTTGCAGGCGAATTATGATAGACAGGGCAACAGTCGACAGGATTATCGACGCGGCAAAGATCGTCGACGTCGTAGGTGAGTTCGTGACGCTGAAGAAGGCGGGCGTGAACTATAAAGGCTTGTGCCCGTTCCACGACGACCGCAATCCGTCGTTCATGGTGTCGCCGACGAAGAACATCTGCCACTGCTTCGTGTGCGGCAAGGGTGGTACGCCTGTCGGCTTCCTCATGGAGCACGAGCAAATCACGTATCCCGAGGCCCTGCGCTGGCTGGCCAGGAAATACAACATAGAAATCGTCGAGAAGGAACTGACCGACGAGGAGCGTGCCCAGCAGAGCGAGCGCGAATCGATGTTCGTCGTCAACGAGTGGGCCCGCGACTGGTTTCACGACACGCTGAAGAATTCGCCTGACGGCATCGCCATTGGCAAGCAATACTTCCGTAGTCGTGCCATCCGTGATGATATCATTGAGAAGTTTCAGCTTGGCTATGCACCACAGCGGCGCGACGCTTTGTGCTCGGCTGCCATCGCGAAAGGCTACAAGAAGGATTTCCTCCTGAAGACGGGCCTCTGCATCGAGAACGAGAAAGGCATCTACGACCGATATTCTGGGCGTGCCATCTTCCCGTGGCTTAACGTCTCTGGCAAGGTGGTCGCTTTCGGCGGGCGCGTGCTCGACTCGCGAACGAAGGGCGTCGCGCAGAAGTATGTCAATTCGCCCGACTCCGACATCTATCATAAGGAACGCGAGCTCTATGGCATCTATCAGGCCAAGAAGGCTATTGTCAAGGAAGACCGCGTCTTCATGGTCGAGGGCTACACAGACGTCATAGCGATGCATCAGGCAGGCGTGGAGAACGTGGTGGCCAACAGCGGCACGGCCCTCTCCGTCTATCAGATCCGCCTGCTACATCGTTTCACTAACAATATCACGCTGCTCTACGACGGCGATGAGGCTGGCATCCACGCCGCCATGCGTGGTACGGACATGCTGCTCGAAGAGGGCATGAACATCAAGGTGCTGCTCCTGCCTGACGGCGACGATCCGGATAGCTTCGCCCGCAAGCATTCGACGGAAGAGTTGAAACGCTATATTGACGAACACCAGACGGACTTCATCACGTTCAAGAGCCGATTGACGGTCGAGAACGTCTCTGACCCCGTGAAGCGTTCGGAAGGCATCGGGGGCATCGTCAAGAGTATCTCAGTCATCCCTGACCAGATCCTGCGCTCCACGTACATCAGTGAATTCTCGCGTCGCATCGGCATGAAGGAGCAGACCCTCATCGCCGAGATGAACAAATATATCCGACGAAGCTTAGAGGAAAAAGAAAAGGAACGCGAGCGCGAACAGCGGCGTCAGCAACCCGCCACGGCAGCAGCGCCATTGCCGCCGCAGACAGGCATGCCTGACGTGCCGCCCGTATACATCCCTGGCGAAGGCTTTGCCGAGCCGCAAGCGATGACTCCCCCTCCGACGGAGGAACCGCTGGCACTGCATACGCCACAGGAGCAAGCTTCGAAGGTGGAACTGCTGCTCATCCGCGAGGTGGTCAGACATGGCGAGGAGATCATCTTCGACAACGTCGAGACGGAGGATGGAGGCACGGTTACGCTTAACGTGGCCCAATACATCGACTTCGATCTCAGCCAGGACGGTCTTCAGCTGACATTGCCCGTCTACAGACAGATCCTGCAGGAGGCCGTAGCCCATAGCGGAGAGCCCGATTTCAAAGCAGAGGCCTACTTCTGCGGTCATCCTGATCTAGAGGTCAGCCAGTTGGCAACGAGTGTTGCCATCGACCGCCATCAGCTTGGCCGACGCTTTGTCGTGGAGGAGCGCGAAGGCTCGCTCTGCCATCGGGTACGCCATCTGATGATGGACTTCCGCCTTGATCTCATGGAGGCTCGTCTGCGTAGCATCCAGCAGAAGTTGCGGACAGCGGGCGGCGACATGAAACGTATGATGCAATTATTACAAGAACATAAGGATACCAAAGAGATTCGCGATGCACTGGCACGTCAGCTGGGCAGCGATCTCGTTGTTTAAAACGAAAGATGTTATGTATTATATCAGTAAAAGAATCGAAGTATCGGCCAGCCATCGTCTGGAGTTGGATTACGACAGCAAGTGCAGTCAGCTGCATGGTCATAACTGGATCATCACGATCTACTGCAAGGCAGAAAAGCTGAATCAGAACGGCATGGTTGTAGACTTTACGGAAGTGAAGCGCAAGATCAAACGTCCGCTCGACCATCAGAACCTGAACGACGTGCTGCCTTTCAATCCCACGGCCGAAAACATCGCCCGCTGGTGTGTAGAGCAGATTCCGCAGTGCTATAAGGCCACCGTTCAGGAGAGCGAGGGCAACATGGCTTGCTATGAGGAAGATTGAGGATCTGGAATCAAGGAATAAAAGCCTTTTGGAGGATGTTGCGAGTCAATGACATATTCTATTCCCTGCAGGGCGAAGGGCACAACGTAGGACGTGCGGCGGTGTTCATCCGATTCGCCGGATGCAACCTTCGATGTCCGTTCTGCGACACAGAGTTCGAATCGTTCCGAGAAATGACGGCCGACGAAATCATTGAGGCCATTGCGCCCTTTGAGAGCCGGTTTGTCGTTCTCACAGGAGGCGAACCGACCCTTCAGGTGGACGAGGCTTTTGTTGACCTGCTCCATACTCATGGCTACGAGGTGGCTATGGAGAGTAACGGGACCATCCCTGCTCCGCGAAACCTCGACTGGCTGACCGTCTCGCCGAAACGCCCTCTCAAAGAAGGGTGGGGAAGTGAGATGAAGCATCCTGACGAAATAAAGATCGTGTTCACCTCGGCCGAAGACGTCGAGACGATTTATGGCTCTCTTACGCCTACAAGGCTGGGAGCTTCGCTCTACCTTCAGCCTTGCGACACAGGCGATGCTGAACGCAACCGCAGCATCGTGGCAGCCTGTGTTGACTACATCAAGCGTCACCCCGAGTGGCGTCTCTCGCTACAGACACATAAGCTGATAGGAATAGAATGAGCTTGCAAGGACTGTTATTCATTCTGTATCAGATGGTGGTCATTGGGGCTGTCATCCATGTGCTGATGGATAATCGCCAGCCTGCCAAGACGATGGCTTGGGCACTCGTCATCTACTTCGTCCCCGTTATCGGCATCATTGCCTACATCTTTTTCGGAGTGAACACACGCAAGGAACGCATGGTGAGCCGCCGCTCGATGGATGCACTGACGAAGCGCTCGATGCTTGGATTTGTAGAGCAGCGCGACCTGATCTTGCCTGACGCCCAGAAACCCCTCATTGACCTGTTTGTCAACGAGAGCTTTTCTCTCCCCTTCAGCGGTAGCGACGTCCAGGTCCAGACAAGTGGCTACGAATTCTTTCCGTCGCTACTTCGCGACATTGCCAGTGCCACCAGTCATATCCACATTGATATATATATATTCGAGGACGACGCGCTTGGACGGCTCATAGCTGATGCCCTTGTGGCTAAGTCGCACCAAGGAGTGGAAGTGCGTATTGTATATGACGACGTAGGATGCTGGAATGTGCCTGCCAGGTTCTTTGAGCGCATGCGGCGCGAAGGTATTGAGGTCGAGCCCTTCATGCCTGTCCGCTTCCCATCTTTTGCCCGCCGGGCCAACTATCGCAACCATCGCAAGATCTTTATCATTGACGGACGGGTCGGCTATGTCGGGGGAATGAACATTGCCGTGCGCTATGTGAAGGACGGTTGGCGCGACACGATGTTGCGCATTGAGGGTAGGGGAGTCTATGCCCTTCAGCGTGCCTTCCTCATTGACTGGTACTTTGTCGACACGTCGCTGCTCAGCGAGGCCAAGTATTATCCTCCCTCACTCGCGAAAACTCATCACGTGAAGGATTCGCTCCTTCAGGTTGTCACGAGCAGTCCTACGGCAGAAGAGGCTGAAATCATGCAGGGCTATGTGCGCATCATTCTTGCTGCCCGTCGCTATGTCTATATCGAGACTCCCTATTTCCTGCCGACAGAAATAGTATTCTATGCTTTGAAGACGGCTTCTCTCTCTGGTGTGGATGTGAGGGTGATGGTGCCTATGCGTAGTGATGCCCGTTTCACGGAGTGGGCCAGCCGCAGTTTCTTGCGTCGTGCTGTCGAGGCGGGCGTGCAGGTCCTGCTTTACAAACCAGGTTTTCTCCACTCGAAGATGCTTGTTAGCGATGATGTGGTATCTTCGTGCGGTTCTACGAACGTTGACTTCCGTTCATTTGAAAACAATTTTGAGGCTAATGCCTTTGTATACGGCAATGCAACAGCGCAAAGGCTTCGTGATGTATTCCTTGATGATGAGCGTCATTGCGTGCCGCTCACGTCGATGGCGGACTTGATGCGTCCCCGCTTCCTGACACGACTTGTCGAGTCGTTTGCCCGTTTGTTCTCTCCGTTGCTTTAACGACGGAAGATCGTGAAGTTCACGCTGCCATATTCGCGGTGGTCTGCAAAGTTCGGATGATCCGTGAATGAATGGTTTGAGCCGTGCTCAAAGACAAAGATTCCCCCAGGCTTAAGCAAATCCTTCGAGAAAATGAGATCAGGGATTGATGGCAGTTGTTCAAGGGCGTAAGGGGGGTCGGCAAAGATGAAGTCAAACTTCTGGTGGCAGCTCTTGACGAATCGGAAAACGTCGCCACGGATGGGGATGGCAACTGATGAGTGCTGGTCGCCCAATAGTTTCCTGAGGCATTCCTGAATGAAACGGTGGTGGTCGCGGTCAAGCTCTACACTGACTACCTGACTGCATCCTCTCGAGAGAAGCTCCAGCGTAATACTACCTGTTCCGGCAAAGAGGTCAAGAGCCGTAGCGTCTTCAAGGTCAATGTATTGTGTCAGAACGTTGAAGATGTTCTCCTTGGCGAAGTCGGTTGTAGGGCGTGCTTTGAACGTGCGCGGTATATCGAACCGTCTTCCTTTATATTTACCTGTAATGATTCTCATCGTCCTATGAGGAAAAGTGTTTGCAGATCGTAGGGCATACCGTTTGGCAGTCTGACAGCAGACTGCTGGAAGTCGGCTTGCGGATTGACTGTGAAGACTCGCTGCAGATATCGTCGGAGCTGGGCCGTGAGCCATTCCTGATCAGGCATGTTGCCTGCCAGGTGGAGCTCGTCATCGGCAACACTGAGCTGTAGCTGCTTCCATACATAAAGTAAGAAGTATAGCGCATCATGACTTCGCCCTGCTTCATACGAGTTGAAGAACTTGAAACGGTTCTGTTGAAAGCAAAAGACGTCGAGGCGGCGTTCGTGGAAATAGCCGAAGAGCTTGCGTGAGGCACCTGTATAGCTGCGCTGATGCAGATGCCTCCAAACGGGGCTGGCTGCTGCGACGACCTGGACGTCGCTGAAGTGGTCGTCGACGACGAGCCTGAGGTCGCGATTGATAGCAAAGAGCGCCACGCAGTTGAGGTCGGGCACAACGTTGAAGCACGTGACGTCCTGAGCCGTCTGCGGGAAGGCGTGGTGAAGCATGTCGTCCATCGTCTGTTCACTGAAAAGGTCGACGGGCACGAGCAGCACGTCGGCATCGAGCATCAGGCGGACACGGGGTGGGGCCTGCAGCAACAGGTCGCTTGTCTTGAAAGCTTCGCGCAGATTGGCTGCAATACTCACTCCGCTCTTCACCACATAGGGCTCGTAGACAATGCTTTGCTGGCCTTCATTGCTGCTGTATGCCGCGAATGCCATGGTTCCCCGTCCGATGCGCAGGGTCAGCCGTTGCTTGGTGTTACTTTTGGCTTGCATGTTCTGTCATGTTGTGGCTGCTTTGCGCCTCGTTGGCGATGCTTCCGGCACATATTGCCACGAGGGCCGATGCCAGAAGCAGAAGCAGCATGTTGATATAAAGATCTGAGCGTCTCATCATACGTCGTCTCACTTCCGAGCTGCAAAGTTACGACTTTTTTGAGGAGATTTGGGCTATAGTGGAGTTAAAGGGAGTTAAAGTCGCAAAGTTTTTTCGTAAATTGACTATCTTTGCATGCATGTTATGTTCAGATCTGGTTTATCGCATTCGTGAAGCTTTTGCCCCAAAGATTCCCAACGGCGAGCAGCTGAAGGCAGCCGAGGTGTTTGCCCAATTCATGATGGACCGCACGTCCGACCGCACGGTGATGGTGCTCCGAGGCTCCGCCGGCACGGGCAAGACGACGCTCGCAGCAGCTCTTGTCAAGGCTTTGGGAACGTTGGGGCAGAAACTTGTGCTGCTGGCTCCGACGGGGCGAGCTGCCAAGGTCTTCTCTCTCTATGCTGGTCGACCTGCATTCACGATCCATCGTCGCATCTATCGCCAGCAGACGGCTGCCGACCTGTCGGCCTTTCGGCTGAACGACAATCTCCATACCGATACGCTCTTCATCGTCGACGAGGCCTCGATGGTCTCGCATGCTGCCCTGAACGAAATGTTTGGTTCGGGCGATGTGCTCTCTGATCTTATCAGCTACGTCTATCAGGGGCAGCGTTGTCGCCTTCTGCTCATAGGCGATGCTGCCCAGTTGCCGCCTGTTGGCGAGCAGGAGTCGCCAGCGTTGATGGGCAGTGTGCTCCGTAGTTACGGACTGACGGTCTATGAGGCCGACGTCAGCGAGGTGCTCCGTCAGAGCCGTGAGTCGGGCATCCTCTATAATGCGACGATGGTCAGGCAGCTGATCACCCGCGAGGCAACGCCCCTGCTGCCTAGGCTGTATCTGAAGGGCTTTGCCGACATCTGTGTGGTTCCTGGCGACGAGCTCATTGAGCGGCTGGCGAGCAGCTACAGCCGTGTGGGCATTGATGAGACGGTCGTCATCTGCCGTTCGAACAAACGGGCCAACATCTACAATATGGGTATTCGCAACACAGTCCTCGATCGTGAGGAGCTCCTCTCGCGTGGCGACCAGCTGATGGTGGTCAAAAACAACTACAGCCTCATATCAGGCAACTCGCAGAAAGGCGATGAGGCTGCCACTCAGCCCTCGTTTCTTGCTAACGGTGACCGCTGCGTGGTCTTTAGGGTGAGGCATGAGGAGCAGCTCTATGGCTTTCGTTTTGCTGATGTGACCCTCCAGTTCCCGGACTATGACGACTATGAGCTGACAGTCAAGGTGATACTCGACACGCTTACCTCGGAGTCGCCTGCCCTGACACATGAGCAGCAGGAGCAGCTATATAATAATGTGATGGCAGATTATGCGGACATCCCGCTAAAGAGCGAACGCTTGAAACAACTCAAGTCAGACGCCTACTACAATGCCCTCCAGGTGAAGTATGCCTATGCCGTCACTTGCCATAAGGCACAGGGCGGCCAGTGGGCTCACGTCTACATTGACCAAGGTTACATGACGGATGAGATGCTGACGGCCGACTACGTCCATTGGCTCTACACCGCCCTCACGCGTGCGACCAGTCAGGTCTATCTTGTCAACTGGCCTCAGTCGCAAATATGCAATGAGAGAAGTGAGAAGTTATAGGCTTCCCAAAACTTCCCACTTCTCACTTCTCACTTCTCTCTTCTCACTTTAATAAGTCATCCGTGGTTCAAGCTCCTTGGCCTGGTCGATCATCTTCTGCACCTCAACGACGGCAGGCACGCGGCCGCAGATGTGGCGCTCCTCGTTCAGCTCGGCCAGTTTAGGTTGCAGATTCTCAGCCACGCGGTGGCGGAACTCCTTTACCGTGTCGACGCCTGCAGCCTCGAGCAGCTCAGCAAACTGCGGGCCAACGCCGTTGATGCGGAAGAGGTCGGCATGGTTGGTCCAGCGCAGAATGAGCTTCTCGCTGATGCCCGTAGCTTCGGCCAGTTCCTTGCGGCCCTTGGGGGCAGCACACTTGTCGAGCAGTTCGCTTACCTTGTTGATACCAGCTGCGACGAGCTTCTCTGCATAGACGTCGCCAACACCTTCGATGTCAATAATCTTGTAATCCATAATGCGTGTTTGGTTTTTAGTTGATAAATAAAGAATTGTAGTTTCTGCAGTAAAACTTTTGTCAGCAAATATACATCAATTATTCTGACCTGCCAAATAATTTAATATTTATTTAATAGAAATTATCAATTTTTTTGCCTACCTTTGTCCGCCGATATGAATGTTGTACGATTTGTCAAGGATTGGACGCTGCCTGTCTCGATGACCACGGGCACGCTCGCCTACATCACCTTCGCCTACGTGCCGGCTCTTGACGGCGCCGCGCGCTTCTTTGCCCCATTGTTCGAGGCCATACTGCCTCTGTTCATGTTCCTAATCCTCTTCGTCACCTTCTGCAAGGTCGACTTCAGGGCGCTTAGACCCGTCGCATGGCACCTTTGGGTGACGCTGTTCAATGTGCTCCTCGTCTTCGCCACGATGGCTCTTATCCTCCATTTCCACCTCACGGGCGACAGCCTCGTTCTTGCCGAGGCCATCCTGATGTGTATTATCTCGCCCTGCGCCACGGCGGCTGCCGTCGTCACCCAAAAGTTGGGCGGCTCGCTCGAGCAGACGACGACCTACACCTTCCTCTCTAACCTGCTGACCGTCCTGCTGGTACCCCTCTGCTTTCCGATGATCGAGAAGGCGGCCCACATCAGTTTCCTCCAGGCCTTTGTCCAGATATTCCGCGAGGTGCTGTTGGTGCTCGTCGTCCCCATGCTGCTGGCCTATGTCGTAAAGCACCATATGCACCGTCTCCATCGCCGGATCATTGCCATACGTGACCTGAGTTACTACATGTGGGGCTGCTCGCTCATGATAGTCACTGGCACCACCGTCAAGAACATCGTCCACGCCCAGACCACCGCAACCCTCCTGCTGGCCATTGCCCTGCTGGGACTGCTGCTCTGTGTCGGGCAGTTTGCTGTCGGCCGCTTCATCGGCCATTTCTTCGGGCGCACCCAAGAAGCCGGGCAGGCACTGGGGCAGAAGAATACGGCCTTCGCCATCTGGATGGCCTACACCTATCTGAATCCGCTATCCTCAGTCGGGCCCGGATGCTACATTCTCTGGCAGAACATCATCAACTCGATTGAAATCTGGCAGAAGAGAAAAGAAGAGGGAGAGGCGCTGAAGGATAAGGAGTGAAAGCGATGCGGACTCACGATGTCTTCGTTGCGAGACCCCGTGCAGCGGCACGCTCTTTTCCAAAGCTGTCCTTTCCTTGCAGAGAAGCGGTCCTGTGTCGCACGCACAGCGCTCCTTCAACGACGACGAAGCGGTACTTCGTTTCAGCAAATCCGTAGTCTTGCGCTTATATGTAGGACGCCTGCATGCGTGTCATACTAACAAATGGTAAAAAATAAACCGCATATTTGGCGGAATCGGGATTTTTTTGTACTTTTGCACGTCAATTGGAGAATAACAATAAAAACATAATATAGTCATGACAAAAAGATTCGCTGAGCACAGCGGCATGAACCTGACTCAGGTCAACAAGGAAATTCTGGAAAAATGGATGGAGGAGGACATCTTCCATCGCTCAATAGACGAGCGCGAGGGATGCCCGCAGTTCGTCTTCTTCGAGGGACCTCCCTCGGCCAACGGCCATCCCGGCATCCACCACGTGCTGGGACGAGCTCTGAAGGACACGTTTAATCGCTATAAGACGATGAAGGGCTTCCAAGTGAAGCGCAAGGCCGGATGGGACACCCATGGACTGCCCGTCGAACTCTCTGTCGAGAAGTCGCTGGGCATCACCAAGGCAGACATCGACAACCCTGAATCGCCACGTTACATCTCGACAGAGGAGTATAACCAGAAGTGTCGCGAGAATGTGATGATGTACACTCAGGAATGGCGCGACCTAACGGAGCGCATGGGCTACTTTGTCGACCTGGACCATCCCTATATCACATACGACAATAAGTACATTGAGACCCTCTGGTGGTTGCTGAAAGAACTTTACAAGAAAGGACTGCTCTATAAGGGCTACACCATACAGCCCTACAGTCCTGCTGCCGGTACAGGTCTTTCGAGTCATGAACTGAACCAGCCGGGCTGCTACCGCGACGTGAAGGACACAACATGCACGGCCCTGTTCAAACTGAAAGGCGAAGCCCCTGCGGGAGCAGCATGGGGCCCCTGCTATTTCCTCGCTTGGACGACGACGCCCTGGACACTGGCAGCCAACTCGGCACTCTGCGTGGGCCCCAAGATCGATTATGTAGCACTGGAGACCTATAACCCCTACACGGCTGAGCCCATCACGGTCATCCTGGCCGAGGCGCGCGTTGCTGCTTACTTCGACACAGCAGCCGAGATCACCGACGGTGGCGAGATGCCCGAGTTCAAGAAAGGCGGCAAGTTCCTGCCGTATCGCGTCGTGGGCCACTACAAGGGCACCGACCTTGTCGGCATGACCTATGAGCAGCTGATGCCGATGATACGTCCCATGGGCGACGCCTTCCGCGTCATCCCTGGCGACTACGTGACAACAGAAGACGGTGCCGGTATCGTGCATATCGCGCCCAACTTCGGTGCCGACGATGCCTTCGTGGCCAAGAAGGCCGGTATATGCCCCATCGTGCTTATTGACAAGAAAGGACAGGAGCGCCCCGTCGTCGACCTTCAGGGCAAATATTTCGTGTTGGAGGATCTCGATCCCGACTTCGTCGAGAAATACGTGAACAAGCAGGAATGGCTCAAGTTTGCTGGGCGATACGTCAAGAACGCCTACGACGAGACGCTGACAGATAAGGATGAGACGCTCGATATCTCGATCTGTATGGACCTGAAGCAGCAAGGCAAGGTGTTCAAGATCGAGAAGCACACCCACAACTATCCACACTGCTGGCGTACGGACAAGCCCGTGCTATACTATCCCCTCGACTCGTGGTTCATCCGCTCCACGGCCAGGAAGGAACGCATGAGCGAGCTGAACAAGACCATCGGATGGCATCCGGAGTCGACCGGCACAGGCCGCTTCGGCAACTGGCTTGAGAACCTGAACGACTGGAACCTCTCGCGCTCGCGCTTCTGGGGCACACCGCTGCCCATCTGGCGCTCGGAAGACGGCCAGGAGAAGTGCATCGGCAGCGTCGAGGAACTTTATAACGAGATTGAAAAGGCTGTCAAGGCAGGTGTCATGACGTCGAACCCGCTGAAGGACAAAGGCTTTGTGCCAGGCGATATGAGCGACGAGAACTATCAGCGCATCGACCTGCACCGCCCCTATGCCGACTATATAATATTGGTGACGGACGACGGCAAACCCATGAAGCGCGAAACCGACCTCATCGACGTCTGGTTCGACTCAGGCGCCATGCCCTATGCCCAGCAGCATTATCCGTTTGAGAACCGTGACCTCATCGACAAGGGGGAGGCCTTCCCCGCCGACTTCATCAACGAGGGCGTAGACCAGACACGCGGCTGGTTTTTCACCCTGCATGCCATCGCTACGATGGTCTTCGACTCAGTGGCCTTCAAGAACGTCATCTCAACAGGACTGGTGCTCGATGCCAAAGGCAACAAGATGTCGAAGCGTGTCGGCAATGTGGTCAACCCCTTCGATATGATCGAGAAGTACGGATCCGACCCCGTACGCTTCTACATGATGACCAACTCCGAGCCTTGGGACAACCTTAAGTTCGACCCCGAGGGCGTTGCAGAAGTGAGCCGCAAATTCTTCGGCACACTCTATAACACCTACTCCTTCTTCGCTCTCTATGCCAACGTCGACGGCTACGTCCCGACAGCAGCGCAACAGGCAGAACACTCCGAGATTGACCGCTGGATTCTCTCCTGCCTGAACACCCTCGTCAAGAAGGTGCAGGCCGAGATGGACAACTATGACCCCACACGAGCCGGCAGACTCATTGATCAGTTCGTCAACGACGACCTCTCAAACTGGTACGTCCGACTCAACCGCAAGCGCTTCTGGGGCAAGGATATGAGTGCCGACAAACGATCGGCCTACGACACGCTCTATACTTGTCTCATGACTGTCAGCAAACTGCTGGCACCCTTCGCACCTTTCTTTGCCGATCAGCTCTATCGCGACCTTGGTGGCGAGAAGACGAGCGTGCATCTAGACACCTTCCCCGTCTGTGACGAAAGCCTGATCGATGCCGATCTCGAGGCCCGCATGGAGATGGCCCAGAAGATTACGTCGATGGTGCTTGCCCTGCGTCGCAAGGTAAATATCAAGGTGCGTCAGCCGTTGGCCGCCATCATGATTCCTGCTACCGAAGAGCAGAAGAAGTATATAGAGGCCGTCAAGCAGCTCATTATGAACGAGGTGAACGTCAAGGAACTGAAATTCGTTGATGGACAGGGCGTTCTGGTGAAGAAGGTGAAGTGCAACTTCAGAACCATGGGCAAGAAGTTCGGCAAACTGATGAAGGCCGTCGCAGCCCAGGTGGACGCTCTCAGCCAAGAGCAGATTGCTCAGCTTGAGGCCAACGGGACACTCGGAATCAGCGTCGACGGACAGCCACTCGCTATTGAACTGGCTGACGTAGATATCATCAGCGAGGACATCCCCGGATGGCTCGTGGCCAATGAGGGAGCGCTGACCGTTGCCCTCGAGGTGGAGTTGAACGACGAACTGCGCAATGAGGGCATGGCCCGCGAACTGATCAATCGCATACAGAACCTGCGCAAGGACGGCGGACTGGAAATCACAGACCGCATCAACATCGTTGTGGCTCCTAATAACGATGTGGAGAAGGCCGTCAGCGCCTTTGCCGACTACATCAAGACGCAGGTACTGGCCGACACAATCAGCATGGCCGACAACGACGGCACGGAAGTTGACTTTGACGACTTTAAACTAAATATTAAGATTAACAAAATCTAACCAACAGAAAACATGGCAGAAAAGACCCGCTACACTGACGAGGAGCTCGAGGAGTTCCGTCAGATTATTAACGAGAAACTGGCCTTAGCGAAGCGTGACTATGATCAGATGATGGCCACGCTCACTAATCGTGACTCTAACGACGTCGACGACACATCGCCCACATACAAGGCACTGGAGGAGGGTAGTGAGGCCCAGTCGAAGGAAGACCTCATCAAGTTTGCCGCACGCCAGCAGAAGTTTATTCAGGGGCTGAAGGCTGCACTCGTGCGCATTGACAATAAGACTTATGGCATCGACCGCATCACGGGTAAGCTCATACCAAAAGAACGCCTGCGCGCCGTGCCCCATGCTACGCTGAGCGTTGAGTCGAAAGAACTGGAGAAGAAACGGAAGTGAACGATAAGTCAATCATTACCCGGGGACGTCTGGCTGTGATACTCATCGCTGTCATCCTCCTCGTCGACCAGCTCATCAAGATCTGGGTCAAGACGCACATGGCGCTCCACGAGAGTATCCACGTCTTCGACTGGTTCTACATCACGTTCATCGAGAACAACGGCATGGCCTACGGCATGCAGATAGGTTCGAAGTTGTTATTGTCGCTCTTCCGCGTGGCTGCCATCGTAGTGCTCAGCGTCTACATCTGGCGGCTCACCACACGGCATCAGCCCCGCTGGGGATATGTCGTCTGTCTGGCGATGGTGCTGGCCGGTGCAGCAGGTAACCTTATCGACTGTATGTTCTACGGCCTCTGCTTCGATGCCTCTACGATGTATCACGTCAGCGAATACGTCGGCTTCGGCAATGGCTATGCCTCATTCTTGACGGGTAAGGTGGTCGACATGTTCTACTTCCCGCTGATCGTCACGCACTATCCCGATTGGTTTCCCTTTTGGGGAGGCGAGGAGTTCATCTTTTTCAGCCCCGTCTTTAACTTCGCCGATGCGAGCATCTCCGTGGGCGTTGTGGCGCTGTTGCTGTTTTATAGGAAAGAGATCAGTCAAATCAGCATGAAGCGTGAGTAGGAAGCCGATTATCTGTCTGCTCGCGGCACTGGCCCTGATGATGGCTTGTAAGCCGAAGACGCCCAGCCAGTTCATTCAGCCGGATGATATGGAGGAAATCCTGGTCGACTTCTACATGGCGCGTGCTTTGGCACAGCGGCAGGCTGACCAAGCCTATACACAGGCGTTATATGAGGAGGCAGTCTTCAGCAAACACGACGTCACAAGGGCAGAATTCGACTCGTCGCTCGTCTATTATTACACGCGGGCAGACCGGTTTAATGCTGTTCTGCAGCGTGTGGCCGACAGGCTGGAGGAGCGGGCGCTCGTGCTTGGCGCTACGGAAGGCGAGATTGGCAAATATGCCATGCTGAATGCCAACGGCGATACGGCCAATATCTGGGCGGAGCGCAGCAATATGGCCATGATGCCCGTGCCGGTCTACAACCGCTGGGACTTCACCATCGAGGCTGATTCAACCTTCCGAAAGGGCGACAGCTTTCTCTTGCAGTTCGTGACCAACTACATGTATCAGAGTGGCAACAAGACTGGCATAGCCTATATGGCCGTCGATTATCAGGATACGACCATCGCACGCAACCTGCGGTTCAGCGTCTCTGGACTCAGTCAGCTGCGATTCCCCGCACAGCCGAAGGTGATCAAGCGCATACGAGGCTACTTCTATCTCGACGACGGCCACGAGCAGACTACTACGACCCGCCTGCTCTTCATGAGCAATGTGCAACTGATCAGATTCCATGACCCGAAGTATGAAGAGATTCAGAAAGATAGCCTCCCACAGGATAGTCTGGCCCGACCTGTCGGAACAGACTCTCTCAGTCGTGGAGATTCTCTCAGGGGTCGTCAGCCGATGCTATCCCCTGACGGCGGAGCAGCCGATGACCGAGTGGCTCCCAGGCAAGTTGAACCTCAGATACGATGAGGCAGGCCAGCTGAGGGCCTACTACGAAGGAAAGCTAATAGAATAATATAACAACTAAAAACCTAAGAAAATATGAATTTGAAAGTACGTTTGGCTGTGATGAACTTCTTGGAGTTCGCAGCGTGGGGCGCCTATCTGACTTGTATGGGACGCTTCTTGGGCAATATCGGATTCAGCACTGAGATAGGATGGTTCTATTCCATGCAGGGCATCGTTTCGATTTTCATGCCTGCCATCATTGGCATCGTGGCTGACCGATGGATTCAAGCACAGCGGCTGCTCGGACTATGCCACTTATTGGCTGGCTTTTTCATGATCGCAACAGGGTGGTATGGATATACGCATGGCTCCGAGTCAAACTTTGCCGTCATCTTCACGCTATATTCGCTCAGCATCGCCTTTTATATGCCGACTATTGCCCTGGTCAACTCTGTGGCATACAATGCGCTGACACAGGCGGGGATGGACACTGTGAAAGACTTCCCGCCCATTCGCGTCTGGGGCACGGTGGGATTCATACTTATGATGTGGTTCGTCGACCTGATGGGATTCCAAGACAACCAGAACCAATTCCTGGCTTCGGGCGTGGTCAGTCTGTTGCTCTTTGCCTATAGCTTCACGTTGCCTAAGTGCCCCATAAAGAAAACTGAAGAGAAGAAGTCGCTCAGCGAGGCTTTGGGGTTGCGCGCCTTTGCATTGTTCAAGCAAAAGGAAATGGCCATTTTCTTCTGCTTCTCGCTTTTGCTTGGCGTTTGCCTGCAGATTTCCAACGGCTATGCCAACCCCTTTATAGCCAGCTTCGGAGCCGTGGCCGAATATGCCGATACGTTTGGCGTGCAGCATGCCAATATTCTGATCTCGCTCTCGCAGATTAGCGAAACGGTCTGCATACTTCTCATCCCCTTCTTTATGAAGCGATTCGGCATCAAGAATGTCATGTTGATTGCGATGTTCGGATGGGTCTTCCGATTTGGATTCTTCGGCATGGGCAATCCAGGCAGTGGCGTCTGGCTTTTTGTACTCTCGATGATTGTCTATGGTGTGGCTTTCGATTTCTTCAACATCTCGGGCTCTCTCTTCGTCGAGAGTCGGACGGACGAGTCGATACGTTCGAGCGCACAGGGACTCTTCATGCTCATGACCAACGGCATCGGTGCATCCTTGGGCACCCTTGGTGCTCAGGCTATTATCAATAACTTTACGCACGGTGAGGTAGTTAACGGAAGCTTCTTCACCGTTGGTGACTGGACAACCTGCTGGTTCATCTTTGCAGGCTATGCCCTCCTGCTCGGCCTGGCCTTCTCCGTGATTTTCAAACCAGAAAGGAAATAGGGAAAGGATGAAGCGTACACTACTGAGATATGACAGTCTGCATCAGGTCACTGGCTCGAGTGACTTGTGGGTAATCATGCTGACCGACAAGCAGAGGCAGAGGGCTATTTCGGTGGTTTGCGATGAGGATATGGCTGCGCAACTGAAGGTGCGCATCAATGCTCCGGAGATCAGTAAGATTTTGCTACCAGAGGCTCTGATTCAGATGCTTCATTCGACGTATGAGATGCTGATTGTCGGTATATACGACGGCCTGTATCAAGTCATGTTGATGGATATGGAGAATGGAGAATCTGTCAGATTGAGAATGAGCGACGCAATCCTGATGAGTATCATTTCGAAGACACCGCTTTATATAGAGGACGGGCTGATGAGGCATCAGAGCTACCCTTGCGAGGACTTTTCCAAGGGTGTGGCTATCCCCATCAATGCGATGGGCATGGACTACCTGAAACAGGCTCTCGACAAGGCTATTGAGGACGAGAACTATGAGTTGGCCTCGCATATAAGAGACGAGATAAAGCTCAGAAGAAGCAAGGACGGATGAAAGAGACGCATTTTTTCTATGTGCCTGATGCACGGACGGCGGTCGAACTACCAGAAGAGGAGGCTCAGCACGCTGTGCGCGTGCTTCGACTGAAGGAGGGAGACGAGATGATGCTCATGGATGGGCAGGGCACATTCTATCAAGCCCTTGTCACGATGGCCACTAATAAGCGATGTTGCTATCAGATAGCTGCCGTGCAGCCTCAGAAGCGGGCGTGGAATGGCCATGTGCATCTGGCCATTGCTCCGACAAAGATGATAGACCGCATGGAGTGGATGTCGGAAAAGGCAACGGAGGTGGGCTTTGACGAGCTCACTTTTCTGAACTGCCGTTTCTCTGAACGTCGCATGGTGAAGCTTCCACGTATAGAGAAGATAGTCGTGTCGGCTCTTAAGCAGAGCCGTAAGGCTTATATGCCAAAACTTAACGAAATGACCGACTTTCGACGTTTCGTTGAAACTCATACAGAGGGTCGCCGCTATATCGCCCATTGCTATGAGGAGGTGGAGCGGACCAGTCTTTTCGATGAGCTCAGACAGCCAGCAGAATCAGATGATGCACTGGTGATGGTGGGCCCTGAGGGCGATTTCTCCATTGAGGAGGTGCGTATGGCCGTTAAGCATGGTTTTGTCTCAGTAGACTTGGGAAAGAGTCGGTTGCGTACGGAAACGGCAGGTCTGTCAGCTGTGATGATGATGCAACTGAGTAAATTATAAGGAAATGACAGGATTGAAAAAGAAGATTCTTTGGTTCTTGGTCTTCATGTTTGCCGTTCTACCAATAATGGCGCAGAAACCGAAGATAGCTGACGTGTTCAAGCTCATGCCTGACTCGCTGATGCCTTATCTTTCAAAGAATAATCGTTTGGACATGATTGACTTCATGGAGGCGAAAATGAAGGCCGAGGTGACCAATATGCTTGAGGGAACGACAGTGATGACGGCATTGACTGAAGATTCACTGTCAGTAAACATGAACGAACGCCTGCGTTTCGACATGCGGCTGACAATGCTTGACAGTCTGGTTGTTGAGGTGGCCAAAACCTATATAATTAGTGAGCACCAGGAGGAGAAAGTCGTTCAGTACTTTTCAACCGCCTGGTGCCCTCTGTCGGAACCTGTAGCTGTGACGTCGTCGTTGTCGCGCCGCGATGAGGATGTCTTTGCCAAGCCTCACTTCTGATTAGGACGCTTATGCTGGCTCTTCCCTGATCGGTGAGGCTGGCCCCAGTTCTTCATGGCACGGCGATGGAATCGTTCTTCCGCTTTCAGGATGTCCCAGACCTTTGAGGCAGGCATGAGTTCCAGGAAACGTTTGTGATAATTCTGTTGGATGAGTTTTAGTTCAATCTCTTTCTCATCACGTTCCTGAATGATTTTTTTGCAGGCCTCATCGTTCTGCGGCTTCTGCTTGCTGATATCTCGCTGGTGGTTGAAGATGGCGCGTTGCTTTTGTTGCATCTCACGGTAGAGTGGGAAAAACTTTGCCTCTTCCTGACTCGTTAGATGTGCTTCGCTAACAATGAAGTCATGAAGCTCAGCCTCAAACTTCTCAGGTGAAAATCGCTCTTGCTTCTGATGATTATTGTCCTGAGCACTGACGGCTAAGGTCATTGAAAGGAGTAGGAATACAACTTGTAGTCTTTTCATGTTCTTTAATGTCATTAGTGGTTTACATATCGGCCAACAATGATGCGTAGATGTCTTGATTGTCGACCATTGCATAGTCGGCAGCATCTTCGAAGTAAGTATCATTTGAAGCTACCAAAACTTCATTGTTCTTGAGAGAATCATCGGAGTGATTCAGATAGAGCGTCGCACTAAGGGCAACCACTCCGGCAAAGGCTGCGGCATAAAGCCATGGGCGTAAACGCTTGATACGAGCCGGCTTTTGCTGCTTTTCCTCAGGCAGACGACTAATAATTCGGTCGGCAAGGCTATCGAAATAACCTTCCGGCGTGCGGAAGGGATTTGGCTTCTGCTGAGTGAGTGTTCTGATGAAATCTTCCTCGTTCATTGTTTGTCTTTTTATTTCTTGACGCTAATAGATATCAAAAGTTTAATCGTGCCTGCGGAAAAATTCTGTAATCTTTTTCACGGCAATATGGTAGCTTGCTTTCAGACCGCCTTCGGTGGTTCCTGTGATACGACTGATTTCGGAATATTTCATGTCTTCGTAGTAGCGGAGCAGGAACACCGTGCGCTGCCCTTCTGGCAGGTGAGCGATTGCTTCCTGAAGCAGAGCCTCAGCCTCCTCACCGTCGAAGTATTTATCGGCCTGCAGTTTGTTGGCAACGCCCATGTCGCCGTCGGTGCTAAGATTAGCTCTCTTTTTCTGGCGGCGATTGAAATCAATGGCCTCATTAATGGCGATGCGGCTCAGCCAAGTGCTAACTTTGGAGTCGCCATGGAAGGTCTCTATTGCATTCCATGCTTTCAGAAAGGCGTTTTGGATAACGTCGTCTGCATCTTCGTGTATCAGGACAAAACGGCGTACTTGCCAATAAAGCTGTTCGCTATATTGGCGTACCATGAGCTCAAATCCCTCGCGACGCTGAGTGGGGTCAATGAGCATGGCTTTAAGTTGGTTGTCGTCTACTTGTCTGTTCATTGGCCAGTAAGATAGGGATGGAGTGACTTGAGAATCTGTTTGTCGTATTCATAACGATCCTTCCAAACGTCAAGATGGCCTGTTTCTGGGTTGGGATACACTGTATAGTAAGAAATGTATACAGGCACGCGCGGAGTGACACTAGTCGACTGAATGAGACGGATAGGTGACGTGTCACCTTCTTCTGTTCGTTTCTTAAGGTATTCTTTGCCTTGATCGCTTTCTGGAGGAAGGTCTATTGAAAGGCGCATACGGTCGAGCAGCCATTCGTCTGCATCAGGAAGGAGGAAAAGCGCCAGATCGAAGGGGCGCTGAACGCGTATGCATCCATGGGATATGGTGCGACGGTCGGCTTCAAAAGCTCCACGGTTGTTCGTGTCGTGCAGGTAGACCGCATGCTGGTTAGGGAATCTGAAGATGATACGTCCCAGCGAGTTGCCGCGTCCGCTGTGCTGAGCGACACGGTATTGGCCGGAGAGCAGTTGTGCTTGTGTGATGTGGCGAGGGTCGATGGTATCTCCTGTTTGGCGGTTGGTTATGAAATAACGGTTGCGGGCAAAGTAGGCAGAATCGCCAGCCCGTCGACTGATGTCATTGCGGACAATGCTGCCAGGTATGATCCATTCAGGATTAATCTCTATGCGCGAGACGGCGCTTTGAAGGATAGGCGTTTTCGTGCTCCACGCTCCACAACAGATGCGCATCGAGAATACGCTGTCAGGGCTTACTGCCCATAGCTGTTGGGCTGGGAGGTTAACAAAGATATAACGGCCGTCAGCATTACATTCCTCATGGGTTCGCCAGCGACGACGCTCAATATTGCAAATCAGTCGCCGACGGCCCTCTGGCGTACTGTCGTGTCTAAGGGCTTCAAGGAAGCGGTCGTAAATAGTATCGCGTGGCTCTATGCCTTCCAGGTATGATACAGCCATCCCGTCTGCCACACGGCTTAGTGAGCGCTTAGCGAAAAGAGTGCCTGGTTGTTCGACGGATAGGTCGAACGTCTGTCTGTAGTTGCCTGGCTGACCATCGCGGAGGTCGAGATGGTTTAGTACATAATTAGGATTCATGAATCCATAACGCTGACCTCGGGCATAGCGCAGATATGCACGTGTCAGGTTTAATTCTGTGCGGGCCATTACAAGGTCCTGCGTGTTGAGGGAATCGAAACGTAGTGAGTCGAGCCGCTCAATGTCTGCTTCAAGCTCATTGAGGAAGAATGCTTCTGGCGCAAAGCCCATCGGCTCAACATGGCGTCGTAGATAATGCACGACGGAGTCGCCTTGTGCCACCATCTGAGGTTTTTCGGCCCATAGCCACTCGCCGCCGCTACGATAATAGTCGGAAGCCATGTGGTCGGCTTGAAGTGAATCTTTTGCAGAAAAAAGAATTTGCTCTAAACACTCGTGGGCAGACGGTGCATTTAGAGCAAATAATTGCGTAGAGTCAGGCTCCACGTCTTCTTGAGTTCCGCCTCCAAAGCATGCTGCAAATGCAAATGGTAATGCAGCAAAGAGAACTCTTATAAGTGATGAGTTGATCAGCGAACGGTGATCTTGCGTACCACCTTGCCTACTTTCAGAATGTAGCAACCCTTTGGAAGATTAAGTTCAACACGCTGGGCAGGACTTTCAATCTTGTATTGAGCTATGGCACGTCCCGTGAGCGAGATGACTTCAAGAGTCATGCCATTAGCCCACTGGACACTGACTGTGTTGCCGTCGAAACTGATGGAAGGCACGCGCTCTTCAACTTGCTCAGCCACACCCATCTCACTCACCATTTCCATTGCCATGGCTGGTGTGCCCACAGAGAGAAGGGCGAGTACTGTCAATATCATGATGTTCTTTTTCATACGCGCATTTTATATTTGGGGCAAAGTTAGTGTTTTTTTTCGAAACTTCCAAATGTTTTGCGCAGAAAATGGCTTTTTTTGATGCTTTTACACGTCGAAAACAGCCATTTCATTGGTTAGACTAGTGTTGACGAAGATTTCTTTGGCTTCGTTGAGCAGCACGCTTTCAACGCCATAGCGGGAACTAAAGTGACCTAAAAGAAGCTGTCCGACCTGTGCATCGCGTGCCACCATGGCTGCCTGACGTGCGGTGCTGTGATGATATTTCTGCGCCATCAACAGGTTGTCGTCGGCATATGTGGCTTCATGGTAAAGGGTGGTGACACCTTTGAGGTGTTGGTGCAAGGTGGGGATATAGGCTGTATCAGAGCAGTAGGCATAGGCCCGCGGCTTTTCTGCAGGGGTGGTGAGTCGTTTATTGGGGATAATTTCGCCTTCGGGAGTTGTCCAGTCGCAGCCGGATTTAATGTTATTGATCTGTGAGATAGGGATATTGTAGAATTCAATCATATTGCGGCGTATGTGGGGCAGCGTAGGCTTCTCGCGGAAGATATAGCCGCATGTGGGGAGACGATGGTCGAGAGGGATGGTTTCAACGCTTAGCGAGTGGTCTTCGTAGACTGTCTGATGCTTTGTGGTATCAATGTCGTGGAACACGATATCGTAACCTAGGTCGCGACAGAACAACTGCATCTGCCTATCGAGCATATCCTCTAAATCAGCTGGTGCATAGACATGAAGTGAGGCCGTGCGACCGAGAAGGCCGAAGGTGGAAATCATCCCTATGAGCCCAAAGCAATGGTCTCCGTGTAGATGGGAAATAAAAACGTGTCCCATCTTGTTGAATGACAGACCAGAGCGCCGTATCTGCAACTGAGCGCCTTCGCCGCAGTCAACCATGAATAATTTACCGCGGCACTCCACAATCTGCATCGATGGGTAGTGCTTGAGTGTGGGCAATGCGCTTCCGCAACCTAAGATGTGTACTCGAAACGGCTCCATGACAGTGTATATATCATTGTTCCTGTTCTTTTGCTTCGTTCCACAATGCATCCATTTCTTCGAGGCTCATTTCAGTGAGGGGTTTGCCGATGCGGATGGAATGCTCTTCGATGTAGTTGAAGCGGCTAATGAACTTCTGGTTGGTACGTTCCAGGGCGTTCTCGGGGTTCAGGTGGTAGAGCCTTGCTGCATTGATGACAGAGAATATGAAGTCGCCTAATTCGGCTTCACTCCTGTCCTTGTCCTCGCGTGCCAGTTCTGCTTCGAGTTCACTAAGTTCCTCATGCACCTTCGTCCAGACATCCTCCTTTTTCTGCCAGTCGAAACCAACGTTACGTGCCTTGTCTTGAATGCGGTAGGCCTTGATGAGTGATGGCAAAGAGGCTGGCACACCTGAAAGTACAGTCTTATTGCCGTCTTTTTCCTTAAGTTTTATCTGTTCCCAGTTCTTCAACACTTGAGCGCTTGTCTCTGCTTTAGAAAATTCGCCAGGGGCATCGGCTCCTTCAGGCACATAGGGCAATGGGCGTGGATGGGGAGCACCCACTTGTGAGGGATGATAGACATGAGGGTGGCGGAAAATAAGCTTATCGGATTCCGTGTTCAGTACGTCGGCGATGTCATAACGGCCTTCCTCGCGTGCAATCATGGCATAAAAACAGGTGTGCATCAGTACATCACCCAGTTCCTTCATCATCTCGTGGTGGTCGCCTTTCATGATGGCGTCGCAAAGTTCGAATGTTTCTTCTATTGTATTGGGACGCAGGCTTTCAATTGTCTGCTTTTTGTCCCATGGACATTTCTGTCGCAACTCGTCGAGTACGTCGAGCAGTCGTCCGAAAGCTTGCATTTGTTCTTCTCGTGTATGCATACAAATATAAGTTTCTGTACTTGGAGGCTTGATCTTCGGTGTTAATTGGGTCAGATGGATGTTTGGTAGACAGTAGGATCGTTGATGCCAGCCTCTACAAGTGCTTGATGACGCTCTACGCATGTGGCACAACGCCCACAATGGATTGCCTCTCCCTTGTAGCACGACCATGTCTCGGCATAGTCGATACCAAGCTCTTTGCCGCGACGGGCAATGTCTGCCTTAGTCATATTTGTGTATGGAGCCAAGAGGGTAACACCGACGTAAGTGCCGGCATGGGCAGCACTGCTGAATGCATTGACGAACTCAGGCCTGCAATCGGGATAGACGGAGTGGTCGCCACCATGATTGGCCATCATGACATGCGTAAGTCCACGACTTTCTGCCATACCTACGGCTATTGAAAGCATGATGCCGTTGCGGAAAGGAACGACGGTCGACTTCATATTTTCATCAGCATAGCTTCCTTCAGGAATTGCTTCACTGCCATCAAGGAGGGAACTTTTGAAAAACTTGCTCATGAAATTGAGCGAAATAGTCAGATGTTCTATGCCTAGGCGCTGACAGTGAAGACGGGCGAAAGGTAACTCACGAGCATTGTGATTGGAACCGTAGTCGAACGAAAGACAGAGAGAGATTCGGTCGCGATAGTCGTAAAGCATCGTGACCGAATCCATTCCACCACTAAGAATCAGTATGGTGTCCTTCATCTGGCGGCAATCATCTCTATTTCAACAAGTGCCCCTTTGGGCAGGTCGCGCACAGCAAAGGCTGAACGGGCAGGGAATGGGGCAGAGAACATCTCTGCGTAGACCTCGTTCATAGGGCCGAAATTGGTGATGTTACTCAGCAAAACGGTGGTCTTGACGACATTCTGAAAGTCAAGGTTCGCCTCCTTAAGAATGGCTTGAGCGTTTAGGAGCGACTGGCGTGTCTGCTCCTTGATGCCGCCTTCAGGGAATTGCCCAGTAGAGGGATTAATCGGCAGCTGACCACTTAGATAGACAAAGCTACCGGCATCGATGGCCTGACTATAAGGACCGATAGCCGCAGGGGCTTTCTGTGTTGCAATTGCTTTCTTCATAATATTCAATTTTTAATTATAATTGTTTCAGTTCCTGAATCTTCAATTCTGGTTGTTCATTATTAAAGATATAACTTCCGCTGACAAGTACGTCGACACCGGCACTAACTAGACGTGGCGCGGTCTCAGCCTGAACACCGCCGTCGACTTCGATGAGAGTGTGGCAGCCATGATGGTCGATTAGTTCTCGCAAACGTTGCACTTTGGTGATCGTGTTTTCGATGAAGCGCTGTCCACCGAATCCAGGGTTGACACTCATCAGAAGCACCATGTCGACGTCAGCAATGATATCCTCAAGAAGGCTGACGGGCGTCGAGGGATTGAGCGTGACGCTTGCTTTCATTCCTGCTTGATGGATTTCTTCAACGACGCGATGCAGATGAAGCGTCGCCTCGTAGTGGACGTTCATCATCATAGCACCTAAGCGGGCCGTCTGATGTATGTAACGCTCAGGGCGTTCAATCATGTAGTGGACGTCGAGAGGCTTTTGACAGACTTTTGCTACAGCCTCAAGGACCGGGAATCCAAAGGAGATGTTTGGCACGAATGAACCGTCCATGACGTCTAGATGGAGCCAGTCGGCTTC
This sequence comes from uncultured Prevotellaceae bacterium, assembly GCA_902779455.1. GTDB lineage: Bacteria > Bacteroidota > Bacteroidia > Bacteroidales > Bacteroidaceae > Prevotella. The sequence continues at coordinate 76,922 of CACZBS010000004.1, forward strand.
CGAGCGGTTAATCATTTGAATCTCACGGCCGAGATTTAGAAAATCGGCCGCGAGCAGTGAGGGTGAGACTAATGTCATGGTAGTGTTGTTGTTAATTAAGGCAGAAAGACTGCTGATTGACGTAGCGATAGGTGTAAGCAATTTGTCGGATCAGTTGGAGCGTCTTTTCGCTGGGTGTCTTTTCTTCGTGGGTAAATATTTGCATAGGCGGGACGTAGGGATTGGTTTACATAGTTAGTAACGTCGGCCCGTGCTGTTTATTATGTCAGATGATGAAATATTTTTCGATTCCCTTGATGCCGTTGAGAAATGAGGCTGTATCCATGCGCTTCTTGCCTGCAAGCTGAAGTTCGTCGATCTGCAGCAAGCGATCGGTAGTAGCGATGTAGAGTTTACGGTGTCCATCGGTTGAAATCTGGCCAGGACGCATTGAGGAGGCAGACAGTGAAGTCTTAGTAGTACGGAAGATCTTGAGCGTCAGTTCACTGCCATCATTATCGGAAAATGTGGTCCAGGCGCCAGGATATGGAGATAGTCCACGAACGAAGTCATAGATTCTCTTGGCACTCTGTTGCCAGTTGATTCGGCATGTTTCCTTAAAAATCTTGGGCGCTGGCTTTAGGTCGGTTGTGTCAGTTGGTTGGGCTATGCTCTCAGGATGACCATCAGACTGAAGAATGAGTTGAAGCGTCTCGATGCAGATGCGGGCGGCAAGTCGCATAAGTCCATCATATACATACTCGACGTCGGCCGAGTCAGGAATATCGAACGGCAGTTGATGTATGATGCGTCCTGTGTCGATTTGTTGATCAAGGAAAAAAGTGGTAACGCCTGTACGCGTCTCGCCGTTGATAACGGCCCAGTTGATAGGGGCTGCACCACGATATTGTGGTAGCAATGCTGCATGAACATTAAACGTTCCAAATTCCGGCATTGCCCACACGACCTTGGGTAGCATGCGAAAAGCTACGACGACTTGGAGATTAGCATTATAGGCACGTAGGTCTTCGATGAAGTTAGGATCCTTCATTCGTTCAGGCTGGAGTACAGGGAGGCCATGTTCCTGTGCAAATTGTTTGACGGCCGATGGTTGCAGGATGGAACCATGACGCCCAACAGGCTTGTCTGGTTGCGTGACGACTGCCACCACGTTATAGCCGTTTTCGACTAAAGCCTCAAGGGTAGCAACGGCAAACTCTGGCGTACCCATGAAAATGATTCTAAGGTCACTCTTCTGCATATTATTATCAATTCTTTATTCCTCACTCATGTCGGCAACCATCTTGCGGTATTGTGTAAAGAGGCGCTGGCGCGAGATATAACCGCGCAGATGACTATCATCATTCAGTACTGGCAGCCAGTCGGCCCTCGTCTGTTCGAAGGTTTTCATCACCTCGGTCATCGTCATCCGGTCGGAGAGTAAGGCTGGGGGAGACTGCATGAGTTGACGTGCAGTAAAGTGATGGTAGAGTTCGGTTCGGAACATGATGTGACGGATGCTGTCGAGGTCTATTTCACCCAGCAGGGACCCAGCCGGGTCGAGGACAGGAATGAAACGGTCGTGTGATCGACTTACCTTTCGGACGATCTCCCCCAGGTCCATATCTGGCTCAATGGCTATGTAATTGCGTTCTACGACAGCGTCTAGTTGCATCAGTGTCAGCACGGCGTGGTCAGTATGGTGGGTAATCAATTTTCCCTCTTTGGCCAGACGGGCTCCGTAGATGCTATGGGGTTCAAATAGAATGATTGTCAAATAAGAGCAGACGGAAACAATCATCAGAGGAAGCAACAGACTGTAGCCGCCTGTTAGTTCTGCGATAAGAAAGATGCCTGTCAGGGGAGCATGCATCACACCAGACATCACGCCTGCCATTCCCATCAGGGCGAAATTTTTCTCTGGCACATAGACTCCAATTTCATAAACATTCCACAGACGTGAAAAGAGAAATCCGCTGAAGCAACCGACAAACAATGAGGGTGCAAATGTACCGCCAACGCCGCCCGCGCCGTTTGTGGCTGAGGTGGCGAAGACCTTGGTCAGAAGGACAAGGGCAATGTATGGAATAAGCATATCACTTTGCCCGGCGAAGTGGGAGTTGTTGAGAATGTTGTCCCAGTCAGCTGTAGATTGTCCGTGGAGGAGCAGGTTGATGGAGTTGTATCCCTCTCCGTAGAGTGCAGGAAAGAGGTAGATGAGCAGGCTTAAAAGTAGGGCGCCGATGATCAATTTTGCATAACTGTGTGCGCTGAAGCGGGCAAAAAAGCGTTCGCAGAAGTTCATCATCCTGACAAAATAGAGACTTACTAACCCACAGAAGATACCTAAGAACACACAGGCTGGCGTGCGTTGTATAATCCAACCATCGTCGAGATGAAAAGAGAAGAGCGCTGCATCGCCACTAAATAAGTAGGTGAAACAAGTGGCTGTGACACAACTGACAAGGATAGGCAACAATGATGTCATTGTCATGTCAATCATGAGCACCTCGATGGTGAACACAAGACCTGCTATTGGGGCTTTGAAGATTCCTGCTATCGCACCTGCAGCACCACAGCCGACGAGGAGCATCAAGGTGCGAGAGTCCATCTTGAAAAGTTTGCCCAGATTGCTACCAATAGCTGATCCGGTGAGGACGATAGGTGCCTCGGCTCCGACGGATCCGCCAAAGCCGATAGTGACAGCCGACGCAATGACCGATGACCACATGTTGTGGCTTCGGAGACGCGAGTGGTTTGAGCTGATGGCGTAGAGTATTCGTGTGATACCGTGAGATATGTTGTCTTTAACGACATATCTGACAAAGAGCATGGTCAGGAAGATACCGACCGCAGGATATACCAAATATAGCCAGTTGGAAGAATCGGCATCAAACTGGCTTGTCAGCAGACGCCCGATTAAATTGATGATGCTATGGAGAACAAATGCAGCTACAGCTGAAAGCAGACCGACCAAAAAAGCCAGCACGAGCACGAACATGCGCTCGCTGATATTGGTTTTACGCCACTCGTTGAGCCGCGTAAACCATTGTAATACCGCTGATTCTGTTGGTGTGTCGGTCATGTCTCTGCCTATACGGAAAGGATTATGATTTTAGCAAGTGGTCGAGGAAATTGTCAAGGTCGTCTTCAAGTCCCTTCATGAGTTCAGGATCAATAATGACTGTGTCTTCGTCGTCGACGACAAACAACTCGGCCAATGTCTCGCGATCTTCGTCTTCGAGAACAAAGGCATAAGGTCTCAAGATTGCCATTGTCTCGACCAACTTGCGCTGATGATTCAGGCATTGACGGACCACAGTCGCCACCTGCTCGTAGAAATCATCGTCTTTGTTGTCAATCCACTGTTCGACGACACAACGGGTCAATTCATGATCGTCGTCGTCAAATGTCAATAGTTCACCCGTTTCTTGGGTCACACGAACGTGGATGTCGGTCATAGTGCATGCTTCCTCGGTCGAAGGAAATTTTTCTGCAGTCTTGCGAATGGCCCGTTCAATTTGTTGTAGCGTTTGTTCAGTTGCTTTCATATCGTTTCTTCCCTTTTTGATTGCAAAAGTATAAAAAAGATTTGTATTTGCAAACGATTACGGTTTTTTTTCCTAAAAAAACTTTATTCTTTCCCTTTTTCTTATTAACTTTGCACCCGTAAATGAAGAACGGCGTATGTCATCAGGGGGTAGTTGCAATGGTCGACGGCGACCACGTTCAGGTGCGGATTGCACAAATGAGTGCTTGTGCAGCCTGTAAAGTAGCCTCAGCTTGTCATGCTTCTGAGATGAAGATGAAAATCATTGACGTTTGGCATTGCGAAAAGCAGTTTAACGTTGGTGATGAAGTGACGGTGGTTGTGTCGACTGATACAGCAGGTCGGGCTCTGCTACTTGGGTTCGGCTATCCTTTATTAATGATGCTCGCTGTCCTATGCGTCATGCAGTGTCTTGCCGTATCCGAAGCCGTGACAGCACTGTTGATGATAGCCGCATTGATACCTTATTATATTATTATATGGTTGATGCGTGGGCGTCTTGCCCGCAATCTTACTTTCCGAATAGAAGAAACAAACAAATAATTTTAGAACAAAAATTATGAATGACATCTTGATTGCAGTCATCGTGCTTGGAGGCATCGGTTTAGTGTCCGCTGTAGTGCTTTATCTTTGTTCCAAGCGCTTTGCTGTCTATGAAGATCCTCGTATTGGCGAGGTTGGCGAGTTGTTGCCTGGAGCCAACTGCGGCGGCTGCGGATTCGCAGGATGTGGAGGCATGGCCGAAGCGCTTGTGAAGGGTGCTGACAAGGGGAGCCTCGATGGATTAAGTTGTCCTGTTGGTGGTTCTGAGGTAATGACGCGTGTGGCCGATCTGTTAGGTATGGCTATCCAAAATGGTGCTCCTCAGGTGGCTGTTGTCCGTTGTGGAGGCACTTGCGAGCTCCGTCCGAAAATCGTCCTGTATGGTGGTCTTCGCACGTGCAGCGCGATGCATGCTTGTGGAGCTGGTGAGTCGGCCTGTGGCTATGGATGCTTGGGCTGTGGCGACTGTGTGGCAGCCTGCCAGTTCAATGCTATCCACATTAACCCGGAAACTGGACTGGCTGAAGTCGATGAGGATCGTTGTACAGCCTGTGGCGCTTGCACGAGAGCGTGTCCGCGAGGCATTATCGAACTACGGCGAAAGGGACCCAAGGGCCGTCGGGTCTTTGTCAGCTGCGTTAATCGCGACAAGGGAGCTGCAGCGATGAAGGCCTGCAAAGCTGCATGTATCGGCTGTGGCAAGTGTGTGAAAGAATGTCAGTTTGGAGCCATTTCACTTGACGGAAATGTTTCTTACATCGATTCGGAGAAATGTCGTCTCTGCCGAAAATGTGTTGATGTTTGTCCGACTAAGGCCATTCATGCTGTTAATTTCCCGGCACCGAAACCAAAGCCGGAAGTCGTTGAACCCATAATAAAGAAGGAGGAAGAAGCATGAAGATAAAAACATTCCGCATAGGTGGCATTCACCCCGAGGAAAATAAACTGACCCACGAAGTTGCTACCCAAGTTGCTGCACTGCCTAAGCAGGCTGTGTTCCCACTGTCGCAACACATCGGAGCACCAGCTAAACCAGTCGTTCAAAAAGGTGACAAGGTAAAAGTCGGGTCGTTGCTGGCTGAGGCAGGCGGATTTGTCTCTGCTCCTATCTATTCATCGGTAAGCGGCACTGTCTTCAAGATTGACACAGCCATCGATGCTACAGGCTATCGCAAACCCGTCATTATTGTCAATGTAGAGGGTGACGAGTGGGAAGAGTCGATTGACCGTTCCGATAAACTTGTGACATTAGCCGATCATCCTGAACTGACCCCTGAGGAGATTATCAATCGCGTGAAGTGGGCCGGTATCACTGGTATGGGTGGCGCAGGATTCCCTACTTTCATCAAATTGACGCCTCCCCCCACAGCCAAAGCCGAGTGTGTTATCATCAACGCCGTCGAGTGTGAGCCGTACATCACGGCCGATTATAGACTGATGATGGAACATGCCGATGAGATCATCGTCGGACTGCATCTGCTGATGATAGCTGCTAAAGTGAAGACTGGCTACATTGGTATTGAAACCAACAAGCCCAAGGCAATAGAGCTGCTTAGCGAGAAGTGCAATAAAGCGTTTGCCGGTTCTGACTTTACCGTCGAGGTCGTTCCTCTCAAACAACGCTATCCCCAAGGAGGCGAAAAGCAACTCGTCGATGCTGTTATCCGACGTCAGGTGCCCGCACCGCCTGCTATTCCTGTCAACGTCGGAGCAATAGTTCAGAATGTGGGTACAGCCTATGCTGTCTATGAGGCTGTTATGAAAAATAAGCCTCTCTTTGAACGCTATACAACTGTCACTGGTAAAAAACTGAGCCATCCAGGTAATTTCCTTGTTCGTATGGGTACTCCTATGCGTGACCTTATTGAAGCCTGTGGCGGCATGCCTGAGGGTGATAACAAATTGTTGGCCGGCGGCCCTATGATGGGCAAGGCTCTCTCGAATCTCGATGTGCCTATCTGTAAAGGCACCAACTCGGTGACCATCTTGTCTGGCAATGATGCAGTACGCAGAGAGCCAGAACCCTGTATCAGATGTGCAAAGTGTGTCGACGCCTGTCCGATGGGGCTCGAGCCTTATCTGCTTTCGCGGCTGAGTGCCTACAAGAACTGGGAACGGGCAGAACAAGAGGATATCACGAGCTGCATCGAGTGCGGATCCTGTCAGCACACGTGTCCGGCCTATCGTCCGCTTCTTGACCAAATCCGTCAGGGCAAGTCGACCGTGATGGGCATCATCCGTAGTCGGGCAGCCAAGAAGTAAATAACAAGTCATTAAATCGTAACAATCACATAATGGGAAACCTGATCGTATCATTATCGCCCCACGCTCACAACCATGACACAGTTGAGCGTAACATGTATGGCGTGCTGATTGCATTGCTGCCAGCCCTGCTTGTGTCGTTCTATTATTTCGGCATTGGTTCGGCTATCGTATGCATGTCGAGCGTAGCTTCTTGTGTGTTCATTGAGTGGGCCATCAACAAGTATCTGCTGAAGAATCCGCGCACTACGGTGCTCGACGGATCGGCTATGCTGACAGGTCTGCTCTTGGGTATGAATCTGCCTTCCAACCTGCCTGTTTGGATCGTCTTCATAGGCGCCCTCTTCGCCATAGGTGTGGCCAAGATGACCTTTGGCGGACTGGGCAACAATATCTTTAATCCGGCTCTCGTCGGACGTTGTGCATTGCTTGTCGCTTTTCCTGCACAGATGACCACCTGGCCAGTGCCTGGCCATTTGCTCGACTATGTCGATGCAGAGACAGGCGCGACGCCGCTGGCCCTCATGAAGCAAGCCATCAAGAGTGGCGATGCCTCTATCCTCGATCGTATGCCAGATGCCTTCGCCCTGCTTCTCGGCAACCATTCGTTTGCAGGCGGAGCCGGCACGATTGGCGAAATCTGCGGCCTTGCGCTGCTCATCGGCTTTGCCTACATGCTCTATCGCCGCATCATCACATGGCATATTCCTGTCAGTATCATCGGAACCGTGTTCATCTTCAGTGCTATTATGCATTTAATCAGTCCTGCCTATGCAGACCCGTTCGCCGTTATCTTGAGCGGAGGACTGATGCTTGGAGCCATCTTCATGGCAACTGACTACGTGACCTCGCCCATGACGCATCGCGGTCAGATTATCTATGGTGTCTCTATCGGCTTACTGACTATCGTAATCCGCAACTGGGGCGCTTATCCCGAGGGTATGTCGTTTGCCATTCTTATCATGAATGCGTTTACACCACTTATCAACACTTATGTGAAGCCACGTCGCTTCGGAGAGGAGGTGAAGAAATGAAGAAACTGGAATCATCTCTCGTCAACATGGTTCTCGTGCTGACAGTTGTTGCTGTTGTCATGGGCGGAGTGCTGGCAGCCGTCAACGGACTGACCAGCGAACCTATTGAGCAACAGAAAGAAAAGACATTGGCCGATGGAATCAAGCGTGTGATGGCTTGCGACGGCCTCACCGTGGCCCACACAGATACCGTACGCCAGATGGACGCCAAAGGAAAGGAACTTGTCTACGTCGTCTATCAGACTCAGAACGACGAAGGCACCGACCTCGGAGCTGCCGTTGAGAGCTCGACGATGGGCTTCGGAGGTGACCTCAAGGTGCTTGTCGGATTTGATCCGGACGGCAATATATTAGGTTACACCCTGCTTGAACATGCCGAGACGCCAGGTCTTGGTGCTAAAGCAGACCAGTGGTTCCAAAGCGGACAGAAGGGCGATATCATCGGACGCAACCCTTCAGAGCCCCTTACTGTCAGCAAAGACGGCGGTCAGATTGATGCCATCACGGCTTCGACCATCACCAGCCGAGCTTTCCTGCTGGCCGTCAACAACGCCTTTAAGGCTTACAAAATGACGCCTGTAGACGGCACTACTGATGCAACCAAACAAACCCTTAAGGAGGAGTAAAGCTATGAACTATATCAACATCATCCGCAACGGTATCATCAAGGAGAACCCCACGTTCGTCCTTATGCTTGGCATGTGTCCTACGCTGGCCACAACCACGTCGGCACTCAATGGCCTGTCCATGGGACTGGCTACAATGGCTGTGCTCGTGTGTACCAACTTCGTCATATCGCTTCTTAAGAGCCTGACCCCCGACAAGGTGCGTATCCCCGTGTTCATCGTCGTTATAGCTGCCTTTGTCACCATCCTCCAGTTAGTCATCAAGGCCTATTTGCCTGATGTAGACAAGGCTCTCGGACTCTTCATCCCGCTGATTGTCGTCAACTGCATCATCCTCGGACGTGCCGAAGCTTTCGCGTGCAAGAACTCGCCAGTGGCTTCGCTCTTCGACGGCATCGGCATCGGACTTGGATTCACCTTCGCATTGACGCTCCTGGGCATCGTCCGCGAACTGCTGGGAGCTGGTTCTATCTTCGGATTGACCTTGTTGCCTGAGACGTGCAACGTGTTGCTCTTTATCTTACCTCCAGGGGCATTCATCACTCTCGGCTATCTCATAGCTATCGTCAACAAAATAAAAAAGTCGTAAGCAGATATGGAATACGTACTCATCTTTATTTCGGCCATTTTCGTCAACAATATCGTACTGGCACAGTTCCTCGGCATTTGTCCATTCCTTGGCGTGTCGAAAAAGATTGAGACCTCGTTGGGCATGTCGGCCGCAGTGGCCTTCGTTCTCACCCTGGCCACTATCGTCACATGGCTCGTCCAGAAGTTTGTCCTCGAGGCCTTCGGACTGGAATATCTTCAGACGATTGCTTTCATCCTCGTCATTGCTTCGTTAGTCCAGATGGTGGAAATCGTACTTAAGAAGGTGTCGCCAGCTCTCTATCAGGCACTTGGCATCTTCCTCCCGCTCATCACGACCAACTGTGCCGTGCTCGGCGTGGCCATCCTTGTCATCCAGAAGGACTATTCGCTGGCCCAGTCAATCATGTATGCCTTCTCGACGGCACTGGGCTTCGGACTTGCCCTGACCGTCTTTGCAGGCATGCGCGAGCAGCTCGAGATGACGGCGGTCCCCAAAGGCATGCGCGGCATGGCCATCGTGCTCATTTCTGCTGGTCTTTTGAGCCTCGCCTTCATGGGCTTCTCAGGAGTCGACGGCGGCCTGCGGGCTCTCTTTGGATTGTAAAAGCATTTCAACATATTCATTATTAATCTTATAACAGCAATGAAACAAACTATCCTTGTCACTGGTGGAACAGGCTTCATTGGCAGTCATACCACCGTAGAACTACAGCAGGCAGGCTATGAGGTCGTCATCGTCGATAACCTGTCAAATTCTAATGCAGCCGTCGTTGACGGCATTGAGAAGATCACGGGTCAGCGCCCTGCATTCGAAAAGGTCGACTGCTGCGATATGGAAGCTCTTGAAGGCGTCTTCCGCAAATATCCCAAGATTGAAGGTATCATTCACTTTGCTGCTTCGAAAGCTGTCGGAGAAAGTGTCGAGAAGCCCCTTCTTTACTATCGAAACAATATCACGTCGCTGATCAATCTGCTTGAGCTCATGCCTAAGTATGACGTCAAGGGCATCATCTTCTCGTCGTCGTGCACCGTCTATGGACAGCCTTCAGAGGAGAATCTGCCCGTCACAGAGCAGGCCCCGATCCAGAAAGCCCTCTCCCCCTACGGCAATACGAAGCAGATCAACGAGGAGATTATTCAGGACTATATCCACTCGGGTGCCCCCATTAAGTCGATTATCCTCCGCTACTTCAACCCCATCGGGGCACATCCCTCAGCCCTTATCGGCGAGCTGCCTAATGGTGTGCCCATGAATCTCATTCCCTTCGTCACCCAGACGGCCATTGGTATCCGCAAGCAGCTCAAGATCTTCGGCCACGACTATAATACGCCTGACCACACCTGCATCCGCGACTATATCTATGTCGTCGACCTGGCCAAGGCTCACGTCAAGGCTATGGAGCGTGTGCTCGACAAGCCAGAGACTGACGCCGTCGAGATTTTCAACATTGGCACAGGCCGTGGCCTCTCAACGCTTGAGATTGTCGAAGGCTTCGAGAAAGCAACAGGCGTGAAGCTCAACTGGGAGTTCGCACCCCGTCGCGAAGGTGATATTGAGAAGGTTTGGGGCAACGTCGACAAGGCTAACAAGGTGTTAGGCTGGAAGGCTGATACGCCTACGGACGAAGTGCTTCGCAGTGCATGGCGCTGGCAGAAGAAGCTTCGTGAGGATGGTATCCAATAATCATGGCTTTAATCTTTACGTCAGGGAGTGTGTCAATTGATGCACTTCTTGGCGTAAAGACTTTATAGTCACCTTACCCGCAATATCAGTCCATGTGGAATAACTCCTCGAGAGGAATCGTGACGGGCGAGTTGTCTGGGTTGACTTCCATGATGTCAGCCATCATGTCCCACCAGCGCTGAGTGATGGGGTCGACGTTCTCAGTGTCCTGCGAGTTGCCCTCCTTTGTACATTCCTGATAGGCGAAGAGAATATTGGTGTCCTTGTCCCAATAGATGCTGTAGTTCTCGACGCCTTGCTCCTTGATCATCTGTTTCAGTTCTGGCCATATGGCAGCATGGCGACGTGCGTACTCTTCCTCAAATCCGGGCTTGAGAAACATCTTGAATGCGAATCTTTTTTTCATTGATTTACTTGTTTTTAACGGTTGAAGGTGAATCCTGCTTTAGGCTAAGGAAGAATCCCAGCTTGTAAGCCTTGAAGATGCCCAGACGGGGCCGGCGGCCGCAAAGCAGTCGCCGCTCCAGTCGGCCAAAGGCAAAGTGCCATAGGCGGATGACCCATCTGACGCTCTTGAGGTGGATGCCATCAACAAATGTCAGCATGCGCGAATAGCCGCGAAGATCCTTACGGAACCTGTGAAGTGTACGAAGTGATTCTTCCGTCTTTCTGACAAAATGCTCGTTGGTGTCGAAATGACAAAAAATGACGGGATTATCAATGTGCTCAATGCTGACGCCCGCCTGCGAGAGGCGCTTGCCAAACAGCACATCCTCGTAGCCATAGTCGCGGAAGCGCTCGTCGAAGGGACAGGCCAGCATCAATCGCCTGGCAATGAGGAAGTTGGCGGTATGGAAGTGGTGGAAGGGCTTTGCGCGTCGTCTGTCTGTTGCGTGCTGGCTTGCTATAGCAGTCTCATAACGATAGCGCAGATTGGACGGGTTGTCGCACGTACCTACTTCATAGTCGCCACAGACGACGTCACGGCCCTCGCTTTCAATATATCTTTTGATGAATTGGTCGTCCTTCGGCATCAGTTCTGCGTCGATGAACAGCAGCCACTCGTACTTTGCCTCCTTTGCCAGAAAGTTGCGGATGCAGGCCCTGCCGCTGTTCTCTTCGCGCGCGATAAAGCGAACGTAGGGTAGGGTGCCGACTTCGCTGCACAGCTCAACGTAGTTGCGGTCTTTCGATCCGTCGTCCGCCACGATAACCTCATAGCGTTCAAGCGATGAATCAGCCAGCTGGCGGCATATAGATGACACCTGCGCGCGGCAGTCATCCTCGTAGACTGGTATCAAAACAGACAATTCATGTTTCATCATCGGGGCAAAAGTACAAAAAAAACATTAAACAAAGATACAAAAGAGAGGAAAAGTTTGCCAGTCTCAGAAAAAAAGAGTAATTTTGCATCCGCTTTCACGAGATGGAAGCATGAAATTAAAGTTTAACAACAAAAAAGTAAAAGCAAAATGGCAACAAAAATCAGATTGCAGCGCGGTGGACGCAAAGGCTATGCCTTCTATCGCATCGTTATCGCCGACGCTCGTGCACCACGTGATGGTCGTTTCACTGAGAAGATTGGTACGTACAACCCTAACACCAATCCCGCCACGGTAGACCTTAATTTCGAGCGTGCACTCTACTGGGTAGAGGCTGGTGCTCAGCCCACTGACACCGTACGCAACATCCTCAGCAACGAGGGCGTCTACCTGATGAAGCATCTCCGCGGAGGTGTGCGCAAGGGTGCTTTCGACGAGGAGGCCGCTCAGCGCAAGTTCGATGCATGGAAGGCTGACAAGCAGCGCGGCCTCGACAAGGTCCGCGAGGCAGAGCAGAAAGCTAAGAAGGAAGCCGCTCAGAAGGCTCTCGATGCCGAGAAGAAGGTGAACGAGGCCATCGCCAAGAAGGTGGCTGAGAAGAAGGCTGCCGCCGAGGCTTCCGCTCAGGAAGCCGCAGCACCTGCCGAAGAAGCTCCCGCTGAGGCATAAAGAAAAAAAAGCTCCCTCGTTTGAGGGAGCTTTTTTTATTTCACTATCTCTGTAGCTTCGTTTTTCCGAAGTACCGCTTTTCCTTCAACAAAGTACCGCTTTAGCATTGTCGAAGTACCGCTTTGAGGTCATCAAAGTGCCGCTTTGACGTGGTCAAAGTGCCGCTTTGTCTGTGGAAGAGTTTCCGTCTTCCGAAAGGACAAAATGAGAGGGATACACTCTTAATCCCTCACGGGGTTAGAGAGTGCATCCCTCTTGGCTTAGCTTTTTAAGTCCGTAGTGATGGATTACTCCTCAACAGCTTCCTCAGCAGCCTCGGTAGCCTCAGCGGGAACCTCCTCTACTGCCTCAGCAGCAGCGGCGACCTTCTTGGCCAGGTAATCAGCGAAAGCAGCCTCCAGAACGGAGTCAGCAACCTCTGCGCCTTCCTCGAACTGAGCGAGAACAGCAGCTGAATCCTCAGCGGTCAGGACGATCTCCTCGACAGCCTCCTCAACGGGTGCTTCAACTTCTGCTTCCTGAGCGGGCTTCTGCTCACCACCGCAAGCTGCGAACATAGCAGCTGCAACGAACATAAATGCAATCTTTTTCATTTCTTTGCTCCTTTTTTAAATCTGTAAAACAATCATTAGTTTATTAAAACGATGCAAAGGTAGGCATTTTTTCAATACGATGATACTTTTTTTTCGATTTTTTTTAGGTCGATTTTGTAACTTTTCTGCAAAGTGTTGTAAATCAATGACTTCTGAAATGTTAAAATTTGGTATTAAAATGACACTTCTACAGATTTCAGGGAAAAACACAATTTTTTCGCATTTTCTTTGTGTACCACAGGGCGTGTGGGATGGTGGATACTACATTACAATTTGCATGACCTCACAAAATCTGTTTTAGCCTTAAAAAGATACAGGGCTCCACGTGCGTGGAACCCTGTATTCTCTTTTTGGGGAGCTGCTGGCAGAATGCCGTAGCTCACGTGTTTTAAGCAAGGAGTTTCTTGACCTGATCGTAGACGTTCTGACCAGTGTAGCCAAGTTTCTCGTCGAGCACCTTGTAGGGAGCGGAGAAACCGAAGCTCTCAAGACCCCATACGCAGCCGTCGGCACCCACGAGGCCTTCGAGCGTGACAGGCAGGCCCGCGGTGAGGCCGAACTTCTTCTTGCCGGCGGGGAGCACGCTCTGCTGATAGTCAACGGGCTGGCTGCGGAACAGACCCTCGGAGGGCACGCTGACGATGCGCACCTTCACGCCGTCCTCGCGAAGCAGCTTGGCGCCGGCCTCGAGCGTGGAGACCTCGGAGCCGCTGGCCAGCAGGATGACGTCGTAGTCGGCGTCGCTGCCGGCGACGACGTAGGCGCCGCGAGCAGCCTGCGAGTAGTCGTTGCCTTCGGGCAGCATGTCGATGTTCTGACGGCTGAAGATGAGGGCCGTCGGCGTCAGCGTGTTCTCCATGGCCATGCGCCAGCAGACGGTGGTCTCCTCGGCGTCGGCCGGACGCAGGACAAGCATCGAGTTGCGGCCGTGGTGGTTCTTGAGCTTCTCCATGAGGCGGATCTGTGCCTCCTGCTCGACGGGCTCATGGGTGGGGCCGTCCTCGCCGACACGGAAGGCGTCGTGGGTCCAAATGAACTTGACGGGCAGCTCCATCAGGGCGGCCATGCGGACGGCAGGCTTCATGTAGTCAGAGAATACGAAGAACGTACCGCAGGCGGGGATGACACCGCCGTGGAGGGCCATGCCGATGCAGCAGCATGCCATGGTGAGCTCTGCCACGCCAGCCTGGAAGAAAGCACCGGTGAAGTCGCCGCGGACAATGTTGTGGGTCTTCTTGAGGAAGCCGTCGGTCTTGTCGCTGTTGGACAGGTCGGCCGAGGCGCAGATCATGTTGGGCACCTGCTCGGCCAGCACGCTCAGCACCGTTGCTGAAGCACCACGCGTGGCAGCACCGGCCTTCTGTTCGACCTTCGACCAGTCAATCTGCGGAGCCTTGCCGCTGAACCACTCCTCCAACTGCTTGGCCTGTACGGGATGTCCCTTGGCCCACTCAGCCTTTTCGGCGTAGCGCTCAGCCACGATCTTCTTCAGTTCCTCACGACGGCGGGCATACATCTCTTCGACCTCGGGGAATATCTGGAAGGGATTCTCAGGATCGGCACCGAGATTCTTCATCGTCTGGACAAAGTTGTCGCCGCCGAGTGGAGCACCATGGGTGGCGCAGTTGCTCTCATAGCTGGAGCCGTCGGCCTTACGTGCGCCCTTGCCCATGACGCAATGGCCGATGATGAGGCTGGGGCGCTCCTTCTCAGCCTGAGCCTTGCGGATGGCCTCGCGGATCTGGTCGACGTCGTTGCCGTCGATCTTCTGCACATACCAGCCCCATGCCTCGTACTTCTTGGCAGTGTCCTCAGTGGTGACGACGTCGGTGCGGGTGGAGAGCTGGATGTCGTTGGCATCGTAGAACATGATGAGGTTGTCGAGCCCGAGGTTGCCGGCAATGCGGCCTGCGCCCTGCGAGATCTCCTCCTGCACGCCGCCGTCGGAGATGTAGGCATAGATGGTCTGGTTCATCACCGAGCCCAGACGGGCCTTGAGGAACTTGGCGGCGATGGCAGCGCCGACGGCGAAGGTGTGGCCCTGGCCGAGCGGACCGCTGGTGTTCTCGATGCCGCGGGCCAGTTCGCGCTCGGGGTGACCTGGCGTCACCGAGCCCCACTGGCGGAGCTGCTTGAGGTCGTCGAGGCTGTACTTGCCGATGAGGCAGAGCTGGCTGTAGAGCATAGGAGCCATATGTCCGGGATCGAGGAAGAAACGGTCGCGACCTTCCCACTCGGGATTCTCGGGATCATAGACGAGGAACTCGCTGTAGAGGGTGTTGATGAAATCAGCGCCACCCATGGCTCCGCCGGGGTGTCCGCTCTTTGCTTTTTCAACCATTGCGGCAGCCAGGATTCGGATGTTGTCAGCTGCGCGGTTCATTACTTTGTTGTCGTTCATAAAATAGTTTTAGTTAAATGATAATCACGATTTGGATGCAAAGTTACAAAAATAATCTGAAATGGCAAGCATTTCAGATTATTTCTTTGATTCTGCCCCGTCGTTTACTTTATACGCAGTACGACAATGCTCTTGGCGGGCAACTTGGCGCTGAGGCGCCCCTTCTTGTCGAGCCGGCAGCCCTTAAAGTCGATGGGGGCGATGCGGTCGGGCGTGTCGAAATCATTATATTCTTCCACCCGTTTGCAGGTCAGTAGTCGGCCGCTGACGCTCTTGGCCGTCAGTCCGTCGATATCGATGGTGATGTCCTGTGCCTTGTCGAGGCTCACGTTAATGAGCGACACGACGATGTCGCCCTCGGCGGTCTTGGCTGCCGAGGCGGAGACGAGGGGTAGGGTGCGATAGCCTTGCTCGTCGTTGGAAGGGTCGACGGGCTTCTTCCAGTCGTGCTGCACACGCATCTCGTCACATTTGAGGTCGAGCGGCAGATAGGTGGCCTCCTGGAAGGGCGTGTACATCTGGAAGACGTGGTAGGTGGGGGTGAGCACCATGTGGCCACCGTCCTTTTGGTCGGTCAGTATCATCGACTGCAGCACGTTGACCACCTGGGCGATGTTGGCCATGCGGACTCGGTCGGTGTGGCGATGGAAGACGTTGAGGGTCAGGGCAGCCACCATGGCGTCACGCATGGCGTTCTGCTGATAGAGATGGCCTCTGACCGTGCCGGGCTCCTCGTCCCACCAGGTGCCCCATTCGTCGACCATCAGTCCGACGCGGTGCTTCGGGTCTTCCTTGTCCATGATGTCCTTGTGTTTGCGGATGACATCCTCAATCTCGAGACACTTGCCGAGCGTCCAGTAGTAGTCGTCGGCGTCGAACTGGGTGGCCGAACCCTTCGGGCCGTTCCATCCCGAGACGGTGTAGTAGTGGAGCGACAGGCCCTGCATCTGCGTGCCGGCGTTGTGCATGAGCACCTTCGTCCAGTTGTAGTCGTAGTCAGAGGCGCCGCTGGCAATCTTGAAGAGGCGGTTGCCGTCGTAGTTGCGGCAGTAGGTCTGGTAGCGGCGATAGAGGTCGGCATAGTACTCGGGACGCATGTTGCCGCCGCAGCCCCACGACTCGTTGCCCACGCCGAGGAACTTCACCCGCCAGGCACGGTCGCGTCCGTTCTGGCGGCGCAGCTTGGCCATCGGGGTGTCGCCGTCGCTCGTCATGTACTCCACCCACTTGGCCAGCTCCTCGACCGTTCCGCTGCCGACGTTGCCGCTGATGTAGGGCTCGCAGCCCAGCATCTCGCAGAGGTTGAGGAACTCATGGGTGCCGAAGGAGTTGTCCTCGATGGTGCCGCCCCAGTTGTTGTTCTGCATTTTCGGCCGTTCTGAGCGGGGGCCGATGCCGTCGCGCCAGTGGTATTCGTCGGCGAAGCAGCCACCCGGCCAGCGCAGCACGGGAACCTTCAGGGCCTTCAGGGCTTCGAGGACGTCCTTGCGATAGCCGTCGAAGTTGGGAATGGGCGACTCAGGGCCCACCCACAGGCCGCCATAGATGCACGTGCCCAGATGTTCGGCAAACTGTCCGTAGATTTCTTTGTAGATTTTCTGTTGCCCTCGGTCGGCATAGATGCTGACGGTGGCGTCCTGAGCGATGGTCGATGTGGTCATGGCCAGCGCTAAGGTTGACAATGCTAAAAGTTTCTTCATTGCTATTGTGATGATTGTTTAGTTTAATTCTTTGTCGTCCATCTCGTCGTCAAGACGGTTGGCCCAGAGGTATTTCTTCGTCTCACGGGCCGCCACGCCGCTGAGCAAGAGCAGGGCGATGAGGTTGGGGATGGCCATCAGGGCGTTCATGCAGTCGGCGATGTTCCAGATGATGTCGAGGTTGATGATGCTGCCGAAGAAGAGGGCCACGATGTAGAGGATGCGATAGAAGCGGTTCATGTGGGTGCCCTCGATGTAGTCGACGGCACTCTCGCCGTAGTAGCTCCAGCCGAGGATGGTGCTGAAGGCGAAGGTCAGGATGCCGAACGTGAGCAGGGGCGCCCCGACGTAGGGTATCTTCGAGAAGGCCACCTTGGTCAGGGCGGCGCCGTCGGCGTAGGTGATGTCAGGGTAGGCGAGGATGCTGCTCACGAGGACGATGCCGGTGAGTGCGCAGATGACGACGGTGTCCCAGAACGTGCCAGTGCTCGAGACGAGGGCCTGGCGCACGGGGTTGCGTGTCTGGGCGGCGGCCGCGACGATGGGTGCCGAGCCCATGCCGCTCTCGTTGCTGAACAGTCCGCGGGCGATGCCGTAGCGGGCCGCCATCATCACCGTGCTGCCGACGAAGCCGCCGCCTGCAGCCTCGGGATTGAAGGCTGAGCGGACGATCAGTTCGATGGCGGGCCCGACGAAGGAGGCGTTCATGCAGAGGATGACGACGCAGCCTACGACGTAGATGAGGGCCATGAAGGGAACGAGGAAGGTGCAGACGCGTGCGATGATCCTGACGCCGCCAAGGATGACGATGCCAGTCAGGACACAGACCAACAGACCGACCGCCCATGTCGGGATGCCGAACGTCTCGTTGGCCAACAGGGCGATGGAGTTGGCCTGGACGGTGCAGCCGATGCCAAAGGAGGCAAGCGCCGTGAAGACGGCGAAGAGTACGGCCAACCACTTCATGCCCAGTCCGCGCTCGAGGGCATACATCGGACCGCCGTACATGCGGCCGTTGGCGCCCTTGACGCGGTACTTCACGGCCAGCAGCCCCTCGGCATACTTGGTCGACATGCCGAAGATGCCGGTCAGCCAGCACCACAGCACTGCTCCAGGACCGCCCAGCGCGACGGCCGTAGCCACGCCGACGATGTTGCCCGTGCCGATGGTGGCGGCAAGGGCCGTGGCCAGTGCGCCAAACTGGCTGACGTCGCCGCTGGCCCCAGGGTCTTTCCTGACGGATAGTCGGATGCCGGTCAGCAGCTTGCGTTGCGGACAGCACAGGCGAAAGGTCAGGAAGATATGGGTGCCCAGCAGGAGGATGATCATGGGCCAGCCCCATAGGAGGGAGCTGAGCGAGGCGAAGAAGTCGTTGATGGTCTCCATTGTGTCTCGGCTGTTAGTTTGATAACAACTACTGATTAAAAAAAAGGAGGATGTGTCATGGGGTCGCCCCTTGACACACCCTCTTTCTCATAGTCGGGGACAGGGCAGGGGATTGTTGTCCCTTCTGCTCGTCCAGTCTTAGTTTACTTCTTGGTCTCAGCGGCACACTGCTCGATGGGCAGACAACGCTTGTAGTTCTCGATGTAGCGGTTGAAACCTTCCACGTCGGCGGCTGTCGGAGCAATCGAGACACCGGTGTTGCCGGCAAAGACAACCTGCTCCAGATAGTCGGCCAGCGACAGCTTCTGGGGGTTGTTGACCAGATAGCCGGCCAGCAGGGCTATGCCCCAGGCGCCACCTTCGCCGGCTGTCTCCATCACGGAGATGGGCGAGCCGAGGGCTGCGGCGAGCATGCGCTGACCTACTCCGGCGGTCTTGAAGTAGCCGCCGTGGCCTGTGATGCGGTCGACCTTGACGTTCTCCTGCTTCAGCAGGATGTCGTTGCCGAACTTCAGCACGGCGATGGCACCATAGAGGTGAGCCCGCATGAAGTTGGCCAGGTTGAGCTTGTCGTTAGCAGAGCGCACGAAGAGGGGACGGCCGTCGGTAAGTCCCGTGACGGGCTCGCCGGAGACGTAGTTGAACGAGATGAGACCGCCACAGTCGGCGTCGCCCTCAAGGGCCTTGTTGAACAGACGGCCGTAGAGCTCGTTCATGTCGACGGGCACTCCGAGCAGCTGCTGGTACTCCTTGAAGAGCGAGACCCAGGCATTGATGTCTGAAGTGCAGTTGTTGCAGTGGACCATGGCGACGAGCGAGCCGTCGGGCGTGGTGACGATGTCGATGGGCTCGTAGGGCTTCGAGAGCGGCTTCTCCAGCACGATCATCGAGAAGCTCGACGTGCCTGCCGAGACGTTGCCCGTGCGCTGCTTCACGGCGTTGGTAGCCACCATGCCGGTGCCGGCGTCGCCCTCGGGGGGACAGACGGGGATGCCAGCCTTCAGGTGACCGCTGACGTCGAGTTTCTTTGCACCCTCAGGTGTGAGGAAACCGGCGTTCTCACCAGCGTTGAGCGAGCGGGGCAGGATGTCCTTCAAGCTGTAGGGCAGGCCCTTGGCTGCAAGGATTTCGTCGAACTGGCGCACCATTCCGGCATCGTAGGTCTTGGTCTCGGGGTCGACGGGAATCATGCCCGAGGCATCGCCGACGCCGAGGACGAACTGGCCAGTGACCTGCCAGTGGACATAGCCTGCCAGCGTGGTCAGATACTTGATGTCATGGACGTGCTCCTCGTTGTCGAGGATGGCCTCATAGAGGTGCGAGATGCTCCAGCGCAGGGGGATGTTGTAATTGAACAGCTTCGACAGCTCAGCGGCAGCCTTGCCCGTGTTGGTATTGCGCCAGGTGCGGAAGGGCACCAGAATCTCCTGCTTCTCGTTGAAAGCCATGTAGCCATGCATCATGGCCGAGAAACCGATGGCGGCCAGCGTCTCGATCTCGCAATCATACTGCTTCAGGACGTCCTTACGCAACTCGGCGTAGCAGTCCTGAAGGCCGTACCAGATGGCCTCAATACTATAGGTCCAGAGTCCGTCGACGAGTTGGTTCTCCCACTCGTGAGAGCCCTGAGCGATGGGCTTGTTGTCCTGATCGATGAGAACGGCCTTGATGCGGGTCGAGCCAAACTCGATGCCGAGGATGGCCTTGCCTGATTCGATAATTTGTTTTGTTGTCATGGTTGTTTTATAAGTGTATAGTTGTTATTGGATTATATATTTCTGTGTGCAAAGATACGAAAAAAAATGATAACTGCGAAATATTTGCAACAATTTCCCTTTCTGAACTCTTGATGTCGCACTTTTTCTTTTGGAATTGATGTCAAAGAGTAAAAAAACTGAAGTTATGACGTCTTGACACACAAAACGACGCTTTTCGTGGAGGTATTCACTTCAAACCTTTTGTGTGGGATTTTGATGATAGGATAGGCTTCTGATTATCTGAGTATGTCGGCTTTCTTCAGTTCTATGATCTGGCCGTAGCGTGCAAGTTGTTGGAGGTCAAGCTGGCGCTTGTTGCCGATGATGAAGACGACGCGTGGCCGATGCTGGATGTGCTGCTCGTAGAACGTGGTCATGTCGGCCGCGGTCAGTGTGGGCACGAGGCGGGCCATGCTGCTGCGCGGGTCTTCGGTGTAGCCGTTATGGCGGTAGGTGGATACGAAGTTGGGGAGTTGACGGAATGAGGGGTAGGAGTTGTTGATGTCGTTGAGCACCTCCTGGCGGGCCGTAGCCACATTGAGGTCGTTGACGGGCATCTGACCGATGAGCGAGTCGAGCACGGCCAGTGCCTGCATGGTCTTGTCGGCCTGAGTGCCAAGGTAGGCCAGGTAGCCCGACGGATAGTCGCGGTGTCGGGCACGGTTGGGCATAATATCCTGTCCGCCAGTGGAGTAGGCCATCGACCGAAACTCGCGAATCTCCTGGAACAGCAGTGATGACATGCCGCCGCCCATGTACTGGCTCCATAGTCGCAGCAGAGCCTCCTCGCGGTCGGTCAGGTCGGACTTTACATTGCCGAAGACGCCCACGTAGGTCTGGCGGGTGTCGGGCATGTCGTAGACGTAGACCAGGGGCTCGGTGTACTCCTGCAGCCGGAGGGCATTGTCGGGTGCCGGCTGATGTTCGTCCGGCCGTGGCAGATACTGCCGACAGAGCGCTGCCACCTGCTTTGCGGTCTGCTTGCCGCTGTAGAGCACGTCGCAGGGATACTGCCTCAGCTGGTTGAACAGTTGCAGCAGGTCGTCGCCCGTGAGTTGCTTCACCTCTTTTATGGTGGGCATGCGCAGGTAGCTGGACTTGTCGCCCACCATGATTTTTTGCAGAACCATCTGGAACACGTCCTGATTCTCGCGCCCCATCTGCTTGTAGTTCATGCTGTATTCGCTGCGCATTTCCTTGGTGGCTTCGTGGTCGGGCTTCAGTCGGGTGAGCACGTGGCGCAACAGCTCGAGCGACGCCACCAGATTGTGCTCGAAACCGTGTAGGGTGAGCATGAAGTAGTTGTCGGAACTCTGTGTGGTGAACGTGGTGCCTAAGCGTTGCCAAGCCTCACCCAGCTGATGCTTCGAGAGTGAGTCGGTGCCAAGTTCGTCAAGGTAGGCGTCGAGCAAGGACTGGAGCGGGTTCTGCCGTTCGCCCATATACCATTTCAGCGACAGGGTGAACAGGTCGTTAACCGGGTTCTCCACCCGATAGAGGGTGAAGGCACCGTCACGTGCGGTTTGGGCATCGTGGTCCAGGTCGACGAGCCTCGGTGTCCGGTCGTCCACGGGCAGCTGTTCCATCTGTTTGGCAAATTCTGACTGCTCCTTGGCATGGGGCGGCACGACAGCCTTGTAGTTAGGCTGCGACACCTTCTCCTTGGGATAGGAACCGAACTTCTTCACGCCGCGCAGGTAGGCGTCGGCCTTCAGGTAGCGGTTGGCTGCGGCCATCACGTCGGCCTTTGTGATGCGGAGCACGGACTCAATCTGAGCCAGGAATTCCTCCCACGTGCGACCTCTTGAGAAGACATCGCCCATGAGCGTGGCGCGGTCGGTGATGGTCTCCATGCCCTCCTCAACGTCGCGCAGCAGGTCTTGTCGGGCCAGTTCCAGCCGCTCATCGCTGAAGCGGCCCTGCTTCACCCTCTCAATCTGCTCCCAACAGAGGCACTCGGCCTTCTTCTTCGAACCGAAAGGAATCTTGGGGATGACCAGCAGACCGACGGCTCCCGCCTCGTTCATCGAGAAATTATCGCTGAGGGCGTAGGTCACCTTATGGGCCGTGCGCAGCGAGTCGAGCAGTCCCGTGCCGTTGTCGTTGCTGAGCAGCCGCATGGCCACCTGCAGGGCGCGGAAGTCGGGTGCCTCGTCGAGTGGGCCACGGAAGAGCAGGCCCACGGCCTTCATGATGGGGATGTTCACCTTGAGGTCGAGCGTTTCGCAATTGAACGGTGCCAATGTCGCCGTCTGCTTGCGCACCACCTCGCCCTTGGGCAGCCGTCCGAAGGTTCGTTCCAACAGGGGCTCGATGCCCTCAGCCTGGAAGTCGCCACAGAGCATCAACCCCATGTTGCCCGCCACGTAATACGTGCGGAAGAACTCCTCCATATCGCTGAGACGCGGATTCTTCAGGCTCTCCGTGCTGCCGATGATGGGGTATTGGTAGGGATGCCCGCGGAAAGCGGTCGCCATCACGCGCTCTATCACGGGCGTAATCATGTTGTCGGATGCGCGGTTCTTTTCCTCGTAGACCGTTTCCAACTCGCCCTGAAACAAGCGGAACACGGGGTTCAGCATGCGCTCGGAGTTGAGCCAGCACCACTGCTCAAGGTACTGCGGTGAAAAGGTGTTGTGATACTCCGTCACGTCATACGACGTCGAAGCATTCAGCGCTGATCCGCCATATCGTGAAATGAGCCGGTCGAACTCGTTTGGGATGGCATAGTCGGCTGCCCGCTGACTCAGTCGGCTGATGTCCTGCTGTATGCTGAGGCGACGGGCTTCGTCAGTGGTCTGCGACAGTTCGTTGTACTTCATCGAGATGGAGTCGAGCCACACCCGTTCAGCGGCATAGTCGACCGTGCCGATACGCTGTGTACCCTTGAACAGCACGTGCTCCAGATAGTGGGCGATGCCCGTGTTCGGACAGTCCTTAGCCCCGGCCTTGACCACCAGTGCCCCGTAGACCTTGGGCTGCGAGTGGTCTTCGTTGAGCCACACGGTCAGGCCGTTGCTCAGCTTAAGCTGTTTCACCTCCAATGCCTTTGGCCGCTGAGCCTTAACGCTCAAGGCGCTAAGAGCGAGGAGCACGATGATAATACCTGTTTTGTTCATGCTCAGTATATTTAAAGAATAAGGAGCAGTCATGGTCGGCTGCTCCTTCGGGTTGTCAGTTGTCAGATAACTACTTCAGGGCCTTGTTGAGCATGAAGTAGACCTCGTTGTTGCGGAGGGTCTGCTTGAACTCATATGTCTTCGTGTCCTTGTTGATTTTGACATACTCGATGCCAAGCATCTCAGCGAAGTCCTCCCAGTACTCCTCGGTGATGTCGTAGGAGAAGGCTGAGTGGTGCGTACCACCGGCCAGAATCCATGCGCCGGCACCAATCTCGAACGTGGGCTGGGGCACCCAGAGTGCCGATGCCACAGGCAGGTTGGGCATGGGCTTCGGCTCGATGCACTCCACCTCCTGCGAGATCAGACGGAAGCGGTTGCCCAGGTCGACGACGGTGGCCTTGATGCCACGGCCAGTCTTCGAGGTGAAGACGAGACGGGCGGTCTGCTGCTTGCGGATGCCGATGCCGAGGAAGTGAACCTCCAGCTTGGGTTTGTCGACGGCGATGAGGGGGCAGACCTCGAGCATGTGGCTCTGCAGGCAGCTGGAGCGGTCACCGGCGAAGTTCAGCGTGTAGTCCTCGAGGAAAGAGCAGCCCGTGGGCAGACCCTGCGAGATGACCCACAGCGTGCGGTAGAGGCAGGCCGTCTTCCAGTCGCCCTCGGCACCGAAGCCGTAGCCTTCTTCCATGAGGCGCTGCGAGGCGAGGCCGGGAATCTGGTCGAAGCCGCAGAAGTCGGGTGCGTCGATATCGGCGTCGCCAAGGTCGTCGAAGTTGGTGGTGAAGGCCGTGGCGCCCTCATCCTTCAGCACGCGGCGCAGGGCAATCTCAGCCTTGGCGGCGTTGTGCACCTTCTCCCAGTAGACCTGCTCGCCCGACTCGTCGATTTTGATGGTGTAGAGCTTCTTGTACTCTTCGACGAGTTCGTCGGCTTCCTTGTCAGTCACCTTCTTGAAATAGTCCATCAGGCTGGAGACAGGATAGTAGTCGACATGATAGCCCAGACGCTGCTCGAACTCGACACGGTCGCCGTCGGTGACAGCTACGTTGTTCATGTTCATACCGAACATCAGGCAGCGCACGTTGTGAGCATCAGCCACACCGGCAGCCACGCGGGCCCAGACGGCAATCTGCTTCTGTGCCTGCTCGTCCTTCCAGTAGCCGCAGACCACCTTGCGAGCCACACGCATGCGGGTGCAGATGTGTCCGAACTCGATGTCGCCGTGGGCCGACTGGTTCAGGTTCATGAAGTCCATGTCCATCGTCTCCCAGGGGATTTCGGCATTGTACTGTGTGTGGAAGTGGAGCAGAGGCTTCTGCAGGGCCTGCAGACCCTTGATCCACATCTTGGCGGGCGAGAAGGTGTGCATCCATGTGATGATGCCCACGCACTTCTCCTCGTTGTTGGCAGCCTTCATCACGGCCTCGACCTCCTTCGACGAGTTGGCCGTGCCCTTATATACGATCTTGATAGGAATGATACCGCTGTTGTTCAGTCCTTCGACCATTTCCTTCGAATGACCGTCAACGGCTACGACTGCATCACCTCCATAGAGCAACTGTGCACCAGTCACCCACCAAATCTCTAAATTGTCAAATGCTTTCATTGTCTTGAGTTTTTAAGTTTTTAAGATATTAAGTTATATGATATATGTTTTAGTGCTTCTGTCCCTTCTGGCCGTAGTAGGCGTTAGGGCCATGCTTGCGCATGTAGTGCTTCTCGACAAGCAGCGGGTTCATCGTCGTGTTGGGGTTGACGGCGAAGGAGACGAAGGCCATCTTGGCGCACTGCTCCATCACCTTGGCATTGTAGACGGCGTTGTCAGGCGACGTGCCCCACGAGAACGGGCCGTGGTTTTTCACCAGCACACCAGGGGTGTGGTCCGGATTGATCTTCCGACGGTTCAGGAATTCGTCGACGATGACGTTGCCCGTCTCCAGCTCATACTGTCCCTTCACTTCAGCCTCAGTCATGTCGCGCGTGCAGGGAATGTCCTGATAGAAGTAGTCGGCATGTGTGGTGCCGATGTTGGGAATGTCGCGGCCAGCCTGGGCAAAAGCCGTGGCATAGGTGGAGTGGGTGTGGACGACACCCTGGATGTTGGGGAATGCCTTATATAATATAAGGTGTGTGGGGGTGTCGCTCGAAGGGTTGAGGTCGCCCTCGACGACCTTGCCGCTCTCGAGGTCAACGACAACCATGTCGTCAGCCTTCATCTCGTCGTAGCTGACACCGCTGGGCTTTATGACAACGAGGCCACGCTCGCGGTCGATGCCTGAGACGTTGCCCCATGTGAAGATGACCAGTCCCTGCTTGACAAGGTCAAGATTGGCACGGAATACTTTCTGTTTGAGTTCTTCTAACATAGTAATAGTGTGTTTTGGTTATTTATAGTTTGAAGTTCGGATCCTCTTTATAGGCCTTCCGATTGAAGCGGAAGAGCGCAGCACCGCGTTTCGACGAGGTCTTGTCGATGAGTTCGGTCTTCTCAATGAAGTCCATGTCCTTGATGCGCTTGCGGAAGTTGCGCTTGTCGACTTCCTCACCAAGCACGGCTTCATAGAGGTGCTGCAGTTGAGTGAGGGTGAAGAGCGGAGGCAACAGCCGGAAGCTGATGGGCTCGGACTTGATCTTCTGCCTCATCTTGCTCAACGCCATGGCCACCATCTCGTTGTGGTCGGAATAGAGCTGCGGCACATGGTTGACGTCGACCCACTCCAGCCCGTACTGCGCACGCAGCTTCTCGTCGTAGTCGGCAACGTTGATAAGTGCGTAGTAGGCAATCGAAATGACGCGTTCGCCAGGGTCGCGGTCGACGGCTCCGAAAGCTCCCAGCTGGCGCATATAGAGCCGCTGCATGCCTGTGAGCTCTTGCAGGGTGCGTTCTGCTGCCTGGTCGATGCTCTCGTTGGTGCCGACGAATCCACCGTAGAGGCTCCATTGTCCTCGTCCGGGATCCATCTGGCGTCGGCCGATGAGAATCTTCAGCTGACCTTCGTCGAAGCCAAAGATGATGACATCGACCGACACCCAGACTTTCGCGTGTTCACTATAGAAGTTCATAATTCGCAGTTCGTAGTTCATAGTTCATAATGCGCAGTTCGACTATGAACTTTGCACTATGAACTATGTACTGTATTATTACCAGAAGTAGGCATAGAAGCAGGCGCAGAGACCGATGACAACGAGTGTGCCGACGATGTCCCAGACGCCCCAGCTCTCGCGGATGCTCTTCTTGAAGTCAGCCGAGAAGGTGATGGCATCGACCTGTGCCTTCGAGGGAGCAGGCGTGAAGCAGCTCACCACGACCATCAGCACGATGATGAACACCAGGAGCCAGCACTCGAAGATGAGCCAGTTGGTCTGCCAGAACCATGAGGTGGCATCCCAGAAACCGCCTTCCATCACGGCCTTGCCCGAGTCGGTGATGACGTTGGTCACCAGACGCAACATGCCGATGCAGAAGCCGCCGATGAGACCCCATTCGCCAGCCTTCGGGGTGATCTTCTTCGAGAAGATACCGAGCGTGAAGACGGCCACCATGGCGGGAGCAATCAGCGACTGGATGTCCTGCAGGTATGAGTAGAGGTTGCCCATGTTCATCATGATAGGCATCCAGGCCAGACCCAGCAGCACGACGACGACCGTGGCCATACGGCCTACGAAGACGTAGTGAGCCTCCGACTTGCCCTTCTTCATGGGCTTGTAGAAGTCCTCGGTGAAGAGCGTGGCGCATGAGTTGAAGAAGGCGGCCAGCGAAGCGACGAGAGCGCAGACGAAGCCGATGGTGACGATGCCCTTGATGCCGGCAGGCAGGATGTTCTTCACCATCATGGCGAAGGCGCCGTCAGTCGACTCGTGGTTGGTGATGTCCATCTCGATGCCGCTGCCCGTCTTGAGCGAAAGTGCATAGGCAATCATACCCGGGATGAGGAACATGAAGCAGGGCAGGATCTTGAAGAAGCCGGCAGCGATGGTGCCGCGGCGGGCGCGCTTGATGACCTCGGCGTTGTCCTCGCCAGGCACCTGTCCGAGCACACGCTGAACGATGTGCTGGTCAGTACACCAGTACCAGAAGCCGATGATCGATGCGCCAAGGAAGACGACGTAGCCCGGGAATTGGGGATACATCGGGTCGGCAGGGTCGGTGTGGAACATGTGGGTGGTGCCGAAGCCGTCGTGAGCGGCGTTGCAGGCTGCCATCATGTTGGCCCAACCCTGGGTGATGCTGCCGTCGCCGAGAGTCGAGAGACCCAGGAACAGGACGAGGAACGAACCGATAATAAGAATAGGTGTCTGGATGCTGGAGAGCGTCATCACACCCTTCATGCCGCCAAAGACGGTGAAGACGGCCGTGATGGCAATCAGGCCAATGGCGCCATACCAGAAGGGAATGCCGAGCAGATACTTGAAGAAGATACCACCCGTGAAAGCCGTCACAGAGACCTTCGTCAGCACGTAGGCCACCAGCGTGATGATCGACAGCCACGAGCCCGTGCGCTGGGTGTAGCGGAACTTCAGGAAGTCGGGCATGGTGATGATCTTGCCCATCTTGTTGATGAGCAGCTGATAGAAGGGGACGAAGAGCCAGCCGAGGATGAGGATCATCCAGCCCTGCATCTCCCAGTGGGCCATGCCCACGCCGTCCTTGGCGCCCGTGCCGGCGAGGCCGACGAGGTGCTCCGATCCGATGTTGGCGGCGAAGATGGCCATACCAATCACATACCAGGGCTCGCCCTTACCAAAGAGGTAAGCCGACGAGTCTTCGCCCTTCTGGGCTTTCCTGTCTTTCCAAATGGCATACCACACGGCTGCCACCACTCCGCAAAGGCCGAGGGCGAGAACCACCCAGTCGAGCCAGATAAATTCATGTGAACTCCAATTCATTGTTTTATTTCAGTAAGATTGTCTTGTTATTATAGTTTGTTATTTTACGCTGAACTTGAATACAAGGTGGCTATAGTACTTCTCGCCGGGGTTCAGATAGGGGCTGGGCCACTCGGGATGGTTGGGCGAGTCGGGATACTTCTGGCTCTCGAGGCAGACGGAGGGACGCTGGGGATACTTCAGGCCGCCCTTGCGCACCTTGTCCTGCTCGCCGCCGATGCCCTGGAAGTTGCCAGTGTAGACCTGCATGCCGGGCTCGTTGGTGAAGGCCTCAAGCAGGATGCCCGTCTTGGGCGAATAGAGCGAGGCGCAGACCTGGGTGTCGTCGCCGTTGGTGTTGAGAATCCAGTTGTGGTCGAAGCCGTTGCCGAAGCGCACCTGCTCGTCGTCCATGCGGAGCGAATCTTGGATGGCGTGGGGCGTGCGGAAGTCCATGGGCGTGCCCGTGACGTCGCGCACCTCGCCTGTGGGCATAAACGTTGAGTCGGCAGGCGTGAACTTGTCAGCATTGATATACATCACCATGTCCATGGCAGGCTGTGTGGGATCACCGTTCAGGTTGAAATACGAGTGGTTGGTCATGTTGACAATCGTGGGCGCGTCAGTCTCGGCTTCCATCTTGATGTCAAGGGCGTTCTCAGCGGTCAGCGTGTAGGTCACTGTGGCAGTCACCTGGCCAGGGAACTGGTTGTCGCCGTCAGGCGAGACGAGGGTCAGCTTCAGCGTCTGGGGATCTACCTGCTGGGCCTCATAGACCTGATACTGCCATCCCGTGGGACCGCCGTGCAGGCAATGGCCGAAGTTGTTCTGGGGCAGCTGGATGACGCTGTCGTTGAGGGTGAACTGTCCGTTCTTGATGCGGTTGGCATAGCGGCCGATCGTGGCGCCGAAGTCGCTGCCGAAGTTGGCTGCGTCGGCATACTGGGCGATGTTGTCGTAGCCCAGCACGACGTCAGTCATCTTGCCGTCGCGGTCGGGCACCATGATGCTCACCACGCGACCGCCGAAGTTGGTCACGCAGACCTCCATGCCCTGCTCGTTGGTCAGGGTGTAGAGTCCTACGGGCTTCTCGTTAATCACTGTGTCGAACTTGGCGGCGTCGAGACCCGACAGCGTCAGCTGCTGGCCAGACTGGCCGTCACACGAAGCCAGGGCGAGGGCCATGATAGCGCCAGCGCCGAGTAAAGATGCTTTTCTTGTCTTCATGAATGTTTTGTTTAATAGTTTAAAGTTATTGATGTTTCAAATTTGGGTGTAAAGTTACCACTTTTTGGCGAATTGGCCAAATGTTTTATTAACTATTTTTCGTGAGTAGTGTCGTTTTAACACATTATAGCGTTTGGCGGGGGCCGTCGCGGCGGTTTTTGCAAAGCGGTCCTTTGACATGGGCAAAGCGGTCCTTTATGACCCTCAAAGCGGTACTTTGATGAATTCAAAGGGGCACTTTGTCGTGAGCAAAATCACTGACTTATTTGGTGGTTACGATTATTTGTTGTATCTTTGCACTCGCAATGATACAGATAACGATTAAAGACCAAGACCTGAGCCAGGCGGCCATGGAGGGGATGGACGAGTTTCTCGCCGTCTTCATCAAGGCCCTGCGTGAGGCCATCGGAGGCGAACTGACCAGTGAGAACATCACCGAACTGAGCGTCGATCAGGTGACGCTGCTCTGTTGGGACACGCTTCATGAGGAAGTGATGGACGGAGGGTTTATCCAGTTGATACACAATGGGTATGGCCCGCTCATCTTCAAGAATCCCTTTGCCAAGGTTCTCAACAAGATTTGGGGCATTCGCGAGCTCGGCAAACGACTCTATGAGGTTCACACGCTGTGGCTCCAGTCGCGTGAGGAGCTGGAGCGCGATTGCACTGACGAGGAGTTCATGGCGCTCTTTGAGCTGCATCCCGAGTTCGACGACTACGACGACTGGTTCGTCGAGAACGAGGAGGAGCTGACGGCTCAGGTCGCACGCTATGTGGATAACAACATCGAGAATTTTGCTACTGTCGTATGAATAAACAACAAGAGGAGCTCCGCAAGAAGAGCCCTGTACAGATAAAGAACCGCAAGGCCGCGTTCGAATACTTCTTCATCGAGGAGTTCACGGCCGGCATTGTGCTCACTGGCACGGAGATCAAGTCAATCCGTGCGGGCAAGGCCTCGCTCGTCGACACCTACTGCACGATCATTCGTGGCGAGATGTGGGTCAAGGGCATGTCCGTCAGCCCCTATTTCTATGGCTCCTACAACAACCATGAGCAGAAGCGCGACCGCAAGCTGCTCCTGACCCGGCGCGAGATCAGCCGCCTCGAGAGCGCTACGAAGCAGACGGGCTACACCATCGTGCCAACCCTGGTATGGATCGACGCTAACGGGCGCGCCAAGATGGACATCGCCCTCTGCAAGGGTAAGAAGGCCTACGACAAGCGTCAGACGCTGAAGGAGAAGGAGGACCGCCGCGAGATGGACCGGGCCATGAAGGTATATAAATAAGGTATGAGTATAGAAAAGATTATTCAGGATAAAGTGCTCGTGCTCGACGGCGCCATGGGGTCGCTCATCCAGGAGTATCAGCTCGATGAGCAGGACTTCCGTGGTGAGCGTTTCGCCAGCCTTCCAGGACAGCTCAAGGGCAACAATGATGTGCTCTGTCTGACGCGCCCAGACGTCGTCGCCGACATACACAGGCGATACCTCCAGGCAGGGGCCGACATTATCACGACCAATACATTCAATGCGCAGCGTATCTCGCAGTCTGACTATCACTTACAGGATTTTGCTCGAGAAATAAACAAGCAAGGTGCGAGGCTTGCCCGTCAGTGTGCCGACGAATTCAGTTCGTCGGACAAGCCCCGCTTCGTGGCCGGCTCCGTGGGGCCGACCAACAAGACCTGCTCGATGTCGCCAGACGTCAGCGACCCCGCCCGCCGCGAGCTGAGCTACGACGAACTGCTCAGCGCCTACATCGAGCAGATGGAGGGCCTGGTCGAGGGTGGGGCAGACCTGCTTCTCATTGAGACCATCTTCGACTCGCTCAATGCCAAGGTGGCCATCGACGCAGCCTCGCGCTTCGGACTGCCCATCATGCTGAGCGCAACCATCAGCGACCGCGCCGGGCGCACGCTCTCAGGCCAGACGCTCGATGCCTTCCTGGCCTCCGTCAGCTCTTATCCCATCTTCTCCGTGGGGCTCAACTGCTCGTTCGGCGCGCGCCAGATGAAGCCATACCTGCGCGAGCTGGCCCGTCGCGCACCTTATTATATTAGTGCCTATCCCAACGCAGGGCTGCCCAACGAGCTGGGCCTCTATGATGAGACGCCGGCCTCGATGGCTCCGCAGATCCAGGAGTTCATCGACGAGGGGCTGGTCAACATCGTCGGAGGCTGTTGCGGCACGACGCCTGACTTCATAGCCCGCTATGTTCCCCTGACCATAGGCAAGCGCCCGCACCAGCCGGCTCCGCGCCCCGATGTTCTCTGGCTCTCGGGCCTTGACGTGCTGGAGTGCCGCTCCTTCGTGAATGTAGGCGAGCGTTGCAACGTAGCCGGTTCACGTAAGTTCCTGCGGCTCATCAAGGAGCACAACTACGAGGAGGCTCTCGAAATAGCCCGCCGTCAGGTGGAGGACGGCGCGCTGGTCATCGATGTCAACATGGACGACGCCCTTCTCGACGCCCGTCAGGAGATGACCCGTTTCCTGCGCCTCGTCGCTGCCGAGCCCGACATCGCCCGTGTGCCCGTGATGATCGACTCGAGCCAGTGGGACGTCATCGTCGACGCCTTGAAGAACGTCCAGGGCAAGTCGATCGTCAACAGCATCTCGCTCAAGGAGGGCGAGGACGTCTTCCTCAGCCATGCCCGCGACGTGAAGCGGCTTGGGGCCGCCGTCGTCGTCATGTGCTTCGATGAACAGGGGCAGGCCACGACCTACGAGTGCCGCATCGAGATTGCCCAGCGGGCTTATCGCCTGCTGACGGAACAGGTGGGCATGAATCCCCATGACATTATCTTCGACCCCAACATTCTGGCCGTTGCAACGGGCATGGAGGAGCACGACAGCTATGCCCTCGACTTCATCAGGGCCACCCGCTGGATTCGCGAGAACCTGCCTGGGGCGCACGTCAGCGGCGGCGTCTCGAACCTCTCGTTCGCCTTCCGTGGCAACAATTACATCCGCGAGGCGATGCACGCCGTCTTCCTCTATCATGCCATCCGTGCAGGCATGGACTTTGCCATTGTCAATCCTTCGGCCAAGGTGGCCTATGATGATATACCTGAGGAACTGCTCGGGCTCCTTGAGGACGTGGTGCTCAACCGTCGCAAGGACGCAGCCGAGCTGCTCATCGAATATGCCGGCTCGATGAATGTGGAGACAGACAAGGGCAGGCAGCATGCGGAAGTGGCCTCAGAGCAAACCTCCAGCGTGGAGGACCGCCTTCAGCAGGCCCTCATCCGTGGCGTCGCCACTACGCTCGAGGCTGACCTTCGCGAGGCTCTCGCTAAGTATCCGCGTGCCGTCGACATCATCGAGGGGCCGCTGATGGCTGGCATGAACGAGGTGGGCCGCCGCTTCGGCGAGGGCAAGATGTTCCTGCCCCAGGTGGTCAAGACGGCCCGCACGATGAAGCAAGCCGTCGAAATCCTCCAGCCCTTCATCAATGCCCCTTCCGCCAACGCCCCCCTGAATAGCGCCCCCGCCCCAGAGAATGGCGCCCCCGCCGCTGTGAATGACGATCCCGTCCCCGTGAATGGCGGCAATGCCGCAATTCCCCGCAAGAAGATCCTCCTTGCCACGGTCAAGGGCGACGTCCACGACATCGGCAAGAACATCGTCGCCGTAGTGATGGCCTGCAACGGCTATGAGGTCATCGACATGGGCGTCATGGTGCCGGCTGGCCAGATTGTCGAGAAGGCCATAGCCGAACGCGTCGACATGATCGGCCTCTCGGGGCTCATCACGCCGAGTCTTGAGGAGATGGTCAATGTGGCCAAGGCCCTCCGTCAGGCCGGCCTCGACATTCCCATCATGATCGGCGGAGCCACGACGAGCGCCCTGCACGTGGCGCTGAAGATTGCCCCCGTCTATGGCGGCCCAGTGGTGTGGATGAAGGATGCCTCGCAGAATCCTATTGCGGCTCAGCGCCTGATAGCCGATGGCCCTGACTACGCCAAGGAACTGGAATGTGAATATGAGCATCTGCGAGAGCAATACGACGAGGAGCAGCAACAGCTGCTGTCGCTCGACGAAGCCCGCCGCAACAAGCTGAATCTCTTTTAAACGACGAATACTGAACATAATGATACGTACCATTATCTTCGACCTGGGAGGCGTCGTCATCACGCTCGACCAACAGCAGTCAGTCAGACGCTTCCAGGAATTAGGCCTGCGGGATGCTGACCGTCGGCTCGACCCTTACACCCAGCAGGGCATCTTTGGCGACCTGGAAGGCGGGCGCATCGATGCCGAGACCTTCCGACTGGAGCTCAGCAAGCTCGTAGGCCGCGAGGTGACGGCAGCGGAGTGCTGCTATGCCTGGCAGGGCTATGCCAAGGAGCTGCCCCAGCGCAACCTTGACGCCCTGACACGCCTGCGTGCTGAGGGCTACCGGCTGTTGCTGCTTTCCAACACCAATCCTTACATGATGGAGTGGTGCTGCTCGACGCGCTTCGACGGACATGGTCATCCCGTCGGCTATTATTTCGACGCGCTCTACCTCAGCTACCAGATGCAGCTGATGAAACCCGACGAGACCATCTTCCGACAGCTGCTCATCAAGGAGCAGACGTCGCCCTCCGACTGCCTCTTCGTCGACGACGGGCCACGCAACGTGGCCGCAGCCTCTCAGCTGGGCATGCGCACGTTCTGCCCAGAGAACGGATCAGACTGGACACAAGAAATTTACAACTATCTATGAAACGGATCATCATATCAACCCTCATGATGCTGTTGGCGCTGACTATTGGCGCACAGCCCAAGCGAGAATTCCGTGGCGCATGGATACAATGCGTCAACGGACAGTTCCAAGGCATGTCGACCCAGAAGATGCAGGAGACACTCATCTATCAGCTCAACGAGCTGCAGCGCACTGGCGTCAATGCCATCATCTTCCAGGTCAGGCCCGAGTGCGACGCCCTCTATGAGAGCAATCTTGAGCCCTGGAGCCGATTCCTGACCGGCCAGCAGGGCAAGGCCCCCAATCCCTACTGGGACCCCCTGCATTGGATGATCGACCAGTGCCATCGTCGCGGCATGGAGCTCCACGCATGGATCAATCCCTATCGCGCCAAGACCAAAGGCACCACGGCCCTCTCGTCGAAGCACATCGGCGTGCGCCAGCCCGAGCGTTGCTTCTCCTACGACGACCTGCTCATCCTCAACCCCGGCATCCCCGAGAACCGCGACTACATCTGCCAGGTGGCCCGCGACATCGTCACCCGCTACGACGTCGACGGCATCCACATGGACGATTATTTCTATCCCTATCCCGCCGCTGGCCAGACCATCCCCGACGACGCCCAGTATCGCCTCTATAGCAACGGCATCAAGGACCGTGGCGACTGGCGACGCTAT
This sequence comes from uncultured Prevotellaceae bacterium, assembly GCA_902779455.1. Taxonomy (GTDB): domain Bacteria; phylum Bacteroidota; class Bacteroidia; order Bacteroidales; family Bacteroidaceae; genus Prevotella. The sequence continues at coordinate 111,602 of CACZBS010000004.1, forward strand.
AATGTCAACCTCTTCATCAAGCAGTTCTATGAGACCGTCCACAAGGCCAAGCCATGGGTCAAGGTGGGCATCTCGCCCTTCGGCATCTACCGCAACAAGCGCTCCGCTGACATAGGCAGCGACACCAACGGCCTGCAGAACTACGACGACCTCTATGCCGACGTCCTCCTATGGATCAACAACGGATGGCTCGACTACTGCGTGCCGCAGATCTATTGGGAGATAGGCCACAAGTCGGCCGACTACGAGACCCTCATCCGATGGTGGAATCAGCATGCCGCCGGACGCCCCCTCTTCATCGGCGAGGACATTGAGCGCACCGTCAAGGCCGCCGACCTTCAGAACCCCGCACTCAACCAGCAGCCCGCCAAGCAGCGCCTCCACCAGCAGATGCAGAACGTCGACGGCACCGTCCTGTGGTATGCCAAGGCTGCTGTTGACAACACGGGCAACTACGCCACCGCCCTCCGTCAGACCTATTGGCGCACGCCCGCACTGCAGCCCCTCATGCCCTTCATCGACAAGAAGGCCCCCAAGAAGCCCCGCCGCGTGAAGCCCGTCTGGACCAGCGACGGCTATATCCTCTTCTGGACCGCGCCGAAGGGCAAGAAGTGGGGCGACGTCGCCACACGCTACGTTGTCTATCGCTTTGCCAAGGGCGAGAAGGTGAACACCTCTGACGCCTCAAAGATCCTGTGCGTCACATCGCAGACACATCTGAAGCTTCCCTATCAGCGAGGAACCGAAAAGTACACCTACGTCGTGACCGCCCTCGACCGCCTCCAGAACGAGAGCAAACCAGTGAAGAAAACCATCAAGCTATAACACCTAATCCCCCCGCAAGCTATGGCAACAGTCGACGACAAGAAAGTCATCTTCTCGATGGTCGGAGTGAGCAAGACCATCCAGCAGAACCAGAAGCAGGTGCTCAAGAACATCTACCTCAGTTTCTTCTATGGCGCCAAGATTGGCATCATCGGACTCAACGGTGCAGGTAAGTCGACCCTGATGAAGATCATTGCAGGGCTCGACCAGCAGTATCAGGGCAACGTCGTGTGGAGCCCGGGCTATTCCGTCGGCTATCTGCCCCAGGACCCGCCGCTCGACGAGACGAAGACCGTCATGGAAAACGTGCGCGACGGCGTGCGCCACGTCTACGACGCACTGGCTGAATACGACGACATCAACGTGAAATTCGGCTTACCCGAATACTACGAGGACCCCGACAAGATGGACCAGCTCATGGCCCGTCAGGCAGAGCTCCAGGACATCATCGACTCCACTGATGCATGGAACATGGACTCGAAGCTCGAGCGCGCCATGGCAGCACTCAACTGCCCCCCCGCCGAATGGCCCGTGACGAACCTCTCAGGCGGCGAGCGGCGCCGTGTGGCCCTCTGCCGACTCCTCCTGCAGAAGCCCGACGTGCTGCTGCTCGACGAGCCCACCAACCATCTTGACGCCGAGTCCATCGACTGGCTCGAGCAGCACCTCCAGCAATACGAGGGCACGGTCATCGCCGTCACCCACGACCGCTACTTCCTCGACGACGTCGCCGAATGGATTCTCGAGCTCGACCGCGGCGAGGGCATCCCCTGGAAGGGCAACTACTCGTCGTGGCTCGAGCAGAAGAGCCAGCGCCTGGCCCAAGAAGAGAAGTCGGCTTCGAAGCGCCGTAAGACGCTGGAACGCGAGCTCGAGTGGGTGCGCATGGCGCCCAAGGCCCGCCACGCCAAGGGCAAGGCCCGACTGAACTCCTACGAGACGATGCTCAACGAGGAGCAGAAGCAGAAGGAGGAGAAGCTCGAGATCTTCATCCCCAACGGTCCGCGCCTGGGCAACAAGGTCATCGAGGCCGAGCACGTCGCCAAGGCGTTCCCAGGCAAGACACTCTTCAAGGACCTCAATTTCGTCCTGCCGCCCAACGGCATCGTCGGCGTCATAGGTCCTAACGGTGCCGGCAAGACGACACTCTTCCGACTCATCATGGGCCTCGACACGCCCGACGCCGGCACGTTCTCCGTAGGCGAGACCGTCCGACTGAGCTACGTCGACCAGCAGCACAAGGACATCGACCCCGAGAAGTCGGTCTATCAGGTCGTCTCGCAAGGCAACGAGACCATCCGCATGGGCGGACGCGACGTCAACGTGAGGGCCTATCTCTCGCGCTTCAACTTCACTGGCGTCGACCAGGAGAAGAAGTGCGGCGTACTCTCCGGCGGCGAGCGAAACCGCCTGCAACTGGCCCTCGCCCTCAAGCAGGAGGGCAACGTGCTGCTCCTCGACGAGCCGACCAACGACATCGACGTCAACACCCTCCGCGCGTTGGAGGAAGGACTCGAGGCCTTCGCCGGGTGTGCCGTCGTCATCAGCCACGACCGCTGGTTCCTCGACCGCATCTGCACCCACATCCTGGCCTTCGAGGGAGGCGACGCCCCCTTCTTCTTCGACGGCAACTACTCGGAGTATGAGGCCAACAAGGCCTTGCGCCTCGGGCTGGACGAGCCCCGACGCGCCCGTTATCGCAAACTGATGGAAGAGTAGTGCGGTGGGGTAAAGTCCCACTGTTCCCATGTTCCGCTGTCCTATTAAGGAGCTTCTATAAAAAGGTTGATTATACTAAATTTTTAATATATTATTATTATAACCTACAATTCTGCCCCCTATCATATATTCATATATGCTTAATAGGACAGCGGCCCATTGGACAGTGGGACGCTGTGGAAACTTCTTTCTTGTTGGCACGTTTTTTGCAGATTTAACATCAATAAAAATATAATCAATCATTATGGCAGAAGAAAAGAATATTAATATCGAAGACACTGAGAAGACTGACGAAATGGCAGAGCCGGTAGCTACTGACGAAATGGCAGAAACTGAGGCAGAATCTCAGGCAGAACCCGAACGGGATCCGCTCGACGTGGCCCTGCAGGAGATTGCCGACCTGAAGGACAAGAACCTGCGCCAGATGGCCGAATTCGACAATTTCCGCAAGCGCACCATCAAGGAACGCGCCGAGCTCATCCTCAACGGCGGCGAGAAGGTCATCACGGCCCTGCTGCCCGTCATCGACGACATGGAGCGCGCCCTGCAGAACGGCGAGAAGACTGACGACCCGAAGGTGCTGCGCGAGGGCATGACGCTCATCTATCAGAAGCTGATGAAGGTGCTCGAAGGGCAGGGCGTCAGCCGGATTGACACCCACGACGCCGACTTCGACACGTCGCTGCACGAGGCCGTGGCGCTCGTCCCCGGCATGGGCGACGACAAGAAGGGTAAGGTCATCGACTGCATGGCCACAGGCTATAAACTCAACGACAAAGTGATTCGCTACGCTAAGGTGGCAGTTGGACAATAATCATAATGGCACAGAAACGAGACTACTACGAGGTGCTGGGCGTCGGCAAGACGGCGTCAGAAGACGAGATCAAGAAGGCATACCGCAAGATAGCCATCAAATACCACCCCGACCGCAACCCTGGCGACAAGGAAGCTGAGGAGAAGTTCAAGGAGGCTGCCGAGGCCTACAACGTGCTGCACGACCCCCAGAAGCGCCAGCAGTACGACCAGTTCGGATTCGACGGCCCGATGGGCTCAGGCGGCTTCGGAGGGTTCGGCGGCGCGTCGATGAACATGGACGACATCTTCTCAATGTTCGGCGACATCTTTGGAGGCCGCGGCTTCTCAGGCTTTGGCGGCTTTGGCGGCCGCGGCGGCAGCCGCACCCAGCAGCATCGCGGCAACGACCTGCGTCTGAAGGTGCGCCTGTCGCTGAAGGAAATCAACGAAGGTGTCACCAAGAAATTCAAGGTGCGCAAGGACATCACCTGCAAACATTGTCACGGCTCAGGAGCCGAAGCCGGCAGTGGCACGGAAACGTGTCCCACCTGCCACGGACAGGGCTATGTCGTGCGCACCCAGCAGAGCCTTTTCGGCATGATGCAGACGCAGACGGTCTGTCCTACCTGCCACGGCGAGGGACAGGTCATCAAGAACAAGTGTCACGAATGTGGCGGCACGGGCGTCACTAAAGGCGAGGAGGTCGTCGAGATCAAGATACCCGCAGGCGTGGCCGAGGGCATGGTGGTCAACGTACCCGGCAAGGGCAATGCGGGTCAGCATAACGGCATCGCCGGCGACATCCAGGTCTTCATCGAGGAAGAAGAAAACGATACGTTCGTTCGAGATGGTAACGACCTGATTTACAATCTTCTGCTCGACTTCCCTATAGCAGCACTTGGAGGCGAGGTCGACATCCCCACCATCGACGGCAAGACGCTCAAGGTGAAGATTGACGGCGGCACACAGCCCGGCAAGACCATGCGGCTGCGCGAAAAGGGACTGCCTGCCGTCCAGGGCTACGGCTCGGGCCGCGGAGACCTCGTGGTCAACATCAGTGTCTACGTGCCCAAGACCCTCTCGCGCGAAGAGCGCAAGGCCCTCGAGGAGTTCCGCGAAAGCGACAACTTCAAGGGCGACCGCCAGACGAAGGAGAGCATCTTCCAGCGCTTCAAGAACTACTTCAGCTGATTTCAGAACGCTGCAATCATGGCAATGAACTACTCAGAGACCTGCGACTACCTGTTCCGTCAGACGCCCAGCTTCGAGAAGACTGGCAAGACCGGATTCCGCGAAGGACTGGCCAACACGCTGCTCCTCGACGAGCATACGGGCCATCCGCACCGCCTGTTCCGCTCCATCCACGTGGCGGGCACCAACGGCAAGGGCTCCGTCTCGCACACCCTGGCTTCTCACCTTCAGCGGGCCGGCTATCGCGTCGGACTCTACACCTCGCCCCATCTCGTCGACTTCCGTGAGCGCATCCGCGTCAACGGCGAGATGATTTCGCAGCAGTATGTCGTTGACTTCGTCGAAGATTTCCTCGGCTTCAATGACGACGGAAGGGGAGGGCAGAGGATCAGCCCCTCGTTCTTCGAACTGGCCACGGCCATGGCCTTCCGCTATTTTGCCGAACAGCACGTCGACATCGCCGTCGTAGAAGTAGGGCTGGGCGGACGGCTGGATTGCACCAATATTATAATGCCCATCCTCTCCGTCATCACCAATATCTCGCTCGACCATACTGACATGCTTGGCGACACCCTGGCCCTCATCGCACGCGAGAAGGCCGGCATCATCAAGCCGCACGTGCCGGTGGTCGTCGGCGAGGACACGACGGAGACGCGCCCCGTCTTCGAGCAGGTGGCGGCTGAATGTGAGGCCCCCATCGTCTTCGCCTCCGACCAGCCCCTCGTCAGCGCGGCTGAACCCCTGGCGGAAGGCGGCATGCGCTACACGATGGACGACGGCACCGTCTTCGACGGCGAGCTCAGCGGCATCTATCAGGCCCGCAACACCAACACCGTGCTCTATGCCCTCCGACAGCTTCAGCAGCAGCGCGTCCTTGGCAACATCGACTACGAAGCCTTCCGCACCGTAGGCCAGACCACTGGCCTCATGGGCCGATGGCAGAAGCTGCAGGAGCGGCCCACCGTCGTCTGCGACACGGGCCACAACGTCGGCGGATGGCAATATCTGAGCCGCCAGCTCGGGGCCGTCCGTTGCCGCCAGATGCACGTCGTCTTCGGCATGGTCAGCGATAAGGATGCGGCCACCGTGATCAGCATGCTACCAAAAACGGCACATTACTATTTCACCAAGGCGCAGACGCATCGGGCCATCCCTGAAGGCCAGCTGCTCGAGATCGGACGCGCCAACGGGCTCGACGGACAGGCTTATCCCACTGTGAATGAGGCTTATCAATCAGCCATGAAACATGCCGGGGCAGACGACTTCGTGTTCGTCGGAGGCAGCACCTACGTCGTGTCTGACCTTTTGAAAAGCATCATTTAGTTGTTTTTAACAACATTTTTTGCCGATATGTTTGCACATGTCGGCTTTTTTTTGTTACTTTGCAATCAAGATAACGTAACTTAAAACTTTATACGTATGACGAATACAGAAAATGCGAATCTCTGTGGTCTGAAGAGAGAGAACTTCCAGACCACGATCAATGGCAAAAAGACTGACCTCTACATTCTCCGTAACCGCAAAGGCTACGAGGTAGCCATCACCAACTATGGTGGAGCCATTTGCGCCATCATGGTGCCGGACAAGGACGGAAAGGTCGCCAATGTCATTCAGGGACACGACAACATCCAGTCGGTCATCAACAGCCCAGAGCCCTTCCTTTCGACACTTATCGGCCGCTTTGGCAACCGCATTGCGAAGGGACAGTTCACACTCAACGGAAAGGACTATCAGTTGGCCATCAACAATGGCCCCAACGCCCTACACGGCGGCCCCACGGGCTTCCATGCCCGCGTCTGGGAAGCCCGTCAGATGGGCCCGCGCTCGCTGGCCCTGCATCGCATCTCATCGTACGGCGAGGAAGGCTTCACTGGCGAGGTCGACGTGACCGTGGAGTTCACCTGGAGCGACGACAATGAGCTGGTCATCGAGTATCTGGCTTCGACCAACAAGAAGACCATCGTCAACCTGACCCACCACGGATTCTTCTCGCTGGCAGGCACGGCCAACCCGACGCCCACGATTGACGACCTGGAGTGCGAGATCAACGCCGACTTCTACATCCCCATCGACGAGACCTCGATTCCCACAGGCGAGATCCGCAAGGTGGAGGGCACGCCCTTCGACTTCCGCACCCCGAAGCCCGTCGGCCGCGACATCGATGCCGATGACGAGCAGATCCGCAACGGCGCAGGCTACGACCACTGCTTCGTGCTCAACAAGCGCGAGGAGGGCGAGCTGAGCTTCGCCGCACGCATCACTGAGCCCAAGAGCGGCCGCACCATGGAGGTCTATACGACTGAGCCCGGCGTGCAGGTCTACTCAGACAACTGGGCCGACGGCTACGCAGGTGCCAACGGCGCCACGTTCCCCCGCCGCTCAGCCATCTGCTTCGAGTGCCAGCACTTCCCCGACAGCCCCAACCGGCCCTACTTCCCCAGCGTCGTGCTCAACCCGCACCACCGCTACAAGCAGAAGACTATCTATAAGTTCGGAACCATCTGACACAAATAACTAATTAGCAATCATTTATCAAAACAACATTAAAGCAATGAGTCAACAGAAAAACAATGGCAAACTGATTGCCATTATCACCATGTGTTTCATCTTCGCGATGATCTCCTTTGTCACCAATATGGGTGCTCCCTTCGGCAATATCTGGGGCTTCACCTATCCGTTTGCAAAGGCCTGGGGCAACCTGATGAACTTCGCCGCCTACCTCTTCATGGGTATTCCTGCCGGCAAGATGCTCATTAAATATGGTTACAAGAAGACCGCACTCATAGCACTCGTGGTCGGTATCATCGGACTGGCACTGCAGTATCTCTCAAGCATCACGGGCGACGCCACCAAGCTGTTCACATACGACGGCATTCCCGTGGCCCTCAACCTGATCATCTACCTCCTCGGCGCATTCATCTGCGGCTTCTGCGTCTGCATGCTCAACACCGTGGTGAACCCCATGCTCAACCTGCTTGGCGGCGGTGGCAACAAGGGTAACCAGCTCATCCAGGTCGGCGGCACGCTCAACTCGCTGACCGCTACGCTGACCCCGCTGCTGACGGGTATTCTCGTGGGCACCGTGACGGCTGAGACCAGCATGAGCAACGTCGCTCCGCTGCTGTTCATCGGCATGGCCGTCTTCGCCATCTCGTTCGTCATCATCAGCCGTGTCACCATTCCCGAGCCCACGCTCGGCAAGGTGCAGCCTAAGTACGAGCGCAGCCCCCTGGCCTTCCGCCACTGTCTGCTCGGCGTCATCGCCATCTTCTTCTATGTGGGCATCGAGATCGGTATTCCTATGCACCTGCAGTTCTATGTCACGGAGCTCGGCTTCGAGGGCTCGGCTGCCATCGGCGGCGTCATCGCCGGCTTCTACTGGCTGCTCATGATGGTCGGACGTTTCACCTCGAGCCTCATCTCGGGCAAGGTGTCGACAGCCCTCCAGATGACCGTCGTCTCAACCGTGGCCATCGCCCTCCTGCTCATCGCCATCTTCATGCCTGAGTCGACGACGGTCAGCTACGACGGTCACGACATCCCCGTCAAGGCCTTCTTCATCGCTGCCTGCGGACTCTGCACCAGCATCATGTGGGGCGGCATCTTCAACCTCTCCGTCGAGGGACTGGGCAAGTACACTGAGGCTGCCAGCGGCATCTTCATGACGATGGTTGTCGGCGGTGGCATCATGCCCCTCATCCAGCAGGCTATTGCCCGCGGCACTGACAACATAACCAGCTACTGGCTCGTCATCGCCATGCTCGCCTACATCCTGTTATACGCCCTCTTCGGCTGCAAGAACGTCAACAAGGACATCAAGGTCGACTGATCATAATTCTATTAACCCAATAAAAACAGAACAACTATGGACATTGAATTCGTAAGAAGCAGATTTATCAAACATTTCGACGGTAAGACTGGAAATGTATATGCATCGCCGGGGCGTATCAACCTGATTGGTGAGCACACCGACTATAACGGAGGTTTCGTCTTCCCTGGCGCAGTGGATAAGGGCATCATGGCTGAGATGCGTGCCAACGGCACTGAGGACACTGTCATGGCCTACGCCATCGACCTGAAGGACCGCGTCGACTTCCACCTCAACGACCCCGCTGGTCCCCGTGCCTCATGGGCCCGCTACATCTATGGCATCGCCAAGGAGTTCCAGAAGCTGGGCGTGCCCGTCAAGGGCTTCAATATCGCCTTCGCCGGCGATGTGCCCCTCGGTGCCGGCATGTCGTCGTCGGCTGCCATGGAGAGTTGCTTCGCCTGCGGTCTGAACGACATCTTCGGCGAGAACAAGGTGTCGCAGTGGGACATGGTGCTGGCCGGTCAGGCTACGGAGCACAACTACTGCGGCGTCAACTGCGGCATCATGGACCAGTTCGCCTCCGTCTTCGGCAAGGCTGGCTGCCTGATGCGCCTCGACTGCCGTTCGCGCGAGTTTGAGTACTTCCCCTTCAAGCCCGATGGCTATCGCCTGGTGCTGCTCAACAGCAAGGTGAAGCACGAGCTGGCCGGATCGCCCTACAACGATCGCCGCAACTCCTGCGAGAACGTCGTGAAGCACATTGCCGCCAAGCATCCGGAGGGCAAGTTCGAGACCCTGCGCGACTGCACATGGGAGCAGCTTGAGGAGGTCCGCGCCGAGGTTGGCGAGGAGGACTACACCCGCGCTCACTTCGTGCTCGGCGAGAAGGACCGCGTGCTGGCCGTCTGCGACGCTCTGCTGGCTGGCGACTATGAGACCGTCGGACAGAAGATGTACGAGACCCACTACGGACTCTCGAAGGAGTATGAGGTCAGCTGTGAGGAGCTCGACTTCCTGAACGACGTGGCTAAGGAGAACGGCGTCACGGGTTCTCGTATTATGGGTGGCGGCTTCGGCGGCTGCACCATCAACCTCGTCCGCGCTGACTTGTACAACAAGTTCATTGCCGACGCCAAGAAGAAGTTTGCCGCCAAGTACGGCCACGAGCCCGAGGTCATCGACGTCGTCATCGGCGACGGCTCGCGCAAGCTCTGCTAAGCACTGACCCCCGCAATCATGGGGGGATGGGGATCTGGACAAGCGCAGATGCCCATCCCCCTTGTTTCTTCAACCACATCAACCGTCTGATTCACGCTTGTTCAGACCACCGTCCCCCTGACTCTTCGGGGGGCTTAAAGTATGTTCGAAATCGACCGTTCATATATCGACCGCACGAATTTGGAGTCGCTCCAGGGCCATATCTGGGACATACGGGCCGACCACAAGGACGACCCCACGCTGCCCAAGATCAGCAACTACGGCATCAGCGAGGAGGAGTTCGAGACCTATCTGGAGAAGAAGCAGAACTTCGAGGACTTCAAGGACGACTGGCATCGTCGGCAGCTGCTCATCTATGGCGTGCTGTTCTGTGTGCCCCTTGTCTACTACAGCCTGTTTCATCGTGGCGACTACGTCGGAGGCTACGTCAGTGGCCTGATCCTGTGCGTCATCGCCTTTATGGGCTATTCCGTCGTCAAGGCCGTCCGCGCTCAGCAGTTCCGCAACAACCCCTGTGAGACCTTCATCAAAGCGCTCCTGTCGTGGGAGGAATACAACAAGGAGAAATAAGACATGCGCCGTCTGACCTTCCTCATCGTCGCCATCCTGTCGGCCATGGGTGCCATGGCCCAGAAGCCGGCTGACTCCGTACGCTCCGAACTCGACTACTATCTGCAGCGCCACAACGTGCGCGACGAAGGGTTCGACATGGTGGCGCGCTATGCTGAGGAGGGCGACTCCACGCTGACGGCCTATCATCCGCGCGGGCCGCACCTGCTGACCAACTATGTGCATCCGCGCAAGGGCAAGAGCATCGTCATCGATGCCTACGGGCGCCCCATCCTGGCTACGTTCAATGCCGACACGCTCGTCAGCGGCATACGCTTTGACACGCTTGGCACCTATGCCGGCATGTTCAATCAGTTCAAGGAGGCCTGCGGCCACGGTTCCTTCCGCTCTGCGGGCGGCACCTACTATGAGGGCGAATGGCTCCACGACCAGCGCGAGCACTTCGGATTCGAGGTCGCCCCGAACTATCTCAAGGCCGGACAGTGGCATCAGGATCGCTTCCTGGGTGAGCGGATGCTCCACACGACGGAGCGCATCTATGGCATCGACATCTCGCGCTATCAGCACGAGCAGGGCCGCAAGAAGTTCCCCATTAACTGGCGCTCACTGCGCATCACCCGTCTGAGCCGCCGCATCCATGACCAGCAGCTCGTCGACGGCCCTGCCGACTATCCTGTCTCCTTCGTCTATATCAAGTCGACGGAGGGCATCTCCATTGTCAATCAGTATTTTGCGGCCGACTATCGGGCGGCGCGTAAACAGCAGATACCCGTCGGCGCCTATCATTTCTTCTCAACCCGTCAGACGCCGCGCGAGCAGGCATCCCATTTCCTGCAGAACACGCGTTTCCAGCGGGGCGACCTGCCGCCCATGCTCGACATCGAGCCCTCCGACGCCCTGATCAGCCAGATGGGCGGCCCGGAGGCCCTCTTTGAGTCGGTCCGCACGTGGCTGCGCATCGTCGAGGAAGCCGTCGGGGTGCGCCCAATCCTCTACGTCAACCAGCGTTTTGTCAACAAGTTCCTCGATCTGGCCCCTGACCTCAAGGCCGGCTATCACTTCTGGATAGCCCGCTACGGCGAATATAAGCCCGACCTGCATCTGGCCATCTGGCAGCTTAGCCCTGAAGGGCACGTCAGCGGCATCCATGGCGAGGTCGACATCAATGTCTTCAATGGCTATCAGGGGCAGTGGGACGCCTTTCTTCACGATGCCTGCATCCCTTGAAGAAAGGCCTTTGAATATGGTCCTCTTTTCCTTAGGCTGACAATAAGCTGTTCCTTTCCTGAAAAGAAGTACCGCTTCGCTGCTGATGGCGGGCCCCTGTGTACACGACACAGGACCGTTTCTCGGGGGTCAAAGTGGCCCTTTGAAGCGGTCCTGCCAATCTGTGCTTAAAACTCGACGATGACCCTGCCGTTGATCTGGCGCCCTGTGAGATAGTTGGGGACGGCCCACTGGCGCGAGGCAACGTCCGTGACCCAGTAGTAGGAGTTGACGTTGGAGATGCCGAAGAGGTTGAGGCAGTCGAGCCCCAGCCAGACGCGGCTGACGCCGAACGACGTCCGCTGGGGTCCTTGGTAGGCCAGATAGCTCATTCCGATGTCGGCCCGCTTGTAGGCGGGTGCGCGGAAGCTCTGCTTCTCGATGCCGCGGTGGGGCGCTCCGAAGGGCAGTCCGTCGGCATAGGCCAGTCGGAGGGTCATCTTCCATCGCTCCGTGCCAGGGAAGTTGTCCGTGAAGTGGAGGTTGAGCGCATAGCGCTGGTCGGTAGGTAGTGGTACCCACTGGCCCTGATACTTCTGCTGTGTGCGCATGAGCGAGAAGGATATCCATGAATCAGTGCCAGGGACGAACTCGCCGTAGAGCTTCATGTCGAGGCCAAGGGCATAGCCGGATGTGAGGTTCTCGCCGTAGTAGGTGACCTTGACGTTCTGCACGTTGTAGGGGATGAGGTTCGACAGCGCCTTATAGTAGGCCTCCGCCGTGAACTTGAAGGGGCGGTTCATCATGCGGAAGCGATAGTCGACGGCTGCGATGAACTGCAGCGACTGCTGGCTCTTGATGTTGCGGTTGAGCGTGGCGACGGTGATGCCAGCCTGGGTGGTGGTGTCGCGCAGCTCCTTGTAGAATGGTGCCTGATAGTAGAGTCCTGTGGCGAAGCGGTAGGTGAGGTTCTGGTTGGAGCCAGGCACGATGGCGATGGATGCGCGCGGCGAGACGATGGTCTCATGGTTGAACGACCAGTTGGCGAAGCGCAGTCCGTAGTTCAAGGTGAAGAACGATTCGCCACGCTGCCATTTGTAGGTGTCCTGGACGTAGCCCTCGATGCGCCGCGACGACATCTCGTTGTTCGACGCCAGCGTATAGATCAGGTCGAGGCGCTGCCCGTTGTGAGGCACGGAGTAGCCGCTGGAGTCGCGCATCTCGTACTCGCGGCTTTGCTCCTTGATGTCCTCCCACTTCATGGTCAGTGCGGCCTCGATGTCGTGGCGGCGCAGCTGGCGGTTGAACATGAGCTTGAGGCTCTGCACGTTGGCCGTCAGATAGTTGCGGGCGTGCTCCATGTAGGTGCCTACGCCCAGTTGCTCAGCGCTCTGTGTGTCGTCGAGCCAGTATTGTCCCTGAATGTCGTAGGCCTCCTGCTCCTTGGTGTGGAATGCCGACCAGAGGAGCTTCACGTGCGTCGAGTCGCCCAGGTGGCGGGTGATGGATGCCGTTCCGAAGAGGGTGCGGAAGATGTCTTTCTCCTGTCCGTCGAAGTAGACGCGGAACGACTTGACGTCCTCCATCGTTCCGAACGAGGTCTCGCGATCCTTGGGGCGGAAGTTGTAGTGGTTCTCCGAGATGTTGCCCAGCAGGCTGAGGGTCCATCGGCGATTGGGTTCGTAGGTGATAAAAGTCTGATAGTCAAGAAAGTTTGGCTTGTATTCTCCAGTCGTTTCGAGCGAGCCGAGCAGATAGCGGTTGGTCTTGTAGCGCAGTCCGTGGCTCATCGAGAACTTCTTCGAGCTCATGCCGACATAGGCGCTGGCGCCGAGCAGCGAGGCCGATGCCGTGGCCTCGAGGGCCTTGGGGCGTTTGTAGGTGATGTCGAGAGCCGACGACATCTTGTCGCCATACTTCGCTTCGAATCCTCCGCTGGAGAATCCTACGCGCTCTACCATGTCGGGATTGATGACGGAGAGCCCCTCCTGCTGGCCGCTGCGGATGAGCAGGGGACGATAGACTTCCACATTATTTATATACACGAAGTTCTCGTCGAACGAGCCGCCGCGCACGTTGTACTGGCTCGAGAGCTCGTTGTGGGTCGAGACGCCGGCCTGCTGCTGGATGAGCTCCTCGATGGCATTGCCTGAGGCGGTGGGCACGCCCTTGATGTTCTTCAGGTCGAGCTGCTCAGTCTGCGAGGTCTGGCGGCGCCGCTCCGTGACGACTACCTCGTCGAGCTGCTGGTCGGCGCGCAGGAGGATGCGCAGGGTCTGCGTGCCTTGCGGCTTGTAGAGGGTGCGCGTGCGGCTCCTGTAGCCCACCATGGTGTAGCGTATGACGACCGAGTCGGCCGTCTGCAGCGTCATCGAGTATTCACCTTTCAGGTTGGTCATGGTCACCTTGCCCTGAGCCACGCAGGCGACGGTGGCCAGCTCGAGGGCGTTGCCCTCATCGTCAGTCACCATGCCCTTGAGCGTGAACGACTGGGCCAGTGCCGTCATGCTCAGCATGAGCAGGGCGGCCGTCATTATATGTCGGGGATGAAAGATATTCATATCAAGATAATTAACGCAGGGTCGGCGGATTTATTATGTCGTCAGTCACGATAAATCCATGAGAGCAGCGCGTTGACCCAGCGGATGGAGCAGCGGAACCAGCGGTAGGTGGAGGTGGGCTTGCCACCGAAGCGCAGGATGAAGTCGCGGAAGGCGTTCTTGCGGAAGGGCAGTCCGACGTCCATGAAGAAGATGTGCTGGCGGCCCTGGCGGTGGGCATCCTTGATGGCATGCCATACGGTGAGCACGTCGGGATGGAGCGAGCGGAACGTCTTGCGGCGATAGGCGGCATACCACAGATAGGCCTGCTGCTGGCTGACGACGACGGCCGAGCACCCGATGATGCGTTCGCGCCAGCGGGTCAGATAGAGCTGCCCGTTGCCTGAGTGCATGAGTCCGCTGAAGAACTTGCTGTCGGGAATATAGCGCTTGGGCTTCAGCCAGTTATGGTGGCGCAGCAGCCGCATGAACTGCTCGAAGTCGTCGTCGCTGCTGACCTCGTTGGTGATGACGCCGCGTGCGTAGGCATTGTCGATATGCTTCTGCATGCGCTGGCTGATGCGCTCCTCGGGGGCCTTGGAGTGGAGCGAGTTGTGGATGCTCATCCAGCGGACGGGGAAGTAGCCCGATTGGCGGAATTCGCGATAGCCGAACATCTTCTGGCTGAGATGGCTCACCTCGATGTAGAGCATCCATCGGCCCAGTCGCGAGGTGATGGTCTGGAGCATGAGGCCGAAGAGCTCGTTGCGTGGCAGGTCGTCAGAGGCATAGACGCCCTCGCCCAGGATCTGGCATTGACGATAGAGATAGGGCGGGAAGAGCGACGAGCGATAGCGCACGATGGCCAGCAGCTGGGCGACGATGCGCTGCGACTCGTCAGTGACGATGACCATGTAGGGCCTGAAGCGAGGTGTCTGCCTGCAGAGCGCAAAGAACTGGGGGCTGTGGAAGAAGTTGTTCTCCATCAGTCCTTCAGGCAGTTTCTCGCCGCTGGCATATATGTGCGTCGTCAGTTGGCTCATTCGGCTACAAAAATACTAAATCTTTCTTAAATTGCGAAGAAATTGGACGGAAATTGTTACCTTTGCCGTGAATTAAAAAGGAAAAGCTCATGAATGACTTCAAGGCATTGGCGCAACGGCGCCGCTCGCACCGCATGTTTACTGATCAGGAGATTGACGCCGACGACGTGAGGCTCATCCTGAGGGCTGCCCTCATGGCTCCCAGTTCGAGGGGTCAGCGGGCGTGGCAGTTTGTCGTTGTCGACGACAAGATGGATCTCGAGAAACTCAGCGACGCCAAGGACGCGGGCGGCAGCTTCATCAAGGACGCCCCGCTGGCCATCGTCGTGCTGGGCGACCCCCTGCAGAACGACTGCTGGGTGGAGGACGGAGCCATTGCGGCCGTCTCGATGCAGTATCAGGCTGAGGATCTCGGGCTGGGCTCCTGCTGGGTGCAGATGCGAGGCCGCGGCTTGTCTGACGGCACGTCGGCCGACACGGTCGTGCGTGGCGTGCTCGACATCCCTGATAACCTCAACGTGCTCTGTATCATTGCCTTTGGCCATAAGGCCGGCGAGCTGAAACCTCAAGACGAGGAGCGGCTGAAGTGGGAGAGCGTGCACATCAATAAATTCTGAGCTGACATACACATCTTATATTATATGGACATCGTTTTCGTAGGAGCAGGCCGGCTGGCCACTAATCTGGCCAAGGCACTGACGGCTGATGGCGGCCACACCGTCACAGCGGTCTATAGCCGCACCATGGAGCATGCTGACGCCCTCTGCCGCCTCGTCGGGGGCCGGGCGACGGATCAGATTGACGAGTTGCCTCTCGCGGCTGACGCTTTCATCCTGGTTGTCAAGGACTCTGCCATTGCCGAGCTGCTGCCGCGGCTGACTGAGGGCCGCCAGGGGCAGGCTTTCTTCCATACGTCAGGGTCGGTGCCGATGTCGGTCTTCGGCAACCATGCCTGCCATGGGGTCATCTATCCCCTACAGACCTTCTCCAAGGAGCGGCAAGTGGACTTCTCGCATATTCCTGTTTTCGTCGAAGGCAACTGCGAGCGGGCCGTTCAGCTGGCTCAGACGCTGGCCGCCTCTGTCAGTCGTCGCGTGGAGCAGCGCACGTCGGAGGAGCGGCATGTGCTGCATCTGGCCGCTGTCTTTGCCAGCAACTTTGCCAACCATTGCTATTCGCTCGCGGCCCAGGTGCTCGAGGAAGCTGGCATGAGTTTCGACGTGTTGCTGCCCATCATTGACGAGACGGCACGCAAGGTACATTCCATTCATCCCCGCGAAGCCCAGACGGGCCCTGCCATCCGCTACGACGAACAGGTCATCGAGGGCCACCTCGGCATGCTGCGCGACGACGCCATGGCCCACGATGTCTATCAGCTCATGAGCCAAAGCATTCATTCACTTTCGAAGAAGCAGACACAATGATCAACTACGACCTTACACGCATCCGGGCCATCGTCTTCGACATTGACGGTGTGCTCAGCCAGGAGACCATCATGCTGGCGGCCGACGGCTTGCCTCGGCGAACGGTCAACATCAAGGACGGCTACGCCATCCAGCTGGCCATCAAACTGGGCCTGCGCATCGCCATCATGACGGGCGCCAATGTCGAGGCCATCCGTGTGCGCTATGCCGCGCTTGGCGTGGAGGACATCTACATGTCCTGCGCCGTGAAGATAAAGACCTATGATGAATTCCTGCAAAAGCATGGCCTTGCCGACGACGAGGTGATGTACATGGGCGACGACATTCCCGACCTCGAGGTGATGCGTCGCGTGGGCTGTCCCGTATGTCCGAAGGACGCCTGTGCAGAGGTGCGCGAGGCCAGTCTCTACGTCAGCGACCGATGTGGCGGCTGCGGCTGCGGACGCGACGTCATCGAGCAGACGCTGAGGGCCCAGGGCCTGTGGCAGATGAATGCGACGGCATTCGGATGGTGAGAAGAGAGATAAATGATAACAGATAATAGATAAAAGATAACAGATAATAGATATGCTGGAGAATCTGAGCAAATACAGGATAATATTGGCTAGCAACTCGCCTCGCCGCAGGGAGCTGCTGGCCGGACTTGGAATTGACTTTGAGGTGAAGGTGCTTCCCTTTATTAATGAGGAGTACCCCGAAGGGATGCCAGTGGCCGACATTGCCGAATATATCGCGCGCAAAAAGGCAGATGCCTACAGGCGCGTCATGCTGGCCGACAACCTGATCATCACGGCTGACACGGTCGTCATCGTCGGCAATGAAGTGCTGGGCAAGCCCCACGATGTGTCGGAAGCCCACAGGATGCTCCGCAAGGTGAGTGGCCGTACGCATCAGGTCGTCACGGGTGTCTGCCTGACCACCTTCGAGGAGCAGCGCCATTTCTCCGTCTCGACCGACGTGACGTTCAAAGACCTCAGCGACGAGGAGATAGCCTACTACATCGAGAACTTCCGCCCCTTCGACAAGGCCGGTGCCTACGGCATACAGGAATGGATCGGCTACGTCGGCGTCACGGGGCTCCAGGGCAGCTACTTTAATGTGATGGGCCTGCCCGTACAGAGAATCTATACGGAATTGGCAACATTCTAAAAAAACAGCAACGACAGGGAGGCAGCGTAATCAGAGTCTGCTTCCCTGTCGTTTTTTCATAAGGAGCGATGGGTTATTCGTCGACGTAGTCGACCATGTTCTCAGCTTCCTCGTCGGGGTCATCGCCTCCGAGGTCCATCATCGTCGAGTAGTTGTCCTCAGTGATCTCGTCGTCGTTGGGGCCGTCGAGCTCGATGTCGTCCTCGTCAGGCTTGTTGTAGTTGTCCTCGATTTCAACATCCTCATCGTCGTTCTCTTCGTCGTCGCCGTAGCTGTTGAACTTCATCCGAGGCTTCTCCGACTCAGGCTTGGCCTTGGCAAAGATGGCCTCCACCCATGTGCCCTTAGGCACTTCCAGCACCTCGAAGCCGTCCTCGATCTTCTTCTCGTACATGCCGCCCTTCTTGTGCAGACGGTCCTTGGGCAGTGTTGTCGTCGAGATGTCGAATCCTGACTCGATGATGTCCTTGATCGACTGCGACAGCGAGTCCCAGCCGCCGCCGAAGTTGCGGTCGAGCACCTCCACGAGCTTGGCAGCCGTGATGTGGCGGATGTTCTCATAGGTGAGGTCGGTCACGCGCATGATAGGCCGCTTCTTGATGGCCCACGTGATCTTCTGGTTCTCGTCAATCCGCACCTGGCCCACCTTGTAGCCTTGCTTCTCATACTTGGCCTTGACGATAGGCGCATCCGAATTCACCTCTTCAATCATGAATGCCGAACGGATAATGTCCACATAGCGGCGCACGTTGTCCTTCACTTCAGCATCCTTGTCAGCACCGTCCCACATCCGGAAGATGTCGTTCTCTTGTACATCCCAGACGCTGCTCTTCGTCAGAGTCTTCAGCGTAAGGGCTTTGGTTGCAGTGTCTTGGCTTGTCTCTTTCATTTCTGTGATATGTTTGTGGGTGCAAAGATATAAAATAATTCTTATATAATTACTTTTTTCTCATATTTTTTCGTAACTTTGTCCCCCGAATTATGTCACAACCATTAGCAGAACGATTGCGTCCTCGCTCGCTCGACGATTATATCGGTCAGCGACATCTGGTAGGCGAGGGGGCTGTGCTCCGACGCATGATCGACTCGGGGCGCATTTCTTCATTTATCCTTTGGGGACCGCCGGGGGTCGGCAAGACGACGCTGGCCCAGATCATCGCCCATAAGCTGGAGACACCGTTCTATACGCTCTCGGCTGTCACGAGCGGCGTCAAGGATGTGCGCGACGTCATCGAGAAGGCACAGAAGGGGAGGTTCTTCAACGAGGCTTCACCTATATTATTTATTGACGAGATCCACCGCTTCTCGAAGTCGCAGCAGGACTCGCTGCTCGGGGCCGTCGAGCGTGGCATCGTGACACTGATCGGCGCGACGACGGAGAATCCCTCGTTCGAGGTGATCCGCCCGCTGCTGTCGCGCTGCCAGCTCTACGTGCTGAAGCCGCTGGAGAAGGACGACCTCCTGCAGCTGCTTCATAGGGCCATCACGACTGACATCATCCTGAAGGAAAGGCAGATAGAGCTGAAGGAGACGGATGCCATGTTGCGCTATAGCGGAGGCGATGCCCGCAAACTGCTCAACATCCTGGAGCTGGTGGTCGAATCGGAACCCGACGGACAGCCTGTCACGATCACCGACGAGATGGTGGTGGCGCGGCTGCAGCAGAATCCGCTGGCCTACGACAAGGACGGCGAGATGCACTACGACATCATCTCGGCCTTCATCAAGTCGATCCGGGGCAGCGACCCTGATGCGGCGCTCTACTGGATGGCCCGTATGATTGAGGGCGGCGAGGACCCGCAGTTCATTGCCCGCCGGCTGGTCATCTCGGCCTCTGAGGACATCGGGCTGGCTAATCCGAACGCCCTGCTCCTGGCCAATGCTGCCTTCGACACGGTGATGAAGATCGGATGGCCAGAGGCGCGCATCGCGCTGGCTGAGGCCGCTGTCTATCTGGCCACGTCGCCAAAGAGCAACTCCGCCTATCTGGGCATCGATGCGGCCCTGTCGCTGGTGCGACAGACGGGCAACCAGCCCGTCCCGCTCCATCTGCGTAATGCGCCAACGCAGCTGATGAAGCAGCTCGGCTATAGCGACGGCTATCTGTATCCTCATGATTATCCAGGACATTTCACAACCCAGCAATACATGCCTGACGCCCTCACGAACGAGCGCCTCTGGCATGGTCAGCACAATCCCTCAGAAGAGAAACTCTACCAGCGGATGGTGAGCTACTGGGGTAAACGTTACGAAGAATGAAAATTGTTGTATTAGATGGACATGCCGCCAATCCGGGCGACCTGTCATGGGAGCCTTTCGAGGCCCTCGGAGAACTGACCGTCTATCCGCGCACTGCTGCGGCAGAGGTCGTCGAGAGAAGCAAGGATGCTGATGCCTTGCTGACGAATAAGGTCGTCATCAGCGACGAAGTGATGAGCCAGCTGCCCAAGCTGAAGTATATCGGCGTGCTGGCCACGGGCTTCAATGTCGTCGATGTCGAGGCGGCACGGCGGCGAGGTGTCATCGTGACTAACATTCCCGCCTATTCCACGGACAGCGTGGCACAGATTGTCTTTGCCCATCTGCTCAATGTGACCAACCATGTGGATCATTACGCGCGGCAGAACCGTCAGGGGCGATGGACTTCAAATCCGGATTTCTGCTATTGGGACACGCCGCTGGTGGAACTGAGCGGCAAGCGACTGGGCATCGTTGGCCTGGGGAATATCGGCATGAAGGTGGCGCATATTGCCCGCACGTTCGGCATGGACGTCTATGCCGTCACCAGCAAGCACCACGCTGACCTGCCTGACGGCATCCTGAAGTCGACACTCGAGGGGATGCTGGCGGCCTGCGATGTCGTCTCGCTCCACTGCCCCCTGACGGAGTCCACCCGTCACATCATTAACAGCGAGACGCTCAAGATGATGAAGCAGGGGGCCATCCTCATCAACACCGGACGTGGCCCGCTGGTCGACGAGCAGGCCGTGGCCGATGCCTTGAACGACGGAAGTCTGGCAGCCTATTGTGCTGACGTGCTCTCCGTGGAGCCGGCACAGGCCGGCAATCCGCTCTTGGCCTGCCAAAATGCCTATCTGACGCCTCACATTGCATGGGCCACCTATGAGGCCCGCGTCCGCCTGGCCAAGATTGCTGAGGACAACCTGCGTGCCTTCATCGAGGGCGAGCCCGTCAACGTGGTCAGCTGAACGGTTGCAAGGCTTCGTTTGTCAATAAAATTCAGAGTTTTCGAATCGAATTCTGTAAGTCCTTGGTTGTCAAGAGATTCTTGTATGATAGAAAAAGAAGCGGTGCTTTTCGATGCGAGAAGTGCCGCTTTTTGAGTCGAAAAGCACCGCTTCTCGCTGCGAGAAGCGGTGCTTTTCCTGAGGATGTACCGTAGTTTGTAAAATAAAATCTAATTATTCGGGGCTTTTCGGGTCATTCGACGAATAGTTTACGGATGCTCCTTGCGCCGTTGGGCATGGTTGTCGTCACGACGTTGATACCCTTGCGCGGGAAAGCCGTCCGTCGGCCGTCAAGTGAGTAATAGCTGGTGACGATGTTGCCGTAGCTGACGTGGCCGATGCCGTCGGCCGCGAGCTGCTTCACCTCTCCGCTGACGGCGATGTTCGACAGCCCCATCACCTTCGCGTTGCTCAGCTTGTAGACGTGGATATCGAGCCGGCTGGTTCCGCCGGCCGAGCCGACGGTCGTCAGTTCCTGGCTGATGGTGGAGTAGCCTTTCTCATTGTAGCGTTCGGGCGTGATGCCGCTCTCCACTTCGTATTCCCCGTTCCCGTTTCTCCATACGGCATCGATCATGCCACCATTGGTTCCTATGCGTGAGGCCAGAAACGAGATGTGGGTAGGGCGGAAGAAGTAGCCGTCGGCCATGTTGAGGCAGAAGGAGACGGCATTGTCCGCATTGGCCGTCGCCTCATTGTTCTCAGAAGGCTTCACCTCGGCAAATCGCTGGCCCCCGATGCTGCGGCTCGCGTTGTAAGAAACGTGGGCGCCCCATTCCACGTGGGTCTCCGCGATATAGGGCTTGAGGGCGTCGTCGATGGTGGCGCTGTTCACGTCGTTGCCGAAGGGCCACGTGATGGTGCCCGTCGTGACGGTCTGCTTTCCGGGTTCGGAGCCGTCGTCGCCAACCTCGACATAGCGGCGCTCGCCCATCTGTTCGCCGCCCTCGTTCTGACGGCTGGTAATCGTGTTTACGAGCGAGTTCAGGTAATACTCCACGTTCGTATAGCCGTCCTGGCGCACGACGTTGCCATCCGTGGGGTCGGTGTTGTCGAGTCCGTTGATGTCTTCCCAGTTGTCGTCCATGCCGTCGCCGTCGTAGTCGACGATGCTGCCACGTGTCTCGAGCGTGGGCCATGCCGTCCAGTCGTCAGCGGCGTCGGCAGGTCGGTTGTCGTCCTGCGAGTTGATGAATCCAGGGCTGTTGCCACGGCCGCGATAGGTGGCCGTGCGGTCGTGTGTGTCGCTGACCATGAGCGCGTCGTGGCTGTCGCGGAATCGCGAGGCGCCGGCATAGTCGAGCACCCGTTCATAGGCCACGTCGGCCGAGTGGGTCGTCGTCAGGATGAAGGGAATGGGTTCGTCGATCTTGATCGTATCCTTGGTCACGGCCGTGTATGTACCGTCGCATCCGCTGGCGTCAATCTGGTTGTACATGCCGTTGGCCCAGTTGTCTTCTGTCACATCGGCATAGGTGGCGTTGACGTTGCCCTCGACGAAGAATTTTCCCCAGATATGCCATGCGGGCGCATAGGCAGGGTAGGTGTTGATGTATTGCGTCGTACGGATGCCGATACCTGCGATGCGCTTGCCCTTCGTGCCCGAAGGTGAGCCAGGGCCGGGCTTATAGTAGTTGTTCACGATGTTGACCTTCATCGCCTCGCCACCGTAACAGCCATTGCCGCCAAAGTTGTAGATGACGTTGTTGCGATAGTCCATGCGCTCGTCCATCTGCGTCGAGGGGCGAGGCCCGAATCGGGGCGTGCGCGAGGTGTGGTGGGCGATGAGGTTGTGGTGGAACGAGGCGCCGCTGCCGCCCCAGTTGCCGCCATAGCCGTGGCTGCCCTTGGAGTGGCCAGCGTCAACGAGGCTCTGCGAGACGATGCACCACTGCACGGTGGTGTTCTTGTTGCCAAGGAAGGAGCAACATTCGTCGATGGACCATGAGACGGAGCAATGGTCGACGATGATGTCCTGCTGGTCCATGCCTCCGAAGGCGTCCCATCCGTCGGCCCCGTTTTCCAGTACATACTTGTTGCCGAGCCGGAAGCGCATGTAGCGCACGACGACGTTGTTGCCAGCGACGCTGACGGGATAGTCGGCCAGGCAGATGCCGTCGCCGGGTGCCGACTGTCCGGCGATGGTCGTGTTTGAGGGAATGCCGAGTGCCGACTGCAGGTGGATGGTGCCTGAAAGGCCAAAGACGACGATGCGTGGCCCGGGCTGAGAGAGTGCCCAGCGGAGCGAGCCTGTGCCCGAGTCGTTGAGGTTAGTGACGCGATAGACCTTGCCGCCGCGTCCGCCCGTGACGTATCGTCCGTAGCCCTCAGCTCCAGGGAAAGCCGGGGTCAGTTCCTTGGCTTCGTCGGCTTTGGCGATGGAGGGCGCGCATAGGAGCAGGGTGCTGATTGTCAGTAGCTTGATGATTTTCATAAGAGCTCTGAATGAGGGTGAATGGTGTTTGAGCGAAAAGGTCCCCTGTGGCCATTAATGCCGCAGGGGACCTTTGCCTGATAATCCTTATAGTATTGTGGCGATTACTTCACGATGAACTTCTTGCCACCCTGGATGAGCAGACCCTTCTGGGTGTTGTTCACGCGGATACCCATCAGATTGTAGACGGAGGCGTTGGCCTCGATGGCGCGGTTCACCTCGTTGATGCCCTGCGACTCGCCGGCCGTGATGAGGATGCTGCCCACATACTCGAAGGCGTCGACAGCCGTCAGGTCGAGCTCGCCTGCAGCAGGGTTGGTGATGGCGTCGCTGGCGGGGTCGCTGATGACGCGGACGTAGACCTTCTCCTGGTTCTCGGCCTCAGCGGGCAGCGTGCCCTTCAGCTCGGCCCATCCGGCGAGCAGTCCGGGGGTGCCGGCGAAGTCGGCCTCGCGGGTCTCCAGCTCGATGGTGCCGATGTTGGTCCAGTTCTCGCCGTCGAGTGAGTAGTCGAGGTTCTGGGTCTTGTAGCAGAAGTTGTCAGTGCCGACGAGGGCCGAGACGTTGACCGCCGTCAGATCCTTTGTCGGGAAGCTGACGCAGACATAGTCCATCTTGCCGTAGCCGCGACGCTGGGCCGTGGTGCGACGGGTGATGCAGGGAATGCGCATCTCCTCAGGATCCTCGCCGAACTTGGCGGGACGTCCCTGGAACTTGTAGCCATCGGCCGAAGCAGCCACGTAGGGGTTGCCCTCGATGGAGTCGGCGAACATCATGGTGACGACGGCCTTGTTAGCCTCGTCGGCGAAGATGTCGGCCTCGTAGCTGACCATGTTGTTGTCGTTCTTGGTCAGGCGGCTGAAGTCGATGTAGTTGAATACGGGCACGGATTCATAGACAGCCGTCAGTTCGACGGGGCCGTCCAGCGTGATGGTGCGCGGGTTCTCAGTGTTGCCATCGCTCCATCCGAGGAAGTTGTTCAGCGTGCGGTAGTAGCTGTTGTGGTCGTTGAGCGTGATGGTCACCTCGTCGCCGACGTTATAGTTCTCCTTGACGGGCGAGATCTCATAGTCGACGCTGCTCGAGCCCTGGATGTTGACAGTCACCGTGGCGCGGACGGGGAACTTATCGACATACATCATGGCCGGGCCGATGTTCTGGGCATAGAGGGGATGGCTCTTCAGCAGGCGGAAGTCGCAGCCGTGGGCGTCGTAGAAGTCGCTCCATGCGAGTCCGGCCGTAGCCATGTCGATGCGGCCTTCGCTGACACCCTCAGAGCCTGGGGTCTCAGAGCCTCCAGGACCTACGATCCATGTGCGCTCGCCAGTCTCCTCGTCCTTGTTGTTGCCTGCCGACCATGCAGCATAGCCCTCGACGACGTTGTTCTCAGCAAAGACCATGCCGCCCGTGGCTGCAATCAGCTTCGAGGGGTTCTCGCCGAGATCGATGAGGGCGATGGTGCCCTTCTGGTCGCGGTTGCCATAGGCAGTGTAGTCTACGCCGACCTCAGGCGTGAGGACGATGTTGTTGTTGAAGTTGTAGGAGGCCATGTTGCCCAGGAAGGCTCCGACGCTGATGATGTCGAACGTGCCGGTGCCCTCAGTGCCGTCGTAGCCGCGCCATGTTCCGCGTGATGCGACGACGAGGTTGTTCTCGAAGTTGACGTCGACGTTCTCACCAGTCGGCTCGCAGTAGTTCCATGTCAGAATCTGCTTTGAGAAGGGCAGGTTGTAGAACATGTTGTTGCGGAAGGTGACCTCAGCCGTCTTGGTGGCCAGATAGACAATGGGCCAGTTGTTGCCCGACGTGATGTCGTTGTCGAAGACGCGGCAACCCTCCATGACAAAGCGGTTCAGCGTGTTGTCCGAGTTGTAGACGCCGTCAGTCTGTGCGGGCACGGTGCGGATGAGCGAGCGCGGAATGTTGGTGATGTTGCAGTTGCGGAAGATGATGGAGTCAGCATGGCAGTCCTTCTTGTTCCAGTAGATGATCTGTCCGCTGGTGGCCAGGTTGCCCGAGCGATATTCCATCTGTACATTCTCAAAGACGAGCGAGAAGTGGCTGTCGGCAGCCTGCGTGTCGAGGTTGAGGCCGAACTGCAGGATGGGCTGCTTGTCCATTTCGTTCTGCTCAGAGCAGATGATGATCGTTCCGTCGGCATTCGACTGGGCTGAGGGCGTGAAGTTGCCGATGTTGAAGACCTCGCGGTTGGCCACGGGATAGTTGCCATCGGCATCCTTCTGTCCTGCGAGGATGATTTTCGAGACACTGCCTGGTGTGCCTGGGTGGGCGTTGAAGGCATTGGTGAACTCAGTCTTGTTGGTGACGTAGGTCACCGTCTCCTGAGCCCAGACCGTCTGAGCAGCCATGAAGGTGCCCAGTGCGATAAGCGTAAAGATTTTCTTCATAATGCTTGTTGTTAGTTTTAATAATAATTATCGAGTTTTGTAGTCGTTTTAGTCAGAATCCGCTGCAAAGTTACGAATAATTTCTGAAAGCACAAGAAAAAGAACTGTTAATATCTCTTATCTTATTTGTCGTAGGCATGCACGGGATAGTCGATCGTGAAGTGGAGGCCGCGGCTCTCCTTGCGCTCCAGGGCGAAGCGGGTGATGAGGTAGCCCACGTTGATCATGTTGCGCAGCTCGCAGATGTCCTTCGATGCCTTGACGCGCTTGAAGAGCCGCTCCGTCTCCTCGTAGAGCATGTCGAGGCGGTCCCAGGCGCGATGCAGACGGAGGTCGCTGCGGACGATGCCGACGTAGCCCGACATGATCTGTCCGACCTCTTTGACTGACTGCGTGATGAGCACCTTCTCCTCGTTAGTCATCGTGCCCTCGTCGTTCCACTCAGGCACTTGCTCGTTCCATTCGTACAGGTCGACGTGCTCCAGCGAGTGGCGGGCGGCAGCATCGGCATAGACGACAGCCTCGATGAGCGAGTTGGAGGCCAGGCGGTTGCCGCCGTGCAGGCCTGTGCATGAACATTCGCCGAGGGCGTAGAGACGGTCGATCGACGAGCATCCGTTCAGGTCGACCTTGATGCCGCCGCACATGTAGTGGGCTGCGGGGCGGACGGGGATGTAGTCCTGAGTGATGTCAATGCCCATCGAGAGGCACTTCTGGTAGATGTTGGGGAAGTGGTGGCGCGTCTCGTCGGCGTTCTTGTGGGTCACGTCGAGGCAGACATGGTCCAGTCCGTGGATCTTCATTTCCTTGTCGATGGCGCGGGCCACGATGTCACGCGGCGCCAGCGAGAGCCGCTCGTCGTACTTCTGCATGAACTCCTCGCCGTTGGGCAGTTTCAGAATACCGCCGTAGCCGCGCATGGCCTCCGTGATGAGGTAGGCGGGATGTGTCTCGTTGGGGTTGTGGAGCACGGTGGGGTGGAACTGTACGAACTCCATGTCCTTCACCGTTCCCTTGGCGCGATAGACCATGGCGATGCCGTCGCCAGTGGCGATGACAGGATTGGACGTCGTCTGATAGACGGCTCCGCAGCCGCCCGTACACATGACGGTGACCTTGGCCAGGTAGGTGTCAACCTTCTCCGTCTCAGGGTTCAGCACGTAGGCACCGTAGCACTTGATGTGTGGCGAGCGCCGCGTGACCCTGACGCCCATGTGGTGCTGAGTGATGATTTCCACGGCGAAGTGGTGCTCCTTGACGGTGATACCCTCGCAGCTGCGCACGGCCTCCATCAGTCCGCGCTGTATCTCGGCACCAGTGTCGTCAGCGTGATGCAGGATGCGAAACTCCGAGTGTCCGCCCTCGCGATGCAGGTCGAACGTGCCGTCATCCTTCTTGTCGAAGTTGACGCCCCATTGCACCAGCTCCTTAATCTGGTCGGGCGCCTGCCTGACCACCTGCTCCACGGCCTGACGGTCCGAGATATAGTCGCCTGCTATCATCGTGTCCTCGATGTGCTTCTCGAAGTTGTCGACAGCCAGATTGGTCACGGAGGCTACGCCGCCCTGGGCGAACGATGTGTTCGCTTCGTCGAGCGACGTCTTGCAGATCATGCACACTGAGCCCTTCTTCGCACGGGCCACTTTGAGGGCGTAGCTCATGCCGGCCACGCCTGCTCCAATAATCAGAAAGTCGTATTTGTAGACCATTGTTTTAGTTATTACGTGGCAAAGGTACGAAAAAATAATGAATTAAGAACAATGAATTACGAACTTTTTTGTATCTTTGCACCAACTTATGAAGAAAACCATTGTATTATTCCTGCTGACCGTTCTCTTCGGATCAGCTAAAGCGCAGGACGTCAGCCAGCGGCTCGACTCCATCATTGCTGCCGACCCGCTGCTCCAGACGGCCCAGATCGGCCTTATGGTGTGGGACCTCACGGCCGACCGCCCGCTCTATAGTCACCACGAGCGCCAGCTCATGAGGCCTGCCTCGACGAAGAAGGTGCTGACCGCTGTCGCAGCCCTCGACCAGCTGGGGGGCGACTATGTCTTTTCCACCTCTTTATATTATAAGGGCAGCGTCGCTGGCCGTTCGCTTCGTGGCGACCTCATCGTCGTGGGTGGCATGGACCCCATGTTCGATCGTGACGACATGGAAGCCCTCGTAGCCAATGTGAGGCGCATGGGCATCGACACGCTCCGCGGCCGCATCGTCTGCGATGTGAGCATGAAGGACACCCTGCGCTATGGCGAGGGCTGGTGCTGGGACGACGACAACCCCGTCCTGACGCCCCTGCGGATGGAGCGCCGCCTCGACTTTGGCGAACAGCTCCTCGGCGCCCTGCAGCGGGGTGGGGTGGTGACGGATGGGGCATCCGTGGTGCGCGGCCGTCTGCCAGGCGGCACGACGTTCGTCTGCGCCCGCACTCACACCATCGATCAGGTGATGTTCGAGATGATGAAGGAGAGCAACAACCTCTATGCCGAGTCGATGTTCTATCAGACGGCCCTGCACGCGGGACATCGACCCGCTACTGCCAAGGACGGCCGCAAGATGGAGCGCGACGTCATGTTGCGAGCCGGATTGCTGCCCCAGCAGTATCGCATTGCCGACGGTAGCGGTCTGTCGCTCTATAACTACCTCTCTGCCGAGGCGCTCACGATGCTCCTTCGCTATGCATGGTTCGACAACCGAATCTACAGCCATCTGCTGCCCACGATGCCCGTGGCCGCTCAAGACGGTACGCTGAAGAAACGCTTTGTGGGCACGCCAGCCGCCAGCAACGTACAGGCCAAGACGGGCACCCTCACTGGCATCACCTCGCTTGCGGGCTATTGCACCGCCCCTGACGACCATCGTCTCTGCTTCGCCGTCATCGTCCAAGGCGTCATGCATGCCAGCGAAGGCCGCGACCTCATCGACCGCCTCTGCGTCGAGTTATGCAGATAGGGTGGCGACCCTAAATGGATAATAATCTGACGGCAGAAACGAAGTGCCGTTTCAGACCGTTCAAAGTACCGCTTTGACCACCTCGAAGGGCCGTTGTGTCCTGCACACAGGACCGCTTCGTCAGAGCTTATGTAATGCTTTTTATGGAGCGATGGTGGGCATGACCTATAAAAAACAAGCGAGAGGGCGCCGTCTGGCAAGCCCTCTCGCTTTATAGTAGGAATGTATGTCCCTGTCTTAGAACAGCTTATTGGGATAGATACCCTCGTCGACGAGGCGCTGGATACGCTCGACGGTGGCCTGACGGTCGGCTGCGTAGGTGACGCCAAACCAGACACTGGTGGTGTCGAGCACCTCGCAGGTGGCCGTGCCCTCGTTGATGAGCTTGTTGACCATGAGGGGGATGAAGAACTCGGCCTTGAGGTTCTCGATGTTCTTCGGGTCGCTGAGGAACTCGCGGAAGTACTGCTCGGAGTGCTCGAAGTAGTCAGGCGTGAAGCCCCACATGTTCATCGAGACGGGCACGTTCTCACCCAGCGGCTGCCACTGGCCCTGCTCGTCCTTATAGCGGATGGGCTCCTGCGGGTCGCCAGCCTTCGAACCATCGGCAGCGCAGCGCACGATTTCTGTACGCTCGACAACGTCCGTCAGATGGCGCTTCTCGTTGTAGGCGCAGACGCCACGGGCCACGGTGCCATTCTCAGAGAGCGTGTTGCTCACGCGGAATCCCACCATGGCATACGTGTTCTTCGAACCCTCGGGGAGGGCGGCGAGCCAATGGCCAATCTGCATGAAGGCGTCGCGTCCGTAGAAGTCGTCGCAGTTGATGACGCAGAAGGGCTCGCGGATGATGTCCTTACCCATCAGCACGGCGTGGTTGGTGCCCCAGGGCTTCTGGCGACCCTCAGGGACGGTGAATCCTTCGGGCAGTGCGTCGAGGGCCTGGAAGCAGAGCTCGCAGGGCACCTGACCCTCATATTTGGCGAGGATCTGCGTGCGGAACTGCTCCTCGAAATCTTTGCGGATGACCCACACGATGCGGCCGAAGCCTGCCTGGATGGCGTCGTAGATGCTGTAGTCCATGATGGTCTCGCCGTTGGGGCCGAGGCCGTCGAGTTGTTTGAGGCCGCCGTAGCGGCTACCCATGCCTGCTGCAAGCAGGAAAAGAGTTGGTTTCATTTGCAATAAGGTTATTAATATTGTTTGGTGATATGTTTTATTCTTTTGCAAAGTTACGAATTATGGCTGACATATCAAAGCATTTTGAGAACATTAACGTAATTGCTAAAGATTATAAATCCTTGACATGACAGCAGGTCAGAGGACGGACGGCAGTCGCTTTCCGTCACTTCGACTTCCTGTTTCTGCGCTGATGGAAGAGGTCGCCGAGTCCGTTGAAATCTTTCTTCATGATAAGGCCGATGCCCTGGGTGTTGAGCGATGAGCGGGTGAAGTAGCGGTCGTTCGTCTGGTTATAGACCTTCAGGGCGAAGTTTCCGTTGGGCAGGAGCAGGTAGCGGATGTCGAAGTCGCCGATGAAGGAGGGCGTCGCCTGGGTGGCGTTGTCGCGATAGCCGAACTGGCCGTTGATAAGGAGGCGGTTGTTGAGCATGCGTCCGCTGACGAGACCTTCGTATTCGGCGTTGTGCCATCCCTCGTTGCCCGTCGAGATGTTGGCGCCGAAGTTCCAGTCGTCGTTCTTGATGACCTGCGAGAGCAGCTCGTTGATCTGTGTCGAGACGGTGCCTGAGAGGAACGACTGCATGGCCAGTTCAGTCTGTCCGTATTGCTGGGTGCCGGCGTTGTTGGTGCCCTGTGTGTAGAAACGGCCGATGCCGAGCAGATAGACGACCTGCTGGTTGAGCTCTTGCTCGCTGGCGATGATGGAACGTATCATCTGTTCCTCCTCGCTGTTGACGGTCGGCATCTCGAGGTCGAACTCCACACGCGGTGCGCCTGCGGTGCCCTGGATGTTCATCAGGCAGTTGACGCGAACGGTGTTGTTGGAGAATGAATTGCCGATGTTGAGGTCGGAAAGGCTGACGCCGTTGACTGTATAGACGGCCTTGAGGTTGAGGTTGGCGTCGAAGGGGTCGCCCCCGAAGACGATGCTGCCACCTTCCTGGAAGTTGAAGTTCTTCTTGATGATGTTCTGAATGGTGATGCCATACGTGCCACGCTCGACATTGTAGGTGCCGAACATCTGGAATGGACCTTTGTTGTAGAACGAGGCGCTGAGCGTGCCCGTTCCGTTGAGGGTGATGTAGTCGTTGGTCTGTTGGTCCATGAGCACGCGGAGCGTGGCCTCTGGCGTGGTGTTGATGATGAAGTTGATGTAGATGTCTGACGGCATATCGGCCAGATCGGGATGCGTGGGCGTCTGGATCTGCATGACGTCAGAGAGGACGCCAATGCTGTCAGTGGCAGTCTTTTCGCCCCATGTGATGAACTGCTGGTTGGAGATGGCATCGGGGTTGGCGGCGTCGTAGGCGAACCACGATCCGCGTTGTGGCGTGACGTTGCAGTTGATGGTAATCTCGCCAGGGCGTCCGTGCAGGTCGGCATGGCCTGTGGCAAAGACATGTCCGCAGACGGTGCCGTCGTCAAAGTCGTTGAAATCGTAGGCCAGCAGGTTCTGTGCCTCGACGTCGATGTCGAAGGTGAAGTTGGTGAAGTTGCGATGATGAAGTGCACCGCTGACGTAGCCGACGTGATCGTCGCTGTCGTAGATGCGATGGCGACGGATCTGAATGTCGTTGGGGACAAAGAGGATGGAGTCGCCGCGCAGCTGGTAGGTCGTGTTGAGTGCCGTCACCGTGGCTTGTCCGTCGACGGCCAGCTCACCTGTGAGGTTGACACCGCTCAGAGGTCCGATGAGCCTGACGTCGCCGTTGGCCTGTCCGCTCACCCTGTCGAGGAAGCTGTCAGTGAAGGAGTTGACGAAGGCGATGTTGGTGCCTCGGGCGCGAATGAGCAGATTGATGTCGTCGCGGCTGGGAGCGATGAATCCCTCGATGAATGTTTGTGCGTCAGGACCGTCGTCAGCAAAGGCGTCGAGCTCGACTTGCTTGTCCTCCTTGCTCCATTCTGCTCTGGCGACGAGCGTGCCCATGGGGCCGTCCTGGAACGTGAAGTCGGCCACTTCGAGGTCGGCCCAGGCGTTGAAGTCGCTGAAGGCTTGGGTGATGAAGGCCTTTCCTGAGGCTTTGCCTCCGAAGTCGACGGCATGGAAATCGACGAGTTCAAGGACGTAAGCCACCTCGATGCCATTGAGGTCGATCATCAGCGAGTCGGATGTCTGTTTCGATGCAATGCCGTCGACGATGAGGTGCTGGTCGTCGTGGCGCAGGTTGAAGCGGTCGACCATGAGTCGCTGGTCGGAGTAGAGGATGTCGGAAGGCTCAAGCTCCCACTCCGTGCCTTGGATGTTGACGCGCGAAGGTTGTACTCGCACGTGGGCTTCAGGCTTTCCGCTGTCGTTGGTGTAGAGCTGTGTGATGGCGTTGATGATGCCGCTGAAGGCGTCGCCGTCCGTGCTATTCTCATTGTCCCAGGCGAGCGAAGTGACCAGGTTGTTGTCAGCAGCTTGGGCAGTCAGATGGAGATTCATGCGGCGCTGGCTTTCCGTGAGTCGGGTGAGTCGTGCGTCGCAGAGGGCTGTGTCGCCAATGGTGGTCAGCTGGATCATTCCGCCTGCATATTGGCTGCCGTCGTAGATGAAGTCTGGAATCTTAGCGTTGATGTCGAGCTCGCTGGTCTGGTCGTTGACTTTGGCTGTGAGCGCTAAGGGACGATTGAGCGTCAGGGGCAGTCCGAACAGGTTGCTGAGCCATTGGGCGTCAGAGAGTCGGATGCTGACGTCGAAATTGTTGTCTGACGTGCGTGTGGTCTTAGGCAGGCCAGGCAGGGTGGGGAGTTTTGAGCCTGTGTAGTTGATGAAGCTCTGCGGCAGGGTGGCCCAGTCGAACTGTCCCTCCAGTTCCATCTCGCCCATGTCGCCGTTGAGGCGCATGAAGTGCAGGTCGTCTTCATATCCAGACTTGATGTGGAGGTTGTCGAGATGATAGACGACAGCGGCGGAGTCGGGCCTTGTCATGTAGAAGTCGTCGAGATCGAGACTTCCTTCGGCATCGTTGAGCGACGAAGCGACGAAGTCGGCGTCGATGATGGCCGAGAACTGGGCGTCGCCCCATTGGTCGGTGAGGTGGAGCGCATGGGGTGAAAGGTTGCGAATGAAGCCTGTCAGCCTGACAGCCGAGCGCGGACCCTTGCGCAACTCGCCCTCCACGTCAGTCGTGATGTTGGGGTCGTCGATCTTCAGCTTGCCTGCAATGTCGCCGTCGCTGTAGGTGGCGTTGAGTTCAATGCCCTGATAATGGTAGTCGTTGAAATCGAGGCGGGCAATGGTTCCTTCGGCGTTGACGGCCTGCGGGGTGCCACTCAGGTTGACCTTGGTGGCGAGTACGCCCAGTTTCGACTGGTCGAGCAGCTGGCCGAGATGGAAACTATCCGTGTCGAGGTGGCCTCGGAACTGCTTGTCGGCTCCGATGGTGAGGAGGGTGCTGAGCCGTCCGATCGAGGTGGCAATGTTGTTCTCGGAAGTGATGTCGCCAGAGGCAAGCCTGTTGGTCCGTCCTGAAATCCTGACATCGCCGAGTCGGGTGGCCAGGTCGGGCATCTGAGCGAAAGCCTGTTTCAACTGGGCAATCAGCTGGCTGCTGGCGCTCAACTGATAGTCGGGAGCCGACCAGATGAGCCGTTCGTCCTGCTTGCTGGCTGCTAATGTGGCCATGAGCGACAGGTCGTTCGACTCGGAATGGATGTTGAGACGAGGGATGTCGATGCTCTCTTCCGTGCCGCTGAATTCGACGTTGAAAGCCAGTGCTTCGCTGAACTTTCGAAGGTCGGGATAAATGAATGCGAAGTCGGGCAACTTCAAGCCTGGCGAAGCGGCACTTCCCTTGAAGCGAAGCGCCGTTTTGCGACCCTCAAAGCGGTACTTTGCCGAAAGCGAATCAATACGAATCAGCGAAGCATGCATTTGAAGCTGTAAATCAGATAAATACGCTTCTTCGTCATTGCCCTCGACGCGGAGCGACAGTCGCTTGACGTTGAGACCTGACTGCTCGCGCATGGCCAGTCGCTTGATGGTGAGGTTGACTGAATCAGGGCGCAGGGTGCGTAGCTGGATGTGGGCGCTGATGTCGCTCAGGTTCACGTGACAGGCATTCAGACGGCCAGGTGTCTCAAGGACGTCGTATCTGTCGTAGCGGGCCGAAGAGTGGCGGATGATGAGCGAATTGATGCGCAGGTCGAGGCCCGACTGGCTGGTCGTGTCGTTTGAGGCGAAGGCGTCGAGCACAAATTGCATGTTGAGCGGTGCGACGGAGTCAGCCTTATAGACATGAGCTTGGGCGCCAAACAGCTGGGCCGACGAGATGCTGACGCGCCCGTTGAGCAAGGGCAGCAGCTCGATTCGTGCTGACAACCTGTTGGCTTTCAGCAAGGTGCTGTCAGCCTGGTCCTTGATGAGCACGTCGTCCACAATGATACGATTGAACAGACCCAAGTCGATGCGCCCGATATTGACCTCCGTGTCGAGCTTCTTTGCAAGCATAGCGGCCACCTTCGACCCCAGTCGCTCCTGCACAGGGGGCAGGTGGACGAGGATCAATCCAAGGACATAGAGGGCGACGAGCGTCCAGATGGTCCAGCTGATGATGTTCTTCAAATGCTTCAAAACTGACAGACAGAGTTGCCAAAAGTTTGTGACTTCAGCTAACCGACTTGCAAATTTACGATAAAAATTTCTGATTCCAATCATTTTTGTCGCTATTTTCTTCGATAGTTACCTTTTTTTTACTAATTTTGCATGCGCAAGACGAACAAATCTATAGATTTAAATATTTATGGCAAATGTAATTAAGCTACGCAAAGGCTTAGACATTCAGCTTCAGGGTAAGGCCGCTGAGAGCAGGATTGTGCTGTCTCCCAATGGCAGATTTGCCCTTGTGCCTGACGACTTCGAGGGCGTGACGCCCAAGGTCGTCGTCCGCGAAGGTGATCATGTCAAGGCTGGGGATGCACTATTTATAAATAAGGTGTATCCGGAAGTGAAGTTCGCCTCACCTGTCAGTGGTGTCGTTACTGCTGTGGAGCGAGGCGAGCGGAGAAAGGTGCTCTGCGTCAAGGTGGAAGCCGACAAGGAGCAGAGCTATGTGGATTACGGCAAACGGGATGTTAGCAAGCTCGACGCCAAGGGCGTCATCGATGCGCTCCTCGAGGCAGGCCTCTTTGGCTACATCGACCAGTTGCCCTATGCCGTCTCGACCAATCCGACGATGATGCCTAAGGCCATTTTCGTCTCGGCTCTGAGAGACAAGCCTCTGGCTTGCGACTTCGAATACGAAGTGAAGGGCCAAGAGCATGATTTCCAGACAGGTCTGACGGCCTTGTCGCGCATCGCCACGACCCATCTTGGCGTGGGCGTGGGCTCAGCACTGACAGATATGAAAGACGTTGAGACGACCATCTTCGACGGCCCCTGCCCTGCAGGCAACGTGGGCGTTCAGGTGAACCATATCGACCCAGTCAACAAGGGCGAGGTGGTTTGGACGGTGGAGCCGACGGCTGTGCTCTTCTTCGGACGTCTTTTCAATACGGGCCGTGTCGACCTGCGTCGTCTTGTCGCCTTCTGCGGCAGCGAGGTGAAGCAGCCCGCCCATGTGGAAATGCTGGTCGGACAGGAGCTTCAGACGTTGCTCGCCAACAGCATTGATGAGGCTCGTCATACGCGTATTATTAACGGCAACGTGCTGACAGGCCGTCCCACGACGAAGGATGGCTATCTTGGAGCCCATGCGTCAGAGGTGACCGTCATCCCTGAAGGTGACGACGCTGACGAGTTTGCTGGCTGGATTATGCCACGACTGAATCAGTTCTCCACCAGCCGCAGCTATTTCTCGTGGCTCTTTGGCCGCAAGAAGTATGCGCTCGACGCTCGTGTGAAGGGTGGCGAGCGCCACATCATCATGAGTGGCGAGTATGATCGCGTGCTGCCTATGGACATCTACGGCGAGTATCTCATCAAGGCCATCATCGCTGGCGATATCGACCGCATGGAGCAACTCGGCATCTACGAGGTCAGCCCTGAGGACTTCGCTCTGGCCGAGTTCGTGGATTCGTCGAAGCTTGAGCTGCAACGAATTGTCCGACAGGGTCTTAACAATCTTAGAAAAGAAAATGCTTAAACGTTATGAGTGCACTAAGAAATTACCTCAATAAGATTAAGCCGAACTTCGAACCCGACGGCAAGCTGCATGCCTTCCGATCGCTCTTCGATGGCTTCGAGACGTTCCTCTATGTGCCAAACACAACGGCTAAGACGGGTGTCAACATCCACGATGCCATTGACTCGAAGCGCATCATGAGCTTCGTGGTCATCGCCTTGATTCCCGCCCTGCTGTTTGGTATGTATAACGTCGGATATCAGAACTATGCCGCTGCCGGGACTCTGGCTTCGGCCTCGTTCTTCGAAATTTTCTTCTATGGCTTCCTGGCTGTCCTGCCGAAGATTCTTGTCAGCTATATCGTGGGCCTCGGCATTGAGTTTGCATGGGCACAGTGGAAAGGCGAGGAGATTCAGGAGGGCTTCCTCGTCAGCGGCATGCTTATCCCGATGATCATTCCTGTGGGCTGTCCCTTGTGGATCCTGGCCATCGCCGTAGCCTTCGCTGTCATCATCGGCAAGGAGATTTTTGGCGGAACGGGCATGAACATCTTCAATCCGGCCCTCATCTGCCGCGCGTTCCTGTTCTTTGCTTATCCGACAAAGATGAGCGGCGACCAAGTGTGGGTGGCTCAGGACACGATCTTTGGCCTGGGCAACAATCTGCCTGACGGCTTCACGCAGGCCACTCCGCTTGGCCAGATTGGGCAGAATGTCGAGGTGACGGCATCGCTCAACGACATGATAACGGGCTTCATCCCAGGCAGTATCGGAGAGACGAGCGTCATCTGCATAGCTATTGGCGCCCTGATCCTGCTCGTCACTCGCATTGCCTCGTGGAAGACGATGCTGAGTGTTTTCGTCGGCGGTTCGCTGATGGCCTATGTGTTCCAGATGACGGGCCAGTCCGTGATTCCCTGGTATGAGCATTTGGTGCTGGGTGGATTCGCCTTTGGTGCCGTCTTCATGGCTACCGACCCTGTGACGTCGTGCCGCACGGAGACAGGTAAGTGGTTCTATGGCTTCATCATTGGCGCCATGGCCGTCATCATCCGCGTGATGAACCCAGGCTATCCTGAGGGCATGATGCTGGCCATCCTGCTGATGAATATGTTTGCTCCGACCATCGATCATTTCGTCGTGGAGCGTAATATCTCAAAACGTATGAAGAGAGGAGGTATAAAATGAGTAAGCTGAATACTAATTCCAATACGTACATATTTATATATAGTACGGTGCTGGTGGTCATCGTGGCCTTCCTGCTGGCTTTTATCTTCCAGATCCTGAAGCCTATGCAGGATGCCAATGTGGCCCTCGACGTGAAGAAGCAGATCCTCTATTCCCTCAATATCCGCAATCTGGATGGTGCAGAAGCCGAAGCCAGATATGCAGAAGTGGTGAAGGAAGAGAAGGACGAGAACGGCCAGAAGGTCTATCTCTGCAATGTCGACGGCGAGGAGGTTTGTGTCTTTGCCTTGAAGGGCATGGGCCTCTGGGGTGGCATCAGCGGTTATGTGGCCATTCACGATCAGGACGGCCCGACGGTCTATGGCGCCTACTTCAACCACGAGAGCGAGACCGCTGGTCTTGGAGCCGAGATTAAAGACTCGCAGGCCTGGCAGGAGAAGTTCATCGGCAAGAAAGTGTTTCAGGGTAGTGACTACAGCCGTGTGGCTCTGTCGGTGCTCAAGAAGGTCGATGATTCAGCCACTCAGGTGGACTGTGTGACAGGTGCTACACTTACGTCCAATGGCGTGAACGATATGCTTCACGAGGGGCTGAAGCCGCTGATGCAGGAAGTGCAGGCATGTTGCAAGGCTTCTGAAGGGAAATGCTGTCAGACGGATTCCGTCAGTGGCTGCTGCAAAGACTCCGTTGCAACAGCAGAATAAGAATCAATAGTAAATCGTCAATCAGAAAATCGTAAGTTACTATTATGGCATTATTCAATAAACAAAACAAAGAGGCTCTGACCAATCCGTTGAACCTCGACCACCCGATACTCGTTCAGGTGCTGGGCATCTGCTCGGCGCTGGCCGTGACGTCGCAACTGAAGCCTGCTATCGTGATGGGCCTCGCCGTGACGGTGATTACGGCATTCTCGAATGTGATCATCTCGATCTTGCGCAACACCATCCCTAATCGTATCCGCATTGTCGTGCAGCTGGTGGTGGTCGCTGCATTGGTGACCATCGTGAGCCAAGTGCTCAAAGCTTATGTCTACGACGTCAGCGTCCAGCTGTCCGTCTATGTCGGACTTATTATCACCAACTGCATCCTGATGGGACGCTTGGAGGCATTCGCCATGCAGAACAAGCCTTGGCCTTCGTTCCTCGACGGCATTGGTAATGGTCTGGGCTACGCCATGATTCTGGTCATCGTCGGAGCCGTACGTGAGTTCTTCGGACGCGGTTCGCTGCTGGGCTTCCAGATTATACCTGACGCCTGCTACGACTGGGGGTATATCAACAACGGCATGATGACGATGCCTGCCATGGCGCTTATTCTTGTGGGTATCGTGATTTGGGTACATCGTGCTTACTTTTATAAGGAGAAGTAATTATGGAACATGCAATAAGTCTATTCTTTAGGTCGATTTTCGTCGACAATATGATCTTCGCATTCTTCCTCGGCATGTGCAGCTATCTGGCCGTGTCGAAGACGGTGAAGACCTCGCTGGGGCTGGGTATGGCTGTCACGTTCGTGCTGACGGTGACCGTCCCTGTGAACTATCTGTTGCAGACCAAGGTCTTAGGTCCCGATTGTCTTGTTGAGGGCATCGACCTGAGCTATCTGTCGTTCATTCTCTTCATTGGTGTCATTGCTGGTATTGTGCAGCTCGTCGAGATGGTGGTCGAGAAGTACTCGCCTTCGCTCTATGCCGCACTGGGCATCTTCTTGCCCCTGATAGCCGTCAACTGTGCCATCATGGGAGCTTCGCTGTTCATGCAACAGCGCATCCTGCTCGATCCTTCCAATTCCCAGGCCATCACCTCCGTGTGGGATGCTATCGTCTACGGCGTTGGTTCGGGCATCGGCTGGACGTTGGCCATCGTCTCGCTGGGTGCTATCCGCGAGAAGATGCAGTTCAGCGATGTGCCAAAGCCTCTTCAGGGACTTGGCATTACGTTTATCACCGTCGGACTGATGGCTATGGCCATGATGTGTTTCTCTGGACTTAATATCTAATCGACGCTTATGGGACAGTTTATATTATACAGCATCCTGGTGTTTCTGGTGACAATCATTGCCATTGTCATCATCCTGCTCGTGGCTAAGAAATATCT
The DNA here is from genome assembly GCA_902779455.1 of uncultured Prevotellaceae bacterium. Taxonomy (GTDB): domain Bacteria; phylum Bacteroidota; class Bacteroidia; order Bacteroidales; family Bacteroidaceae; genus Prevotella. Next base: position 150,653 of record CACZBS010000004.1, read on the forward strand.
CTCGCCATCGGGCAATGTGAACATAGAAATCAATGGTGACCGTACCATCAGCGTCGGACAGGGCTCAAGCCTGATGACGACGCTCAACGAGAATGGCATCTTCCTGCCTTCGGCCTGTGGCGGAAAGGCTTCGTGCGGACAATGTAAGGTTCAAGTCCTGGAGGGTGGGGGAGAGATCCTCGACTCAGAGAAGCCTCACTTCACCCGCAAGGAGATAAAGGACCACTGGCGTCTGGGTTGCCAATGCAAGGTGAAGGGCGATCTGAAGATTCATGTGCCCGAATCCATTCTTGGCGTGAAGGAGTATGAGTGCACGGTTATCTCGAACAAGAACGTGGCAACGTTCATCAAGGAGTTTAAGGTGCAGCTCCCTGCAGGAGCACATATGGACTTCATTCCCGGCTCCTATGCCCAGATCAAGATTCCTGCCTTCGACTGCATTGACTATAACGACTACGACCGCGAGCTCATCGGGGCTGAATACGTGCCATCGTGGGAGAAGTTCAAGATGTTTGACCTGAAGTGTAAGAATCCTGAGCCTACGATTCGCGCATACTCGATGGCCAACTATCCAGCTGAGGGCGACGTGTTCATGCTCACCGTTCGTATTGCCACACCGCCTTTCAAACCTGATAGGAGCGGTTTCATGGAGGTGAATCCTGGCATCGCATCGTCTTACATCTTCTCGTTGAAGCCAGGCGACAAGGTCATTATGAGCGGACCCTTTGGCGACTTCCACCCGCACTTCGATTCGAAGAAGGAAATGATATGGGTCGGCGGTGGCGCAGGTATGGCTCCGCTCCGCGCTCAGATTATGCACATGACAAAGACGCTTCACACCACAGATCGTGAGATGCACTACTTCTATGGAGCGCGTGCACTCAATGAGGTGTTCTATCTTGACGACTTCCTTGGCTTGGAGAAGGAATTCCCCAACTTCCACTTCCACTTGGCTCTCGATCGTCCCGATCCAGCTGCTGATGCTGCAGGTGTGAAGTACACACCAGGTTTCGTCCATCAGGTGATGCTCAACACCTACTTGAAAGATCACGAGGCTCCAGAGGATGTCGAGTACTATATGTGCGGACCTGGCCCGATGTCGGCAGCCGTTGTCTCGATGCTGGATTCTCTTGGGGTTGATCCCGCATCCATCATGTACGACAATTTTGGAGGTTAAGAAAGAGCAAAGAGGTTTTGTCAGCATAAACTATCATGATTATGCTGACAAAACCTCTTTTTAGACTTTTTATAGATAAAGTGAGCCGAGTTTGCAGAAAAATGAGTATCTTTGCGCTCGGTTTATGAAGACAAATGAAAAGAAGGCCAGTGTGCGCCAGGCCGTGGAGCGCATTCTGGACGGATACTTGGAGATGAACAATCATCGCAAGACGCCTGAGCGCTATGCGATATTGCGTGCTGTTTACGGTATTGAAGGGCACTTCACGGTCGACGAGCTGGGCACCAAACTCGTTGAAGAGTACAAGTTCCCCGTTTCTCGTGCTACGCTTTACAACACGTTGAACCTGTTCATGGAATTGCGGCTGGTCATACGCCATAGATTTCAGGGTGCAACAAAATATGAGGCGTGCTATGCAGAAGATAGTCATTGTCATCAGATCTGTACGGTCTGTGGAAAGGTGACTGAGGTGAAGTCGGCCGAGGTGAGCCGAGCCATTGAGTCGCTTCATCTGAAGCGATTCCGCAAGGATGGCTTTTCGCTTTATATCTATGGCATCTGTTCAACGTGCCAGGCTGCCATTACGAGGCAGAAGAATAGTAAAATCAAACACGACTAAGTATATTATAGAAGATGAATAAAGGTAAGGTTGACGTCCTGCTGGGCTTACAGTGGGGCGACGAAGGTAAGGGAAAGGTTGTCGATGTGCTGACCCCGCACTATGATGTGGTAGCCCGATTCCAGGGTGGTCCCAATGCAGGCCATACGCTCGAGTTCGAAGGACAGAAGTATGTGCTCCGTTCCATTCCCTCAGGTATTTTCCAGGGTGACAAAATCAATATCATCGGCAATGGTGTAGTGCTGGCCCCGGACCTCTTCATGGAGGAGGCACAGGCTCTTGAGCAGAGCGGCCACGACTTGAAGTCGCGTCTCCACATCTCAAAGAAGGCTCATCTCATCATGCCTACCCATCGCGTGCTTGACCAGGCCTTTGAGGCTCAGAAAGGCAAAAACCGTGTAGGCACGACGGGCAAGGGTATTGGCCCTACCTATACGGACAAGGTCTCACGAGTAGGTCTGCGCGTAGGTGATATCCTCGATAATTTCGAACAAAAATATGCTGCAGCCAAGGCTCGGCACGAAGCCATCCTGAAGTCTCTCCACTTCGAGTATGACGTCACCGAAGTAGAACGTCATTGGATGGAGGGCATCGACTACTTGCGCCAATTCCATATCGTCGACTCGGAGCATGAGGTCAACCGTCTGCTCCGCGAAGACAAGAGCGTGCTGTGCGAGGGCGCTCAGGGAACGATGCTCGATGTCGATTTTGGTTCTTACCCGTTTGTCACATCGTCGAATACCATCTGTGCCGGTGCCTGTACGGGCCTTGGCATCGGACCTAACCGCATTGGTGAAGTCTTTGGCATCATGAAGGCTTATTGCACCCGCGTTGGTGCCGGCCCGTTCCCCACAGAGCTTTTCGATGAAACAGGCCAGCGCATCCGCGATCTCGGCCATGAGTATGGTGCCGTCACGGGGCGTGAGCGCCGTTGTGGCTGGATTGATTTGGTCGCTCTGCGCTACAGCATTATGATCAATGGCGTCACTCAACTCATCATGATGAAGAGCGATGTGCTCGACCAGTTCCCAACGATCAAGGCTTGTGTCGCCTATCGGGTTAAGGGTGAATTGACACGCGACTTCCCTTACGATATTACTGACGGCATTGAGCCTGTCTACGAAGAACTGCCGGGTTGGCAGACCGACATGACGCATCTGACCAGCGAGGACCAGTTCCCCAAGGCTTTCTGCGACTACATCAACTTCCTTGAACAACAGCTCGAAACACCCATCACCATCATCAGCATCGGTCCTGACCGCGAACAAACAATTCTAAGAAATGGCAAATAAACCAAGCATTCCCAAGGGTACACGCGACTTCGGCCCGATGGAGATGGCTAAGCGCAATTACATTCTGAACACCATACGCGAAGTCTATGAACTCTATGGCTTTCAGCAGATTGAAACACCTGCCATGGAGACACTTCAAACGCTCATGGGCAAGTATGGCGAGGAGGGAGACAAACTGCTCTTCAAGGTGCTCAACAGTGGCGACTATCTTAGCAAGGTGACTGATGAGGAGCTTTCTGAACGTAATTCGTTGCGTTTGGCAGCCCGTTTATGTGAGAAAGGCCTCCGTTATGACCTGACCGTGCCATTCGCCCGTTATGTGGTGATGCATCGTGAGGAACTCCAGTTGCCTTTCCGTCGCTATCAGGTTCAGCCTGTCTGGCGGGCCGATCGTCCGCAGAAAGGACGTTACCGTGAGTTCTATCAGTTTGACGGAGACATCGTAGGTAGTGATTCCCTGCTTAACGAAGTTGAACTCATGCAGATTGAGGACGAGGTGTTCAGCCGTCTGGGTGTGCGTGTGCAGATTAAGATTAACAACCGCAAAATCTTGACAGGCATCGCCGAAGTTATTGGAGCTTCCGACAAGATCGTCGACATTACTGTAGCCATAGACAAACTCGATAAGATTGGCGAGGATGGCGTCGTGGCCGAACTGACAGAAAAAGGTCTTTCTGAAGAACAGATTGGCAAGTTGCGTCCCATCATCAACCTTAGTGGTTCCAACTCAGAGAAACTCTCCACTATTGCCCAGGTCCTCAGTGGAAGCGAGGCAGGACTGAAAGGTGTCGAGGAGACCCGCTTTATTCTCGATACACTCCAGCAATTGTCGCTCCGCAACCAAATTGAGCTTGACCTTACGTTGGCTCGTGGACTCAGCTACTATACGGGAGCCATATTCGAAGTGAAGGCGCTTGACACGCCAATGGGCAGCATTTCTGGAGGTGGCCGTTATGACAATTTGACGGGCATCTTTGGGCTGCCAGGACTCTCTGGCGTTGGCATTTCATTCGGTGTCGACCGCATATACGATGTGTTAGGAGCACTTAATCTCTATCCTGACGACGCACTGCAGACGAGTCGTGTGCTGTTTATTAACTTTGGCGACCGTGAGACGTCCTACCAACTGCCTATCCTGGCCCGTGTGCGCCAGGCAGGCATTCGTGCAGAGCTCTACCCCGACCAGTCGAAGATGAAGAAGCAAATGTCGTATGCCAACCAGAAGCAGATTCCTTTTGTGGTACTGGCAGGCGAGAGCGAGATGGCCCAGGGCAAGGTCACTCTGAAGAACATGCTGACTGGCGAACAAAGCTTAGTCAGTCCCGACGAACTCATAGAAAACTTGAAGTAACGGATATGAACAAACTGTTGACAGGTGTCGCTGTAGCACTCCTTACCTTGATGCTAATCTCGGCTAATGACCGCCGGCCCACTACCATCTTTATGATTGGCGACTCGACAATGGCCAACAAGGATATCTCCAACGGCAAGCAGGAGCGTGGCTGGGGAATGGCACTGCAGTGCTTTTTCGACGACAATATTCGCATTGATAACCATGCCGTCAATGGGCGCTCCTCGCTGAGCTTCATTAACGAGGGCCGTTGGGACAAGGTGCTTGAATCAATGATGCCTGGCGACTATGTGATTATCCAGTTTGGACATAATGACGAAAAGCCCAAGGCCGACCGTCATACTGATCCCGGCTCGACGTTCGACTACAACTTAGCTAAGTTCGTTCGCGAGACGCGCGAGCATGGCGGCATACCTGTCCTGATGAACTGTGTCGTCCGACGAAATTATTTTGTAGCGGCACCTGAGAATGATGATGACGAAAAGCTGCGCACCACGACGTTCAAGGACGGCGTGAAGATGGTGGAGGGCGACTCTCTCATAGATACACATGGACTCTATGCCGTGGCCCCGCGTGATGTGGCCCGTCGCATGCATTGTCATTTTGTCGATGCGAACCAGTTGACCCACGATCTTGAGCAAGGATTGGGACGTGAGGCTTCCAAAAAGCTCCACATGTGGTTCCTGCCTGGTGAAGAGCCCTCTGTGCCCGATGGCCGTCAGGACAATACCCACTATAATGTTCATGGAGCACAGGTCGTGGCCCGCCTGCTGGCCGATGCGCTTTGTGAAGAAGTGCCTCTGCTCAAGAAGTATCGCACAGAGGCCGACTTCACTGTCGATCGCCGTGGCCGCGGCAACTATCTCGACCTGCAGCCCGCTGTCGATGCAGCCCTGCTCCGTTCCAATACTACTACCACCATTCAGATTCTCGGAGGTGAATGGAGCAAGCCCCAACTGCCACGCAAATCGAAAATCACGTTCGTCCTGCGTGAGGGTGCTAAGTGGAAATAATCACTGGGAGCTTATTATCCAACAATCTTTCGGACGGCTTCAATCGTGCTGTCGAATGGACCTGTGTGCTCCAATTTGAGCGTGCACATGGCGGCTGCCAGATGTCCGGCCTCGTCGCAGGAAGCGCCGAGTGCACGGGCGTAGAGATATCCCGCAGCATAAGTGTCGCCACATCCTGTTGCGTCAACCACGCGATGAGGTGGATAGCCCGGGATTTCGTAGAAGCGGTCTCCGTCGTAGATGAGCGAGCCGTAGCTGCCCAGCGTGACAAGTACTTCGCGGACACCCCATTTGGCTATGAGACGGGCGCCTCGCCGAAGGTCGCGCTCTCCGTCAGTGAGCACGTCAATCTCGTGCTCGTTCACCTTTAGGATGTCAGTGTGCTTGAGTACACGAAGTTTGTCAGGCCAGTCGACGGCATAGACACGCTGTCCACGAACTTCGCGCAGATAGCCCTGCACGTCGACGCAGATGCGCCCCTTGTTGGCCAGATACTCCACCACTTCGGGCGCGAAATCATCCTGTAGCAGAGTACCTAAGTGGAACACGTCGGCCTCATAGTCTTTCAGCTGTTCTATGTTGAAGGGCTGGGCCTTCGACATGACCCGCTGCCGACGGTTGTTCATGTTCCGGCCATAGCTGTTCTCGAAGTAGACACTCGTAGGGCTGCCCAAGTCGTTGATGTCGATGCCGGCTTGGCTTAGTTTCTCGATTTCGTGCTTAAGGTCTTCGCCGACAGCGGTGACGACTCCGAAGCTAACGTCGTGAGGCAGGTGTTGCATAGCCCATGCCACGTAGTAGGCAGTGCCTCCTGCGCAGTCGACGCCTTGCGGCTGTGATGGTGTGATGATTCGGTCGTGCGTAATGTGGCCGATACATAGGATATTCTTCTTCATAGATATAATGTGTTGGTGATCAGCAGGACTGCCTGTTCAAGATACTTACGGTCCGTGTCATCGAAGGTGCTGAGCTCAGAATGGTCGATGTCGAGCACTCCGACGACCTCGCCTTGGCTGTTGTGCATCGGAACGACAATCTCCGAACGCGAGAGGCTGCTGCAGGCGATGTGACCAGGAAAGGCATCAACGTCGGCAACGACCTGAGTGGCATCTTGCGCCCAAGCCGTTCCGCAGACGCCGCGCCCCTTGGCGATGTGCATGCAAGCGACGCTGCCTTGAAAAGGACCCAGCCTGAGCTCTCCGTCGCGTACGAGGTAGAATCCCGTCCACAGCCATCCGAAGGTCTCGCTGAGTAGTGCACTGGTATTGGCAAGAACGCTGACCTCGTCCTTCTCGCCTTCGATGAGTGCTGCCAACTGTGGCAGTATCTGCTGATATTTTTGCTCCTTATTCATAAGTCGTGCAAAGGTACGAATAAAAAATGGAACAACCAAATATTTGGCGGTTCCATTTTTTTATTGTACCTTTGCCGCGTTTTATTGATGACCAACTCAAGATGATTAACTGAACAAAAACAGGATGCTTTCAACACTTTATAATCAAATAGGACAATATCGCCGTGCGTCGCTCGCCACGCCGCTGCTGACCGCCTTGGAGGTGGTGATGGACGTCATGATACCCTATGTGACGGCCCGTCTCATCGACCTTGGCCTCAATGCCGGCAATATCCAGGAAGTCTATCGCGAGGGGCTGCTGATGCTCCTCATGGCCGCCTTGTCGCTCTTCTTCGGCATAATGGCTGGCCGCGTCTCAGCCTACGCTTCGACGGGTTTCGCAGCCAATCTCCGTCGGGCTATGTATCGCAATGTCCAGACGTTCGCTTTCTCCGACATCGACAAGTATTCCACTTCGGGCCTCGTCACCCGCATGACGACTGACGTGCAGAGCCTTCAGCAAGCCTATCAGCAGATCCTCCGCGTGACGGTGCGTGCGCCGTTCCGTCTGTTGCTGTCAGTGGTCATGTGTCTGATTATCGACCCCCGGCTGTCGCTGATCTTTATCGTGGCGATGGTTGTGCTTGGCTTCAGCATCTGGCAGATCATTTCGCGTGTGGTGAAGCTCTTCCGTCAAGTCTATGAACGCTATGACGACCTGAACCAGAGCGTGCAGGAGAACGTGAGCGGCATTCGCGTGGTGAAAGCCTTCGTCCGCGAGGACTACGAGACGGACAAGTTCAACCGTGCGGCTGAGGCATTATATAAGTTGTACACCAAGGCCGAGGGCCTTATGGCCTTCAATCATCCCGTGATGAACATGGTGGTCTATGGATGCATCATTGCCCTCTCCTGGTGGGGCGCCCACTTTATAGTTGGCGGGACGCTGACGACGGGCGAGCTGACCTCGCTCTTCACCTACGTCATGTCAATCCTTCAGGCGCTGATGATGCTCTCCATGATATTCGTCATGCTGACCCAGAGTGCCGCCTCGGCCCGCCGTGTCAGCGAAGTGATTGAGGAAAAGGCCGACATCGTCAACCCAGCCAGTCCCATCTTCGAACTTGCTGACGGCAGCGTGGAGTTCCGTGGCGTCAGGTTTGATTATACGACAAAAACAGACAGTCCGACCAAGGAGCATCGCCGTTCGGCACTCTACAACGTCTCGTTCCGCATCGAGTCAGGCGAGACGATCGGCATCATTGGCGGCACAGGCTCTGGCAAGTCAACACTGGTCAGCCTGATATCCCGGCTCTACGATGTGAACAAAGGTCAGGTGCTGGTGGGCGGACGCGACGTCAGGGAATATGACCTGACGACCCTTCGCACGGCCGTTGCTGTGGTGCTCCAGCAGAATACGCTTTTCAGTGGCTCCGTCATCGACAACCTCCGCTGGGGCAATCCTGAAGCGACCCTGGACGATTGCCGAAGGGCTTGCCGCATGGCCCAGGCCGACGGCTTCATTATGGAGATGCCCAATCAGTATGAAACCAGGATCGAGCAGGGCGGCACCAATGTCAGTGGGGGCCAGAAGCAGCGCCTCTGCATCGCCCGAGCCCTGCTGAAGCATCCCCGCGTGCTGGTGCTCGACGACTCCACCTCAGCCTGCGACACGCGCACGGATGCCCTCATCCAGCGAGCCTTCCGTGAGGAGCTGCCTGAGATGACCAAGCTCATCATCGCCCAGCGCATCTCGAGCGTGGAGCATTGCGACCGCATCCTGGTGATGGACAATGGCGTCGTCACGGGCTTCGATACCCACGAACGGCTTCTCCAAACGAATGCGCTCTATCGAGAGATCTATGACATCCAGATGGCCGACACGGGCGACTTTGACAAGCCTAAGGCCGCAACGGATGAAACAAAGAAAGGAGGTGTGGCATGAGACAGCCTAACTTCAATCGCGGCCCGCAGGGGCACCCAGGTCAGAATGCCGGATTTCAGCGGGCGTCGCGCCAGCAGCGTCAGGTCATGCTGCGGCTCTTTGGCTATGTCATGCGGAACTACCGCTTCTCCATCCTGACTGTGCTGGCCTGCATCGTCGTGTCGAGCATCACGTCGCTTGCTTCCACGCTCTTCACCCGCACGCTCATCGACGACTACATCGTGCCTCTCACTCAGGTGGCCAATCCTGAGTATGCCTCACTCATGCAGACCTTGTTCAAGCTGGGACTCGTGCTGCTGCTTGGCGTCATTGCCAGCTACACCTATAACCGCCTGATGATCAATGTCTCGCAGGGCACGATGTTGCGCCTCCGTAAACAGATCTTCGAGCGCATGCAGAAGCTGCCCATCAGCTATTTCGACCAGCACTCCCATGGTGAGTTGATGTCTGTCTATACCAACGATGTCGACTCATTGCGCCAGATGATCTCAACGGCGATGGCACAGGTCTTCTCCAGCGTCATCACCATCGTGGCCACCTTCTCGTCGATGGTGGTGCTCTCCGTGCCCCTGACGCTCGTCAGCATCGTGATGGCAGCCGTCATGATGGTCGTCACGACCCGTCTGGGCCAGTGGTCGCGCGGCTATTTCCGCACCCAGCAGGAGTCGCTGGCTCAGGTCAACGGCTTCATCGAGGAGATGATGACGGGGCAGAAGGTCGTCAAGGTGTTCTGTCATGAGCAGCAGGCCATCAGCCAGTTCGAGCAGATCAATGAGCAGCTTCGCTCGTCGGCCTACAATGCCAATAAGATTGCCAATATCGTCATGCCCGTCAATGGCAACCTTGGCAACCTGGCCTATGTGCTGATAGCCGTCGTGGGCGCATCACTCGCACTCAACCACTTCTCAATTCTCAATTTTCAATTCTCCATTACGCTCGGCACCATCGTCTCGTTCCTACAGCTGAACAAGAGTTTCACCCAACCCATCTCGCACGTCAGCCAGCAGATCAACTCCGTGCTCAATGCATCCGTAGGCGCTGAGCGCGTCTTCGCCCTGGGCGATGCTGCGCCTGAGGTGGACGAGGGCACGCGCGAACTGACAGACCCCAAGGGCGATGTCGACTTCCGCGACGTCGACTTTGGCTATACGGCTGAGAAGCAGGTGCTGTTCGATATCAACATCAATACCAACCCTGGCCAGAAGATTGCCTTCGTGGGTGGAACGGGGGCGGGCAAGACCACAATCATCAATCTCATTAACCGCTTCTATGATATTCAGAAGGGCGAGATACTCTACGACGGTATTCCCATCAACGACATCCGAAAGACATCGCTACGCCGCAGCATGACCATCGTCCTCCAGGAGACCCATCTCTTCACTGGCACCGTGCTCGACAACATCCGCTACGGCTGTCTCGAGGCTACTGACGACGACTGTGTGCGCGCTGCCCAGCTCGTCGGGGCTCACGACTTCATCCTCCGTCTTGCTCAGGGCTATCAGACCCTGCTGCAGGGCGACGGCGGCAACCTCTCGCAGGGCGAGCGCCAGTTGCTGGCCATCGCACGCGCCGCAGTAGCCAATCCGCCTGTGCTCATCCTCGACGAGGCCACCAGTTCCATCGACACCCGCACAGAACAGCTCGTCCAGCGGGGCATGGACTCGCTCATGCAGGGGCGCACCACCTTTGTCATTGCCCATCGCCTCTCGACAGTCCGCAATGCCGATCAGATCATCGTGCTCGACCATGGGCGCATTGCCGAGCATGGCACGCACCAGGAACTGCTCGACCTCCACGGACAGTATTATAGTCTATACACAGGCGACGGCATTTGATCCCTCTTGACAAAGCGGCACTTCGCTGCCCTCAAAGCGGTACTTCTCTGCCCTCAAAGGACCGCTTCTCTGCCTTCAAAGCGGCACTTCTCTTTCGGGGAAGTACCGCTTTTCTGAATTCTTTTAGGAATATTATGAATTATTTCTTTGTGGCTTCCTGAAAAAGTTGTACCTTTGCAGACTGAAAACGTAAAACTTATATTGTAATACTAAAAAACTATGTCAAACAACAGAGAGAAACTCTTCACCGAGTTTACCGCGCCTACCACCCAGGAGTGGCTGGACAAGATTCAGGTAGACTTGAAGGGTGCCGACTTCCAGAAGCGCCTTGTGTGGAGAACAAACGAAGGTTTTAACGTGCAGCCTTTCTATCGTCGCGAAGACCTGAAGGACCTGAAGACGCCCGACTCACTGCCTGGCGAATTCCCCTTTGTGCGTGGCAACAAGAAAGACTCTAACGAGTGGTATGTCCGTCAGAACATCAAGGTCGACGACCCCGTGGAGGCCAACAAGAAGGCCCTCGACATTCTGAACAAGGGCGTCGACTCGCTGGGCTTCCGCTTCGGCGGCGACCAGGTGAGCCCCGAGTTCATCGAGACCCTGCTCAAAGATATCCGCCTCGACATCGTGGAGGTGAGCTATCGCACCTGCCCGCGCCATGCCCTTGAGCTGGCCGAGATCCTGGTGAAGTACTTCGAGAAGATGGGCTACGACAAGGAGAAGATTGTCGGCGGCGTCGGATTCGACCCGATGGACAAGATGCTGCAGAAGGGCAAGGACACCACCGCCCTGCTGGCCGACATGCCCAAGCTGGTGGAGACCCTCAAGGACTATCCCAACCTGCGCTGCGTCATGGTCCACTCAGATACGCTCAACAATGCTGGCGCCTATATCGTCCAGGAGCTCGGCTATGCCCTGGCCTGGGGTAACGAGTACCTGCAGCAGCTGGTCGACGCTGGCGTCGATGTGGATCTGGCTGCCAAGAGCATCAAGTTCTACATGGGTATCTCGGAGAACTACTTCATGGAGATTGCCAAGTTCCGTGCCGCACGCATGCTGTGGGCACAAATCGTCAAGCAGTATGAGCCCAAGTGCGACTGCGCCTGCAAGATGGTGATAAACGCTTCAACGTCAACGTATAATCAGACGCTGTTCGATTCCTACGTCAATCTGCTCCGCTCGCAGACCGAGGCTATGTCGGCCGCTTTGGGCGGTGTCCACTCGATGGTCGTCACACCGTTCGACGCCCCCTACGAGAAGGCTACTGACTTCAGCGAGCGCATCGCCCGCAACCAGCAGCTGCTCATCAAGGAGGAGAGCCACTTCGACCGCATCGTCGACCCCTCGGCCGGCTCCTATTACATTGAGCATCTGACTGACGCACTGGCCAAGGAAGGCTGGAAACTCTTCCTCAAGGTCGAGGAGGAGGGCGGATTCCTCGAGGCCCTGAAGAAGGGCACCGTGCAGGACGACATCAACGCCACCAACGTGAAGCGCCACGGCGATGCCGCCAAGCGCAAGGAGTTCCTGCTCGGCACCAACCAGTTCCCCAACTTCACGGAGAAGAGCGAAGGCAAGCGCGCCGTTGCTGCCAGTGTGTGCTGCGGTTCGGCCGCAGCAGCCTGCGAGGCTCCCTTCAAGAAGCTCGAGTCGACCCGTCTGGCCGCTGACTTCGAGGACCTGCGCATCCACACCGAGGAGACCCGCGTGCCCACAGCCTTCATGCTGACCATCGGCAATCTGGCCATGCGTCAGGCCCGCGCACAGTTCTCGTGCAACTTCCTCGCCTGCGCTGGCTACAAGGTCATCGACAACCTCGGCTTCAAGACCGTTGAGGAAGGCGTCGACGCCGCCCTGGAGGCCAAGGCCGACATCGTGGTCATCTGCTCGAGCGACGATGAGTATGCTGAGTATGCCATCCCTGCTTTCAAGTATCTCGACGGCCGTGCCATGTTCGTCGTGGCTGGCGCTCCTGCCTGCATGGAGGACCTGAAGGCTGCCGGCATCGAGAACTTCATCCACGTGAAGTGCAATGTTCTTGAGACTTTGAAAGAGTATAATCAGAAACTTGGTATTTAAATGAAAGGAGACTTGAACTATGCGTAAACAATTTAAGGATATTGATATCTATGCAGGCATCAAGGCTCAGGATGGTGCCAAGTGGATTAAGGACAATCATATCGTTGAGAACTGGAAGACACCCGAGCACATCGAGGTGCGCCCCGTCTATACGAAGGAAGACCTGGAGGGCATGGAGCATCTGGACTTCACTGCCGGTATTCCTCCCTACCTGCGTGGCCCGTATTCGATGATGTATCCCTTCCGCCCATGGACCATCCGTCAGTATGCCGGATTCTCCACGGCAGAGGAGTCGAATGCTTTCTATCGTCGCAACCTGGCCAGCGGCCAGAAGGGTCTTTCCGTGGCCTTCGACCTGCCCACGCATCGTGGCTACGACCCCGACAACGCCCGTGTCGTCGGCGATGTTGGTAAGGCTGGTGTGTCTATCTGCAATGAGGAGAACATGAAGGTGCTCTTCTCGGGCATTCCCTTGAACAAGATGTCTGTCTCGATGACGATGAACGGCGCCGTGCTGCCCATCCTGGCCTTCTACATCGTGGCTGGTCTGGAGCAGGGCGCTCAGCTCGAGGAGATGGCCGGAACGATTCAGAACGACATTCTGAAGGAGTTCATGGTGCGCAACACCTATATCTATCCGCCCGCATTCTCGATGAAGATCATCGCCGACATCTTCGAGTACACCTCGCAGAAGATGCCTAAGTTCAACTCAATCTCCATCTCGGGCTACCACATGCAGGAGGCTGGTGCTACGGCCGACATTGAGCTGGCTTACACCCTGGCCGACGGTATGGACTATCTCCGCACGGGTGTCAACGCCGGCATCGACGTCGATGCCTTCGCACCCCGACTCTCGTTCTTCTGGGCCATCGGCATGAACCACTTCATGGAGATTGCCAAGATGCGTGCCGGACGTCTGCTCTGGGCTAAGATCGTGAAGTCGTTTGGTGCCAAGAACCCCAAGTCGCTGGCCCTGCGTACCCACTCGCAGACCTCTGGCTGGTCGCTCACCGAGCAGGATCCCTTCAACAACGTGGGACGTACCTGCATCGAGGCTATGGCTGCCGTGCTGGGTCACACCCAGTCGCTCCACACCAACGCCCTCGACGAGGCTATCGCCCTGCCTACAGACTTCTCGGCTCGTATCGCACGTAACACCCAGATCTATATTCAGAACGAGACCAAGGTGTGCAAGCAGATCGACCCGTGGGCCGGCTCCTACTACGTGGAGACACTGACCAACGAGCTGGTTCACAAGGCTTGGGAGCACATCCAGGAGATTGAGAAGCTCGGCGGTATGGCTAAGGCTATCGAGACGGGTCTGCCCAAGATGCGCATCGAGGAGGCCGCTGCCCGTACGCAGGCCCGCATCGACTCTGGCGTGCAGACCATCGTCGGCACCAACAAGTATCGTCTGGAGCACGAGGATCCCATCGACATCCTCGAGGTCGACAACACCGCTGTGCGCAAGCAGCAGGAGGAGAGCCTCGCACAGGTGCGAGCCACTCGCGACGAGGCTGCCTGCCAGGCTGCCCTGAAGGCTATCACCGAGTGCGTGCGCGACTTCAACGAGGGCCGCAAGTCGAAGGACAACCTGCTCGACCTGGCCGTCAAGGCCGCTCAGCTGCGCTGCACCCTGGGTGAGATCAGTGATGCCTGCGAGAAGATCGTGGGCCGTTATAAAGCAGTAATCAGAACAATATCAGGCGTGTATAGCTCAGAATCAAAGAACGACAGCGAATTCGAACTGGCCTGCCAGCTCACAGAGAAGTTCGCTCAGAAGGAGGGTCGTCGTCCGCGTATCTTCATCGCTAAGATGGGTCAGGACGGTCACGACCGTGGTGCAAAGGTTGTAGCAACGGGTTATGCCGACTGCGGTTTCGACGTTGACATGGGTCCGCTCTTCCAGACGCCTGCCGAGGCTGCCCGTGAGGCTGTCGAGAACGACGTCCACATCGTGGGTGCTTCGTCGCTCGCCGCTGGTCACAAGACGCTCATCCCGCAGCTCATCGAGGAGCTGAAGAAGCTCGGTCGTGAGGACATCATGGTCATCGCAGGCGGTGTCATTCCCGCCCAGGACTACGACTTCCTCTACAAGGCCGGCGTTGCCGCCATCTTCGGCCCTGGCACCAGCGTTGCCAAGGCTGCCGTCGAGATGATGAAGATCCTGCTCGACGAGGAATAAGCGAAAAGAGAATTCTCCATCGCGAAATACTGATAAAAAAGACGGGCTATGAAAAAAGCCCGTCTTTTTGTTTGCCGTTTCAATAAAAATGATTATCTTTGCCGCACAATCAACTAACCTATTTTTTGTATATCTATGAACAACGACCAACTCCTTCTGAACGCCAACCCCGTAGTGGCCTTCCTGCAGAAACCAGCCGAATCGCTGACCAAGGCTGACATCATCAAGTATGTCCGCGAGAATGACATCCGCATGATCAACTTCATGTATCCCGGCGGCGACGGAAAACTCAAGACTCTCAACTTTGTCATCACCAATCTGGCCTACCTCGACACCATCCTCACCTGTGGCGAGCGCGTCGACGGCAGCAGCCTCTTCTCGTTCATCGAGGCCGGGTCGAGCGACCTCTACGTGCTCCCACGATTCCGGACCGCCTTCCTCGACCCCTTCGCCGAGATTCCTACACTCTCGATGCTCTGCTCCTTCTTCGACAAGGACGGACAGCCCCTGGCCAGTGCCCCTGAGCAGACGCTGCGCAAGGCCAGCGAAGCCTTCACCCGCACCACAGGCATGCAGTTCGAGGCCATGGGCGAGCTGGAGTACTACGTCATCTCGGCCGACGAGGAGGTGTTCCCTGCTGTCGACCAGCACGGCTATCACGAGTCGTCGCCCTATGCCAAGACCAACGCCTTCCGCACCAAGTGCATGAAGCTGATAGCCCAGACGGGCGGACAGATCAAGTACGGCCACTCCGAGGTGGGCAATTTTACGCTTGACGGACTCACATACGAACAGAATGAGATTGAGTTCCTGCCTGTGCCTGTCGAGCAGGCTGCCGACCAGCTGATGCTGGCCAAGTGGGTCATTCGCAACCTGGCCTATGAGGACGGCTACGACGTCACCTTCGCTCCGAAGATCACGACAGGCAAGGCTGGCAGCGGACTCCATATCCACATGCGTATGACGCGCGACGGTCGGAATCAGATGCTTGCCGACGGTGTGCTCTCTGAAGCGGCTCGCAAGATGATTGCCGGCATGATGGACGTGGCCCCGGCCATCACCGCTTTCGGCAATAAGAATCCGACGAGCTACTTCCGCCTCGTGCCTCATCAGGAGGCTCCCACCAATGTCTGTTGGGGCGACCGCAACCGCTCCGTCCTCGTGCGCGTGCCGCTGGGGTGGGCCGCAGGTGTCGACATGTCGGCCAAGGCCAATCCGCTGGAGGCCGTTCAGGATCGCGACATGAGCGGGAAGCAGACCGTGGAGATGCGCTCTCCCGACGGCTCAGCCGATCTCTACCAGTTGCTGGCCGGCCTGTGCGTGGCCTGCCGTCATGGCTTCGAGATGGCCGATGCGCTCGAAGTGGCAGCCAGAAACTATGTCAACGTCAACATCCACGACGCTGAGAATGCCGACCGCCTCTCGCAGCTCGCCCAGCTGCCCGACAGCTGTGCCGCCTCGGCCGACTGCCTGGAGCGCCAGCGCAGCGTCTTCGAGGAGCAGGGCGTCTTCAGTCCCGCCATGATCGACGGCATCATCGCCCAGCTCCGTGCCTTCGACGACCGCACCCTCCGTGCCGACATTGCCGACAACCCCGAAGAAATTCAGAAGCTCGTCGAGCGCTATTTCCACTGCGGATGACCCTCTCTTCCCTCGTCAGATGATCGTCTGAGAAGGACCAGAAAAATGAAAGTTTAGAATAAAGACTAAATCATGAAAACGGTGCTTTTCGATAGTAATATACCCCTATATTACCTTCGAAAAGCACCGTTTTTCGTTTTGGAATGTCTACGTTCAAGATTGCAGATCGTCGGCAGCACCTCGTAATTCTTCGCCGTTCAGGAAGACGCGCCGTATGATGGGCTGTGTGTAGGCATAGGGGATATAGGCGATGCTGGGGATGGGCTCGGTGATGAAGAAGTTGGCCACCTTGCCCTTGGCCAGCGAGCCGTAGTCGCGGCTGATGCCCATGGCGGCTGCGGTGTTGAGCGTGGCGGCGTTGATGGCCTCCTCGGGCAGTAGGCGCATCTTGATGCAGGCGAGTGAGACGACGAACTTCATGTCGCCCGACGGCGTGGAGCCTGGGTTGTAGTCGCTGGCGGTGGCCAGTGGCAGTCCGGCCTCAATGATCTTGCGGGCGGGTGCAAACGGCATGTTAAGGAAGAACGACGTGCCGGGCAGGGCGGTGGGGATGGTCTGCGGGGAAGTGAGAGGTGAGAAGTGAGAAGTGAGAGGTGAGAAGTGAGAAGTGAGAGGCGGAAGTCC
>CACZBS010000005.1 GCA_902779455.1 uncultured Prevotellaceae bacterium
ATCTCCGTTCTCTGTAGATGGTTCCCCAATGCTTCCACATCAGTATCATAGCTATCAAGGATGACCCGTCCTTCCTTGTCTATCACAGACACTCGAAGTCCCTCCATCTGATGATGTATAACATAATCGCGAAATAGCCGGCTACAGCTCATACTATCCTTGCCTACCGTCTGCACCATCTCATAGTTGTACATCTGCAGTCGTGAATGATGAATATCAATCTTATACTCCTTTTCACGCTTATACTGATATACGCTAAAACATATAGCAAAGAGCAGAAACACACCACCGATGCTTAGCAGTAAATTACGTTGAAAGGATTTACTTTTCAAAGCAGTAGCCATAACCTACACGTGTTTTTATCTGTTTGCCATAATGGCCTATCTTCTTACGTAATCTGGTGATGTTCACGTCCACCGTGCGGTCAAGAACCAGCACATCCTGTGGCCAACAATACTTCAATAAGTCTTCCCGAGAAAACACCTTGTTAGGATGTTGGAGAAAGAAAGACAACAATTCAAATTCCAGTTTGGTGAATTCTAGTTCCTTTCCGTCGCATATTACAGTCTTGGCATTCAAATCAACCATAATTCCTTCGTAAGCAATCTTATTATCAACAGCAGTAGAAACCGTTTGCTGCAATTGAGTACGTCTGAGTACAGCCTTAACCCTAGCCTTCACTTCTTTCATACCCAATGGCTTGGCAATATAGTCGTCAGCACCGATATTCAATCCTTTTACCAAATTGTCCTCACTGTCGAGTGCCGTAATGAAGATAATGGGAATCTGTGTCGTAGCGGGATCGTTCTTTAGTCTGCGCGCCATCTGGAACCCCGACATTTCTCCCATCATAACATCTAGCAGAATAAGCGAATAATCTTGTAGGGGTAGTTCCAGTGCCTCCTCTGCTGAATTGGCTGTAACCACCTCAAAACCTTCATTCTCGAGGTTATATTGCAGTATTTCACAGATATCCTGCTCATCATCTACAACAAGTATCTTCATAATTCTTCTGAATTTCAAGGCGCAAAGTTATATACTTTTTCCGAAAAATAGAAAGGATTTATATTACAATGTTATTAAATCTCAATATAGCAGGTGCTTTTGCATGATAATTATTGATTTACGTAAGTGTTCAGCCGCCTTTTCAAATTCGAGGGAATGATCTAGATGGTGCATCAGCAACTTTCTTCACACGCTGTGCTGTGCTTGCTCTGGTTACCCTATAAATTAGTTTGATACTCTATATAATGCTTGCCAAAGTGTCTCTGAATGTCATGATTTTATATGAGGTGATACTTAAAAAAACGTAAATAGATAACCAAAATTTGTTCAGACGGAAAAGAAAAAGGAGTTACGATTTCTCGTAACTCCTTGATTTTAAGGCGCTTCAGGATGGGCTTGAACCAACGACCCCCTGATTAACAGTCAGGTGCTCTAACCAACTGAGCTACTGAAGCAGTGCGTTCGTTTTCTCGATTGCGGGTGCAAAGGTACGACGAAAATTTTAATTGTGCAAACTTTTTGGGGATTTTTTTTGCTGAAACTCTAAATTTTTACAAAAAAGCGGGCGAAAGGGCTGTTTTTCGGGGATAAAGACGTATCTTTGCATCGCCTAAGAGGGCATGAAGAATAAAAAAGTAATAAGGAAAGATATGAAACGTTTGTTGCTTTGCTTGTCTGTCGTGTTGAGTCAGTTGTCCGTGGGCGTGGCTCAGGGCAACCATAATCTGGAGGTGGGCAAGCAGCTTGACATCTTCAATGCGCTGTACAGCCAGTTGGACATGTTCTATGTGGACACCCTGAATCCTGTGCAGACGATGACGGCGGGCATCCGCGGGATGCTGCGCTCGCTGGACCCCTACACGGAGTATTATCCTGAGGAGGAGACGAAGAATCTGGAGATGATGCTGACGGGCAAGTATGCGGGCATCGGGGCGCTGGTGAAGTATCACCTGGGCTTGAAGCGTGTGGTCATCGACGAGCCCTATGAGGGCATGCCGGCCCAGGAGGTCGGGGTGCGTAAGGGCGACATCATCCTGTCGATTGACGACTCGGTGATGACGGACAAGACGGTGAGCTACGTGAGCAGCCATCTGCGTGGCGATCCTGGTACGACGTTTGTGCTGAAGGTGAAGCGTCCGTCGACGGGCAAGGAGATGAAGTTCCGCATCACGCGGCGCAACATCCAGCTGCCGGTGCTGCCGTACTACGGGATGCTGGGCGACTCGGTGGGCTATATCAACCTGAACCAGTTTACGGAGGGGTGTGCGCGCGAGGTGCGCCGTGCCTTTGTCGACCTGAAGAAGCGTGGCGCCCGCTCGCTGGTGTTCGACCTCAGGAGCAACGGCGGCGGCTCGGAGATGGAGGCTGTCGACATCGTGAACCTGTGGGTGCCGCAGGGCCAGACGGTGGTGGAGAACCGTGGCAAGGTGAAGCAGGCGTGCCGTACGTACAGGACGCGGCTGGAGCCGGTGGACACGGTGATGCCGCTGGCGGTGCTGGTGAACGAGGAGACGGCGTCGGCGAGCGAGATCACGGCGGGTGCGCTGCAGGACTTGGACCGCGCGGTCATCATTGGCACGCGTACTTACGGCAAGGGGCTGGTGCAGGTGCCGCTGGACCTGCCTTACAATACGAACGTGAAGATCACGACGTCGAAATACTATATCCCCTCGGGCCGCTGCATCCAGGCCATCGACTACAACCGCAAGGACGGTGCGGCCTATCGTGAGCGTACGCCCGACTCGCTGACGCATGTGTTTCGGACGCGTGGGGGCCGCGAGGTGCGCGACGGCGGTGGCATCACGCCCGACGTGGAGGCTAAGAACGACACGATGGCCAACATCGTCTACTACCTGTCGGGCACGGGCCTGGACTCGACGGAGGTGATGTTCGACTGGGTGGTCGACTATATCGCGCGGCATGAACAGGTGGACGAGCCGTCGCGCTTCCACCTGACGGAGCAGGACTGGCAGTCGTTCCGCCAGCGGGTCATCGACAGCGGCTTCACGTACGACGCGATGTCGCGCAAGCAGTTCGACGAACTGGTGAAGACGGCCAAGTTCGAGGGCTATTACGACGATGCCCGCGAGCAGTTCGACGCGCTCTCGGAGCGGCTGCGGCATGACGTGGCCGAGGAGCTCGACAAGCATCGCGAGACGATCCAGCAGATCCTGGAGCTCGACATCCTTTCGGCCTATTATTATCAGAGGGGGACGATCGAGGCTGGCCTGGGCTACGACAAGCAGGTGGGCGAGGCGCTCCGGCTGATGGGGCGGCCGGACGAGTATCGCCGGATGCTGATGCCGAAAGGGGCGGAATGAACGCATGTTTTGTAAAGTTTATTCGCAACGTAATCCGTAAAACATCTAATCGCTTATAAATCAGTCGTTTGCTGAATGTGAGAAAAAGAAGCGGCGCTTTTCGATGAGAGAAGTGCCGCTTTTTGATGCGAGAAGCGGTCCTTTTTGACCAGAGAAGCGGCGCTTTTCCGGGGGTGGGGGAGTGCGCGTAAACATTTATGACAGTATTTTTGGCTTTCTTTGTAGCCGTGCCGATGGGTGCCGGCGAAAAATTTTCACCAATATATTTGCGGGAATGAAAAAAAATGTGTACCTTTGCACCCGTTCAGTGGAATGAGGGGCTTGCAAGAGCTCCTCATTTCTGTTATAAATCATCAAATTGTGTGTGTGAATGATCGTTAAGGACACATTAAGAACAGTAGTGGAAGAGTGGCTCCGTGAGAAGGGCGACTACTTCCTTGTGGACATCCAGATGGACGGTGGCGACGAACGGATCGTCATCGAAATCGACAATGCCGACGGCGTGTGGATTGAGGACTGCGCTGAGCTGAGCCGCTATCTGCAGGAGAAGCTGGGCGACGACCTGGGCGACTATGAGCTCGAGGTGGGCTCGGCCGGGCTGGGTCAGCCGTTCAAGGTCGAGCAGCAGTACATGAACCACGTGGGCGACCAGGTGGAGGTGCTGACTGCCGAGGGCCAGAAGCTGGTCGGCACGCTCAAGTCGGTCGACGGCCGCCGCTTCACGGTCACCACTCAGGAGAAGCGCGTGCCCGAGGGCCGGAAGCGCCCGGTGAAGGTGGATGTCGACCGCGACTTCTCGATGGACGAGGTGAAGTCGGTGAAGTATGTGCTGAATTTCAAATAAGTAACGATATATGGCAACAAAAAAAGACGCGAAGGGTCCCAGCATGTTTGAGACCTTTCAGGAGTTTAAGGAGACGAAGAACATCGACCGTACGACGCTGGTGAGCGTGCTCGAGGAGAGCTTCCGCAACGTGCTGGCCAAGATGTTCGGCTCGGACGAGAACTTCGACGTGATTGTGAACCCCGACAAGGGCGACTTCGAGATCCACCGCCACCGCATCGTGGTCGCTGACGACGAGGTGCAGGACGAGAACCGCGAGATCTCGCTGAGCGACGCCCTGAAGATTGAGCCCGACTACGAGGTGGGCGAGGAGGTGTCCGAGGAGGTCGACTTCACGAAGTTTGGCCGCCGCGCCATCCTCAACCTTCGGCAGACGCTGGCCTCGAAGATACTTGAGCTCGACCACGACGCCCTCTATCAGAAGTATAAGGACAAGGTCGGGACGATCGTCTCGGGCGAGGTCTATCAGATGTGGAAGCGCGAGGTGCTGCTTATGGACGACGAGGGCAACGAGCTCCATCTGATGAAGGGCGACCAGATCCCTGCCGACACGTATCGCAAGGGCGAGACCATCCGCGCGGTGGTGAAGGAGGTGAACAACGAGAACAACAATCCCCGCATCATGCTGTCGCGCACGAGCCCCGAGTTCCTCAAGCGCCTGCTGGAGGCCGAGGTGCCCGAGATTGCCGACGGACTGATCGCCATCCGCAAGGTGGCCCGCATGCCGGGTGAGCGCGCCAAGGTGGCCGTCGAGAGCTTCGACGACCGCATCGACCCCGTCGGCGCCTGCGTGGGTGTGAAAGGTTCGCGCGTGCACGGCATCGTGCGTGAGCTGCAGAACGAGAACATCGACGTCATCAACTATTCGTCGAACACGCAGCTCTTCATCCAGCGCGCCCTGTCGCCCGCCAAGGTGACCGAGATCAAGCTCGACCCGGAGAACCACAAGGCCGAGGTCTACCTGCAGCCCGAGGAGGTCAGCCTGGCCATCGGTAAGGGCGGCATGAACATCAAGCTGGCCTCGATGCTGACCGAGTACACCATCGACGTGTTCCGCGTGGTGCAGGATGCCGACGACGACGAGGACATCTACCTCGACGAGTTCAGCGACGAGATAGACCAGTGGGTCATCGACGCCATCAAGGCCCTCGGCTACGACACGGCCAAGGAGGTGCTCAACGCTCCTCGCGAACTGCTCATCGAGAAGGCCGACCTGGAGGAAGAGACCGTCGACCACCTGCTCGAGGTGCTGCGTGCAGAATTCGAGTGAGCGAGGGAAAAGTGAATAGTGAAAAGTGAAGAATTTGCTTCCGCTGTTCACGTGTGTGCAGAGAAATAATCAGAATAATAATAAAAATGAATAGAAAGAAGTGCGGAAGCAAATTCTTCACTTTTCACTATTCACTTTTACCTTAAAATTATGGGCATCAGATTAAACAAAGTATTAACAGAACTGAATATAGGACTTCAAACGGCAGTTGATTTCCTGAAGAAAAAAAGCAGTCTGGGCGAGATTCGCGACGACGCCACCACGAACACCAAGATCAGCGACGAGCAGTATGCTGCACTCGTCCAGGAGTTCAGTGGCGACAAGGCCGTGAAGACCCAGGCAGGCATGCTCTTCCCCAAGAAGGACAAGAAGAAGGCGGCGCCCGCCAGCGCGCAGCCCGAGGCCAAGGCCATCACGAAGACTGAAGAGCAGATGGCCCAGCGCCAGCAGTTTAAGCCTCTGGGGAAGATTGACTTGGACGCCCTCAACAAGCCCAAGCCAGCGCCAGCTGCAGCACCGTCTGCACGCCCAGAACCCAAACCTGAGCCGAAGGCTGCTGCCGAGAGCCCGGCTCAGAGCGAACAGAAGCCGCAGAAGACGAAACAGCCCAAGGTGGAGGCGCCCCGCGTGGAGCCCGTCGCCCCGGTGGCTGAGCCCGCGCCCGCTGCACCGGTCGTCGAGCCCGAGCCGGCCCCCGTCGTCGAGACGAAGGCCGAGGAGGAGCCCAAGGCCGAACAGCCTGCCGCGCCCGCCGCACCCGCCATCTTCACCCTGAAGAGCGAGGAGAAACTGGCACCGAAGGTCAACGTGCTTGGCAAGATTGACCTCTCGGCCATCAACCAGAGCACCCGCCCGAAGAAGAAGACCAAGGAGGAGAAGCGCAAGCAGCGCGAGGAGAAGGCCGCCCAGCAGCGCCAGGCCAACGGCCAGGGCGGCGAGAAGAAGAAGCGCGAGCGCATCCGCACCGACAAGGTCGACATCGAGGCAGCTGCCAAGCAGCAGAGCCAGCAGCAGGCCAGCGGCAAGAAGAAGAACAAGGGCGGCAACCAGAACTTCAGCGACCAGGCCCAGAGTCAGCAGGCCGGCAAGAAGGGCAAGAAGGGCCGCCAGGCCGTCAAGCCCCTGGAGGCCAACGAGGAGGACGTCGCACGCCAGGTCAAGGAGACGCTGGCCCGACTGACCTCGAAGACCACCCAAAACAAGAAGGGCGCCAAGTATCGTAAGGAGAAGCGCGACGCCGTGGCCGAGCGCATGAACGAGGAGATGGCAGCCGAGGCAGCACAGTCGAAGGTGCTGAAGCTGACCGAGTTCGTCACCGTCTCGGAGCTGGCCACGATGATGAACGTGCCCGTCGTCAAGGTCATCTCGACCTGCATGGCCATCGGCATCATGGCCTCGATCAACCAGCGACTGGAGGCCGAGACGATCAACATCGTCGCCGAGGAGTTCGGATTCACCACCGAGTACGTCTCGGCCGAGGTGCAGAACGCCATCCACGAGGAGGCCGACGACGAGAACGACCTCGAGCCCCGCGCCCCGATCGTCACCGTCATGGGTCACGTCGACCACGGTAAGACGTCGCTGCTCGACTATATCCGCAAGACCAACGTCATCGCCGGCGAGGCCGGCGGCATCACGCAGCACATCGGTGCCTACAACGTGACGCTGCCCGACGGCCGACAGATCACCTTCCTCGACACCCCTGGCCACGAGGCCTTCACGGCCATGCGTGCCCGCGGTGCACAGGTGACCGATATTGCCATCATCATCGTCGCTGCCGACGACTCCGTGATGCCCACCACCAAGGAGGCCATCGCCCATGCCCAGGCAGCCAACGTGCCGATGGTCTTCGCCATCAACAAGATCGACAAGCCCGGCGCCAACCCCGACAAGATCCGAGAGGACCTGGCCAACATGAACCTCCTGGTCGAGGACTGGGGCGGCAAGTACCAGTGTCAGGAAATCTCGGCCAAGAAGGGCATCGGCGTCGAGGAGCTGCTCGAGAAGGTGCTGCTCGAGGCCGAGATGCTCGAGCTGAAGGCCAACCCGAACCGCAAGGCCACCGGCTCCATCATCGAGTCCAGTCTCGACAAGGGCCGCGGCTACGTCTCCACCGTGCTCGTCTCGAACGGCACGCTCAAGGTGGGCGACGTCGTCATCGCCGGCACCTCCCACGGAAAGATCAAGGCCATGTTCAACGAGCGCAACGAGCGCATCCAGGAGGCACGCCCCGCACAGCCCGCCATCATCCTCGGACTCAACGGCGCACCCACGGCCGGCGACGCCTTCCACGTCATGGACTCGGAGCAGGAGGCCCGCGAGATTGCCAACAAGCGCGAGCAGCTGGCCCGCGAGCAGGGACTGCGCACGCAGACCCGACTGACCCTCTCCGACATCTCCCACCGCATCGCGCTGGGCGAGTTCAAGGAGCTCAACCTCATCGTCAAGGGCGACACCGACGGCTCCATCGAGGCCCTCTCGGATTCGTTCATCAAGCTCTCCACGGAGAAGATCAAGGTCAACGTCATCCACAAGGCCGTCGGACAGATCTCCGAGAACGACGTCACGCTGGCCGGTGCCTCCGACGCCATCATCATCGGCTTCCAGGTGCGACCCTCGTCGGCTGCCCGCAAGCTGGCCGACAACGAGGGCGTCGAGATCAACACCTACTCCATCATCTACGACGCCATCGAGGACGTCCGCTCCACCATGGAGGGCATGCTCGACAAGATCATCAAGGAGGAGGTCACGGCTCAGGTCGAGGTGCGCGAGGTCTACAAGATCTCGAAGGTCGGCACCGTCGCCGGCGCCATGGTCACCGAGGGCAAGGTGCACCGCTCCGACAAGGCCCGACTGGTGCGCGACGGCATCGTCGTCTTCACCGGCGCCATCAACGCCCTGAAGCGCTACAAGGACGATGTCAAGGAGGTGGCCACCAACTTCGAGTGCGGCATCTCGCTCGTCAACTTCAATGACATCCAGGTCGGCGACATCATCGAGACCTTCATGGAGGTCGAGGTGCAGCAGAAACTCTGACCTCGCAGCCATACATAAAGAGACCGGGCACGGCGCTTCCTTCAGCGTCATGCCCGGTCTTCTTTCTTTGAGCGTTGGCAATGTCTTATTTGATGAACGTCTTGACGACACGGCCGTCAGCCTGCTTCACAATCTGCAGGCCACGCTGGCCCTGAGCAGCCTTGCGGCCGTCGAGCGTGAAATGCTGGCCGGCAGCGGTCTGAACCTGCGGCTGGCTGATGCCTGTTGTCACGAGGTTGTAGAACATGTTCCACGCCGGCGTGCTCTTGTAGAGCTCCTCCGAGCCTTCGGGCACGATGAGCGTAGCCGTCTCGTAGATGCTGGTCTCCACGTTACCACTATAGCCGAACACGCTTTTGTCAATCTCGAAGGGCTCTACAATCAACGACTGAATCTCAGTGAGATTGTCGCAGCAGCTGAAAGCATCCTGTCCTATGGATGTGAGACTGGCAGGAAGGGTGATGCTCTTGAGGCCTGTCCACGTGAACGCGGTATTCCAGATGATTTTCAGACCCTCTGGCAGATCTATGCTGCTGAGGCTTTCACAATTGGCGAAAGCATGTTCTTCTATTTCCTCGATACTAGCGGGCAGCGTGACCGATGTCAGCTGTCGGCAGTCAGTAAACATTGCATTGGGAACAATCTTTGATCCCTCGGCAAAGCTGAACGACTTGAGCGATTGGCAACTAGAGAAAATGCTGCCACCTAATTTAGTCTCAGGGTTCGGAATCTCGGCATGCGTCAGGTTCTTGCAATAGCAGAAAGCACTACCGCCGACAGACTCCACATAGCTGGGCACGACGGCGGATGTAAGTCCGGTCCGCTCGAAAGCGCAAGCTCCAATGCGCTTCAGCCCTTCGGGCCACTCGATACTGCTGAGGCTTTCACAGCCAGAGAAAGCATAATCTTCAATCGACTCGATGCTGCTGGGCAGCTTTACGGACGAAAGATTCATGCATTCATTAAACATCCGCTCGGCAACAGTCTTGGTGCCTTCCGCAAAGCTAAACGAGCTGAGCTGAGTATCATTAGAGAACAAGAAATCTCCTAACTCTGCGTCAGGATTCAGTATCTCGGCATGCGTCAGGTTCTCACAACAAGAAAAAGCAGAGGAACCGATTTTTTCAACTGTCGCGGGCACTACGATGGATTCGAGTCCGCTGCTAGAAAAAGCATCATCACCGATTTCCGTAATCCGGCTCGGGATGGTGAACGACTTGATTGCACAGTGATCGAAAAGATTATCAGGGATTTTTGTCATGCCTTGTGGCAGCGTGACCGACTCTAACTTTTCGCAATCGTAAAAAGGATAGCGATCAATCTCGGTGACGCTGTTGGGAAAGATCAGCTCGGTGATGTCGCTCTTGTAGAACACCAAGTCCTCCAGGGTAGTTATTGTCTCAGGCAGCGTGACGCTGGTCACATGAAGTGTGCTGGAGCCATTGAAACAGCGAGACCCCAGTCGGGTGACGGTATAGCCGTTGGCAGTGGACGGCACGGTGACGGGGCCCGTATAGTCCTCTATGCAGCAGTACCAGCCCTCGCCCACCTGGCAGGTTTTTTCCTCCTCACTGATCACCTTGAAGGTCATCTCGACGCCTTCGGCAATCTTCATCTTGAAGGTGTCACCGTCGGCGCACCATGCTGCCGTGGGCAATCCCATTGCCACGAGCAGTGAAAGTAATACTTTTCTCATAATGTTTTTTGTTTTTGATAGTTGTTAAGTGAAATAATGCTTGAACTTCATCCGAGGGCATAAAAAAGAAGCGCGGACTTTCACTTCGTCTACGTTTCTCGAGGTATCGCCAAACACCAAACAGTCATATCCGAGTAAAAAGCCCACGCCAGTCGGCGTGAGCATCCGGGCTTTTACTCTTAGTTGCTTCTGAATATTGGCGATTTTCGAGAAACAAGAATCTAAGCGGACGCTTCAGTTCCTATATGTCATTTCGAGGTCGTTATTTCTGCGATAGGCATTTTCAGTTTAAAGGGTTCGACGTTTGTTGGATTATTATTTGCAGTGCTCAGCAATAGAATGCCTTATTAAGACTCATACAACATGATCTTGTTTTCTTCTTTGCTGACACATATTCTCGGGGCAAAGTTACGAAAAACAAATGAAATGCAAAAGAAAATCGCGATTTTCTTTTGCATTTCATTATTGATAGTCGTTGGCGATGACCTATCTGACGAACGTCTTGACGACGCGGCCGTCAGCCTGCTTAACGATCTGCAGGCCCCGCTGGCCCTGAGCTGCCTTGCGGCCGTCGAGCGTGAAGTGCTGGCCGGCAGCGGCCGGCGCCTGCGGCTGGCTGATGCTGGTGGCAATGTCTTTTCCCTCGATGGTCACTGTCCAATTCTTGTTGAAGTATAGGTTAGGCTCCCAAGTGGCCGTGATGACATACGAAGAGTAGCCGGTGATGGAGTGCTTTAACAGGTTGCCGTCCAGCCAGCCCTCGGGGGCGACGTAGGTGATGCGGTCGGTATTTTCGGGCCCAAGCCAGTCTTCGCTGGGTATCGACTTAACGTGTAAGGACACCCATACGTCAGACGTGATAGTCATTCCATCCTCGGGCATCAGATCGGCGACGGCTGTATAGGTATTGCTGCCTTCTTCTGTCTCGTTAAGATATATGTCGGTGCTTGCTTTTCCGGTGTCGACAACAAAATCAACTGCGTCGATAGGGGCGATGTACGGATTGCCGAGGGCGAAGGTGAGCGTCCAGCCTTCCCTGAAGTCGTCGCCGGGCTCCCATGTGGCGGTGACTTGGTAGTCAGCATATTCCCACATGTAGTTAAGCTCCAAGGAATGGTGGTCGCTGTTGAGGTTGACCACTCCGTCAGGATCAACGACGGTGAAGTGGTCGCCGAGCCACACCTCCGAGGCGTCGCCGTCGGCTTCATTGGTGCCCGTCACCCCAAGTGTAAACTCTGGGAACTCGTCACGCTTGATTGAGCCTGTCCAGGTGTTGTCGCCGCTCTTTTCCAGTTCGACGGTTCTGTACCATGTGTAGCCCCATGTGCCGCCATGCAGAGTGACGGCGTCGACCCTGGCTGTCTGTGCGTGCGAAGATAATGCCCAGCCGGCCATTAGCATTAATGTGTAAAATGTTCTTTTCATTTTGATTTAGTTGTTAGTGAATGGTTATTGTATAGAAAAGTTGGCTGCAAAGGTATAAAAAAAAAGAGTAAGGGCAAAAAAATCGCGGATTTTTCGTACCTTTGCACCCGAATTCGCAAACCGAAGCAATGGAAGACAACGATAAGAATAGAACAGAGCCGCAGGAGAACGACAACGAGCTGGTGCGCCGCATCGCCGAACAGAAGTATGAGTTCGGCTTCACCACCGACGTGCACACCGACATCATTCCCGTCGGACTCAACGAGGACGTCGTCAGGCTCATCTCCCAGAAGAAGGGCGAGCCCGAGTGGATGCTCGACTTCCGCCTGCGCGCCTTCCGCTACTGGCGTGAGCAGAAGCAGCCCACGTGGGGCCATGTCCACGTGCCGCCCATCGACTATCAGGCCATCAGCTATTACGCCGACCCGACAGCCAAGAAGAGTGTGCCCGGCGATTCCGTCGCCGGGATAGACCCTGAGCTGGAGAAGACGTTCGACAAGCTGGGCATCCCCCTCGAGGAGCGGCTGGCGCTGAGCGGCAACACGGCCGTCGACGCCATCATGGACTCCGTCTCCGTCAAGACCACGTTCAAGGAGAAACTGCGCGAGAAGGGCGTCATCTTCTGCTCCATCGGCGAGGCCATCAAGGAGCACGGCGAGCTCGTCCGGCAGTATCTTGGCACCGTCGTGCCCTATCGCGACAACTTCTTCGCCGCCCTCAACTCGGCCGTCTTCAGCGACGGCTCCTTCGTCTATATCCCCAAGGGCGTGCGCTGCCCCATGGAGCTCAGCAGCTATTTCCGCATCAACGCCCGCGGCACGGGTCAGTTTGAGCGCACCCTCATCGTGGCCGACGACGACTCCTACGTCTCCTACCTCGAGGGCTGCACGGCCCCGATGCGCGACGAGAACCAGCTGCATGCCGCCATCGTCGAGATCATCGTCAACGACCGCGCCGAGGTGAAATATTCCACCGTACAGAACTGGTATCCCGGCGACGAGCAGGGCCGCGGCGGCGTGCTCAACCTCGTCACCAAGCGCGGCGACCTGCGCGGCAAGGACTCCAAGCTCTCATGGACGCAGGTGGAGACGGGCTCAGCCATCACCTGGAAATATCCCTCATGCATCCTTCGCGGCGACAACAGCGTGGCGGAGTTCTACAGCGTCGCCGTCACCAACAACTATCAGGAGGCCGACACGGGCACGAAGATGATCCACCTGGGGCGCAACACCCGCTCGACCATCATCTCGAAAGGCATCTCTGCCGGACATTCGCAGAACAGCTACCGCGGCCTCGTACGCGCCGCCGCCACGGCTGAGAACGCCCGCAACTACTCCTCGTGCGACTCCCTGCTGCTCGGCTCGGAGTGCGGCGCCCACACCTTCCCCTACATGGATGTCCACAACCCGACGGCCGTCTTCGAGCACGAGGCCACGACGTCGAAGATCTCCGAGGACCAGCTCTTCTACTGCAACCAGCGCGGCATCCCTACGGAGCAGGCCGTCAGCCTCATCGTGGGCGGCTATGCCCGCGAGGTGCTCCAGAAACTGCCCATGGAGTTTGCCGTCGAGGCCCAGAAGCTTCTGAGCGTCTCGCTTGAGGGCACAGTGGGGTGAGAAGGGAAAAGTGAAGAGTGAAAAGTGAAAAATTTGCTGCCGCCCGGAAAGGAAAAGTGAAGAGTGAAAAGTGAAAAATTTGCTGCCGCTCGGAAAGGAAAAGTGAAGAGTGAAAAGTGAAAAATTTGCTGCCGCCCGGAAGGGAAAAGTGAAGAGTGAAAAGTGAAAAATTTGCTGCCGCCCGGAAAGGAAAAGTGAAGAGTGAAAAGTGAAAAATTTGCTGCCGCCCGGAAGGGAAAAGTGAAGAGTGAAAAGTGAAAAATTTGCTGCCGCTCGGAAAGGAAAAGTGAAGAGTGAAAAGTGAAAAATTTGCTGCCGCCCGGAAAGGAAAAGTGAAGAGTGAAAAGTGAAAAATTTGCTACCGCCCAAGTTATTACGGCGGCAGCAAATTTTTCACTCTTCATTTTTCACTTTTCCCTTAGATAACCTCGATGCCCAGCTTCTTGCAGAGGTCGAGGCTCATCTCCTTGAGCTTGAATTTCTGGATCTTGCCGGAGCCTGTCAAGGGGAACTCGTCGATGAAGAAGACGTACTTCGGGATCTTGTAGCGGGCGATCTTGCCGCGACAGAACTCCTGCACGTCCTCCGGCTCCATCTTGACCCCTGGCTGCAGGATGATGAAGGCGCCGACGGCCTCGCCGTACTTCTTCGACGGCACGGCGGCCACCTGGACGTCCTTGATGCCGGGCATGTGGTAGAGGAACTCCTCTATCTCGCGCGGATAGATGTTCTCGCCGCCGCGGATGATCATGTCCTTGATGCGGCCCGTGATGCGATAGAAGCCCTGCTCGTCCTTCACGCCGAGGTCGCCGGAGTGGAGGAATCCGTTCTTGTCGATGACCTCGGCCGTGGCCTGCGGGTTCTTGTAGTAGCCTTTCATCACGTTGAATCCGCGGCAGCACATCTCGCCCTGGACGCCCGTGGGGCACTCCTCGCCCGTCTCCGGGTCGAGCACCTTGACCTCGACGAAGGGGAAGTCGCGTCCGACGGTGGAGCATCGCTGCTCGAACGTGTCGTTGAGGCAGGTCTGCGTCATGCCCGGCGACGACTCGGTCAGTCCGTAGACCGAGGTGATCGTCATGAACATCTTCTCCGAGACGCGCTTCATCAGCTCCACGGGGCATAGGCTGCCGGCCATGATGCCGGTGCGTAGCGACGAGACGTCGAACATGGAGAACATGGGGTGGTCGAGCTCTGCGATGAACATCGTCGGCACGCCGTAGACGGCCGTGCAGCGCTCTTTATGGATGGAGGCCAGGACGACGAGCGGGTCGAACTTCTCTACCATCACCTCGGTGCAGCCGTGGGTGAGGCAGTTCATCGTGGCCAGCACGACGCCGAAGCAGTGGAACAGGGGCACGCAGACGCAGAGCTTGTCCTGCTGCGTGAATCCCATGTTCTCGCCCGTGAAGTAGCCGTCGTTGGCGATGTTGAAGTGGGTCAGCATGACGCCCTTGGGGAATCCCGTCGTGCCCGAGGTGTACTGCATGTTGCAGACGTCGTGGCACGTCACCTGGCTCTTCGCCTCCTGCAGTGTCGCGTCCTCGATGTTCTGTCCGAGCAGGAGCAGTTCGGCCGTGTTGTACATGCCGCGATATTTCTCCATGCCGATGTAGACCACGTTCTTCATACAGGGGAATCGCTCGCTCGAGAGTCGTCCGCGCTCCGACGTCTTCAGTTCGGGCAGCATCTCGTAGGTCATGTCGACGTAGTTGCAGTCCCACGTGCCGTCGGTGATGCAGAGCGTGTGCATGTCGGAGTCCTTGCAGAGATATTCCAGCTCGTTCTGCTTATAGTTCGTGTTGACCGTGACGAGCACGGCGCCGATCTTGGCCGTGGCGTAGAGGAACGTCAGCCAGTCGGGCACGTTGGTGGCCCAGATGCCCACGTTGGAGCCCTTCTTCACGCCGATGGCGAGCAGGCCCTTGGCCAGGTTGTCGACGCGCTCGTTGAACTGGCTCCACGTGAAGCGCAGGTCGCGGTCGGAGTAGACGATGTATTCCTTGTCGGGCGTCGTCTCGGCCCAGTGCTCGAGCCATTGGCCCAGCGTGCGCTCTGAGAGCGCGTAGCCCTCGGCGCCCGTCTCGGCGGGGTAGGTCCGGTCGGGCAGCGGGCGTCCCGCCATGTCAGTTTTTATGTTGCTCATTGTTTGATTCTTTTTCGGGATGTCGTTGTTTCGGGATTTCGTTATTCCGGGATTTTCGTTATAACGTTATTTCGATTTTTCGTTATTTCGAATTCGTTATAACGTTATAACGATATTTCGCAATAACGAAAAATGCCTTGCCGTCAGAACGGGATATAGACCAGCGCCAGGATGCGGGCGGGCCGGCCGACGACGCCGTGGACGTGGTGCTTGACGATGGAGTCGTAGTAGATGCTGTCGCCCTGCGAGAGGCGATAGGTCTCCTTGCCGTAGTCCACCTCCAGCTCGCCCTCGAGCACGTAGATGAACTCCTCGCCCTCGTGGGCCGACAGCTGGAACGTCTTCTCCTCGCTCGGCTGGATGTCGATGATGAAGGGCTCCATGTGGCGGCCGGCCTTCTGGCGGGCCAGCGAGTGGTAGTCCATGTTGCGGCGGGCCTCCGTGGCGCCGTTGCTGAAGCTGATGGCGTGGGCCTGCTCGCGGTCGGCGGCGCGGCTGACGACGGGCCCCAGCTCGTCGCTGTCGTCGAGGAAGGTGCCCAGGCGGACGCCCAGTGCGCGCGCTATCTTGATCAGCGGGCCGAGCGACGGCAGGAAGTCGTCGGTCTCGATGGAGCTGATCTGCTCCGCCGAGAGTCCGCTGCGCTCCGAAAGTTCTTCTACGCTGATATTCTTTGATACCCTGATTCCCTTGATCTTTGATCCTACGATTGAATGAATGTTCGACATATTGATGAATGCTAAATCTTTTAATCTGATTCTGAAAACGGCTGCAAAGTTACGAAATATAACTTAAATGCCATAATATTTTTCAATTATTAACATTGAGGGGCCGCTTAAATCTCTCGTCACGTCGTGACGCCATGCCGTCACGCCGTGATTTCATGCCGTCACGCCGTGACCGCATGCCGTCACGACGTGACGAGAGTTTCGCTGACCGTCGGGAATGATGATTTGGAGACCTAAAATTTGGTTGTCTCGGAAAATCGTTGTACCTTTGCAGCGCATAAGTAGGAGGCGACGTGTCTCACGTCGCATCAATCTGCTGGATTGCGACGTGAGACACGTCGCCTCCTACTGCAAAACGGCGTAATAACTATTATTATATAGAAGCCTAAATTGATAAACAGGAGAAAAAGGAAATGTTAGAAGTACGCAACCTGCACGCACGCATAGGCGACAAAGAGATACTGCGAGGCATCGACCTCACCATCCGCGACGGCGAGACCCACGCCATCATGGGCCCCAACGGCTCGGGCAAGTCGACGCTGTCGGCCGTCCTCGTGGGCAATCCGCTCTACGAGGTCACGGAGGGCACGGTCATGTTCAACGGCAAGGACCTGCTGGCGATGAAGCCCGAGGAGCGGGCCCACGAGGGGCTGTTCCTCTCGTTCCAGTATCCCGTGGAGATTCCCGGCGTCTCGATGACCAACTTCATGAAGGCGGCCGTCAACGAGAAGCGCAAGGCGCAGGGGCTGGCCCCGCTGTCGGCCGGCGAGTTCCTGAAGCTGATGCGCGAGAAGCGGCAGATTGTCGAGCTCGACCCGAAACTGACCAACCGCTCGGTCAACGAGGGCTTCAGCGGCGGCGAGAAGAAGCGCAACGAGATCTTCCAGATGGCCATGCTGGAGCCGAAGCTGAGCATCCTCGACGAGACCGACTCGGGCCTCGACGTCGACGCGATGCGCATCGTGGCGGCAGGCGTCAACACGCTGAAGACGCCCGAGACGTCGGTCATCGTCATCACCCACTACGACCGTCTGCTCGAGATGATCCGTCCGCAGGTGGTCCACGTGCTCTGGCAGGGCCGCATCGTCCGCACGGCCGGCCCCGAGCTGGCTCAGGAGATCCAGGAACATGGTTATGAATGGCTAAAGGCGCAGTCGGAATGAACAGCGAGCAGCAATATATCGACCTCTACCGGGAGTGCCGCGAAATGATCTGCCGCCATTCGTCCGACGTGATGAATGCGCAGCGCGACGCGGCCTTCGGGCGGTTCTGTGCCGAAGGGTTCCCCTCGAAGAAGGTGGAGCGCTATAAGTATACGGACATCGCGCGGCTGATGGCCCCCAACTACGGGCTCAACCTCAACCGCCTCGACATCCCCGTCAACCCCTACGATGCCTTCCGCTGTGACGTGCCCAACCTGTCGACGTCGCTCTATTTCCTGGTCAACGACGCCTTCTACGACAAGGCGCTGCCCAAGACGGCCCTGCCCGAGGGCGTCATCGTCGACTCGTTCGCCCGCCATGCCGACCGCTTCGCCTGCTACTATAACCGGCTGGCCGGCCAGGACGGCGACGCCATCACCGACCTCAACACGATGCTCGCACAGGACGGACTGCTGGTCTACGTGCCCCGCGGCGTGCGCGTCGACCGTGCCATACAGGTGATTAACATCCTGCGCTCCGACGTCGACCTGATGGTCAACCGCCGCGTGCTCATCGTCGCCGAGGAGGGCGCCGAGGTGACGCTGCTGTTCTGCGACCATGCGGCCGACGACCGCCCCTTCCTGACCACTCAGGTCATCGAGGTCTTCGCCGAGGACAATGCCCGCGTCAACCTCTACTGCCTGGAGGAGACCCACGCGAAGAACGTGCGCCTGAGCAACGTCTACGTCGACCAGCAGCGCGCAAGTCGCGTCTGCCACAACGTCATCACCCTGCACAACGGCACGACTCGTAACAAGCTCGACCTCACGCTGAGCGGCGAGGGGGCCGAGTGCCGCCTGGGCGGATGCGTCATCGCCGACAAGCAGCAGCACGTCGACAACAACACGCTCGTCACCCATCGCGCCTGCCACTGCACGTCGGACGAGCGCTATAAATACGTGCTCGACGATGAGGCCACGGGCGCCTTCGCCGGCAAGGTCTACGTCGCCCCCGGGGCGCAGAAGACCAGCTCGCAGATGACCAACCAGAACATCTGCGCCTCGCGCGGGGCCCGCATGTGGACGCAGCCGATGCTCGAGATCTATGCCGACGACGTGAAGTGCGCCCACGGCTCGACCGTCGGCCAGCTCAACGACGCGGCCCTCTTCTACATGCGCCAGCGCGGCATCCCCGAGCAGGAGGCCCGCACGCTGCTCGAGGTGGCCTTCGTCGGCGAGGTGATCGACGCCATCGAACTGGAGCCGCTGCGCGACCGCCTGCACCACCTGGTCGACAAGCGCTTCCGCGGCGAACTGAGCAAGTGCGAGGGTTGTAAACTTTGTAAATAGCTGAAACTTTGCAACCGGGTTGCAAAACAAAAGCCATACCTTTGCAGCGGAATTAAGAACTGCAAAGGTATGGCACACGAACATCACCATCATCATCACGATCACGATCATCATCACGATCACGCTGCCGAAGGCTGCGCCTGCGAACATCATCATCACCATCACGAACATGAGCACGAGGGCGGGCTCCGCCGCCAGTTGGCGCGCATCCTGCTGACGGCCCTGCTGCTCGTCGCTGCCGTTGTCGTTGAGAAGACGTGCGGGCTGACGACGTGGCAGCTGCTGCTGGTCTACCTCGTACCTTATATTATTATTGGCCGCGAGACGCTCTGCGAGGCCGCCGAGGGACTGGCTCACGGCGAGCCCTTCAACGAGCACTTCCTGATGTCGGTGGCCACGATCGGCGCACTCGCCATCGGATTCCTGCCCGGCGCTGAGACGCAATTCCCTGAGGCCGTCTTCGTCATGCTGTTCTTCCAGGTGGGCGAACTGTTCGAGGGCTATGCCGAAGGGCAGAGCCGCCGCAGCATCGCCCATCTGATGGAGATCCGGCCCGACGTGGCCAGGGTGGGCGACCGGATGGTCGACCCCAGTGAGGTTGGGGTGGGGCAGGTGATCGTCGTCCGGCCGGGCGAGCGCGTCGCACTCGACGGCGTCGTCGTCGAAGGCACGTCGGCACTCGACACGGTGGCCCTGACGGGCGAGAGCGTTCCCCGCGCGGTGGGCGTCGGCGACGAGGTCGTCTCGGGCTGCGTCAACCTGAGCGGAGTGCTGCACGTCCGCGTCACGAAGGCCTTCGGCGAGAGCACCGTCCAGAAGATCATCCACCTCGTCGAGGAGGCCGGCGAGCATAAGTCGAAGCGCGAAGCCTTCATCACCC
This sequence comes from uncultured Prevotellaceae bacterium, assembly GCA_902779455.1. GTDB lineage: Bacteria > Bacteroidota > Bacteroidia > Bacteroidales > Bacteroidaceae > Prevotella. Next base: position 19,459 of record CACZBS010000005.1, read on the forward strand.
GCTTCGCCCGCGTCTATACGCCCGTCGTCGTCGGGCTGGCCGTCGCCATCGTCGTCATCTCTGTCATTCTGAACAGTTTGGACATGCTTCCCCCTTCCTTCGGAGGGGTCGGGGGAGGCCTCTACCGCGCCCTGATGTTCCTCGTCGTGTCGTGCCCGTGTGCACTGGTCATCAGCGTGCCCCTGACGTTCTTTGGCGGCATCGGCGGGGCCTCGCGCCGCGGCATCCTCATCAAGGGGGCTAACTATATGGACGTCTTGGCCAAGGTCACGACCGTCGTGTTCGACAAGACGGGCACGCTCACCGAAGGGCGATTCGCCGTCGAGGCCGTCCACCCCGACCTGTGCGACGAGCAGCGCCTGCTGCACCTGGCGGCCCACGTGGAGCACTTTTCCACTCATCCCATCGGCGCCGCCCTGCGCGATGCCTTCCCCCAGGAAGCCACCGACGGCTGCCGCGTGAGCCAGGTCGAGGAGGTGGCCGGACAGGGCATCCGGGCCCGTGTGGGCGACGACGTGGTGTGCGTGGGTAATACGAAGATGATGGAGGCCGAGGGCGCCGCATGGCATGAGTGCGACCACGACGCCGGCACGATTGTCCATGTGGCCATCAACGGCGACTATGCCGGCCATATCGTCATCAACGACACCGTCAAGCAGGGCGCCCGCGAGGCCATCGACGCGCTGAAGGCGCTCGGCGTCAGCCGCACCGTCATGCTCACCGGCGACCGCGAGGAGGTGGCCCGCCGTGTGGCCGACGGCCTCGGCATCAGTGATTATCATGCGGGATTGCTGCCTGACGAAAAGGTTGAACAGTTTGAGGCCATCAAGTCGCAAGCCGCGACAGCCTTCGTCGGCGACGGCATCAACGATGCCCCCGTGCTGGCCCGGGCCGACGTGGGCATCGCCATGGGCGGACTGGGCAGCGACGCCGCCATCGAGGCGGCCGACGTGGTGCTGATGGACGACCAGCCGCAGAAGGTGGCGCTGGCCATCCGCATCGCCCGCCGCACGCAGGCCATCGCCCGCCAGAACGTCTGGTTTGCCATCGGCGTCAAGGTGCTCGTCCTCGTGCTCGCCGCCTGCGGCCTGGCCACGATGTGGATGGCTGTCTTTGCCGACGTCGGCGTCACCGTCCTGGCCGTCCTCAACGCCATGCGGGCGCTCCGCGTCAGGGATTGATAGACACACAAAAACGGGAAACGCCTGCGCTGCAGGCCCCGTTTTTCTCATGTCGTGACGCTTTTTAAGCAAAAAAGGAGCACGGGTCGGGATTTTTTTTGTACTTTTGCACAAAAATAACAAGGATGAATATGAAAAGATTCGTAATCATAGCCCTGGCCGCCCTGACGATGGCCGCCTGTGGAAACAAGGAAGAACAGCTGCGCGAGCGCGCTGCCGAGTTGTGCCAGTATATTCCCGCCAACGGGTTGCAGGAACAGTCGAAGGCCTTCATGACGGCCGATTTCTATGCCGTGCTCGACACGTTGTTCAATCATCTGCCTGAGCATGAGGCGATGGACCATGAGTGGCTGCACTACTTCGTGACGGGCGACGGCGGCACGATCGCCGACTACGAGGTGACGGGCGTGGAGCTGACCGACGAGACCCACGCCGTGGCCACCATCGCGGTGCGGCAGAAGCAGGAGGACGGCCCGGCCGACGAGAGCAGTGACGTCGAGGAGCACCAGCTCTACATGGAGAAAGTGGACGGGCAGTGGCTGATGTCCGACTTCGACGCACACAAGCAGGACTGCATCCGCCACATCGAGATCAACCGCAAGGAGCAGGCCGTGCGCGATGCCATGGGCGACTATCTGGTGCGGGAAATCGGCGCTCACTACCTGCAGGGCGAGCTGTGCGTCCCGACGCTGATGATCGTGGCAGGTGAGGAGAACGGCGACGAGGCACAGGTGTGGTGCGACTGCTGGGTGGACTGGTACCGCGTGGCAGGCGACACGCTGAAGACCGTCTCGGGCGGCAACCACTCCGGCCTGATGACCATCAGGATGCAGGACGGCAAGCCCGTGGTGACCGCCTTCGAGCAGACCACCGACGGCGCAGGCTTCCTGCCCAGTGCGAAGCGCATCTTCGGCCAGCACTTCGATGTCTACGAGCGGATGCACGCCAGTCAGGACGTGCGCGATGCCGCCCGCAAGGAGCAGCTGAAGGAATATGTCAGCCGTCGAGGGCTCAACGTCAGTTACTATCAGGACTATGGCTGGGACGCCGTGGAACTTTAAATGAAACGAACCATGAGCTACGATGTCAATAAGGTCCGCGAGGACTTTCCCATCCTCGGGCGTGAGGTGTACGGCCGGCCGCTGGTCTATCTGGACAATGCCGCGACGACGCAGAAGCCGCTGTGCGTGCTCGACGCTATGCGCGAGGAATACCTGAACGTGAATGCCAACGTGCACCGCGGCGTCCACTACCTCTCGCAGCAGGCCACCGACCTGCACGAGGCGGCCCGCGAGCGGGTGCGCCGCTTCATCAATGCGCGGTCGACGAATGAGATCGTCTTCACCCGCGGCACGACGGAGGCCATCAACCTCGTGGCGCAGACGTTCTGCGAGAGCCAGATGCGCGAGGGCGACGAGGTGCTCGTCACTGACATGGAGCACCATTCGAACATCGTGCCGTGGCAGCTGCAGGCCCAGCGGCGGGGGATCGTCGTGCGGCATCTGCCGATCACGGACCGGGGGGAGATATGCTGCGACAATGTCGCAGCACACCGAACGGGAACAGAGGACTTCGCAGCACACCGAACGGGAACAGAGGACTTCGCAGCACACCGAACGGGAACAGAGGGCATCGCAACATACCTGACGGAGCGGACGCGGCTGGTCAGCCTGTGCCATGTGAGCAATGTGCTGGGGACGGTGAATCCCGTGGAGGAGATCATCAGGATAGCGCATGAGCGGGGCATCCCCGTGCTCATCGACGGAGCGCAGAGCGCGCCGCACATGAAGATCGACGTGCAGGCGATGGACTGCGACTTCTTCTGCTTCAGCGGACACAAGATGTACGGGCCGACGGGCATCGGCGTGCTCTACGGCAAGGAGGAATGGCTGGAGCGTCTGCCGCCATATCAGGGTGGGGGAGAGATGATCGACCAGGTCAGCTGGGAGCGCACCACCTTCGAGCACGCGCCGCTGAAGTTTGAGGCCGGTACGCCCGACTACGTGGCGACCCACGGCCTGGCCACGGCCATCGACTACATGGAGCGCCTCGGGCTCGACAACATCGCGGCCCACGAGCAGGAGCTGACGCGCTATGCCATGGAGCAGATGCGCCAGATTCCCGGCATGCGCTTCTTCGGCGAGGCTGAGCGGAAGGACGCCGTTGTGAGCTTCCTCGTCGGCGACATCCACCACCTCGACATGGGCACGCTGCTCGACCGCCTCGGCATCGCCGTGCGCACGGGCCACCACTGTGCCCACCCGCTGATGACGCGTCTGGGCGTGACGGGCACCGTCCGCGCCTCCTTCGCCCTATATAATACGAAGGAGGAGATCGACGCCCTCGTCGAGGGCATCCGGCGGGTGGCGAGGATGTTCTAAGTGAAAGATGAGAAATGAAAGATGAAAGATATGATTAGACTTTTCTCCTGATAATGACCGAGAAAGTCTAATCATATCTTTCATTTCTCATCTTTCATTTTTCATCTAAAGAGTCTAATCATATCTTTCATCTTTCATTTCTCATCTTTCATTTAGAATAGTCCTCCTGCACTTCATCACCGCCCCGACGAGCCACGTCAGGCAGAGGATGCGCAGGACGAACGACATCGAGGGGAAGACCGTCATCAGGAAAGCCAGCTGGGCATTGAGCAAGAGGAGCGTCTGGCGGGTGCTCAGCTGCCGCTCCAGGACGTCACTGTAGTATCGTGTCAGCCCCGCCAGGGGACGCTCGGCCATTTTCGTCATCACTTCGGTTGAGAGGCCCGGCTTGCGGGTCGTGATCATCATTTCGTTTGTCATAATCGTATTCCTTTTATTGAGTTATTTAAGTTTTCTGGGTGCAAAAAAACGAGTTTAGAGTGCACAAAAAGTTCACAAACGAAACTTTTTGTGTTAAAAACGTGGGAAATTAAGATTTTTTAGTAACTTTGCACCCAAATCAGAGCCAAACCAATATGCTCAAGAGCCACTACTACGAAGGATTGGTCGAGGCGGGCTGCGACGAGGCCGGCCGCGGCTGTCTGGCGGGAGCCGTCTTTGCGGCGGCCGTCATCCTGCCGCCCGACTATGAGAACGCGCTGCTCAACGACTCGAAGCAGCTCACCGAGCGCCGCCGCTACGAGCTGCGCACGCAGATAGAGCGCGACGCCCTGAGCTGGGCCGTCGGCATCGTCGGGCCGGACGAGATCGACCGCATCAACATCCTGCGGGCCTCGATCCTGGCCATGCACCGCGCCCTCGACCAGCTGCAGCCGCGCCCCGAGGCCGTCATCGTCGACGGCAACCGCTTCACGCGCTGGCAGGACGTGCCCTACACCACTATTATAAAAGGCGACGGCAAGTATCTCTCCATCGCGGCCGCCTCGGTGCTGGCCAAGACCTATCGCGACGACTACATGCTGCGGCTGGCCGACGACTATCCTCAGTACGACTGGCAGCACAACAAGGGCTACCCCACGCCGTCCCACCGCGAGGCCATCCGGCGCTATGGGCCCACGCCCGTGCACCGCCGGACGTTCAACCTGCTGGGCGACGGCCAGCTGTCGTTCGACTTTGCGGAATAGAAAAATCCTGACAACGATGAAGGAGCCACCAAACACCTTTTGACGAGAAGTGCCGCTTTTCGATGAAAAAAGCACCGCTTCTCACCCCGAGAAGCACCGTTTCTCCAGAAAAGGTCCTGTGGGCTGTTTTGACGAAATATTGACAAGCTGATGCGACACGACAAACTGGAGCGCGAGCTGCGCCTGCTGCTCCTGCTGATAGAGAACCACCGCTACACGGTGCCCGAGATCTGCGACAAGATGGAGATCTCGCGGCGCAACTTCTACTATTATCTCGACTTCTTCCGCTTTGCGGGCTTCACGGTCGAGAACCGTCGGCCGTACTATTTCATCAGCAAGAACTCGCCCTTCTTCCGCAAGCTCGATGCCGCCATCCACCTCACCGAGGACGAGGCCATCATGATACGCCGCATCCTGGAGCGCAGCGACGACCGCTCGCCGCAGATGCAGCGACTGATGCAGAAGCTCGACAAGCTCTACGACCTCGACATCATCGACTCGGCAGAGCAGCGCGAGCGTGTCGCCCACAACGTCTCGGCCCTCTACGACGCCATCAAGCAGCGCTGCACCGTCGTGCTCGTGGGCTACTCCTCACCCCACAGCAATACGCAGCGCGACCGCACCGTCGAGCCCTTCCTCTTCATGAACGGCAACCAGGAGATCCGCTGCTACGAGCTGGAGTCGAAAATGAACAAGACGTTTAAACTATCGCGCATCCAGGACGTCAAACTGCTGGACGATCTCGCATGGTCGAATGAGCGCCATCACCGCCATGTCTACACCGATCCGTTCATGTTCAGCGACGAGCACCAGATGCCCGTCCGCCTGCGCATGGGCCGACTGGCCACGTCGATCCTGCGCGAGGAATATCCGCAGGCCGAACGCTACATCGAGGACATCGAGGGCGACGCCGACCACTGGCTGTGCGACATGCCCGTCTGCTCGTATGCCGGCATCGGCCGCTTCGTGATGGGCCTCTACGAGGACATCGAGGTGCTGGGCGACGAGGGATTCAAGGATTATCTCAACCAAAAAATAAATCATTTAAAACAATTAGCAACATGAAAAAGATTTCAATCTTCGCAATCGCAGCTGCAGGCACGATGATGCTCAGCAGCTGCGGATCGGCCGGACTGGCCGCACTCGGACAGGTCGTCGCAGCCACGGCCGGACAGCAGACCACCGGCACCACCCAGACGTCGACGGGCAGCATCCTGGGCGACATCCTCGGCGCCGCCACCAACGGCCAGACCATCGGCAACGTGCTCGGCTCCGTCCTCGGCACCAACACGCTGACCCAGCAGCAGCTCATCGGCACCTGGACCTACTCGCAGCCCGGCGTGGCCTTCACCAGCGACAACCTGCTGGCACAGGCCGGCGGCGAGGTGGCCGCCACGACCATCAAGCAGAAGGTGCTGCCCGTCTATCAGAAGGTAGGCATCAAGTCGTCGAACACGCAGATGCAGTTCAAGGAGGACGGCACGTTCGTCGCCGTCATCGCCGGCAAGCAGCTCAGCGGCAACTACACGTTCGACGCCAAGACGTCGCAGGTCGTGCTCCAGACCCTCCTCTTCAACATGACGTGCTATGCCAAGCGCAACAGCGACGGCATCGCCCTGCTCTTCGAGTCGACCAAGCTGCTGACGCTGCTGCAGACCATGTCGGCCCTGAGCGGCAACTCGACGCTCGGCACCATCGGCGACCTGTCGAAGAACTACGACGGCCTGCGCCTCGGCTTCGACTTCAAGTAAAGTCCCCCCCCCGGAACTGACATCATTAAAAGAAATTGGAATAATAAGAATAATTCCTTCCCCATTCGGAGCCATCTTTATTCTTAATTATTCCAATTTCTTTTGATTCTTATCCACCTATTTTCTTTCTTCTTTTTGCCCTCGCGGAATTCTTTCTTTCAATTATTTGGCCATGTGGCGCAAAATTCGTAACTTTGCATCCTCTTAGAAAATAATCAATTATATAGATTTATATTTATGGCAAAGAAAGCACTTCTGATGATTCTCGACGGATGGGGAATCGGACAGCACGGACGGGGCGACGTGATCTTTAACACCCCCACACCTTATCTTGATTATCTCACAGCCACCTCGGCCCACTCGCAGCTGCAGGCCTCAGGCGAGGACGTCGGACTGCCCGACGGACAGATGGGCAACTCGGAGGTGGGCCACCTCAACATCGGCGCCGGCCGCATCGTCTATCAGGACCTGGTGAAGATCAACCGCGCCTGCCGCGACAACTCCATCGTGGAGAACCCCCAGGTGAAGGCCGCCTACACCTACGCCAAGGAGAACGGCAAGAAGCTCCACCTGATGGGCCTCTGCTCTGACGGCGGCGTCCACTCAAGCCTGGAGCACCTCTTCAAGCTCATCGAGGTGGGCAGCCACTACGGCCTGAAGAACCAGACCTTCGTCCACTGCTTTATGGACGGCCGCGACACCGACCCCCACTCGGGCAAGGGATTCATCGAGCAGGTCGAGGCCGAATGTCGCAAGAACGACGCCGCCATCGCCTCCATCGTGGGCCGCTTCTACGCCATGGACCGCGACAAGCGCTGGGAGCGTGTGCAGCAGGGTTATGCCTTGCTGGTCAAGGGCGAGGGCAAGCAGGCCACCGACATGGTCCAGGCCATGCAGGAGTCGTATGACGAGGGCGTCACCGACGAGTTCATCAAGCCCATCCACAACGCCGCCGTCAACGGCTGCATCGAGGAGGGCGACGTCGTCATCTTCATCAACTTCCGTAACGACCGCGCCAAGGAGCTCACCATCGTGCTCACCCAGCAGGACATGCCCGAGCAGGGCATGATGCGCATCCCCGGCCTGCAGTACTACTGCATGACGCCCTACGACGCCTCCTTCCAGGGTGTCCACATCCTCTTCCCCAAGGAGAACGTCGAGGACACGCTCGGCGAATACCTCTCGCGGCAGGGCAAGCGCCAGCTGCACACGGCCGAGACGGAGAAGTATGCCCACGTGACCTTCTTCTTCAACGGCGGACGCGAAAAGCCCTTCGAGGGCGAGGACCGCATCCTCGTCGCCAGCCCCAAGGTGGCCACCTACGACCTCAAGCCCGAGATGTCGGCCTACGAGGTGAAGGACAAGCTCTGCGCCGCCATCCGCACCCAGCAGTACGACTTCATCGTCGTCAACTTCGCCAACGGCGACATGGTCGGCCACACGGGCGTCTACAACGCCATTGCCAAGGCCGTCTGGGCCGTCGACAACTGCGTGCGCGAGGTCATCGAGGCTGCTAAGGCCAACGACTATGAGGCCATCATCATCGCCGACCACGGCAACGCCGACAACGCCATCAACCCCGACGGCACGCCCAACACGGCTCACTCGCTCAACCCCGTGCCCTTCATCTACGTCACCGACAACAACTCGGCCACCGTCCGCGACGGCCGTCTGGCCGACGTGGCTCCCTCGATCCTCCACATCATGGGTCTGGAACAGCCGAAGGACATGACCGGCGAGAACCTCATCAGCGACTGAAACAGCCGTTGAGAGAGCGTTAAATAATAACTTGGTATAAATGGATTTAGTCACAGACCCCACCCCCGACCCCTCCCCTTGAAGGGAGGGGAGCGGCTTCCGCCTTGCCCGACGCATAGGACGGCGCAGCTACTCCCCTCCCTTCAAGGGGAGGGGTTGGGGGTGGGGTCTGTAACTTTTCTCATTCGTCCTTACTTACAACTTATTGCTATATGGACGTTAAGATAGAAGAGTCGTGGAAGCGACATCTCCAAGGGGAGTTCGAAAAGCCCTACTTCCAGCAGCTCACGGAGCGCATCCGCCAGGAGTATACGGCCGGCGCGTGCTATCCCCCGGGGCGGCTCATCTTCAATGCCTTCAACCTCTGTCCCTTCGACCGCGTGAAGGTGGTCATCATCGGACAGGACCCCTACCATGAGCCCGGGCAGGCCCACGGACTGAGCTTCTCCGTGCAGCCCGGCGTGCCCTTCCCCCCGTCGCTGCAGAACATCTTCAAGGAGATCGAGCAGGACCTCGGCACACCCGTGCCACAGTCGGGCGACCTCACCCGCTGGGCCCGCCAGGGGGTGCTGCTGCTCAACGCCACGCTCACCGTCCGCGCCCACATAGCCAACAGCCACGCCACGTTCGGCTGGCAGAACTTCACCGACGCCGCCATCCAGGCCCTGGCAAGCCATCGGCAGCATCTGGTCTACATGCTCTGGGGCGGCTTCGCCCGCTCCAAGGCGTATATGATCGACAAGCAGAAGAACCTCGTCCTCGAGTCGGTCCATCCCTCGCCCCTCTCGGCCAACCGCGGCGGCTGGTTCGGCCAGCACCAGTTCTCGCGCTGCAATGACTATCTCATCCAAAACGGAATAGACCCCATCGTATGGTGAAAGCCCTACCGCCCATCCTGCAGGTTGGCGACATTCTCATCTCGTCGGACCTGCTGACCGAGGAGTTCTGCTGCGACCTCGACGCCTGCCACGGTGCCTGCTGCATCGAGGGCGAGGCCGGCGCACCCGTCACCCTCGACGAGATCATGGAGATCGAGAACTGCCTCGACGACGTATGGCCCGACCTCTCGGCCTCCGCCCAGAGCGTCATCGACCGTCAGGGCGTCGCCTACACCGACCAGGAAGGCGACCTCGTGACGAGCATCGTCGGCGGCAAGGACTGCGTCTTCACCTGCTACGGCGACATCGACCTCGGCAAGGGGCATATAGTCAACAATTGTTGTCTCTGCGCCCTTGAACGCGCAGCCACCTCTCAATCCTCCATTCACAATTCTCAACGTGAACGCGCAGCCACCTCTCACCTCTCACTTCTCACTTCTCACTTCACCAAGCCCATCAGCTGCGCCCTCTATCCCATCCGCGAGAAGACCTTCTCCGACGGCACCGCCGCACTGAACTACCACCAGTGGGACATCTGCCGCTGCGGACGCGAACTGGGCCGACGCCTCCACCTGCCCGTCTACCGCTTCCTCGCCGGTCCCCTGCGCCGCCGCTTCGGCGACGCGTGGTACGACGAGCTCTGCGCCGTCGCCGACGAGCTCCGCCGGCAAGGCTACCTGCAGGCCTGACCCCCCGAAAAACGCACCTCGGCCGAAAATCCGGAAATCAGGAGGCTTGTATTTCGATGGAATCGCGGTTTTTTGCGTCCGCCATCGTCGTTTTTTGCGTTTTGACCCCCTTTTTCCCCTTTTTCTTGAAAAAGCATAAAGATTCAGCATAATTGCAAATGCGCGATTGTGCAAAGCTTTTGTCGAATTGTGCAAAGTCGATGCGCGATTATGCAAAGCCAGTTTCGAATATTTTTCTTAACTTTGTAGCGGCAAATGACAACTAATAACATTAATAAACTATTATGGAAAAAAACTTATTCAGAACCATCAAACGGACAATGCTCTTTCTGTTCCTCTCGCTGTTGCCGCTGAGCGCGCACGCCTTCTGGGACTGGGAGTGGACCGACACCTGGGGCGAAGCCCACGCCTGGTGCGAAGAGTGCGGCGGCGACTACGTCATCTATGCCGAAAGCACCTCCGAGGCCGAGGCTGCTGCCGAAGACCTCTTCTGCCCGGACTGCGGCAGCTGCTCGGAAGACGTCAATGCCGACTGCTACCGCGCGCACCACTGCCAGTACTGTGGCGGATGCATCGAAAACGGCGAGTATCACGACGGCATCTACAACCTCGTCGACGAATACGTCTGCTACGACTGCGCCGACGAGCTCGCCGATGCCGGTCAGATTCCTGCCTGCGCCTATTGCCACGAGCTGTTCGGCGAGGGCGCCGTAGCGTGCGACTGCGAATACTCGATGGCGGAGCAGCACTGCATGGACTGCAGCGAACTGCAGTGCGACGTGTGCGGCATATGCATGGTCATCGGCGGTGAAGAGTCGGATGCCGCAGGGGGCGATGCCTGCGTGGAACACGCCATCTGTTCGGCCTGCATGGAGAATGCGGCAGCCGAAGACCAAGTCCACTGCCGCGAGTGCTTCAAGTGCGACGAGGACATCTGCTCGGAGTGCGGCCTCTGCGAGAGCTGTGCTTCCTACGAGGAGCACTGCCCGGAATGCGGCTACTGCTTCGGCGACGAGGTGCAGTGGTGTGCCGACGGCGGCGAGCACTGCATCCACTGCTGCGACGAAAACGACTGGAAGTGCCAGGAATGCGGCCGGTGCACCGAAGGCGTAGGCGTCGAAATCTGCTCCGACTGCGAGCTCTGCGAGGAGTGTTGCCGCAGCCACAGCGAGTCGGAAGGCTGCGAGCACGGCTACTGCATCGCCTCGGCTGAGTATGAAGACCACCTCTGCCCCGAGTGCGGCACGTGTCCGCAGGATGATGAGTGTGAATACTGCGGCCTCTGCCTGAACTGCCAGGCCGACTATCACTGCGAGCACGAGCTCTGCCCCGACGGGTCCGACTGGGACGACCACGTCTGCCCCGACTGCGGCGAATGCTTCGACGAGAGCGAGCTCTGCGAATACTGCGGCCTCTGCGAGGACTGCCGCGAGCACTGCGAGCACGATGTCTGCCCCGCGAACGACGATGCCGACGGCCACTTCATCTGCGACCAGTGCGGCGACTGCTACGAAGCCGTGGACCGCTGCGACATCTGCGAGCTCTGCCTCGACTGCTGCGCCGACAATACATCGAGCATGGGCTGCGACCACGACCTCTGCATCGAGAGCGACGACTTTGCCGAACACTGGTGCTACGAGGACGACCAGTGCCTCGAGCTCTGCCAGCACGATGCCGACTGCGCACACACCAACGTCGGCACCGCGTGGCGCATCGACGGCAACGCCCACTGGCTCGTCTGCGAAGACTGCGGCATAGCCCTGAACAAGGCCATCCACTCGGAAGGCGAGCCCACCACTCTGACCGCGCCCAACGCCGCCACCCATACCAACGGCACGGCCCAGGTGAACTGCGCCGTCTGCAACTACAAGATGGGCATCGTCGCCATCTCCTACGTCGAGGCACCCGCCGACGGCAGCCCCTACATCATCACGCAGCCCACCGACTACACGGGCAAGACCAACACCAGCCGATACATCGAAGGCGGTGAGCGCTATGCCACATTCAAGGTGAAGGCCGGCGGCGAAGGCCTGACATACCAATGGTACGAGCAGTACGGCTCAAATGCGCCCAATGAGCTTTTCGACTTCCAGACAACAGAGGGGGCAGAGACACCGACTCTGAAAGTGTATGTCTATCACGACGACTGCGAGAAGCTGAACTATCACAAATATTATTGTGTCGTGAGCAACGCTAAGGGCAGTGTCACCACCAATACCGTCTATGCCAATGCTCAGCATGTATTCGGTCACTACGTGGAAAAGGACAGCGAGACGCATGAGAACCGTTGCTACGGCTGTGGCAATGCCGTGAAGAGCGTCTCCAAGCACCGCTTCGCGGAGTGGACGCTCGTCCGCCCGGCCACCTCGACCGACACCGGCCTGCGCGAGCAGCAGTGCATGGACTGCTCGTACAAGAACACCGAGGTCATCCCGAAGGTGGAGCCCAACCACGTCCACTCGTTCGACATCGCGAAGTACAGCGTCACGCAGCACTGGTTCGTCTGCAAGTGCGGCATCGCCGGCCCCGACGAGCGTGCCGACCACGTCTTCGACCAGACCGAGGTCGTCACCCCGGCCACCGAGACGAAGAAGGGCGAGAACAAGCTCATCTGCTCCGCCTGCGGCTACTTCAAGACCGTGAAGTCCGACAAGCTGCCGCACGAGCACGACTGGTACGCATGGGACGAAATAAAGGAATTGGGAGCCAATGGCTGGTATATAAAAGACGCGAAGAAGGGCGGATGGGGTCCTGCGTCGCACACAGTCAGTTGTAAGGTCTGCGGCGAGAGGAAGACCGAGGACCATGTATGGCCGATGTGGGAATGCACGAGGGCTGCCAAGATTCAGGGCACCGATACCATCGCCGGAAAGATTGTGCGCTATTGCGATGAGTGCGGCTACAAGCAAACCAAGCTCTTCCCCTACGGCACCTGGCCTATCATGATAGAAGGCGGCACAGCCAGCGAGGACTACGCTGCAGCAGGCACACAAATCATCATCAAGTTCAACCCGAAAGCAGCCAGGGCGATGGACACGTATCACAACGGCAAGCCTGTCAAGTTCAAACAATGGTATGACTGTACAGGTTGGTGGGGCGATACAAACGTACCCTGGGGCAATGACGACATCGATTTGCCTCGCATAGCATTCCAGCGCCCAACAAGTAGCACAACGCAATTCAGAATGCCCGACGGCCCTGCCATCATCTTTGCCGACACAGAAGAGTGCACGCACACTGGCAACACGAAGCAGACCGATCGCGTGGAGCCCACCTGCACCAGCAGCGGCCACGAGCCGCACACGCTCTGCGCTGATTGCGAAACCGTACTGGCGGAAGGCGCTCGCATCCCCGCCCTCGGCCACGACCTGCCCGACACGCCCATCGCAGGCACCGAAGTCGTGGAGTACTGCACGATATATTATGGAAGTGGATTCTATAATTATCCCAACGAAGCAAAACATGGTTACACGGGAGAATTCATTTGTAATCGCTGCGGCGAGACCGTCAAGAGTGAGAAGACGCCCCTCCGCCATGGCTTGCACGACAAGAACAAGATATATACGCCTAATCCTGGAAAAGTATGGCCTGATTACCAGAAATGGGTAGATGCTACGAATCCCCCCACCTGCACCCGAGCCGGCTACGACGACGACCTCTATTGCAAGTATTGCAACAAGCTTGTCCAGAAGGGCGAGCGCGAAGAAGCCTATGGGCATGAATGGGGCGACTGGGAAGTGGTGCGTGAGGCCACGACGAGGGTGAAGGGCATGGAGCAGCGTGTCTGCGAGCGTGACGAGACACACATCGAGACCCGCCTCACCGACTACAGCGGCCCCGACTACAGGCTGAAGCCCGACAAGACCAGGCTCCGCTTCGAGTGGACCTATGGCGACCCCGTCCCCTCGCAGACCATCACCTTCAAGTCGGTAGGCAGAAACGAAATCCAGGCCCTCACCTATGCCCTTGAGGAAAACGGCCTGATGGACGTGAGCTTCGACGGCCTGACACTTACCGCTACGCCGAAGGATATCGTGGAAGACTATGAATGCCACCTGACGTTTGACCTCAGAGCGACTGACGCAAATGGTGAGACCATCTACCTCCCCGCACCCGAAATGACGCTGACCTGTAAAGTCAAGAAGACGCCCGCGAAGTACACGCTGACTGTGATTGACGGCGTAGCCACGACCGGCACCATTGTCAGAAACACCTACGTGCCCGACGCGAACACGAGCAGCAAGCTGCAAGTGCGTGGCGGCGTGACCATCCGGCTGGAGCCCGAAGACGAGTGGCGGAAGGACTTCCTGCGCTGGGAGGTGGTCGAAGATGCCAGCAACCTGTTGCGCGACTACTATGATGTTGAGCAAGCTGGCGGATGGGGCTCGTCGTCCAGCCCGACATACGGTAACCGCACGACATACATGTCGGCCAACAACGTCACCGTGCGCGCCGTCTACAAGAAGAACACGGCCGAGATGTCGTTCAGCCAGACGGCGGTGACGGCCTCCTCGAACACTCCGTTCGTGCAACCCACCCTGCGCAAGAGCCACAGCAGCATGAAGGTCACCTACAGCAGCTCCGACGAGTCGGTGGCCACGGTCGATGCCCAGACAGGCGCCGTGACGTTCCGCTGGTTCGGCACCACGACGATTACCGCCACGTCGGCCGAAACGGCCCACTACACCTCGGCCACGGCCAGCTACACGCTGACGCTGCCCATGACGCTCAACTGGGTGGAGGTGAACGGTGTCTACTTCGCGCTCAACTCTAGCAACAAAACCGCCCTAGTCATGGCACGGCCGGTCGGGAAGTATGCAGGCACGATCATGATTCCAGCCACCGTCAGCTATGGCCGCACCAAGTACAACGTGTCGGCCTTCCTGACACAGGCCTGCGCCGATTGCACCGGCCTGCGCAAGGTCATCCTGCGCAGCGCCGCGGTGACCGGTTCGCAAGATGCCTTCGCTGGCTGCCCCGCCGACATGCGCCTCTATGTGCCCTACGGCACGAAGGCTCAGGTGGAGGGCAAGGCTTATAGCCAGGCCTTCGAGAAGGTCATCGAGATGGGCGACGCCAACGTCGACGACGCCGTCAGCGTCAGCGATGTGGGCGTGATGCGCGACCACATCCTCGGCACGCGTCCCGCCGGCTTCGACGAGACGGCCGCCGACGTCAACTTCGACGGCAGCGTCACCATCACCGACATAGGCCGCGTCATCGCCACGCTCTTGGGTCAGTAGGCCCCTCTCTCTGCCCGGAAAACTTACGGCACGCCGTGACGGCATGACGTCACGGCGTGCTTTCATGACGTCACGTCGTGACGCCATGCCGTCACGACGTGACGAGAGATTCCTGGGGCGGCGAATGAAGCGCAAAGCCTGACCTTACTCCCCTCCTTATTGTCCTCTGTTGTGGCGGGCAGTGCGCAGCCGCTCCCCTCCCTTCAAGGGGAGGGGTTGGGGGTGGGGTCTCTGACTCTTTCTGCGTAAAAGGATATTTTCTGCGTATATTTTCTGCGTAAAAGGATATACAGACCCCACCCCCAACCCCTCCCCTTGAAGGGAGGGGAGCGGCTGCGCACTGTCCGCAACGACAGAGGACCGATTATAATAGAATATTCAAGTTTCGCTTGTACTAATTATCTGATAATGAGTGTCACTTCGTGACAGAAATCTAGCAAATCTTTTCAAATCTTCCAAAGCAGATTTGTTTGAAATCAAGGCTTTCGCATGCTTGCGAAAGTTGAAGAACATTATTAAAATTAGTGGACCAAATTATGATGATTATTTAAATTCGTTTCCAATAAAAAACAAGTGATGCCTTGGCCCGGAGCGCGTTAAAAATCATTAAATGCGCGATTGTGCAAAGTCGATGCGCGATTGTGCAAAGTCGATGCGCGATTATGTAAAGCCTGTTTCGAGAAAAATGCTTAACTTTGCCCCCGAGAAATCATCTATTCATAATCAAATAACGATGCGTATGAAAAAAACTGTTTTGACGGCCCTCGCGGCCTTGGCCTTTACCACTCAGTTGAAGGCAGAAAGCATCCCCATCGACGAGGCGCACTTCCCCGACGCGGCGTTCCGCCAGTTTGTGCTGACCGAGATGAAGTATCACAAGAGCAACGGCTCGTGGGCCCTGGTGGGCACCGACGGCATGCTGTCGGACTACGAGCGCAAGAGAGTAGTGACGATAGGCATACCTGATGGCTGCAAGAGCGCTGAAGGCATCAAGTACTTCGCCAAGAGCGAGACGGGCACGTGGGGAATGAAGGTATGGGTCGAGTCCGACGACCTGAAGACGCTTGACCTCTCGGGCATGGACGTGACGTCAGTCAAGGCGGACGGCCACAAGCTCGTCACGCTCAACCTCGCGGGCTGCACGAAGCTGACGGAGGTGGAGTGCCAGATGAACCGGCTCACCACGCTCAACGTCGAGGGCTGCACGAAGCTGGAGGAGCTGAAGTGCTATGAGAACCAGATTACAGCGCTCAACCTGGCCCAAATGCTGGAGCTGCGCTATCTCGACTGTCATGATAACCAGCTCACGGGGCTGAACATCAATTCTCCCGCCCTCCAGAAGATCGACTGCAGCCATAACCCCCTGCAGTGGCTGTTCCTGCCCAACATCGACTATAGCATCAACGGGTATTGGACGGATCTGGACTGCTCCGATACGCAGCTCTCCTCCCTCGACCTGCGCGACAATCGCTACAATAGTGTCGACTGCTCCAATTCGCCTATCCTGGGCATCGAGTGGTCATCGGCCGGCAATGGCTATGTCGTCAATCTGAATTGCAACAACACGAAGATCCTCCCCGAGGACATCCTCGCCATCCCGAACCCCGATAAAGTGAAAGACCTGAGTTGTGCTGGGTGCGGCCTGACGACACTCGACTTGTCGAAGCTGACGAACCTGAATTGGGTGGACTGTGGTGACAACCTGCTGACCACGCTCGACGTGTCGCACAACACCGTGCTCAGAGGCTGCTTCGTAAACAATAACCAGCTGTTCGCGCTCGACGTGTCGGGCACGTCATGCCAATCTTTGAGCAACAGCTGGCAGCACATCGAGGGCCAGACTGTAGAGATGAACGGAAAGACCTACGTGCGGCTGAACAGCGAGGTCGATGTCAATAAGATTTCCGGACTCAGTGTCAGGCATGAATCGACATTCCGGGCTACTGCCATCAGCAACCCGACGATGCAGGGCGAATACCTCCTCGTCGATGAGACGGGCTCCGCCGATGTCAGTAAGGTGGAATATAAATACGACGCCGGCAACGAGTTGACGATGAACGTCCAGATCACCACCGGCGACTATGGCGTGGCCATCAACGAATATAACTTCCCCGACCAGGGGTTCCGCAACTACCTGCTCGGCCAGGACTATGGCCAGGACGCCCTGCTGACGCAGGACGAGATAGCCGCCATCACCGTGCTCTACCCGCAGAGCCAGAACATCTCCACGTTGGAGGGCATACAGTACCTGACGAACCTGACCACCCTGGACGTCAGCAGCAACAACCTGACCGACGCCGGCTTCAGCGACCTGATGGCCTATCTGCCCAACCTGACCGAGCTACAGTTCAACGCCAACAGGAGCATCACCCGCTTCGACGCCGGCATGAACACGAAGCTGCGCAAGCTGTCCTGCTATGGCTGCGCCCTCACCTCGCTCGACGTGCGCGGATGCACTGAGTTGCAGGAACTCGGCTGCGACGATAATCAGCTGACGTTCCTGAACCTGAGCGAGAACACGAAGCTGCGCCGGCTGCAGACGGGCGGCAACCGGCTGACCGAGATCTACGGCCTCAGCGCCCTCACCGAGCTGCGCAACCTCGTCTGCGAAAATAACCAGATAGCGACTCTCGACGTCAGCACCTTCCCCATGCTGGCCGAACTCCAATGCGGCGACAACAGCCTGACGACGCTCGACCTCAGGCAGAACGGCAACCTGCGGTATCTCTACGTGGAGAAGAACCAGCTCTCGACGCTCCTGCTGCCCGAGAGCGCACCGCTGAAGTGGCTCCGCATCTTCGGCAACCAGCTGAAGAACGACGCCATGCGCGCCATCGTAGAAAAGCTGCCGACGCTGGCCACCACTTATAACGTGCGCGCCTACTACGAGGGCCTCAGCACCGAGGGCAACGAGCTGTCGGCCGCCGTGGTCAGCGCCATGAGGGCGAAGAACTGGAATCCGCAGTACACCACCACCGGCACGTCGTGGCAGGACTACGCCGGCGGCACCGTCACCTACGCCCTGAAGCTTTGCGGCACGTCGGTCACCTCGGCCAACGCCGCCAACCTCTCGGCCATCAGCGGCGTCACGGGCACCGCCTCGTTCGACGAGCTGACGAACACGCTGACGCTCAGCGGCGCCACCATCAACCACTCCAATAGCGTCGGACTGGAGAACAGCATCGACGGGCTGACCATCGTGCTGGAGGGCAACAACAGATTCAACATCACCGGCTCCGACGGCCTCATGCTGCGCAAGAAGACCACCGTCACCGGCACGGGCACCCTGGCAGCTATGTCCAACAAGAACGGCATCAACATCTACGCCGACACGCTCTTCGTCAAGGGCGGAGCCACGGTGAGCGGCGCCAGCACCGGCACGACCGGCTACGGCATTCTCGGGCGCAAAACCGCACGACAGGGCATCGACGGTGAGGTCTACACCTACTATGGCTCGCTCGCCGTCAGCGGAGACGAGACGAAGGTGCAGGGCCTCGGCGCCACGGCCAGCATCGGCCAGCTGAAGTCGCTGACCATGCCCACGGGCAGCACCATCAAGGTGACGGATAATTCAGGCGTGAATCCACGCCAGGTGAACGGCTACTTCTATGACCACAGCGTCTGCACACGTTCGGGCAGCTCTGCGTTAAACTACACCTACACGCCGGCTACAGGTATGGTCGTCATCACCACGCCCAAGGAGGGCCTGCCCATCAACGACACGAACTTCCCCGACGAGGCCTTCCGCAACTACCTGCTCGGCCAGAGCTACGGCACCGACGCCATCCTGACCGACGACGAGCTGGAGGGCATCAGCCGGCTAGAACTCAACAACCTCGGCATCGCCGACCTCACCGGCATCACCCACTTCTTCGCCTTGGAGACGCTCTTAGCCTCGGGCAACCAGCTCGGCATACTCAACATCGAAGGTCTGACGATGCTGCGGGAAGTCGACATCATGGACAACCAGTTCAGCCTGTACTGCCTCACCACCCTGGTGGACGGCCTGCCCGAGGGCGACGGCACGAATCTCGCCATGGTCTATCATGAGGGCAGCGACAACGAGCATAATTTCGAGCCGACCGACCAGCTGATCACGGCGGCTTGGCAGAAGGGCTGGAAACTGGGCTATCAGAAGGCCGACGGCAGCTACGGCTGGTATGAACGGCCGGGCGTGCCCATCGACGTCGCCCACTTCCCCGACGAAGTCTTCCGCACCTATGTGGCCACCAATTTTGATACTGACGCCGATGGCTTCCTGACATCGACCGAGGCGCAGGCCGTCACCCACATCGATATCCATAACAATCTCAACGACAGTCGCGTCGCTGACCTCACGGGCATAGAATACTTCACCGAGCTGACCTGGCTCAACTGCTCGTTTAACAATCTGGAACAGCTCCGACTGTCGAAGAACACGAATCTCGTGACGCTCTTATGCATGAACAACCAGCTCAAAGACCTCAGGACCGAGAACTGCTACCTTCTGCGTAACCTCTACTGCTATAACAACAAGCTCAATGACGCGGCCATGAAGGTGACCATCCACTATCTGCCGACCTGCGATGAGCCCGGCAACCTGTGCTTCTTCATGGAAGGCTCGCCCGACGAGGGCAACAACATCTCCATGAGTCGGCTGAACTATCTGTGGAACACCTTGAACTGGGAATGCTACTTCTCCACCGACGGCGCGGACTGGCTGCCGCTGCGGGCCGGCGACGTGAACCGCGACGGTCAGGTCACCTCGGCCGACGTCGCTCCCCTGGCGGACGTCCTCCTCGGCAAGAGCGCAGCTCCCGCCATCAGGGTGGACGACGTGAACGCGGACTATAAGTTCACCGTTGCCGACCTGACGAAGCTTGTCGAGCTGCTGGTCAGCGGCAAATGATTATACACCAGTAAAACTGGCGATTGACTATGAAGAGAATCCTGTCCTGTCTCATGGCACTTGTGGCTCTGGCATCGCCGGTGCGAGCCTATTTCCTGTACGAAATCAGCGGCCCCGTCGAAGGTGTCTGCTATGGCAGCACCTATACGCTCAACGGTGTGAGCTATATCGAGGATGCAGCTGTCGAGGCACTCTGCGTAGCCAGCTGGGACACCAACGGCGACGGACGCCTGTCGAAGCTGGAGGCCTGCAACGTCAGCTCTTTGGGCGAGACGTTCAAGGGCAACACCGACATCCAGACCTTCCCGGAGCTGCAACTGTTCACGTCGCTTCGCACCATTGATGCCAATGCGTTCAACGGTTGCACCAGTCTGGAAAGCATCGTCCTCCCCAAGAGCGTGACAAAAATTGATGCTGCGGCATTCTTCACGTGTACCGCCCTGACCGACATTGTCATGCCGTCAGCACTGGAGGCTATCGGAAACCGGGCCTTTGCCTTATGTTCCAGCCTTGAGCACATCGACATTCCTTCGAAGGTCAAATCCTTCGGCGTCTCGACCTTTGCCGGATGCCGGTCGTTGAAGTCGTTCACCTTCCCCGCCAGTGTAACAAACGGAGGCATGGCGATGTTCGACGGTTGCGATGCGCTGGCCGCCATCATAGTCGACGAGGACAACACCAAAATAAACTCGGGTGGTGGATGCAATGCCGTCATGTATGGAACGTCACTAATGGCAGGCTGCAAGAACACCCGCATCCCCGAGGGCACCACCGAAATCGGGCGTCAGGCCTTCAGCAACATCAAGACACTGACCAGCATCGACATCCCGGCTTCAATGACTTCGATCTCTCAAGGCGCATTCTACGGATGTTCTGGGCTCACCACGGTGATTTCGCACGTTGTCGAACCATTCGCAATCGGTAGCATTGCCTTCTCTGGCGTCGCTCCCGACTGTCGACTCATCGTGCCTTACGGCACGCGTCAGAAGTACATCGACGCCGGCTGGACGCAAGCCATGTTCCCGGGCGGCATCGTCGAGATGGATGCCTCACTCGACATCAACGGCGACGGTCGGGTGACCATCGCCGACGTGACGACGCTCGTCAACCAGCTGCTGAACGGCAACTGACAGCCATAAGGCGGGCATGACAAAAGTAGCGATTCACGGTGCAAAAAGGGGCACTTCTCTGTTCGAGGAGTGCCCCTTTTGCGTGGCGGGCTAAGCCGCACCGAAAGACAATTCATCGCCTTTCGCGGGCGGAGGAGTGCTAAAAATGTTGGCAGGGGCGGGCCCGCTCAATAGAGGTAGATGCGGAAGTCCTTGATGCTGCCCGGAGCGCCCTGCTCGGCGCGCGGCAGATACTCGAGGGCGCTGACGGTGTGGACGGCGCCGAGGTCGATGACGAGCAGGTGGGGCGTCTGAGCGGAGCGCTCCGTCTGCCAGTAGGTCGACTCCTGCAGGTCGAAGACCTTGTCGCCGGTGTGGTTGCCGTTCTCCTCCTCTGAGTTGGCGTACTTGCAGGTCCAGGGCTCGCGCGAGAGGCGACGGCCGTCGGGGCCTTGCAGGTAGAGCTCGGCGATGGCCACGCGGTCGCCGTCCTTCTGGGTGGAGAGCACCTCGATGGCGAGATAGCGGCCTTTCTGCGGGGCGGCGAAGCGGAAGGTCTGCCAGCCGTTGCCGGGGACAGCGACGGCGGATCCGGCGGCTGAACCGCCGGACACACTGACGGGTGTGCGGCTGTTGAGGTCGGGCTTGTCGCCGATGTTGTTGTGCTTGTTGCTCTTCTTGAGCTGCAGCTTGTTGAGCTCGGGCTTGTCCTGGCCCCAGACGACGGGCTGCTTCGGGCCCACGATGTCGAGGACGATGATCTCGTTGCGGCCCTTCTTCAGCCAGCAGCCGGGGACGTAGAGCGTCTGCTGCGGACCAATGCTCCAGATGCGGCCCATGGCGTGGCCGTTCACGTAGACCTGGCCCTTGCCCCACGTCTCGAAGTTCAGGAAGGTGTCGCCCACCTTCTTCAGGTTAAAATAGCCACGATAGTATCCGCGGCCGCCCATCATCTTGGCATCGTCTTTGAAGATTTCAATATATTCATTGTTTTCGGTGGCAGATGCGCGGTTAAGGGCAGTCAGAGCCGTTTCGTACTCATCGTTGACGAAATATTTCTCCCAGTCGTTCAGCGAGTAAGTGACATCGTGCTTGTCTGCCTTGGAGTTGATGGTGACATTGCCGATGATACCCTTGAAGTCCTTGATGGCCCGTCCAAAATTGATGCGGCCCATTGCCTCGACCACAATCACGAGAGCCGATCCTGCCTTTGCAGGAGGAATCGTAAGGCTCTTCTCGTTCTTCACACGGTCAATCTTGCCTATATACTTACCATCAACAAACACCTGGGCAAAGTCGTGGAAGTCGGCTGCAAGGACACTCGGCTCAGGCAGTTCGGGCAATGTCGTGTAATAGGCGGCATAACCCCAGCCTAAGTTGTGGGCCTCGAAAGAAAGGTCGTCTTGGTTGCCGTCAGTATTCAGGCCGCCATTAGCATACATCAACGGTGCAAACTCCGTCAGCTCGAACTTCGGCACGGTGATGATGGGCATCGGAGCCTTGGGCACGGCGGGCATCTTCTTGCCGTCGTTGTACTTCTCCATCATCTTGCGCAGCTCCCAGTACTTCGGTGTGGCCTGACCATACTCGTTGATGGGAGCGTCGTAGTCGTAGGAGGTGACGTCGGGGGCAAAGCCGGGCGAGTTGGCGCCGGCCCAGTGGCCGAACGAGGTGCCGCCGTGGGTCATGTAGAGCGAGAAGCTGATGCCCTTGGAGAGCATCTCGTCCATACCCTCCACCATGTCCTTGGCCGGGCGCGTCTCGTGGCGCGCACCCCACTTGTCGAACCAGCCGCTCCAGAACTCAGAGCACATCTTCGGGGCGTTGGGCCTGAGCTCGCCGAGGCGGCGGAACTGCTGGTCGATGTTGGCGCCCGTGCCGAAGTTCATCGTCCACGTCAGGTCGTCGAGGCCGTTCTTCTCGAAGTTCGACGACCAGTCGCACTGGAACAGCGCCAGTTCCTTGCCGTAGATGCTGCGCAGGCAGTCGCGGATCTCCGAAACGTAGGGCTTATCCTCGCCATACGAGCCGTATTCGTTCTCCACCTGCACCAT
This sequence comes from uncultured Prevotellaceae bacterium, assembly GCA_902779455.1. GTDB lineage: Bacteria > Bacteroidota > Bacteroidia > Bacteroidales > Bacteroidaceae > Prevotella. The sequence continues at coordinate 42,575 of CACZBS010000005.1, forward strand.
GATGATGGGGCCGCCGTTCTGGATGGTCAGCGGAGCGAGCTGCTCGCCCACCTTCTCCTCGAAGATTTTCACGCGCTCCATGAAGTAAGGGTCGCGCTCGCGCAGGCGGATGTCCTTCTTCTTCAGCAGCCACCAGGGCAGGCCGCCCATCTCCCACTCGGCGCAGACGTAAGGTCCGGGGCGCACGATGACATACATGCCGTTCTTCTGAGCCAGTCGGCAGAACTCAGCCACGTCGTTCTGGCCGGTGAAGTCGAACTGGCCCTCGCGCTGCTCGTGGATGTTCCAGAAGATGTAGATGCAGACGGCGTTCATGCCCAGCGCCTTGCACATGCGGATGCGGTGCTCCCAGTAGGGGCGCGGGATGCGGGGATAGTGCACCTCGGCCGCCTTGACGATGAAGGGCTGGCCGTTCAGCAGGAACGTCTTGTCGCCGACGGTGAACGAGTCGGCACTTGCTTTGATTGTCGGTGCGAGTGTCATCATGGCCGCGATGGCCAGATGCTTCATGATGGTAGTAGTTTTCATAAAGAATAATAGTAAGTTTGAGGGCAAAGGTACGAATAATTTTCGTAACCGCGCCTATCTGACCACATATTTTTTGCCGTCACGGATGTAAATGCCGTGCTTGGGCGACGTCAGCCGACGGCCGAAGAGGTCGTAGACGGCCTGGTCGGCAGCGGGGTTGAGGCTGACCGGAGCCGTGATGCTGCTCAGTCCGCTGATGTCCATGACGAAGGTGGTCACCGAGCGTGGCGACAGCTCCAGGGCGCTGAGATCCTGCGGGTTGGCATCGCGATGCAGGTCGTTGTTGCTGTCGGTCACGTATTTGCTGACGCGGCCTATGACGCCGTCCTCCGTGGAGAGGTCGATGCGACGCACGGCGCGGCTCATGTTGACGAAGACGCAGACCAGCTGCTGTCCGTCTGGGGCGATGAAGGCCGACCCGAGCAGTCCGTTCATCTCGCTGGCGCCGTCGATGGCGATGCGTCTGTAGCCGGGTCTGACGAAGCGGCTGTACTGGCCGAGCACCCACAGGTTCTTGTCGGCCGTGAGGGTTCCGCCCTGCTTGATGTCGCCGTAGCTCTCATTGCCGGTGTCGCCCTTGGCGTTGATGCGGATGAGGTAGAAGCGGTTCTTCTGGCTGTACTTCTCCTGGGCCATGGCCGTCCAGTAGCTCCAGGCGGTGGCGCCGGCGATGGTGAGGTCGCAGTGGATCAGCTTGCCCATGTAGAGTGCGATGTCCATCTTGGATGCTGCCTCGTAGCTGGCAGGGAATCCTGCCGATGTGGCCGGTGCGGCGTCGAGCATCGACCACTCCGTCTGCATCACCTCCAGGCTGTACTTGCCGGCGGCGGCATAGACGGCCTCGCGCACGTTCTGGAGGTCGGCGTTGTTGCTGAAGGTCCAGTAGCTGTGGCCGGCCACGACCTTGGCCATGGAGGGCAGGTCGCCGACGTAGGTCGACGTGTTGTTGGGGTTGAAGAAGGCCTCAATCTGATTGGCGGCGCGCCCGCTGCCACCGTAGAGGAGGTCCCACGACGAGGCCTCGGGAATCAGTATCTTAGTCTTCAGCTGGCGTTTGCTGATCGACTTGTCGAGCTCTCGGGCCAGCCGCGAGATGTTGGTGTTCTCCCAGGGCGAGCCCTCCTGACCGTTCTTCCAGTCGAAGCGCGGCTCGTTGACGGGGTCGACGTAGGTGATGTTGTAGCCCTCGTCGGCAAAGTGCTGTGTGGTGGTGGCGAGGAATTCGGCGAAGTCATCGTAGCAGTCGTCCTTCAGGTTGCACGCGATGTTCTGGTTGTTGGCATTGGCCTTGCCGTTCTTGGTGAAGCTGACGGGTGCTGAGTTGGAGAACAGCAGGAAGTGGTCGACGCCATACTGGCGGGCCTGCTGCATGAACCACTGCTGTCCCTGCTGGCGGGTCCAGTCGTAGGAGCCGTCGTCACGTAGGAAGCAGTCGGCGCGGCGCGTCTCGTCGTCAATGTTGCTGGCCGAGCCCTGTGCTGCGCTGCCAGCTCCGAGGTTGACGCGCCAGCACGACAGTCCGATGCCGAGGGGCTGTCCGTCGGCGTCGGTCTCTTGGCTGAAGAGCCATCGTGCGGCCTGCTGCTTCTGTGTGTCGTCGAAATAACGGCCCACGAAGTCGGCCGTCCAGCAGTCGCTGGCCCCGAAGTCCTGCATGGTCTGGCAGATGGCAGATGGGTGGACGACGACGCTGGCATTAGGCAGCGCCTCGCCGGCGCCGAGGGTGAAGTCGTCGAAGCAATAGGTGGCCTCGTCCCATCCGGAGCGCGGGTCGCTCCAGTTGCAGCTGAGGATGATGTAGATAGTCTTGAGCACCTGACCGTAGTGGGTCTCGCCCAAGTCGAAGGAGAGGCGCTCCCAGGTGGCGTCCTTCGTCAGCCGGCCCTGGAAGATTTGTCCGCTCTCCTCGTAGGTGTTGAATCCGATGCGCATCTCCTTGGGCTGCCGGTCGCGATAGGCCAGCATCGTCAGCACGCGGTGGTCGTCGTCGATGGTGACGGGTGTCTGCAGGTCCAGTATCAGGAAGTTCTTATACCAGTCGGCATCGGCCTTGTTGACAGCCCCCACGCAGTAGTTGCTGACGTTGATGCCCGCTTTCAGGGGATTCTCCATGACGCGTGGCTTGACGCTGAAGAGCGACCCCGTGTAGTCTTTGTTGATTTTCAGCTGGCCCGTGGTCTGGTCCTCGAAGTCGGCCAGGAGGGTCTGGGCGCTGGTGCCCAAAGTGGAGAGCAGGGCCACGAAAAGCGTAAGAAGCTGCTTCTTGTACATATATTATAAAAAGAAAAGCACGGGCCGGCGGCGTGTGCCGCAAGTCCGTGCTGATGAGACATGATGATTAATTGTAGCCGGGGTTCTGCTTGATGGAGCCGTTCGACATGGTGATCTCCGAATTGGGGATGGGGAAGAGCAGATCGCGCGTCTCGTCGAAGAAGTAGCCCTTGTTCTGGGCTTCCTTCTCGTTGCCCAGCTCATAGACGTCGGTGCTCTCCTCGGTGTTGTACTTCACGAACGAGCCGTTGGGGCCCATGACGTTGCAGATGGCAGGCTTGCCGTTGTCGTCCTTCCAGCGACGGAGGTCGAACAGACGGTTGCCCTCGAGGGCCAGCTCCAGTCGGCGCTCCAGCCGGATGGCGTCGCGCAGCTGCTTGCCCGTGCTGACGACGGGGTCGAGGTTGACGCGGTCGCGCACCTCGTTGAGGGCCTTCTGGGCCTCGCCGTCGTTGCCGAGTGCATTCTCCACCTCAGCCTTCATGAGCAGCACGTCGGCATAGCGCAGCACACGGTAGTTCAGGGGGATATGTGCTGCATCGTAGGGCGACGGCCGGCGGTCGACGGGAATGTAGAGCTTCATGTTGCAGCGGGCACTCTTGTGCTTCGACGGCGAGATGACGTAGGGGTTGTCCTCGCTCCACGTGGGATCGCCGGGCACGTCGGTCTGTCCGTCCTTCAGGATGGTGTACTTCAGTCGGATGTCGTCGCCGGCATCGACGAAGGCTTTCTCCAGGTTGCTGGTGGGCAGACCCCACGACCAGCCCGAGTCGTCGCGCGAGCCGGTGACCACCGAGAAGCGCTCGCCCACGCCGTAGCGGGTGTCGTCGCTGGTCTGGAACTCGAAGAGGCCTTCCTTGCTATTGTTGTAGTCCATGCTCCACACCTTGGCGAAGTCGTCGAGCAACTCATACTCGCCGCTGTTGATGACGGCGTCGAGCTGAGCCTTGGCCTCGCTGTACTTCTCCTGATAGAGGTAGACCTTGCCGAGCAGGCCCTGTGCGGCACCCTGGGTGGCACGTCCCATGTCGGCATCAGCATATTGTGAGCGCTTGGGCAGCACCTTGATGGCGTCGACGAGGTCTTTCTCGATGAAGGCATAGCTGTCGGCCAGCGAGGCCCGCTGCAGCCCGTGCGACTCGCTGGGCATGAGCAGTCCCTCGACGATGGGCATGCCGCCGAAGTTGCGCACCAGGTCGAAGAACATGAATGCGCGCAGGAACTTGGCCTCGCCGATGAGGCGTGCCTGATAGGCAGCGTCGTTGAATGTCAGCTGCGGAATCTTCTGGATGGCGATGTTGCACTGCAGGATGCCCTTCCATCGATACTGGTAGAAGTTCTGCACGGCGTTGCCGCCCTCGATGGTGTTGCCCGTGTAGTGCGACAGTGGCAGGTAGTCGCCCGGCTCCTGGGTGGTGTTGCCCATCCACTCGTCGTCGGTGCACATGTCGACGAGTCCGTAGTGCTTATATATCTGCCACCAGTCGTCGCAAGCCAGATAGGCATAGCATCCGATGACCTGGCTGGCACACTCTTCTTCAGTGGCGAAGTAGTTCTCCATGTCCTGCTGACCCAAGATAGGCTCGTCGAGAAAGTCGGAGCAGCTGGTCAGCGTGAGTCCTGCGGCCAATGTGAGGCCTAATATGATTTTTTTCATTGCTCTCTTTGTCTTTAGTGGTTAGAAGTTGAGGTTCACGCCCAGCAGGAAGGTGCGGGGGTTGGGATAGCCGGTCCAGTCGATGCCGGCCTCAGTGACAGCACCCATGGCAGCCGTCTCGGGATCCATGCCCGAATAGCCGGTGATGGTGAAGAGGTTCTGGCACGACAGCGAGACGCGGGCCTGCACCTTGTCGCCCAGCACCTGCTTGGGCAGTGTGTAGCCCACCTGGAGGAGCTTCAGCCGGAAGTAGCTGCCGTTCTCGACGAAGAAGGTCGAGGGCTTGTTGTGGTTGCCGTTGGCATCGTTGACGGAGAGGCGGGGCACGTCGGTGTCGGTGTTGTCCGTGCGCCATGCCTTGTCGTAGGTGCCCTTGATGACGTTGACGCCGTCGGTGCCGAAGTATCTGTCGCGGTTGAGGTTGTAGATGTCGTTGCCGAAGGTGCCGTAGAACTGTGCCAGGAAGTCGAAGTTCTTGTAGGCCGCATTGAGGTTGAGGCCCATCATCAGGTCGGGGAACGGGTTGCCGATGTACGACTTGTCGCTCTCGTCGATCTTGCCGTCGTGGTTGATGTCGCGATAGCGGAAGTCGCCGGGCTGTGCGTTGGGCTGCATGGCCGTGCCGTGCTCGTTGGTGTAGGAGCGCACCTCGGTCTGGTTCTGGAAGATGCCGTCGACGGTGTATCCGTAGAACTGCGAGATGAGCTCTCCCTCCTCGTTGCGGATGATGTTGTCGCCGTTGTGTGAGCCGGTGTAGATGTAGTCGCCGTTGAGGGTGATGGCCTTGTTGCGGACGCTCGACAGGTTCAGTCCGATGCCGTAGCTGAAGTCAGCCAGCCGGTCCTGCCAGTTCAGCCCCAGTTCCCAACCGGTGGCGCGCATCTCGCCGACGTTCTCCCACATCTGTCCGTTCCACATGGGATAGCCGAGCAGCAGCAGGTTGTCCTTCTTCATGAGCATGTCGTGGCTGGTCTTGTGGAACCAGTCGGCGGTCAGCCGCAGGCGGCTCTGCAGGAAGGCGGCGTCGATACCGATGCTGTAGTCCTCGACGGTCTCCCACTTCAGCTCCTGGTTGCCGATGCCACTGACCTGCGAGCCGACGGCGATGTCGCTGCCGAACACGTAGCGCATGGTGCCGATGGAGCTCAGGTAGGCCGAGTTGTCGATGTTCTGGTTGCCCACCTTACCCCATCCGAGACGGAGCTTCAGGTCGTCGACGACACTCTGGTTCTTCATGAAGTTCTCGCCCGAGATGCGCCATGCTGCCGAGACGGCGGGGAACGTGGCGTACTTGTTGCCCTTGGCAAACTTCGAGGAGCCGTCGACGCGCACCGATGCGGTCAGGTAGTACTTCTCGGCATAGTTGTACATCACACGGCCCAGATAGGAGATGAGCGAGGTGTAGGCGTTGTAGCCGTTGGCATAGTCGTCGGCCGTGCCGGCGCTGACGTAGCGCATGGTCTCGACGTTGGAGGGTATGTCATAGCGATAGCCCTGCAGGTAGTAGTCCTGGAAGCGCTCCATCGTGTAGCCGGCCATGAGGTTCAGGTTGTGCACCTTGTCGAAGGTGCGCATGTAGGTCAGCGTGTTGGTCCAGTTCCAGTCGACCCAGTTCTCCATGGTGCGCTTGGCCTGGTTGCGCTGCGCCTGCTCCAGGTTGTCGATATAGAACTGCGGCGTGAACTCGTCGTTCAGCTGGAAGCGGGCGTTCAGTCCGAACTGTGAGCGGAAGGTGAGGCCCTCGATGGGAGTGATGGAGACAAAGGGCGTAGCCAGCAGTGCATACTGGTCGGCGCCGGCATCCAGGCGGTTCATCGAAGCCACGGGGTTCCACTCCTGGTTGTTGTTCGAGCGGGCGTAGTGGTTATAGGGGTTGGCATCCCATTCGCTCTCGGGGCGCATGATGGGCGTTGTGGGGTCCATGCCCATGATGGCGCTCATCAGCGACGGGGTGTTGTCCCAGTTCTCGTAGCGCGGGGTCAGGTCGATGCCGGCCTTCACCATCTTGTTGAAGTTATACTCCATCGAGAAGCGGGCCGACAGCTTCTGCCAGTAGCCCGTCTTGTATTGTGAGTCCTGGCGATAGTATCCGATGTTCGACGAATAGATGAACTTGTCGTTACCGCCGGAGAAGCCGATGTTGTAGTTTTGCTGCAAGGCCATCGAGCGGATGCACTCGTCCCACCAGTCGGTCGAGTCGCTGCCCTTGAAGGGCGACACCTTTCCGTCGTTGTCATAGCGTGCGTTGTAGACCTTCGTGTATTCGTCGGCATCGGCAATCTCGGGCTTGGCGAGCGTCTGGAAACCGACGGTGGCTGAGGCTGTGAACTTCGTGGCGCCCTGCGAGCCCTTCTTCGTGGTGACGAGGATGACGCCGTTAGAACCGCGCGTACCATAGATGGCAGCTGCCGAGGCATCCTTCAGCACCTGCATCGACTCAATGTCGTTCTGGTTGAGGAAGTTGATGTTTGTGCCGACGGGCATGCCGTCGACGACGTAGAGCGGGTCAGAGCCGTTGATGGTCGACACACCGCGGATGATGACGCGGGGCGACGCACCGGGGCTGCCGGCTCCCGTCACCTGCACACCGTTCACCTGGCCCTGCAGGGCATTCATCACGTTGCCCGTGGAGAGCTTCTCCAGCTTGTCGCCCTTGATGGCTGAGATAGAGCTGGTCAGGTCGCCCTTCTTGGCCACGCCGTAGCCGATGACCACCACCTCGTCGAGGTCGTTGGCCTCGTCCTGCATCGTCACGTTGACGACGTTGCGTCCGCCGATGGCTTCCTCCACCGTCTTGTAGCCGATGGCCGAGAAGACGAGCGTGGCATTGCGGTCGGCCTGGATGGTGTAGTTGCCGTTGAAGTCGGTCACTGTGCCTGAGGCCGTTCCCTTCACCTTGACCGTCACGCCGATGGCGGGCTCCTGGTCGAAGGCCGAAATCACTTGTCCCTTCACCACGGCGTTCTGTGCCTGCGAGGCCAGTGCGACGATGGCGACAAGTAGTGTCAATATATATCTTTTCATTGTCTTAATGTCAATTTAGGGGTTGTTCTTTGTCCATGGTTTCTCTTACTTCACGGGATAGAGGCGCGAGCGCAGCAGGTGATAGTCGAACTCGAAGCGATACTTGCCCGTGGCGGGCACCGTCATCTTCTTCATGTTGTCGCCGCCGTTGAGCACGTTCTTCTCGTTGTTGTCGCTGCCGTCGAAACGCCAGAAAGGCTCGGGCCACCAGCCCCACCAGTGGGTCTGCGAGATGGTGAACTCAATCTGCTTGCCTTCCTCGTATTCGCCCTCGCGGTAGAGCAGGTAGGGGTTCTGGGCGTCCTGCTGCAGGATGTAGGCTCCGGCATTCTGGTTGGTGGTCCAGTTGCCGGCCCCGTCGGGCAGGTTGCTGCCGGCCAGGCAGATCTGTGCAGGCTGGTCGCCGCTGCCGTCGCCGAAGTCCATCGTGGTGGTGCCGTTGAGGGTCAGGGGATAGGTGTATTCCTTGCCGCTGAGTGTCACCGTGACGGGCGTGGGCACATAGGTCTTGGCGCTGTAAGTGCCGTTCTTGGTGTTGAACTTGATCTCATAGTAGGCCACCTCGCTGAGCACCAGTCCCTGCGACACGGAGGGGTCGTTGGCGAAGACGCTCGTGTTCTCGGCGTCGGGGCCGAAGCAGATGGGCTCAAAGTCGGTCATCTGCGGGATGAAGCGCACGCGTGTGCCTGCCTTCTGGTTATAGTAGCGGGCCGTGTACTCATACTCGCCCGTGTGGTCGATCAGCATGGGCACGCCGTAGACGTCGCTCGACAGCTCGGCAGCCGTCTCCACGTCGGCCAGGTACATCTTCTCGAAGTCGGGCATCTCGCTGACCGTGATGGCCGTCTCAGCCTTCACCTCGTTGTCAAGCTGGTCGACGGCCGTGATGGTCATCTTGTAGGTGGCCTCGATGCCGGCGGGCAGGATGTACTCCTTAGACACCTCGAACGACTTCACCTTGCCTGTCTCCACCACGTCGTTGATGCCCAGCTCGTCGCTCTTGAAGGTGACGCTCTTCAGGGCCTTGTTGTCCGTGGCGGTGCAGTTCAGCTTCAGTTTGGGGCGTGCTCCGACGAGCACGGTGATCTCATGCGAGGGAGCCACGCTGAACGCGGGGTTGGTGTAGTCGCCGTCGCCCGTGACGGTCAGCTGGGTCTTCGTCTGGTTGCCCAGCACGTCGGTCACGACAATCTCGACGGGGAACGAGCTGTCGTCGGTCCATTCCTTCTCGGCCTTGTAGTTGTAGGCCAGCTCATACTCCTTGAAGAGCGAGTCGGGATAGAGGAAGAGCAGGTCGATGGTCTTGTCGAGCAGCAGTCCCTCGCTTTTCATTGTGATTGACTTGATGCCGTCGGCATCCTTCACTGCCCCCTTGATGGTGAACTGGCTGCCAGGCTCGGCCTGGATGTGGTCAGTAGCCAGCGTGATGGTCGGTGCAGCACCGTCCACGACGTCAAATTCTTCATCATCGTCGCCGCAGGCCGTCAGTCCCAGCGTGAGTGCAGGAATGAAGGCAGCTGCCATCCAGCGGCGCTTGAAGCAATTCATGGTTAAGTTCATAAAATGCAAAGTTGTTTTTAATTAGTGGTTAAATAAATAATTGTATGTAGCTTTTCTGTAATTTAGGTACTTCGCAATCAGGCTGCAAAAGTACGAAATATAATTGATACGGCCAAGTTTTTACTTGTAAATCATATTCATTCGTAGATCGACGAGGCCCCTGTGTGCTGCTCCGTGCCCTCGCTCAGCACCAGGCTGCGCACGTCGGCAGCCGTCATCTGTCTGCGTGGAGCGAAGTCGTTGGTCAGCATGTAGCGCTTCAGGCTGTAGAGCAGCTGCCGGGCCTCGGGCAGGTCGCAGCCGATGAGGTCGATGGCCGACATGAGCAGGCGGCCCTTGCCCACCCGGGCCTCGACGACTTGAGCCAGCCGGCGGTTGCGCACGAAGTTGTCGACGCTCTCGACGATGGGCTCTGGCGCCGACGTGAGCGAGTCGAGCACCATGACGCGCGAGCGCTTCACCAGCCGCCACCACTGCCAGTCGCTGTGCATGTCGGTGGGGAAATCGCTGAGGGCCGGGTGGTCGTTGTGGATGAGCAGGCCCATCGTGCCGGCCTGCTTGGGGAAGTGGACGGGGCTCCAGAACACGGGCAGGAACTTGCCCTCCAGTCCGTTGATGCGCTCCATCGGGGGCGACAGCAGGACGCGCTTGCCGCGCTTGAGGGCCTTGAGGGCCTCGTCGACATCCTGCGTGACGAGCAGTCGGCCCTCGTCAGCCGGGGCGTTCTCGCCGAAGGCCCAGATGCTCCATCGGTTGCGATAGCCCGTGCCCTCGATTTCTACGATGAAATCGAGCTTTTTTGCACCTTTAATGTGTAAAATCTGTGTATTGACGTGCATCGCTCCCTCGTTGCGCCCAACGTCGATTTTTGCCGGTTTCATCGAGCCTTCACTCATTTTATGGCCCATTTCATCGACAATCGTCCAGCGCAGCGTCTTGCCCACCAAAGGGGCGCCCGAGAAGTTGGCCACGTCGACGTCGGCCTCGAACGTCTCGCCCGACTGCCAGACGGCTTTGTCGAAGCGCGCCAGCGGCACCACCGGGGCGCAGAACTCGCGGAAGCGCGATGGCTCCGTCAGCCCCTTCGAGTCCCAGAAGGCGTCGAGCAGTCCGACGAGTGCGGTGCCCTGGCCGGGGAAGTCCTGCAGCCCGAGCAGCTGTATGCCGCTCTGCTGCGGCGTCTTCATGGCTCGCTCGATCTCCTCCTTGTAGAGCAGTGCTGCCAGCCGTCCCGAGGCCCGTGTGTAGTCGTCGGCCTTGGTGAGCAGTCCTTTCCGTTGCAGGTCGTCGCGGATGGCCATGAAGTTGAGTGGCAGCAGCGTGCCCGTGTATTTCTCCGTCTCGCTCAGGTTGGGGTAGACGGCATATTGTCCGATCTCATGGGCGATGAGCGGCACGCTCACGTCGCGGGCGGCTTTCCTGAAGTCGCTGCGGAACTCAGGCTCATGCTCGTCGAAGACGCCCTGGCCGCGCACCCATCCGTGGTCGGTCCACTGCGTGATGAACACCTGGTCCTGCGGCTCGGGGTGCTGGCCGTGGCCTTTCTCGAAGGTGAACGACGACGTCGTGTAGAGGTGCCGCCCGTCGCGCTGCCGCATGTGGGCCGTCAGACGGTTGAGAAAGTCGAAGTCGGGCTGCAGCTCGTTGCCGCAGCTGATGATGCAGAGCGACGGGTGGTTGCCGTAGTTGCTGACGATGCGCTCAAACTCGTCGTAGAGGAAGCGGCAGGTGGCCGTGTCCTTGCCCACGGTCAGCGACCATACGGGCAGCTCCACCTGCACATACAGTCCCAGCCGGTCGGCCACGCGGAAGGCGGCCTCCGGCGGGCACCACGAGTGGAAGCGCAGGTGGTTGAGACCCCATTCGCGGGCCGTCTCCATGGTCTTCAGCCATCCGCGCTCGTCGGTGGCGGGGGCGCCTGTCAGTGGGAAGACGCAGCACTCCAGCGTGCCCCGCAGGAAGACGGGCGCGCCGTTGACCGTCAGCTGGTTGCCGTCGGCCGCGAATGTGCGCATGCCGAACTCCACCTCCCTGACGTCGCTGCCGATGTCGACGCGCAGGCGGTAGAGCTGCGGGTCGGACTCGCTCCACAGCCGTGCACCCGGCATGGCGTAGGTCAGCTGCGCCTCCGGCGTCAGCTGACTGCGCTTCGGGGCCCATCCATTGACGCTGAGCGTGACGTCGCGCGCCGCTACTGCTTCCCCGCCGACGTCCACTCTGACCATGATCTCGCGCTTCGTGGGGTCAGGATAGACCTCCACCTTATTTATATATGCATCGGGCAGCGCGCGCAGGGTCATCGCCCCCAGCACGCCGTTCCACTTCGTCTGCGTGTCGTTGGTGTAGGCATGGGCCAGCTGGTCGACGGAGATGTCGTACTGCTGGCGGTTGTCGATCATCAGCGTCAGCGTGTGGCGACCCGCCGTCAGACCCTCGCTGAGGCGGTAGACGTGGGGTGCCACCAGACTCTCCTGCGAGAGTCCCGTGTCGGTGCCGTCGACGTAGAGGCGGCTCTTCCATAACACACGCTCCAGCCGCAGCTCCAGCGGGCGCCCCGCCATGTCGGCGCTGATGTCGACCGTCCGCCGATACCAAGCGGGGGCGATGTGCTCCACGCGGCGCGTCAGCCGCGACAGCTGCGGCTTCTGCAGCCTTGGCGTCAGCTGGTTGGGCGTGCCTTTGCCGTTCATGTCGAGCGTGCCGGGCAGTCTGACCTGGTCGTTGAATTGCGGGTTCACGCTGTCGAGCGACAGCTGCCACGTGCCGCTGAGGTCTATCGTCTGCTGTGCATCGGCATGAATCGCCATTCCGATGATGAGCAATGCGAAGAAGAGTCGTTTCATATTCATTAGTAGTTATGGTTCGATTTCGGCTGCAAAGATACAAACAAAGTGCAGAAGCATTATGGACAAAACAATAATTTTGCATGGACAAAATCGCTCAAAGCAATTTGCAAAACTATTTTCAAGGCTTGAAAATAGTATTTCACGACTTGAAAATATATTTCCAAGGCTTGAAAATAATATTTCGCGTCGTGGAAATAGTCCAAAGGGGGCTCGGTCAGCCGTTTTAAAGGCGTCGCGGTCTGAAATGTGAAAGATTCTGAACGCCGACTGCACTTTTTTGGAAAAAGTGTGCAAGATATAAAAACTTTTTCGTATCTTTGCGTCCAAGATTGAATCAACCTTGTAAGTCTATGAAAACAATACGTAATTTTGATGAGCTTGTTGCTCATTTGGCCGACCGTAAGGAGCGTCGCCGCGTGGCTGTAGTATGTCCGAATGATGAGTCGACGCAGTATGCCGTCACGCGTGCCCTCGACGAGGGCTTTGTCGATGCCATCCTCGTGGGCTGCACTGACGAGGCCCGCGGCGTGTTCGCCAAGTATGGGGCCGACCGTGTGGAATATGTCGACGCTGCTGATGCCGACGACGCCGCCCGCAAGGCCGTCGCACTGGTGCGCGAGGGGCGTGCCGACGTGCTGCAGAAGGGACTGCTCAACACCGACAACCTGCTGCATGCCGTGCTCAACAAGGAGACGGGCATCCTGCCCAAGGGCCGCGTCTTGACCCACCTGACCTGTGCGCAGATTGCCGGCCACGACCGCTTCCTCTTCTTCACCGACGCCGCCGTCATCCCGCATCCCACGGCCGAGCAGCGCGTCGAGCAGCTGAAGTATGTCGTCGAGACCTGCCATGCCATGGGCATCGAGGAGCCCCGCGTCGGACTGATCAACTGCACGGAGAAGGTCAACGAGAAGTATTTCCCCCACACCGTCGAGTATCGCGAGCTCGTAGGGCGCGTCGCCCAGGGCGAGTTCGGCCGCTGCATCGTCGACGGTCCACTCGACCTGAAGACCTGTCTGTCGCCCGAGGCCCTGCACAAGAAGGGCATCGCCTCGCCCCTGGAGGGTCGGTCGGACGCCGTCATCTTCCCTGACATCCAGTCGGGCAACGTCTTCTACAAGACCATCACGCTCTTCTGCGGTGCCTCCTGTGCCGGCATCCTGCGCGGCCCGCTGTGTCCTGTGGTGCTGCCCTCGCGCGGCGACTCGAAGCTGTCGAAGTTCTACTCGCTGGCGCTGGCGGCGATCTGATTGAAGATTGAATATTGATTGAATATTGATTGAAGATTGAAAATTGAAGATTGAAGATTGATTGAAAATTGAAAATTAGCCGCCGCCCATATCTATTATCTATTATCTTTTATCTATTATCTAAAAAAGCCTTAAGCTATAGCCTATGAGAATATTAGTCATTAACCCGGGATCGACGTCGACCAAGATGGCGGTCTACGAGGGCGACAAGCAACTGCTGCGCACCAACATCCCGCACTCGGCCGAGGACCTGGCCCGCTTCGAAGAGGTGGTCGATCAGATCGACTTCCGCACACAGCTCGTGCTCGACACGCTCCAGCAGAACAACATCCCGCTCGACTTCGCCGCCGTCATCGGACGCGGCGGACTGGCCAAGCCCGTGCAGGGCGGCGTCTACGAGATCAACCAGCAGATGATCGACGACGCCCGCAACTGTATCCACATGCATGCCTGCGACCTGGGCTGCATCATCTCCGACATCATCGCCAAGAAGATTCCCGGCTGCCGCTCGTTCATCGCCGACCCGGGCGTCGTCGACGAGCTCAACGACTATGCTCGCATCTCGGGCTCGCCGCTGATGAACCGCATCTGCATCTGGCACGCACTCAACCAGAAGGCCATCGCCCGACGCTTTGCCGCCGAGCAGGGCCGCGAGTACGAGGAACTGAACCTCATCATCTGCCACCTCGGCGGCGGCATCTCCGTCGCCGCCCACGACCACGGGCGCGCCGTCGACGCCAACAACGCTCTCGACGGCGAGGGACCCTTCTCGCCCGAGCGTGCCGGAAGCCTGCCCGCCAGCGACCTCATCCGCCTTTGCTTCAGCGGCAAGTACACTGAGGCCGAGCTCCTCAAGCGCATCGCAGGACAGGCCGGACTCAACGCCCACCTGGGCACCAACGACGCCCGCGAGGTGGAACGCCGCATCCTCGAGGAGCGCGACCGCCACGCCGAGCTCATCTTCAACGCCATGATCTACCACACGGCCAAGGCCATCGCCTCGGAGGCCGCCGTGCTCTACGGCAAGATCGACGCCATCCTCATCACTGGTGGCATGGCCCGCTCGGAGTATATCATCAAGCGTCTGCGCAACCGCGTCGGCTTCCTGGCTCCCTTCTACGTCTATCCCGGCGAGGACGAGCTCGAGGCCCTGGCCCTCAACGCCTACGCCGTGCTCAGCGGCCGTCGCGAGGCCAAGCCATATAACTAATTCCTACTTTTATTCCTAAACAACGAATTAAAACAAATTTCACGAATTGACACTAATGGAAACAGGATGTTTCTACGAATTTCACGAATTGACAGTGCGCAGACAATAGCCTGTTTCGACGATCAATTCGTGAAATACATCATAATTAGTTTCATTCGTGAAATTTGTTTTAATTCGTTGTTTTAATTGAATGACTGGGGGGTGAGTGAACCACTTGTGTACTCCCCTGTGAACGCAATGTGAACGGAAAAGCTCGCGCGTTTAGCCTGAAATGTTTTCCTTTGCAGCATCAAATCAATGCTGATGAGGAAAACATTTCTTTTATACGCCCTGCTGTCGGCGGCGTTCATCGCCGTCAACGTGGCCACGCTCGGCAATCTGGAGCCATGGATTGACGAGGTGATGCTGCTCGACACGGCCTACAATGCGGCGGTGCATGGGTCGTGGTCGACCACGTCCTGGTATCGGGTCGTCGGCGAGTATCCTTTCTCGACCTATCCGCCGCTCTATCAGATGCTGGCAGCGGCGTGGATAGGGCTCTTTGGCGGCAGCATGGTGGCGGTCAGGAGTCTCAATCTGCTCATCGTGTTCATGCTTGGGCTTGGCTGTCTGCGGCTGCTGAGGCGCTATGCCATGCCGTTGACACCTGGGGCCGTGGCCATGTTCACGGTGCTGCTCTGGGGCACCGGCGAGATGGCCTGGATGTATCGGTGCGGGCGGCCCGACATGCTCTGCGCCCTGCTGACGGTCGGCGCCGTGCTGGCCATCGACCGCCACCTGACGGCCAGGTCAAGGCTCACCCCCTGGGCCGTCATGGTCACGTCGGCCCTGGTCGTGTGCTCGGGCGTCCAGGCCGCTGTCTATCTGATTGTGCTTTGGCTTTTCCTTTTTGTCGTAATGCGGGGGCGGCGCAGTGAGATAGTCCGTCTGCTGGTGCCTCTGGCGGGCGGCTTAGCGGCGGGACTGCTCCTGACGATGCTGTTCATGCTGGCCCATGGCCGGCTCATCGCCTTCGTCAGCAGCCTTGTGCAGTATTCGGCCACACTCTCGGCCATCGCCATCGCCGTGCTGCCTTGGGCCGGCGAAGCGTTCAGTTTCGATGCGACGCCTTATCTGCAAAAGTTGCAGGAGCTGGGCGCGACGTCAGGGTTCGGCGACCGGCTCGCTCCAATCGTCACTTTCCGCAGTTTCATCATCCTCGCGGCCGTGGCCCTCATCGCCTATGTCACCAGCTTGCGCAAGACACTGGGCGACAGCGGCTTCCTCGCCCTGCTGTTCGCCGT
Source organism: uncultured Prevotellaceae bacterium (assembly GCA_902779455.1). Lineage (GTDB taxonomy): Bacteria > Bacteroidota > Bacteroidia > Bacteroidales > Bacteroidaceae > Prevotella. The sequence continues at coordinate 58,204 of CACZBS010000005.1, forward strand.
CGGCGTGCCCTTCGCCATGACGCTCGCCGGCCGCTTTCCCGACTATTACCGCTGGATGTCCTTTCTCCCGCTGTTGATGGCCCTGACGTCGATTGCGGTCCGCCGACGGTGGTGGGCCGCCGTGTTCGGTGTCCTGGCGGCGGTCCTTGCCTTGCAGGGCATCAGGTCGTTGCAGCCTGCTCAGCAATGGAGCTACGCCCATATGCGCTCGTTCATCGGGCGGCAGCACTTCCGGCAGTCCGACGCCGTGGTCTGTCCCTTCTCCGTGTTCTACGAGATGAAGGCCCGGTGCGCCACGTGCTATTTCGTGGGCATCTTTCCGCCGGAGTTTGTCGGCCATGTGGATTATGTCATCCAGCCCGAGAACGACCCTCGCATCAGCGACTATCTCCGCCAGCTTCGGGCCGACTCTACCGTCGTGCTCACCGCCATCGACCGCTGCGAGCATCCGTCGTTAACCCTCTATGCCGTTGATTATGATTAGACCTCTCATCCGTCTCCTGCGCCCCAGCCAGTGGCTGAAGAACGTCTTCGTCTTCATGCCCCTGTTCTTCGACCGCCACGCCGCCGACTGGCACTATGTGTGGCCCTGCCTGCTGGCCACGCTGGCCTTCTGCCTGGCGGCCAGCGGCGTCTATTGCTTCAACGATATCCATGATGCCGAGGCCGACCGCCGCCATCCGCTGAAGCGGCAGCGACCGGTGGCCAGCGGCGCTGTCAGCCGGCGGACGGCCTACGCCGTGACGGGCGTCGCCTGGATGCTGGCCCTCGCCCTGGCGGCCCTGGGCTGCTATGTCATGCCCTGGGCGCTCGCCGCCACGCTGCTTGGCTATATCCTCATGAACGTGGCCTACTGCGTCTGGCTGAAGCATGTGGGCATCGTCGATGTCTTCGTGATTGCCACGGGCTTCGTGCTGCGCATCGTGGTCGGGGCGCAGTCGACAGGCATCATCCTGTCCCACTGGATGGCGCTCACCACCTTCCTGCTGGCCCTTTTCCTCGCCCTGGCAAAGCGGCGCGACGACGTGGTCATCTACGCCACGTCAGGCCAGAAGACCCGGCAGGACGTCGACCGCTACGGCATCGACTTCCTCACCTCGGCCATCAGCATCCTGGGCGCCATCACCATCATGTGCTACATCCTCTACACCGTCTCCGCTGAGGTCGTCGGGCGCGTCGGCAGCCCCTATCTTTACACTACGTCGGTCTTCGTCCTGGCCGGCATCCTGCGCTATCTGCAGCTCACCCTCGTCGACCAGCGCAGCGGCAGCCCCACGCAGGTGTTGCTGCACGACCGCTTCATCCAGCTCTGCGTCGCGAGCTGGATCACAGCATTCACGATCATACTCTATGTGTAGACCTGTTATTGCTGCCTTCGACTTCGACGGCACGCTGACCACACGCGACACGCTCCCCGCGTTCATCCGCTTCACCCACGGGCGCCGCCGCCTGCTCGCGGGTTTGCTGCGCCATGTCCACTGGCTGCTGCTGATGCGGCTGGGGCTCTGTCCTAACTGGAAGGCGAAGGAGAAACTTTTCAGCTATTATTATAAGGGGACGACGCACGCGCAGTTCCAGCAGTGGGGCCGCGACTTTGCCGACGTGGCCGCGACGATGCTGGACCCCCAGACGGTGGCGACACTGAGGCAGCACCAGGCTGCGGGCCACACCGTCTGCGTCGTCACGGCCAGCATCGACGAGTGGGTGCGCCCCGTCTGCGAGCGGCTGGGCGTCAGCACGGTGCTGGCCACGCGCATCGAGGTGTCGCCCGACGGCACGCTGACCGGCCGCTTCCTGACGCCCAACTGCTATGGTGCCGAGAAAGTGGCGCGCCTGCTGGAGACCTTTCCCCACCGGCAGACGTATCGGCTCTATGCCTACGGCGACAGCCGCGGCGACGACGAACTGATAGCCTCGGCCGACGTCGGCGTTCGCATTTTAAGGTCTAAAACAATGATTTTCCGATGTGTGAACTCTTTGTGTACTGAAATATTTGGAAGTTTATCGAAAAAACGTTTATTTTGCAGTTGATTTTCAATGAAACGAAAGAAAAAATGGATTATAAAGTTACAGACCCCACCCCCAACCCCTCCCCTTGAAGGGAGGGGAGTAGCTGCGCCGTCATTACCATATACCCGTCGGGCCGCGCGCCAGCCACTCCCCTCCATCGGAGGGGTCGGGGGAGGCTTACTCCCCTCCCTTCAAGGGGAGGGGTTGGGGGTGGGGTCTCTAACTATTATATATTAGGAGTCAGAAATGAAGAAACTGTCATCATACATCATCCTTACGGCGCTGCTCTCCAGTCTGCACGCCGAGGCCCAGCAGGAGCTGTGCATCTGCTGCGGCGACAGCTGCGACGTCTTCGAGACGCGCCATGTCGGGACACTCAGCTTCGCCGCCGGCTATCTCACTATTGAACACATGCGGGCGTACGCCGTGCAGCGCATCGACAGCATCACCTTCGCCCGGCCGCGGCTGGTCGCGACAGAGCTGGGGTGGTGGGGCACGCCCGACGAGGGCCCGTCGCACTATGATCTGCGCTACGACGACGCCATGCTGGGCTTCACCTACCGCGTGGGCTATCATTTCGAGGCCCATGAGGGATGCTGCACTTCTGCCTCATGCGTCATTCGGTTCGCCAGCGACGAGCAGATGGAGACGTTTGTGCAGACTTATCTCGAGAGGCCCGCAACTGACGCCACCAACGACCCTTATATCTATGTCAAGGAGACACTCACCGGCCCGCGCAAGTTCGAGCTGTGGACGATGAGCGGCCCGATACTCCCTGTTGAGGCCATCCTCTCTTACGACATGTCGTCAGCATCTGGTCATTGCACCGTCGATGTCCCCCTGGACGACCTGCTGGCCGGACGATCCATGGCCGACGTGCGCCTCGTCATTGAGGGATGGCTCTACAACCCCCTGCTGAAAGCGGATAATCCCAATTATAAACCTAACGAATAAATATCTGTGCTTATGAAAAAGAATGTCTTTTGGCTCCTTGCAGCCATGTTCATCCCGGCATCGGCCGTCGTGGCTCAGGACGACTACGACGAGCCGCAGCAGATCGCGCTCTCGTTGCAGGAGCGCCAGATGGTTGACAACAACAACGACTTTGCCTTCCGGCTCTTCCGCCAGGTGCGCGGCCAGGTAAGCCAGGTGGTCTCGCCCCTCAGCATCACCTACGATTTAGGACTGCTCAACAACGGCGCCGCCGGACTGACGCGGCAGGAGATCTGCGACGTGCTGGGCTTCGGCGAGGCTGGGGCCGACGGCGTCAACCAGTTCTGCCGCAAGATGCTCACAGAGAGCCCGCAGCTCGACGAGCAGACGCGAGTGATGATCTCGAACGCCATCTTCCTCAACGAGCCCCGCTACCTGTTGCCTGCCTTCAAGGAGAAGGCCGAGACCTACTATGACGCCACCTGCGAGACGCGCAACTTCCACGACGGCGAGACCATGGACGTCATCAACCGCTGGGGCAACGACCACACCATGGGCATGATCCCCTACATCTTGGACGACGATTCGTTCGACCCCAATGCCGCCAGCTATCTGCTCAATGCCGTCTACTTCAAAGGCACGTGGACACTGAAGTTCGACAAGGCCGACACACGCGACGAGTCGTTCGACGGCCGCGAGCCGGTGCCGATGATGCACCTGCACAACTTCCTGCCATACAGGGAGAGCGACGACTGGCAGATGCTGCAGCTGCCCTATGGCAACGGGGCCTACCGCATGACTGTCCTGCTGCCGCGCGAGGGCAAGACGGTCGGCGATGTGCTGTCGGCACTCGATGCCCAGATGTGGGCTGCCATCCGCTGGCTGCCGATGGAGGAGGTCGACGTGAAGCTGCCGCGCTTCGAAACGACGACGGGCGTCAGTCTCGTAGAACCCATGTCGGCCCTCGGCATGCCCAGCGCCTTCAATCCCCTGACGGCCGACATCCCCGACTTCTGCAACATCCCGCAATACATCAGCAACATGTTCCAGGCGGCTAAGATCCGCGTCGACGAGGAGGGCACCGAGGCCGCCGCCATCACCGTCATCGAGACCAACGACAGTGCCATGCCCGACGAGCCGAAGCAGTATGAGTTCCATGCCGACCGACCCTTCCTCTACATCATCAGCGAGCGGAGCACGAGCGTCATCTTCTTCATCGGCCAATACATGGGCGAGGGACAGGGCGCACCCGGCCCCAGCGACCTCACCGCCCCCGACGTCCAGCGCCGCCCTGCGGCACCTGTCTACGACCTCATGGGCCGTCGGCTCAGCGGCGCGCCCGCCCGCGGCCTCTACATCAGCGACGGCCGGAAAATGGTCAGATAATTTCAGATAAAAGATAATGGGAAAGAAGATCCTTTACGTCGCCGCCCTGCTGCTCCTTAGCGCGTGCGGAGGGCGCCAGCCGGGGCTCGACACGTATCACGAGGCGCTGGCGATGGCCGAGCAGGGCGATGCACCGGCAGCGCTGAAGCAGCTGCAGAGGGCGGGCGAACAGGCACGGACCGACAGCCTGCGGGCCCTCGTCTACAGCCAGATGGGCACGCTCTACTTCAGCCAGCGGCTGCTCGACCGCTCGCTCGAGAGCTATCGCCAGGCCTACGCCGTCGACCTGCGGGCCCGCGACACGCTGGGGCTGATCTACGACCTGCGCGACATCGGCAACGTCATGCGGGCCACGGCCGACCGCCAGGACAGCTGCATCGGCTACTTCGTCGAGGCGCGGCGGCTGGCCGTCGCCACGGGCAACATCGCCATGCAGCGCGACGTGGAGAGTCAGATGGCCGGCTATTATCTCTACAACAATCGGCTCGACGAGGCCCGCCAGCTGCTGTGGCCCGCCATGCAGCACCTCGACGCGGCCAACCAGAGCGGCCTGCTCTTCATGGCGGCCGACTACTACCACCGCGTCGGACAGCGCGACTCGGCAGCCCTCTACTATCGCCAGCTGCTCACCCGCGGCAGCCTCTTCACCCGCCAGGCGGCCCACCGCATGCTGGCCGAATACTGCATGGCCGACGGGCGGACCGAGGAGGCCATGGACCACCTGCGGCAGTATGAACAGCTGACCGATTCCGTGCACAAGCAGAACGACGCCGAGGGCATGCGGCGCACGGCCGCACTCTACGACTACAGCCTGCGCGAGGCACAGGCCAGCCGGCTGGAGAGCCGACTGGTCGTGGCCGTGGCGTCGGTGCTGGTGCTCGCCCTGCTCCTCGTGGCGCTGCTGCTCTACTTCAGCCGGCGCCGCATGCACTACCGCCTGAAGATCGAGCGGCTCGAGCAGCTGCTGGCCAACAACAAGCAGCGCCCCAAGCCCTCGGAGCCCGAAGCGCTGCTCAGTGAGTCGGCGATATGCCAGCGCATCGGCCGTTTTTTAAGTGATGCCCATCCGCAGGTGATGGGCGACGACGACTTTCATGAACTCGAGGACGCGGTGAACGGCCACTTCCCCGACTTCCTTGGCCGGCTGCAGGAGTTCTGCCGGCTGACGCCGCAGGAGCGACGCGTCTGCCTGCTCCTCAAGGCAGGCGTCGCTCCCGCGGCCATCGCCCAGCTGACGGCCCACACGAAGCAGTCGGTCAGCAACACCCGGTCGCGACTCTATCGCAAGGCCTTCGGGCGGGCCGGCACGCCGGCCGAGTGGGACGAGTTCGTCCAGTCGCTCTGACGCGGCTGCCCGCAGAATGTCCTGATCCGTTGTCTGATGACGGGTCGGGGCGGACGTCAGAAATGAGAAAACGGTGCTTTTCAAAAGTAATATAGGGGTATATTACCTTCGAAAAGCACCGTTTTCGTGTTTTCGGACCAGTTCAGTCCTTATGCCGTTTCGTAGCTTTCCTGTATTTCGCCTTGACGATCTCGTAGGAGTTTCGGGTCAGCTCCTTCAGCAGTTCGTCGGGCGCCGTGGCGGGATTGACGCCGATCCAGTGCTTGGGCGATTCGTTGTATGGATTGCCCAGGCAGTCATGCTGCGCCTTCAGGTCGTCAATGCGCTCCGGCTGACACTTGAGCGAGATGACGCAGAAGTCATTGCAGTCGAAGAACGAGAACATGTGGCCTGCGACGTAAAACACCAGCACGCCCTCGCCGCTCTTGAATTTCTGGAACGGCAGCTTCTCTTCGATGTCGTCGCCTAATGAGAGGCAATACTCGCGATAGTCCTCGATGTTCATAGTCTTTTCCTTATCGTTTAATACCACGTATACCCGTGCTCCTTGCAATAGTCGATGGCGGGCTGGAATCCCTGGAAGGTCGCCTTGTGGATCCACTTCAGGCCCTTGCGCTCGTCCTTGGGGACGCCCGTGCCCGTCATCAGGAACCAGCCGGTGGCAAACTGCGCCTGGGCATCGCCGCCGCCCGCGGCAAGCTCATACCAGAAGACACATTCCTCCAGATCCTTCTCCACGCCGTCGCCGTTCCAATAGGCGGCGCCCACGTTCTTCTGGCTGAGGATGTGGCCTTGGAATGCGGCCTCGCGATACCAGACGAAGGCTTTGTGATGGTCCTGCTCGGCGCCGTGGCCCAGATAGTAGGCGTTGGCCACGTTGACCTGCGACTGCATGTCGCCCTTCTCGGCGGCTTTCATGTACCACCCGAAGGCCTGGGCCGTATCCTGCTCCACGCCCTTGCCGTGGTAATAGCACTCTCCGACGTTGAAGCATCCGTAGACATCGCCCTTCTCCGCAGCCTTCATGTACCACTCGAAGGCCATCTCCAGATTGGCCCTCACGCCCGTGCCGCGCTCATAGCAGACGCCAAGGTTGTTCATCGCCTTGACGTCGCCTGCATAGGCCTTCTCCCGATACTCTTCCGCCTTGTTTCGTTCCTTTGGCATGGCTGTTCTTGTCGATTACGAGGGCAAAATTAGTCATTTCTGATCAATATCGGCGATAAATCCGTCACTTTAACTTTTGTTGAAGTTAGGCAGCACCTCAGTAACTGCTCAGCGAGGCGGTGTCGGCGCCGGCGCCGATGGCGGCCTGTCCGCCTGTCTCTCTTTGGCACGTCGATGGAGGGGCTAATAAAAAAAAGTGTGCCGGGACGCGCCCTCCGGGAGGGGCTTCGTCCTGACACACCTGATGGTTTCTCGGAGCTGTCGGCCGTGCGGCTTATGCGTCGATGTTGGCGTAGGTGGCGTTCTTCTCGATGAACTCGCGGCGGGGCTCCACGTCGTCGCCCATGAGCATGGAGAAGATCTCGTCGGCCTCGGCGGCGTTCTCGATGGTCACCTGCTTCAGCAGACGGTTCTCGGGGTTCATGGTCGTCTCCCAGAGCTGCTCGGGGTTCATCTCGCCCAGACCTTTGTAGCGCTGGGTGTGGAGGGCCGAGGAGTTCTCGTCGCCGGCGACGTACTTGTCGATGAAGGCCTGGCGCTGCTGCTCGGTGTAGCAGTATTCGCTGACCTTCTTGTAGGTGCACTTGTAGAGTGGGGGCGTGGCGATGTAGAGGTGGCCGCCCTGGATGACCTGCGGCATGAAGCGATAGAAGAGGGTCATGATGAGCGTGTCGATGTGTGAGCCATCGACGTCGGCATCGGTCATGATGATGATCTTGTCGTAGCGCAGCTTGTCGATGTTGGCCTCCTTGGAGTCTTCGCCCTCGACGCCGAAGCGGACGCCGATGGACTGGATGATGTTCATGACCGACTCGGCCTCGAAGACGCGGTGCCACTGCACCTTCTCGACGTTCAGGATCTTTCCGCGCAGCGGCAGGATGGCCTGGAAGTGGCGGTCGCGGCCCTGCTTGGCGGAGCCGCCTGCGGAGTCACCCTCGACGAGGAAGATCTCGGTGTTCTTCGGGTCCTTCATCGAGCAGTCGGCCAGCTTGCCGGGCAGTCCGCCGCCCGACATGGGGTTCTTGCGCTGAACGCTCTCGCGGGCCTTGCGGGCGGCGATGCGTGCGGTGGCGGCGAGGATCACTTTCTCGCAGATGGTGTGGGCCTCCTTCGGATGCTCCTCCAGATAGTTGGTCATGGCCTCGCCGACGGCCTTCTGTACGGCGCCGTTCACCTCCGAGTTGCCGAGTTTGGTCTTTGTCTGGCCCTCAAACTGGGGCTCGGCCACCTTCACTGAGATGATGGCCGTGAGGCCCTCGCGGAAGTCGTCCTGTGCCACCTCGATCTTGGCCTTCTCAATCTGCTTGCGCAGCTGGTCGTCCTCGTCGGCATACTTCTTCAGCGTGCGGGCCAGGGCGATGCGGAAGCCGGTGAGGTGAGTGCCGCCCTCGATGGTGTTGATGTTGTTGACGTAGGAGTGGATGTTCTCCGAGTAGTCGCTGTTGTAGAGCAGGGCCACCTCGATGGGCACGCCGTCCTTCTCAGTCTTCAGGCAAATGGGGTCGCCGATGATCGACTGGCGGTGGCGGTCGACGTAGCGCACGAACTCCTTCAGGCCTTCCTTGGCGTGGAACACCTCGGGCTCGCGCAGCGTGCCTTCTTCGTTAGGGCGCAGGTCGGTCAGGGTGATGGTGATGCCTGCGTTGAGGTAGGCCAGCTCGCGCATGCGGCGGGCGATGATGTCGTACTTAAATTCGGTGGTGGTGAAGATGGTGGGGTCGGGCCAGAACTGCTGGCGCGTGCCGGTGAGGTTGGTGTCGCCGACGATCTTCACGTCGTAGAGGGGCTTGCCCTTCGAGTATTCCTGCTGGTAGATGTGGCCGTTTCGGTAGACCTGCGACATCATGTGGGTCGACAGGGCGTTGACGCACGAGACGCCGACGCCGTGGAGTCCGCCCGAGACCTTGTAGGAGCCCTTGTCGAACTTACCGCCGGCGTGGAGCACGGTCATGACGACCTCGAGGGCCGACTTGTGCATCTTCTCATGCTCGTCGACGGGGATGCCGCGACCGTTGTCCTGCACGGTGATGGAGCCGTCCTCGTTGATGGTCACCTCGATGTGTGTGCAGAAGCCTGCCATGGCTTCGTCTATGGAGTTGTCGACAGTCTCGTTGACCAGATGGTGGAGTCCTTTTTCGCTGATGTCGCCGATGTACATGGCCGGGCGCTTGCGCACGGCTTCGAGTCCCTCGAGCACCTGGATGTTGCTCGCGGAATAGTTCTGCTGTTCTTGCTGAATCTGTTCGTCTGCCATTTTCTTTTTAAGTCCTTTTTAAATAGGGTGCAAAGTTACGAAATATTTCCGACAAAGACGAATATATTTGGGTGTTTTTTCTTCACTTATCACACATTTTTCGTTTCTTTCACAGTGATGAAAAAACGAAGCGGGGAGGAGCCGCTCGGTATGGGCTCCTCCCCGCTGGGGAATGGCTTACGGTGGGCAGAGATGGCTCTGCCCGACGCCGGTGTGGCTCTTAGCGTACCACGGTCTTCTTGCCGCCAATGATGTAGATGCCCTTGGCCGGAGCGCCCTTCACGAGGCGTCCGTCGAGGGTGTAGATGGCGCCAGCCTGACGCTGGGCGATGGTCTCGCGGATGCCTGTGGCAATCTGGTCGACGACGACGTCGGCCTCAGAGCGCGGTGCCATCTCGTAGACGACGTCGCCCTTGTTGCCCTTCTGGTAGGGGATGACGATGCCGGTCAGGCTCTCCAGGATCATGCCCTCCTCGAACTCGTAGTTCGTCTTGAACGTGTCGTAGATCTGGATGCGGTTCTCGCCGCTGACGGCATACCAGTTGTTGCCGTCCTTCTCGACGACGACGTTCTCAATCTTCACCAGCATCAGGGTGTTGACCTCGGCAGCCACCTCGGTGATGTCCATCAGTGCGGCCTCGGGCTCGTCGCCCTCAGTGACGGTGATGTCGCTGTAGTCAGCACCGGCGGCAATCTGCGGGGTGCCGTTGTACTTGGTGTAGGTGCCCTTGACGACGCCGTTGAGGCGGTTGCCCACGGCCACGTCGAGGTTACTGCTGAAGAGGTTGAGGGCGCCCGTGGCATCCTTGACGACGCAGTAGCGGTTGCCGACGGCCAGCACGACAGCATTCTTGAGCGTCAGCTCCATGACCGTGTTGAGGTCGCAGGCCTTGGCGAAGGCGATGTTCTGGGCCTTGACGATGTCGTAGATGACATACTTCTGGCTGACCACCTCGCTGGCCTGGCCCTTGGCGTCGATGGCGACGGCCTTCACGGTCGTGGTCTGCTCGAGCACGATGGGCTCGCTGTAGAGGGTGCTCTCAGCGGTGGGCTCGCTTTCGTCGAGGGTGTAGTAGATGTCGGCACCCTCGGTGGCGCAGCTCAGGGTGATGGTCTGCGGCTCGTTGTAGGTGCCGCCAGCCACGCTGAACTCAGGAGCGGCGACGGTCTCCTCGACGGGCTCCTCGCCAGGCTCCTCGGCTGCGGTGCCTGAGATGACGACCTTGCTGATCTGGGTCGTGCCGTTGGCAGTGGCAGGCGTGCTGTTGATGGTCAGGCGATAGCTGTAGCCTACGGCACCATCGGCGAACTGGAGCTTGACGTCGCCGGCAGCGAAGAAGTCGGTGATGGTCTTCGAGGTGATGACATCCTCGCCGTTGAGGATTTCGAACGTGACAGACTCAAGGTTGCTGGTCTTGTCGACGGTGACGGTGTAGGTGTCGGCCTTGAACTTCGTGGCGGGCGAGGTGAGGATGGCCGTGTGGTCGTTGTTCTTGCGGCCGCATCTGACGAATGCCCAGCCATTGTTGTTGTTGTTGAAGCCATCGAGGGTCCATACCTGGCCGTCGACGGTGGCCGTCCATGCTTTGGTGTAGCTGCCGACCGACTCGCCGTTGTAGTCAGGGAAGGTCAGTGTGATCGACTCTGTCTGGGCGAACAGGTTGCCGCAGACCGTCATCAGCATTGCTACGAGTGATAAACGTAAAAATTTGATCATAGTTCTTTTGTTTTTTGTTATTAATTAATATGGTTTGGAATAGATGCTGCAAAGATACGAAAAATATTCATACAGCGTCTATAAATAGAGTTTAAAAAAACAAAACGGAGCCAAAAAGATAACGCATGTTCAGAGATGCTTCCGTCGGCCGGCAGGATTTGGCGGAGTCATGCTTCTGCGGCGGCGCTCCCGACGGCCAAAAACAACAAAACGGGGCTTTTCGATAGTAATATAGGGGTATATTACCTTCGAAAAGCCCCGCTTCGCTCATTTGAGGCGGGGGTGACTGCGCTGCAGAAAGGGGTGATGCGGATGTTTGAAAGTTACAGACCCCACCCCCAACCCCTCCCCTTGAAGGGAGGGGAGTAAGCCTCCCCCGACCCCTCCGAAGGAGGGGAGTTGGCTGCCGCACTGTCCGACGGTAATGACAGCGCACCTGCTCCCCTCCCTTCAAGGGGAGGGGTTGGGGGTGGGGTCTCTAACTAAGATCAGCGCTCTGCTACTAAAATCCGCGCTCTGTCACAAAAAACCGCGCTCTGTCACAAAGCCACATAAAATCCGCGCTCTGTCACAACGCAATAGACACGACCTGCACTGACAGAACCTTATCTCACGACATGCTTGTCGGTGCGGACGGTGCCGTCGGCGAACGTGGTCCTGCGGATGACCAGGCCCTTGGTGTCAGGGGCGACGGGCCGGCCGAGGGCATCGTAGCAGTCGGTGCGGAGGACGGGCTGCTGCGCATGGGCGTCGGCAATGCCTTCGGTGGCGATGTCGTACCAGACGAGGTTGGAGCTGTTGACGACGTCGCCCACGCGATAGAACACCTGCACGCCGATGCGGTCGGTGATGTCGGTGTAGCTCTGGAAGGTGTGGCTGGTGCCGCTGACTCGGATGGTCTGGCCGTCGGTGTAGTTGTAGGGGATGTCGGTCTGGCCGTCGGGCGTGACGAGCTGCTGTCCGTCGATGAAGACGTTATAGTACATGTTGTCCTGGTTGATGTAGTGGCCATCGACGTCGGCGGCGGGCATGTTGATGGCGAAGAGCCCGAAGCCGAAGCCCTCGATGATGCCCGACCAGCTGACCACCTGCGGGTCGGCCGGCACGGCGGGCTGCTCGTCGTAGGGCACGAGGCGCACCTTGTCGAAGTCGGCATACTGCTCGCCGAGCGCGTCGCGGCCTGCATTGACCAGGAAGAGGTCGTCGCAGCTGAACGAGCGCGTTGCGGCGTCGTAGGCGAAGACGACGGCCTCGGCCTCCGTCAGCTTGATGTTGTTCACGGGCCATTCGCCGAAACCGGGAATCGTGATGATCTCGACCGAGCCCTCGGCGGCCTGCAGCCAGACGTAGCGCCCCATCTGCTCGTCGGCACCGAGGAACTGGCCGTTGGGACACGTGAGACGGTCGCCGTCGAGCGTGCCGTGGATCCAGCTGTCCTTGGCCCCCGTGGGGTTGGCGATGAAGACATCGGCGCCGCTGAAGGCCACGTCGACGGTTTTCGACTGCGGGGCACCCTCCGTTTCGTAGCTCATCTGGTAGGTCTGGTGGCGGGCATCGGCGGGCGGACATAGCGTCTGCTCTCCGATGGGGCGGATGGTGATGCCGTACTCCACGTAGCTGGTGGTGCGGCCCTCGGCGTTGCATATCGACAGATAACCGCCGTCGGTCTGGGTCAGCGTGCCGTCGGCATAGCTGAAGATGAGGTCGGTGGCGGCGGGGTCGACGGCCAGCGACTGGCCCTTCTGCACCATGCGATAGAGGTAGTAGGTGACGCCCTGCTCAGTGGTGAACACCTGCGGGGTGTGGAACACGACCTGCGTGCCGTCATCGCTGAGCTCGCCCTCCATCCAGACGCCTTTGCGATAGTGGGTGATGGGGTCCTGGATGTAGAACTTACGGCCGTCATTGACGACGTGGGCCACGATGCCCGTCTGTTCGAAGCGTGAGATCTGACCCGTCGCGTAGTCGGGCACCATGCCCTTCGAGCAGTATTCCATGCCCTCGAGCAGTGTGCCGTCGGGCGTTGTCGTGATCTGAGCGTCGGCCATGGTGCAGAGCAGCAGGGCCAGCGCCGTGAGGATAGTTTTCTTCATAGTGATCGTCTGTGGTTTTTTATTTATGGTATTTCTTGCCGTTCTTGATGTAGAGTCCATGACGGGGCTCGCCGCTGAGCGGACGTCCCTGCAGGTCGTAGACCCCATTGTTCATTGTACATTGTTCATTGTACATTGGCAAAGCCCGAATTCCGCTCTCCTCGGGCACCTCCTGCTTGCTGATCGTGAGGTGGCCGTCGCGCTTGGTCATGCGCCATACGTTGTAGTTCTCGCGGCCGTCGTTGCGGGCCGGGAAGCGGACGTACTGGGGCATCGTCTTGTTGATGGCCTTCTCGTGCCAGGCCATGAGGAAGAGGTCGTAGTCGCCGTCGTCGAGCGCGTCGGTGATGCTCTTGTAGTAGGGCACCTCCATGGGCTTCCATCCCTTGAGCGAGCCGACGGGATCCTCGCCATAGGCCGTGTAGTAGAAGGGCTGGATGGGCGAATGGCCCGTGGCCACGTTCTGGATGCAGAGTCCGACGAGGCCGCGGAACTCCTGGAAGTGGTAGTTGATGAGCGTGGGCAGACGGAGGGTGATGCTGTCGCCGTCGACGCTGATGGTCTCCTCGCCGTCCATGCACCAGTAGGCCTCGTAGGCGAAGTCCTGCTGGCCGGGGGCGGTGATGCCGGTGAGCATCGACTGCGACTCGACGTCGCGGCTGAAGTCGTAGCCCTGCATGCCGTAGGCCGTCTGATAGGTGGTGCGCGGCGTGAGGTTGAAGAAGTCGAACCATCCGTCGGCGTCGCCCGACCATCCCCAGTTGACGTGCACATAACCGTCCTGGGCGCGACAGCCGTCGATGACGAAGGCGTGGGCGCCGTAGGTGGCGTCGGTCGAGGCGTAGAGCACGGGTCGCTGCTCAGCCAGCTCGTCGTAGATGGTCTGCAGCCACGCGTCGTTGTTGCTGAACGTGCGGAATGAGCAGTGCAGGGCGGCCTCGTCGTAGCTGAAGTTGCTGACCATGCCGGCGGCGGCGTTCATCGTCGTGGCACCGCTGCCCTGCAGGGCGTAGGCCATGCCCGAGGCCAGTCCGCAGTCGTACATCAGCGTGGCGACGGCGTCGGTGGTCGCGTCTTTTTTGTCGCTGGCCGAGGAGTAGGTGTCCATCATGTTGGCCCAGTCATACTCGCCCTCGATGCGCACGTTCTTCTTGTTGCCGTTCATCGTGTAGTAGCCCATGCCTTGGCCCTTGGCGGGATATTCGTGATAGTTCATCACCTGAGCCATGGCCGTGGCCACGCAGCCTGTCTGGGCGCGCCGCTTGGTCCACGTGTCGGCCACGGGGCATCGGTCGTTGTAGGGCGTATCCTGCGCCCAGCGCGACGTGACGAGCGGCTCGACGTTGCTGGCGGGCTTCGGGGCGGGCATGATGACGGGACGGTCGCCGCCGTTGAGCTGCTCGTCCATGGTCTGGCTGATGGTCTCGAGCCACCACCGCAGTCCGTCGGGCAGCTCGTTGCCCTCGATGGGCGCATCGGTCCAGCCGAGGACGGGCGCAAAGGCGGCATCGCGACTGACGAAGACGACGGGGGATGCGAGAGGTGAGGTGGGAAGTGGCTGCGTCGTGAGCGCGTAGGCGGCCACCATGTCGGTGGCAACGATTTGCTGTGGCTTCATAGCCTGCTGCTGTCGCTGGCCGCGAGCCATGGCGCCGTAGAGGTGGTCCGTGGCGATGGCCTGCATCTCGCGCTCGCTGCGGGGCTGTGCCACGGCCGTGGCTGCCATTGCGCAGGCGAGCGATAACAGAATGATATGACGTTTCATGATTTTCGATGAGTATAAATGACTTGAGCGAATGAATGAAGTTAGAGACCCCACCCCCGACCCCTCCCCTTTGGGGAGGTCGGGTGGGGCTTGCTCCCCTCCCTTCAAGGGGAGGGGTCGGGGGTGGGGTCTGTAACTTTCATCTATTCTTTGTTATGGTTACTTAGCAATAGATTTAATGACACTGCCGTCAGCACGGCGGATGATGACGATGCGTGGCTTAGCCGACCGGCTGTTGCCGATTGGGCGGCCCTGCAGGTCGTAGCAGTCGGAAGTGAGATGTGAGAAGTCTGAAGTGAGGCGTGGCTGCGAGGCGATGCCCTCGGTGGAGCCCTCGACGATGGGAACGGCGACGCTGTTCTCGACGATGCAGTTGAGGTTGTCGGAGGCATCGTAGTTGGACAGCACGGCGACGACCTTCAGGTCATCACGCTTCCACGACGGGTCAAGCTCGAAGCTGCAGGAGTAGTTGAGCGTCATGTCCTGAGAATAGGCGGGCTTCTCACCCCATGTGCTGTTGTAGGCGCGGATGACGTGCTGGTGCTTGAATCCGCTCACCACGCCGTTGTGGTCCTGCTGCTCGCGGGCGTCGATGTTGTCCTCAGTCAGATAGACCGTCAGCCGGCTTCCGGCCGTGCTGAACTGCTCGTCGTAGAGGCCGATGACACTGACACTGATGCGTCCGTCGGCCAGGGTGGCCGTGGCGCCGATCTGGGCGTGAGGCTCCTCGGCCATTGCGCCCTCGAGCATCTGGGCAAACTCCTTCTCGCTGCCCGGCCAGTAGATGGCCTGGCGGTTGCCGCTGGCGATCATCGAGTCGAAGTAGGGCTTGCGGTCGATCATCCAGGCGGGGGCGAAGGTCTGGCCGCCCTCGTTGAAGAACCATGTGTAGGCCTCGTCGCAGTCCTGCGTGAGCCAGTCGGTGCCGAAGGCCGCGTGGTGGCAGACGATGTTGACGCGCTCGCTGACGGCAGGCATCATCTGCAGGGCCGTGTGCATGGTCTCGGCACCGTCGGGACAGTTGGGACAATTCTCGGTGGTGAACTCCTCGAGTAGCACCTGGCGCTCGAAGCGCATCGTGGCCTCGGCCGTGTTGTTGCCGGCATTGGCGTCGGTGCCGCCGTCGATGGCAGTGATGGCGACGGTCAGAGGTGAGAAGTGGGAAGTGAGAAGTGAGAGGTGTGTGATGACGCTCACCGTCAGCGTCTTGCCACTGGCGACGGGCTGGCTGACGTGTGTCGTCACGTCGTCGAGACCGTCAGCACTTATCGTGATATCGAAGCCGTTGACATCGCTGGTGCCCATGTTGGCCACGTCGGCCGTCAGCTTATAGGCCGTCGGACCCGCGTTGAGGTCGGGCGACAGCGAGGCCGAGCGCAAGGCCAGGTCCCACTGGGCCAGCATCGTGCCGCTGACCACAGCCTCCAGGCTGACGGCACCCTCGGTGCTGATGTCCTGCCACGTGGCGTCGCTGTTCTTCTTGAAGAAGGCGGTGCCGGCGGGCGTCGTGCCGACGATGGAGACGGCGTTGGCCAGTCCGGTGTGGTGGTAGGTGTAGCCTATGTAGAGGCCCTCGTCCTCCTTGATGATATAAGGCGTGTCGAGGCTCACCTCGTTCCATCCCTGCTGCACGCGAGTCTGCTTGCGGTTCAGCTTTCCTTCGGCCAGGTTGTCGCCGTCGAGCGACGTGCGCACCCATACCGTCAGTTCGTCGATGTTCAGGCGCGTGGCCAGTCCGGCGCGGATCTTTGTGATCTCGGCGCCGCCCATGCCGCCCAGCATCGACGCGGGAATATAGATGGCGGCCGACACGTACTCGTTGCCCATGTCGCCGAACGTCGACTTCGTGGCGACCTCGCCACCACAATAGCCCAGGTTGAAGCTGCTGGCGGCATCGTCGCCGTCGTTGAGGCCCTTGGGACCTCCGACGACGGTGAGCAGGGCGTCCTCGAAGCGCACGTCGTCGCCCTCGACCGTGCCGCGCTCGCAGTGGATGACATACTGGCCGGCAGGCGATGTCGGCGTGGCCTCGCACCAGAGGCGCGGCACGCCCTTGACGCGCTGGCCCAGGATCTCGAAGTAATAGTCGTCGACGTCCTCGCCATACTGGCGGGTGATGTCGCGGGCTCGGATGAGCGTGCCCACCTCCGTGACGTTGTCGCTGCGGAAGAGCTCGCGCCAGCCCTCGGCCCGCTCATAGTCGGCGCGGCTGCCTGCGGGCAGGTAGAGCATCAGGAAGCCCGGGTCGACGCCGTCGAACGTGTCGTGGTCGACTTCGGCCGGCACGTTGCCCAGCAGGTGCAGCTCGCGCATGATGAGCACGTCGGCCAGGGCGCGGCTGCCCATCACCTGGAGCGAGGCGGGCAGCGTGACGATGCGCACATACTTGCAGCCCTCGAAGGCATGGTCGTGCAGGCGGACGACGCCGTCGGCCACCGTGACCGTGTCAGGGGCGGTGGGCAGCACGGCGATGACCTCGGACATGTCGGGCGTATAGACCACGCCACGGCTGAGCACGTAGCCCTGGCCGTCGCCTTCGGGGATGCTGAGCTCGTTGAGGTTGGAGCATCCGGCCAGTGCGCCGTCGCCATAGAAGCGGATGTTGGCGGGCAGGATGAGCGTGCGCAGGTTGCTGCAGCCATAGAAGGCATGAGGGGGCAGCAGGTCGCCCTCGAGCGTGGCGCCGCCGAGGTCGATGCTGCTGAGCTCGCGCATGACGGCCAGTGCGTGCAGGTCGTCGGCATTGAGCGGACCCGTCACCTCCACGGCGCTGAAGCGGGCGGCATCGCCCACCATCGTGCGGACGGCCTCCAGCTCGTCGCCCAGCATGCCAGGCTCATCGACGGTGATGACCTGCGTCATGCCCTTCGCCTTCTGCGGCGGGCAGATGCCGAGGATCATCTCCTGAGCCTTCGAGAAGTGATAGATGCGCGGATTGAGGATGCTGACGTCGTAGTAGCCGTCGAAGCGGCCGTGCCAGCCCCAGTTGACGTGGACCAGTCCGTCCTCGTTGTAGCCGTCGACGACGAAGGCATGTCCGCCCTGGTCGTCAGCATCGGCGGCGGCATAATAGACGGGTCCCACGTCGCTCAGTTCCTGGAGCAGCATGTCGCACCATTGCTGTTCGGTGTAGTTCTCCGACATGCCGAAGACGTCGTTGCGCGAATAGAGCGTGGCTGTCGTGATGCCGAAATATAGCTGCAGTCCGTTGACGGCGTCGTCGCTGATGGCGCCCGAGAAGTCGATGCCGTACTGCATGATGGCCATCATGCCCATGGCGTGGCTGAGCTCGCTGACGGCGCGTGCCTCGGCCTCGGTGTAGTTGCCCGGGGTGTAGGTGTTGCGCATGTTGGCCCAGTCGAAGTGACATTGGGAGAAGTCGAAGTGATAGTCAGTGCCCGTGGCCGAGCCGTAGGGCACGCGCAGCGTGGTGGTGCCGTGGCCCGTGGAGGGCCACTGGTGGTAGTTCAGAATCTGGGCCGTCGCCGTGGCCACGCAGCCTACGACGCAGTGGCGCGGATAGAGCTCCTGGTCGGGCAGCATCGGACAGGCGTTGTTGTAGGGCTCCTCCTGTCCCCACTCCGTCGAGAGCAGGGGCCGCACGAAGGGCTGCACGCGACTGGTGTTGGGGCGGACGATGCGGGCCGTGGTCTGCGTGGCGACGTAGTAGTCGGCCGCCTCGCTCATGGCATCGAGCCACCAGCTGAACCCTTCGGGCAGGTCGTCAGCGTCGTACGACTTGTCGCTATAGCCCACGACGGCCGGCAGCACGTCGTCAGCCGTGACGATGGCGAATCCGCCCTCCTCGTAGCCTACGATGCTGAGGCTGGCGCCCTTCTGGGCCAGCTTCGTGAGCTGCCCCTTGCGCGGTGCCTTGTGCATGGCGGTGCGCTGGCCGTTGATGGCCTCGGCGGCGGCCTGCATCATCTGGGCCTCGCTGCGCGGCAAGGCTTGTGATAATGTACAATGAACAATGAACAATGTACAGAGGGCTATGAGCTGCGAGCAGCGAGCGGTAAGCTTTGTGTATGTTGTCTTCATAGTCGTCGGTTTACTTGATGATTTTCTTTCCGTTGTAGATGTAGAGTCCCTTGGCGGGCTGGCTGACGCGACGTCCCTGCAGGTCGTAGAGGGCGTGGCCCGTGGCGGCTGGGCCGTTGACGACGGTTGCGATGCCGTCTGCATAGGCCCCGTCGCAGACGAGGATGTCGTCGATGAGGGCGCGACTGCCGGCCTGGCCGGTGGCCTTGAACTTCAGCACCGTGTAGGGCTGGTCTTTCTGAAGCGGCACTTCGACCGTGACGAAGGACCACTTTGAGGGCTCCGAAGCGGTGCTGTGCAGGGCGCACAGGGGCACTTCGTTTCCGTCGGGACGCCATGCCACGACATCGAGCGACGCACCCTGCAGCTTATGCCAGAACGAGAGCTGCGGCTGGCGCACGCCGATGAAGGTCAGGCGCTGGGTGCCATACGTGCTGCCGTCCCCTTCGTCGTAGGGCACGAAGAGCAGCGAGCCGGCATCCTCGCCAGCGGCATCCTCCGTCGTGGGGTTCCATGAGCGCAGGCCGCTCTGCTCCACCCAGAAGCTGTTCTTGGCCCGTCCCATGGCGAACGACTCGCGATAGGGCAGGGTGAGGGGCATGCCCGTGGCCATCTTGGCAGCGCCCTCGCGGCTTGAGCCGGCGACGTTGCGCGCCACGATGAGATACTTCACGATGTCAAACGCGTCCGTATCGGCGTAGTCGGCCTCAAAGCTTCGCTCGCTGCCCTCATAGACGAGCTGCGAGCGCTGGCCCTGGGCATCGGTGGCATAGACCTCGTAGACGACGTCGGCAGGGCGCACGTAGTAACCCCGCTGACCTTCCGTCTCAGTCTCGGCCCACTCGAAGCGGACGCGACGGCCGAGGTCCTCGGTGCGGCTGACCCTGGGCGCCTTGGGGATGTCGACGCCCACGTAGACGGAGTCCTGCTCGGCCCGCTGGCCGCGGCCGGCCTCGTTGTAGGCCACGATGGCATAGGCATGATAGCCGTTCGAGGGCTGCTCGTCGACGACGGTGTAAGCGGTGTTGACCTCAGGGGCGTCGATCGTGGCGATGAGCGCCTCGTCGCGCAGCACCTCCACACGGGTGAGACTCTTCAGCGGCTCCGCGCCGATGGTGAGGGCGGGCGTGGTGAAGGTGATAGTAGCCTTCAGTTCACCCTCCTCGCCAGCGATGATTCCATTGCATGAGGGGGCCGCGGGGGCCTCCTGCGAGGTGGCCACGCGGACGGCGACGTCGTCGAGATAGAGGGCCGCGCCCTGGTTGCGTGTGGCATGGAAGCCGATGCAGAAGGTGCCGTCCTGCATGACGGTGAACTCGCGGGTGAAGGTCTTATATTCAGTATTGGTGATCGTCTGCTCAGACAGCAGGGGCGTCGTCATGGCCTCGGGCGTGGCCGTCTGGCCCATGCGCACCTCAAACTTCTCGGGCGTGGTGTCGTAGCCGGCCTTCATCTTGAACGTGAGGGCATAGAGCGTGTTCGCCTTGAGCTGCAGGGGCGGCGTGATGAGCCAGTCGTCAGTGGCGCCGTCAGTCTGGATCCACATCTCCTCGTAGCTCGTGCCCTGTCCCCAGAAGTTCATGTCGGTGTGCAGCTTCCACGTGAGCTCGCCCCAGCGGTCCTCGTCGTGGTTGACGTTGACGACGGTGAAGTAGTCCAGGTGGTTGCCCTCGCCGAACTGCTCCGTGAAGGGCACGCCGAAGCCGTCGCCCGCGATGATCTTGTTCGACAGGGCGCGCTCGCTGGGGGTGCCGTCGTTGAGGGCTACCACGGCGTAGCTGTATTCCTTCAGCGTGGTGATCTCAAGCTGCTCGCTGAAGGTCGTCGCGCTGAGGCCCTGGGCCACGAGCGTCTCCTCGCCGCTGACGATGCGCCAGACGTCGTAGGTCAGCGTGCCCAGATAACCATCGTTGACGCAGCCCGTGGGAGCGGTCCACGAGAGGGTGGCCAGGCCGTCGGCGTCCATCGTCAGCTCGACGTCGTCAGGCGTCAGCGGGGCGTCGGGGCCCACCCACTGCGTGATGGTGGCCGTCTGGCCCTCGCCGGCAGCGTTGGCGAATTTCACGGCGAAGGTGATTAGGCCGCCCTCGCTGAGCGTGATGGGCAGCGACACGTCGGCACCTGGCTGGGCCATGCCCGTGAGCGACTGCTGTCCGTCGCTTCCGTAGCTGACGGTGTAGGCCAGTTCGCCCTCCAGCGGCTGATGGTCGAAGGTCGTGGTGGGGGCCGTGAACGAGAGCGTGCCTGTCAGTGCATTGCCCTCGAACGTGGCTTTCAGGTTGGTGGCACGGCCTGGGGCGCCAGCCGCAGCGGGCTCGCCGACGATGATCATGCCGCCCAGATAGTCGTAGCCGGCAGGCAGCTGGCCCATGGTCGTGGCCTCGCAGCTCTGCAGGTCGATGGCGTAGATGCTGAGGGACTCGCTCCATCCCGACTGTGCGGCGAGGTAGAACTTGCCCGTGACGGGGTCGATCTCGCCCGTGGTGCGCCCATAGCCATAGATGCTGAGGCCAGTGCTGCCGACGACGGTCTCAGCGCCCGTCGTGGTGTTGATGCTGACGAGGTTGGCGTCGCTGTCGATGCCATAGAGGTCGCCCATGCCCGTCACGCCCAAGGCCGCATAGCTGCGCTGCGGCGTGGCGATGTCGGTGCGGGTGAGGGTCTTGTAGTCGAGCGTGCCGAGACGGCCGTCGTCGAACAGGGCATAGACGGTGCCGTCGGCCCCGTTGGCCGTCTCCTTCAGGGCCAGCGAGCTGCTGACGTCGCGACTCGTGACGCTCCACGTCTTCGTGTCGACGGCGTAGAGGATGTAGCGGTCGGGAGTAAAGAAGCCCTGCTTGTAGTCCATGCCATAGATCGTGCCGTCCTGATAACCCGTGCCTTTCTGGAAGTAGAGCTCGGGGGCGGTCTTCTTGGCCGTCAGGGCCTTAGGGTCGCTGGCCGGAAATCCGTAGATGCCGTTCGACTCGCGATTGGGGTTGTCGACGACGCTCACCCATATCTCGGTGTCCTGGGCTGTCATTGCTGCGGGCAGTGCGAGCAGCACGGCGGCCAGTAGCTGTCTGATGGTTTTCATAGTAATCAGTTTAAATAATAAAAAGAGAGAGTATGCCGCAAGACGTCCTGCGGCATACCCTTTCAGTTCGGGTTATGTTCGTTGACTCATCGGGCTTGTTAGCGGACTACTTTCTTGCCGTCGACCACGTAGATGCCACGTGTGGGCTCTGCCACGCGACGGCCCTGCAGGTCGTAGCAGGCAGAACCGAGGGTCGAGGTCTGGGCATTGACAGTCGTGATGCCCTGGGTGTCAGCGGGGACGAGGATCAGCTTGCGCTCGAAATAGCAGCTGTTGGCGGGAACCGTGGTCGTTGCCTTGACCAGGCCCAGGCTGCTTTCCTCGCCCTGGCCGCTAATGCCCCAGACAAACTTGTAGTCGTCGAGCTGCAGCGGCAGGCAGGTGCCCTTCAGTAGGTTGTTCTCAGGGACGGCCACTTCCTCAACGACACTGAGGGGCAGCAGCACGTTGCTCACGGCGTCGGGACTCTTCGAGCGCAGGAAGACACCCGTCCGTGCGGGCACCTTGCCTTCGATGCTCACCAGCTTGAACTTGTCGCCTTCGGCTGCGACGTAGAAGGCCTCGACGCCCTCGCCCAGCTGGTAGGGGAACTCTGTGAACATCGTGGTGTAATAATACTCGTCGTAGGCCTTGCTCCACGACTCCATCCCGACCATCAGCGGGTTCACCTCGTCGACGGGCTGGACGGTCCAGACGAGCTCGTCCTGATTGATCTGGGCCAGCTCGCCGTTCTCGCCGAACATGGCTTCCTTCGACAAGCCCTGGACGTAGAGCTCGCCCTGCTCGTTCTCGCCGATGTAGTATTCGTAGTCGAGCACGAGGGGCTCGAGCACTCGCTCCACGTAGGCCACGCCCTCAGCGTCGAGCTCCTTGGCGGCCTCCTCGACGACCTGGCGCTTGAAGGCTCCGAAGAAGTCGTAGTTGTAGCCGTAGGGTTGGCCAGTCTCCGAGTCCGACATGTTGTTGATCTGGGCCTGCGTGTCCATCACCTTGCTGATGTCCATGGGGGCATGGAAGTGGATGAGGAAGCTGTTCGTCGTGTTCTCGGCGGGCTTCAGGTAGATGCTGCAGTCGAAGTAGTTCTTCCACTGCTTCATGTAGCGGTCGACGGCGGCCTGGAATGTCTCGAGCGACTCCATGTCGGCGGGATAGAAGGCGCCCGACATGGCCACTGCGAGATACCAGGCGGGCCCGTTCTCGTAGAAGTCCTTGACGGCGTCGCTCTGCGGGAAGTCGGCGAGGGCCGCATTCACGTACTTGCTCAGGTTCTTCAGATAGCCGCCGAGGCTGATGCCCTGCGCGGAGACGTCGTAGGTGCTGTAAGAGCCGCTCTTCCATGCCGAGGTGGCCATGAGGCGCATCAGGTCGGCCACGGTGAGGTTGTCGCCCAGCTGGGCCATGTCGTCGGCAAAGCTGTAGATGCCGTTGGTGTCGTAGTAGAAGATGGTGCCGGGCATGGTGCGGGCGTCGTTCTCCGTCTGGCTGAGGCTGAGGGCATGCTTGCCGTCGAGTGAGAGCACGTCGCCGTAGCCGTTGTTCACGAAGCGGAAGTAGCCGGTCTCAAGGGTGGGGTAGACGGGGTTTTCGCTCCATTCGCCTTCACCGTCCTGTGCCAACGTCGTGGCGGGCACGCTCATCATGGCCATAGCGGCCAAAGAAAAGATATACTTCTTCATTTCTCTTTTTTTGTTGTTTTCTGTTTCTTTTTACTTATTCTTCCTCTTCTTCGTCATACCAGATGTCGCGCTGGCTGCGGGAGAGCCCCTTGAACCCCTGATCGGTCAGTTCGTCTGTCTCGTTGAGATACGTTCCCGTCTCTTCGGGCAGAATCGGCATTGAGGTTTCGTTGAGCAGGCTTGCTGTCTCAATGTGGCACACGTCCATGGCGGGTGCCTCGTAGTTCTTCTTCATAGATATTAGTTTTTTTATTAGGGGTTGTGTCTTGTTCCTTTTATTTGTTAATCATTTTGCGTCCATTGCGGATGACGATGCCCTTGTAGGCTGCGCTCACCTTTTGTCCCTGCAGCGAGTAGGCCTGGCTGTCGCGGCCGCTCTGCGTGAGGTGTCCGATTGACGTGGCGACATCGCCGTCGAGGCTGATGAACTGTCGGGCTTCGGCAGTGCCCTCGCTATAGATCAAGTAAGCTTTCCACTGAGGGATGACATAGCCGACGGAGGCTTTCACGAAACCAATGTTTCCGTTCTTGTCCTTGCCGAACACGTAAGTGGAGCCGTAAGGAGCATCTGCCCACTCACTCTCGGTGACCTCCACCTGAGCATAGACGGTGCCGCGGAGCATGTTCTCCTCAGGTGCCTCGGCATTGTCGAGGATGTCGGCGGTGTAGGTGCCCTCGTCGCCCTGCAGGAGCACGCCTGTGTAGGCAGGAACCTCAGTCACCTCGGCCAGCTTGGCGCTGCCGCCTTCGACACTTGTCACGACATAGGCTGTCAGACCCTCGCAGTTGGCGAAGCTCAGGGCTTTGTCGCTGCAGAACGATGCCCAGCCGTCCTCACTGATAGCAACGTCAAGGGTGGTCTCCTTCTTGAAGGCCTCGGTGCTGACGACATACTCGCTGGTGTTCGTCACGTTCTCCTTCACGTAGTAGGTGATGGTGCCGCTCACGTCGGCAATGTTCAGCTCAGCCTTCAGGTTCACCGTGACGCTCTGTCCGGCCTCCAGGTCGCGGCCCATCTTGGCGGTGGTGAACACCTGTGTCTCGTCGGCATTGTTGTAGAGCGTGATGAGCACCTCGTCGTCGGTCAGTGTGACGTTGCCCGTGTTCTTCAGGGTCACGTCGGCCTCGATGGTGAAGTTGCCGTCAGCGTCGGTGTCGGTGTAGGTCTTGAACGAGAAGCCAGAGATCTCGCTGCGCGTGGCAGTCTTGTTCTCCACATGGTCGATGGTCAGCTCGCGCTTCTCAATCGTCGGGTCGTCGGCGGGCGTGATGGTCTGGTTGGTCTCGAAGGTGGTCTGTCCCAGGTTCTCGCGGAAGATAGGCGTCACCTGGTACGTCTCCTGACGGTTCAGCACTACGGTGTACTCCACCGTCGTCTCCTCCTCAGGCTGCAGGTCGACAGTGATGTCGACGGGGTCGCCCAATTCTGCATAGCCGAAGCCCGAAGCGCTGGTCAGCTGGATGGAGTAGCCCTCGGTGCCTACGGTCAGCGGGTCGGTGCCGCTGTTCTTCACCGTCACGTTGTAGGTCAGCGTGTAGTTGCCGTCGGCGTCGGCCACCACGCAGGTGTTGCCCTCGCCGTCGGTGAACGTCTCGGTCAGCAGCTCGGCGGCAGTGATGGTCAGGGCCTGTGCGGGCTGAACGTCGGGAGCCTTATACTTCACCTTATAGTTGATGTCGTAGTTGCGTTCAGTCTCACTGCCCGTGACGTTCTCCTTGATGGCTACATAGACCGTCTCGCCTTCAGTGGCGTTCTCGCTCTTCAGGCTGAGCTTGAAGTTGACGGTCTTGGTCTCGCCGGGTTCCAGGGCTACGCTGACGGGCAGGTTCTCGCCCAGGACGATGTCGTCGCGATTATTGTCATAAGAGTAGAGGCTGATGCTGTAGCCCTCGTCACCGGGGTTCAGCGTCGTCTCACCATTGTTCTTCAGTTCGATGTCGTACGACAGGGTGTAGTTGCCCTCGGCGTCGGTGTTGATGAAAGTCTCGGGGAACCAGCCGACGGTTTCGCTGTACGTGTCGTTGTCGCTGGCCAATGTAGCGCTGACGACGGTCATGCTGCGCGACTCTTCTATCTCTGCCGAGGCAGCCTCGAAGTCGTCAATGTAGACGTACTCACCGCGGATGCCGATGTTGGCGCCGCTCTGCTCGGGCAGCACGTACTTCACGTAGCCGTCTTTCGTCAGGGCCGGAGCCTCGACGGGCGTGATCTCAGCGCCCATGGTGCCGTTGTCGACAACAAAGAACTTGATGCCGGCCGTCTGATCCTCGGCCTCAGATGCCGACTTCACCATGATGCTCACCGTGCCGCTCAGCTTTGGGCTTACCAGCAGGTCGTTGCACTCTTTGCCAGTTAGGGTCTGACTGCCAATCTTCAGGGCAGTGCTGCCGTCAACACCGGCATTCGTCTCAAAGGAATAGCTGACGTATTCATCTGGGATAATCCAGATGGGGCCTTTAAAGAAGTCCACGATGTGGCTCCAGCCACTGGCCAAGCGGAACTCGTGGTCGCTGGTGTCAACGGTTGTCTCGAAGTCGACCTTGTAGGTGTCGGCCATGGCGTTGCTTGCTCCGCAGAGGAGCATCAGCAAAAGAGCAATGATGTAGTTTTTTTTCATGACTTAAAGTATTAATAGTGTTATTCATCATTTGTCAACAAGGCACAAAAGTAATAAAGATAAAGAGAAAAAACAAAAGAATTAACAGAAAAGTGACAGATTTTAACATTAAGTTACAATATGCAGGAACGCGACATCACTCTCGTTGAGAGCAATGTCGCGTTCCTCGTTCTATTTCTGTCGCAGCTGTCGTCGCTTAGCCCAGCTTGTTGATATGCAGGCAGAGGCTTGACTTCAGGTTAGCGGCCTTGTTCTTGTGGATGATGTTGGTCTTGGCCAGCTTGTCGAGCATCTTCTGAATCTTCGGATAGAGAGCCACTGCCTCGTCCTTGTTCTCCATGGCGCGCAGCTTGCGGACGGCGTTGCGCATGGTCTTTGCGTAGTAGTGATTGTGAAGAGCCTTCTTCTTGTCCTGGCGGATACGCTTCAGCGATGATTTGTGGTTTGCCATTGTTGTTTTGTTTTTTTTAATTGGTTTGATTTTTGTTGTTAAAGCTTAGGGGTCTTGCGCCTGACGGCAGCCCTGGGCGAGCAATGCGGACGGGGCGGTTGACCCCGTTTCACAAAACTCTCCGCCACCTTGTCCCAGCATCACGCTGGTAGCGCAGTCGCTGCGCAGATGACGGATTTAATGTAGTCCCTAGGAGAGTCGAACTCCTCTTTAGAGAATGAAAATCTCTCGTCCTAACCGATAGACGAAGGGACCCCTTTTCGCATTTTGCGGGTGCAAAGGTACTGCTTTTTCTTTGACTATGCAAATTTTCTTAAAGAAAAATGAAGAATTTTGATTATTTTTTGTAATTTTGCCGACGATGTTGCAGAAGACTGAGGCCCTGGTGCTGCATGCCCTGAAGTATGGCGAGCAGAAGCTGATTGTCGACATGTTCACCCGTGAGCAGGGCCGGCTGTCTTTTGTCGTGCCGAGCCCCAAGTCGGCGCGGGCCCGGGTGGGCAAACAGCTGCTGCAGCCCCTCACCTTATTATTTATAGAGGCCGACGTGCGCCCCCAGCAGCAGTTGCAGCGGCTGCGCGAGGCGGTGATGGCGCAGCCCCTCGTCTCGCTGCAGTCCGACCCGGCGAAGCTGGCCATCGCCCTGTTCGTGGCCGAGTTCCTCTATCATGCCCTGCGCGGCGAGCAGCGCGACGAGCCGCTCTTCGACTATGTGCGGTCGGCCCTCTGCTGGCTCGACGAGGCCCGGCAGGGCTATGCCAACTTCCACCTCGTCTTCCTCATGCGTCTGAGCCGTTTCCTGGGCTTCTATCCCAACCTCGACGACTACGTCCCCGGCTGTTATTTCGACCTCCGACAGAGCGTCTTCTGCCCCCAGGTCCCCATGCATCGCGACTTCCTCATGCCCCAGGAGGCCGACCATATCCGCCTGCTCATGCGCATGGACTTCGCCACGATGCACCTCTTCCGCCTCTCCCGCCTTCAGCGCCACCGCATCCTCGAGATCCTCCTCCTTTATTATCGCATCCACCTGCCCCAGATGCCCGAGCTGCGCTCGCCCGACGTCCTCGCCGAACTGTTCGCTGACTGACAGGACGGAGCAACGGCTTCCTGACTCCTCCACGCGATGGCCTCCCGACCGGCTCTTCCCGACCCCGCCCGCATGGGACCGAAAAGCGCAAAACGGTGCTTTTTGAAAGTAATATACCCCTATATTGGTGTCGAAAAGCCCCGTTTCTTGCATCGGGGTGCCTCCTTTCAAGACCCTCTTTCGGGCGCTTCTTTGTCATGGTCTCTGAACATTTTTTTGCTATTTGTTTGCGAATTCAAAGATTTTGCTTAAATTTGCACTCAAAACTTAGAAACTATGACTGCCATGCAAAGGAATGTTGAGCTAATCCGCAACAACATGAGAAGACTGATGATCATGCTGACGGCCATGACGCTGACGGTCGCCCTCCATGCCCAGAGCTTTGAGTCGGCCACGGAGGCCGTCAGCCATTTCGGCGTGGGATGGAACCTGGGCAACACGCTCGATGCGAACAACGGACAGGCCTGTCCGGACCCGGTGCAGTCGGAGACGATGTGGGGCCAGCCCGTCACGTCGGCTGACCTGATGACGATGATGCGCAGGGCCGGCTTCGGCGCCATCCGCGTGCCCGTGACGTGGTATCCGCACATGGATGCCGACGGCAAGGTCGACGCGGCGTGGATGAAGCGTGTGCGCGAGGTGGTCGACTACGTGATTGACAACGACATGTACTGTCTGCTCAACGTCCACCACGACACGGGCAACGATGACGGCCATTGGCTCGCGGCCAGCATGCAGACCTACCGCAACACGCGTGCGCGCTACGAATCGCTGTGGCGACAGATAGCCGAGGAGTTCCGCGACTACGGCGAGCGGCTGCTCTTCGAAGGCTACAACGAGATGACCGACAAGTATCAGTCGTGGTGCTTCGCGTCGTTCGGCTCGTCAGCCACCTACGTCGCGGCCGACGCCGCTGACGCCTATGAGGCCATCAACAGCTACGCCCAGAGCTTCGTCGACGTCGTGCGCGCCACGGGCGGCAACAATGCGGAGCGCAACTTGGTGGTGAACACCTATGCGGCCTGTTGCGGCAGCGGCACGTGGAGCAGCCATCTGAAGGACCCGCTCAAGGAGATGAAGCTGCCGCAGGACAAGACGGAGGGCCACTTGGCCTTCCAGGTGCACAGCTATCCTAACGTGAAGAACATCAGCAGCGTGAAGAGCGAGGTCGATGACATGATGAGCGCCCTGAAGACCCACCTGCAGAGCAAGGGGGCCCCCGTCATCATCGGCGAGTGGGGCACGGCCAACGACGGCGAGGACGACTACCGGGTGCGCCGCGAGAACGTGCTCGCCTTTGCCGACTACTTCGTGAAGCGGGCCAACGACTACGGCATCGCCACCTTCTGGTGGATGGGCCTCAGCGACGGCATGGCGCGCACGCTGCCCGCCATCAGCCAGCCTGACCTGGCCCGGACCATCCTGCAGGCCTACCATGGCAGCGACTACCAGCCCGTGATGCCCACGACGGACGACTTCGACATCTGGTACACGGTGAACTACACCGGGCAGTGGCAGGAGCTCAACCTGGTCAGCTCGACCATCAGTCTCAATGATTATAAGGCCGTGAAGGTGGAGTTCGACGAGAAACCCCTGAGCGGCTACCTGAGCGTGAAGGTCTACGGGGCCAACGGCAAGGAGCAGTACGTCGGCGTGCCTCAGCAGCTGAGCTACACCGTCACCTTCAACCGCACGACCCTCGGCTCCTCCGTGCAGCGCGTCACCCTGCAGTACGGCAAGACGGGCAGCTACTCGATTGGCGTGCGGAGGGTCTGTCTCATCAAGAGCGACGGCACGGAGGAGGACATGGCGGTCAGTCCGTTCTGGGGCTGCACGGTCGAGTCGCATGCCACGCCGAAGCCCGCTGGCCTCGCCGACGTCATGACCGACCGTCCTGCGTCCGCCGACGCCATCTATTCCCTCTCG
The DNA here is from genome assembly GCA_902779455.1 of uncultured Prevotellaceae bacterium. Taxonomy (GTDB): domain Bacteria; phylum Bacteroidota; class Bacteroidia; order Bacteroidales; family Bacteroidaceae; genus Prevotella. The sequence continues at coordinate 87,752 of CACZBS010000005.1, forward strand.
GGGCAGCGCGTCCTTCAGCCCATGCGCGGCATCTACATCAGGAACGGTAGGAAATACATCAAGTAGGACCCCTCCCGGCCTCCCCGAAGGGGAGGGGTGGCTGGCGCACTGCCCGACGGGAATGACGGCGCAGCCACTCCCCTCCTTCGGAGGGGTTGGGGGAGGCTTTTCCCCCCTCCCTTCCAAGGGGAGGGGTCGGGGGTGGGGCCTGTAACTTCTTCTTCGTCCTGATCCCCGGGTTTGAAAAATTACGTGAGTTCGACGTAAGGCTTATGCAATTAGTCTACTTTTGTCAATGATTTCATTATTCATTGACGGCTTTTTGGGCAACAGGTTGTACGCTATGAGTCCAGCAAAAAGATTTGTTGCAAAGTTGTCAACAGAGCGGTGCCTGGTATGTTCTATCTGACAGGTGTTCTTCAGTTCATCGTTGACAGTCTCGATGACCGACCTTTTCCTGAGGAGGATCTTGTCATAGAGATTCATCAGCGAGTTCTTCAAAATTTGCAGTCGTCATGGGAATGGGTATTTATTCGTAACTGTTTGATTATCACCTATAAAGTTACTAAAAATATTCCATTCCCACAACTTTTTAACACTTTTCTTACGTCGAACTCACGTAAAATTAAAAAAATAGGAATAATAAAAAGCCGGGTTGATAATCGTTCCTTATTTATGCTGAGATCAAGTTATCTTCGCTACAGCGAAGATACGAAAGATAATCCAGATATGCAACTATTTCGCCACAATGTCATCTGAGGATGACGGAGGCGAGGACGAGGGGCCTCAATCATCCAATGCCCTGGACTCCGACGGGGCAATGCCGAAGGCACGGCGGTAGGCGCGGGTGAAGTTGGAGCGGTCCTCAAATCCGCAGCGCATGGCCACTTCGCTGATGTTCATCTCGGGATGTTCCTCCAGCATCTGACGGGCTTTCTCCATGCGTTGGCGCAGGATATAGGCTTTGGGGCCTTCCTTCACGATGGCGGTGAAGCGGCGGCGGAACGTCGTTGTCGACATGAAGAGTTGCGAAGCCAACGCCTCCACGTCCACATGACCTTCATTAATCTGCTTGCTCACGATGGCGTTCACCTTCTCCATGAACGCGCGTTCCTGGTCGTTCCAGCCTGCTGAGGGATCAGCGGGTTGCGGCCCATCGTGTTCCTCCAATTCGTCGCTTTCGCCGCCCGCGCTCATCTCGCCCTCATCGGGAGCGGCTCGCTGGGCCTGTTCGTAGGCATGCTCTTCCTGCTGGTTCTCCAACACTTCCGTCAACTCGTTGAACTGTCTGACGAACTCGGCCGTGCGTTTGCGCATGTTTTGCCATAGCAGAAAGCACACCAGCAGCAGCGCCAGCACCATGATAGACCCCAGCACGATGTAATTCCGCAACTGGCTCTTCGTAGCCTCGTTCTCGGCTTTCAGCGCATCGTTGCCCAGCCGAGCACTCATCATCGCGATACTGTCCGCCACATGCTCGGCATAGAGCGTGTCTTTCAGTCCGTTGTAGCGTTCCAGGTGGGGCAATGCGGCCTTCGGGTCGCTGTTCTTCAGCGACATGTAGAGCCCTAGTTGCGAATGCACTTCGTTGTATCGGTCGCCCATGGCATTGAATATCTGCTGTGCCTGACCGAAGTATTTCTGTGCATCGGGAAAATTCTTCTTCCATAGCGACAACTCTCCCAGTTTGTTGCAAGCGATGGCGAGCGAATGGTAGTTTTGGTCGGCTTGCAACTGAGGCAATGCAGCCCGCAACACGTCGAGCGCGTCGTCGTAGCGTTTCAGCCCCACCAGTGCCTCCGCCTTCTGCACCTGCCTCATGGCCAGTTTGTCTTTCCGTCCGAGTTGCTCCTCCATCTGGCAGGCTTGGTCGGCATACTCCAGCGCTTTCTCCTGGTCGCCCTTGGCGTGGTAGACCTCAGAGGCGGTACCTAAGAGCACAGCCATGCGGGCGGGGTTTTGTGCTTTCTTCGCATACTCCATCGCACGCAGGATGTAGGGCTCGGCCTCTCCCGGCAGGTTGGCACCGAGGAAGATGCCTGCCAGCGTGTTCAGACTCGAGCTGATGGCGTCGGGGTCGCCGCTCTTCATGTCCAGTTCGTTGCAGAGTTTTGCGTATTTTGCCGCATTCGGGCTGTCGCCCATCCTGAAATAGACGATACCCAGCAGGTTCAGGCAGTCGGCTTCCGCCACACGATTGTTTCCCGCGTGGCAGTAGGGTAGCGCGCGTTCGCCATACTGCGCCGCCTTCTGATAGTCTTGCAGGGCATTATAGTGCTCGGCAGCCCAGTAGTAGACCTGCTGTGCCAGCGTGTCGCGATGCACCTCGTTTGTGAACGCAAGCGACTCATCGGTCAGCCCTTCTTCCTGTATCAGGCTGAAGAAGGCATTGGCTGCTTCCAGGCGAGCGGCTTTCTGCGAAGATTGTTCGAAACGATTGAGCAGTGGGGCGGCCTTGTCGGCCACCTGAGCCCATGTGGCGATAGCCATGAGCAGCAAAGGGAGTATAAGAAGCGTCTTCTTCATCGTGATGTGATATTTTTATGATTTTGCCCACTTGTGGGCGACCATGCAAAGATAAACAATTCGGCATGATTAAACAACAAATTAACGGTTTTATTTCCCGATTTCGTGGATGAAATCGAACAGAATCCAATGGGAAGGGGCATTTTGTCGCTTTCTGACAACTAATTGAAAGAAAATGACAACCCCCGTACTAAAGAATATCCGTAACTTTGCAACCATCATCAACCAACAGCCGAGAACCAATATGGACAAGAAAACAATCGAAGAGGTGATTAAGGGAGAGGTGGAGCGCGGAAACTTCAGTGTGGAAGGCATCGCGGCGAAGCTCTTCATCACCCCTTTTACGTTCCGCCGCCAGTTTGAATGGCTCTTCCATGAATCACCCAAGAAATATCTCCATCGTGCGCGCATGAACAAAGCCAAGCAACTTTTGCGTGAGCATCCCGAAACGACCATCGAGACCATCGGCCATACGCTCGGCTATACCGACAAATCGAACTTCAACCGAGCCTTCCGCACCGCTTTCGGCATCACGCCCTCTGAGTTCAGGGCACAATGCGAGAACAATCAGAATCAACAATAACCAAAAAAAACCAAGAATATGAAACAATTTAAGCAATTTTTCCTTATCCTCTGCCTGACGATAGTGGGCGGAGTGAGCAATGCGTGGGCGCAAACTGAGAATACGGTGACTATAAATAATATAGTCTATGAATTAACAAAGTCTAACGTCGATGGTAAATATGCATATATTAAAGATTTCTCCAACTTTGATAAAGAAACGCTAATCATTCCTGCAACCATAACAGTCCCTGACGCTTGGAATGGTAGTGATGTGGTTTATGAGGTATGGGGATTCGACATTGAAAAAGATATCACTAACAATTATATCAGGAAAATGATATTTAAAGGAAAAAATTCATTTTATAAATCATATAGTAAAGTTGTAAATTGTCCGAATCTGCAAAAAATCTTCTTCATGACAGGGAATTGGGGGGTTGCATTTAAATACCCTGTAGGTGAGTATCAGCCTCTTGACCTTTATTTCAAAGAAGTACCATCTCTTACTTCTTCTATTTTTCCACCTCACCCAGAGTTATGCACAGCCCATGTTGCCATGAATGACGGGGATTTTGCCGTATTGGAGCAGCAAATTGCTGATGGGAGCATCTGGGGCTGGCCCGAGTTTAAAAACGTTGTGCAATGGGATGGCGTTTCTGAGATTAATGATCCTATTGGTCCAAACACCAGCACCATCAATCTGTCGGTTCGGGAATGCGAACTGGGAGGAACCTATTATCAGGACGGATCAAGTAAATCATTCAAATACCAATCACAAAGCAATAACGCAACCACCGATATTCTTACCGCCGACAAAAATACGAAATTCAAGTTCTACGTGTCAACTTATACAACTTTTGGTTATGGTGATTTCGAACCTCGGCACGTCTACCTGAATGGGCGTGACATTTTCAGCGAAATGACACCCGATGCTAATGGTAAATACTGGTACACCATCGACCATGTTACTGACGACATCTTTCTCAACGTAGAAGGTGAAGGTTTGTTCTCCGGAGTGTATCTCTATCAGAACGAAGGAGGAAAATTCACATGGACCAGACCAGATGGCACCCCAAATATCGTGACTGGACATTATGGCTACGAAATATATTACCCACAGACCCACACTGTGACCCTCTTCATTCAACCAAATCCAGGCTATCGGGTGTCGGAAATCCGCATCCCAGGCTACTTTCTTAGTCTCACGCAAGCGGATTCATTCGATTGGGTAACTGTTGATGAGAGTGGCAATTATACCGTAACGTTCGGCGTGGGAGGTGATACACGTAAGGTACCTAATGTCTATGTCTACATCTTCTACGAGAAGATTTACGATGTAAACATTGCCTTCAACATCACTCGTAGCGGAGGTGGAGTAGCCGCATATAGCGATCTCGAAGGTACTTATACCGCAATAGAAGAAAACAATTTGTCCCAGCAGAAAATAGACGAAACCCATGGAGATATCACCTTTTCTGCTATTGCCAATGCTGACGAAAAAGTAACCTTCTATGTGAACGGTGTGGCAGTAAACCCAGGAGATGTCGCATCGTGGGTATCTGAAAGCGATGTGTTTGTGAATGACGGCGCACTCCAAACCGAATATCAAAACAAAACAAATTATAATCTTTCTTATAATTACGAAGACATGATTGCTGCTGGTGCATCCAATGGCGATGTCCTCAATCTTAACATTGTCACCGAGAAGATTCCTCATATCTTCGTGAATGCAACTGTGGAGGGAGCAGGAAAGCATACCGTGCTCTGCAATCAGAATCCTTATATAGACGGTGGCGATGCCGGAACTTATGTTTACGAGTCAAATACAGCGAATATCAATACGTTTATCAACCCCACCACAGAAAGTGGGTCTTTCATTGGACTCTATGCCACTCCTTACAAGGGACAGACGGTAGAAGTCTCTGTCAATGGCGCAGAGCTCGAATTGACGAAAAAGGTGGCAGATGGACCGTTGGCCATCCCTGACTGGAATAGCGACTGGACAGAGAACAATGTGATACCATATGAAGAAGGTGACACTTACTACCACCTCGAGAACTACAGAATTACTCCAGGCGAGACCTATAATGTCAAGGTGAAGTACTCCTACCAGCCCAACTATCTCCTGAGCGTGACCCGCATAGGCGGCGCAGAGGTGAGCGCATCGAGATGGACAAAAGTCAATGGAAACATTGTAACGACTGACATCGATGATAAAGAGACGTTGCCGTTGGAACTGTATTCCGAGTGCCTTGCGGATGAAGGGAGCCAAAAACATCTATGTATGGAATTCAAGAAGAACGATGGAGAAATTCAAAAACTCTTCCTCGACGGTGTTGACATTACAGACCAGTTGGAACCGTCTGCCGATACCAATAAGTATATATGGAATTTCTCGATTCCATCTGAGCAAATCGACACCCAACAACATTCGCTCGTCTTCTATTCCGTTCCTGCAGGCTCTGCTGACGTGAATGGCGATGGCGCCGTGAACATTGCCGACGTGACAGCACTGGTGAATAATATTCTGGGGAAGCAGTAAAATGTAATCCCAACGTGAGTTCGACGTAAGGAAAGTGTTAAAAAAGTTGTGGGAATGGAATATTTTTAGTAACTTTATGGGTGATAATCAAACAGTTACGAACAAATACCCATTCCCACAACTTTTTTAACACTTTTCTTACGTCGAACTCACGTGAAAAATTCTGACATTTGGAAAAATAGACAAGGAAAAGCGGTGCTTCTCGGGCAGAAAAGCACCGCTTCTTGATCAGAAAAGCGGCACTTCTCGACGAAAGAAGTGCCGCTTTATTTAAAATTGAACTATAATCGTCTGATTATGAATCGCTTGTGATTTTGGTTCAAAAGATTCAGAAATAACTTTACATTTCTGGCTTAAACTCTATCGCCAGCGACTGCGGGGCGAGGCGCTTGGGAAGGTAGACCGACAGGCGCCCGTCGGCATCGGTGTGATACTTCAGCCGCTGACCTGTCGAGACGAGGCGCAGCGAGGCGCCGCGGGCGGGCAGGTTCTGCGTCCACGTGAGCGATGTGGGCATGGGCTGGCCCTCCGTGTGGCGGTAGAGGGCGTAGACGACGTGGCCGTCGGCGCTGCGGGTGAAGAAGATGTCGCCCTCCTGATAGTGGGGCGTGGGGCGCGTCTGATAGATGGCGCGGCCGTTGGCCGTCAGCCACTGGCCGATGGAGTCGAGGCGCGCCGTGACCTCCGGCTGCAGCAGTCCCTCGGGCGTGGGCCCCACGCCGAGCACCATGTTGCCGCCCTTGGCCACGATCTCGATGAGCGTGGCGACGACGCGTGCGGCCGACTTCCAGCGGGGCCGCGTGACGTAGCCCCAGTCGTCGCTCAGGGGGATGCAGCTCTCCCAGGGGTGCGTGAGCTGGCGCTCGGGGATGGTGCGCTCGGGCGTCTGATAGTTCTCGTAGGGGCCGCGGATGGTGCGGTCGACGATGAGCAGGCCGGGCTGCAGCGAGCGGGCCATGCGGGCCAGTCCGGGCATGTCGATGTCCTGATGGTTCTCGGGATAGACCCATCCGCCGTCGAGCCAGAGGATGTCGAGCGGACCGTAGCCCGACATGAGCTCGCGGATCTGTCGGTGGGTGAACGCGGTGAACTGCTGCCAGCGCCAGGGATACTGGCGGGTGTCGTAGGTCGTGTTGCGGCCGCGGTTGGGATAGACGTCCCACCAGTAGAACTGCGAGTGCCAGTCGGGCTTGGAGAAGTAGGCGCCGGTCATGAAGCCGCGGTCGCGGAAGGCCGTGAAGACGTGGCGGGCGACGTCGCGGCGCGCATCGTCGCGGAAGGCATGGCGGGCGATCGTGAAGTCGGTCTCGTGGCTGTCCCAGAGGCAGAAGCCGTCGTGGTGCTTGGTGGTGAACAGCACGTAGCGCATGCCGGCGCGACGGCAGGCCTCGGCCCACTGCGAGGGGTCGAAGCGGGTGGGGCGGAACGTGTCGCAGAGGCCCCAGTACCACTGCTTATATTGCTCGTAGGTCTGCGTGGTGTCGCGCGTGATCCAGTTCTCGCAGGCGATGGACCACGACTCGACGATGCCGACCTGGGCGTAGAGGCCCCAGTGGATGAGCACCCCGAACTTCAGGTCCTGCCACGCGCGGAGCTTCTGGAGGACAGCCTCGTCCGTCGGCCACACGTAGCCGTCGGCCTGCTCGACGACGTCGTCGCGCTGGGCGTTAACCGACAGGTACGACAGGGATGCGACTATGAATAACAAATACTTCTTCATTTGATTTTAAACGTCGAATATTTTAGGCATTGATTTTTTCTAAGACAACGAATTAAGACGAATTACACGAATGGCACGAATGATTATTTATTTCACGAATTGTTCTTGATTTCACGGATTATTATTGGTTTCACTCCCGAATAGTCATTGATTACACGAATTGTATGGTGAAAGAATGTTTGGTGGATAAGTGAAGTTAGAGACCCCACCCCCAACCCCTCCCCTTGAAGGGAGGGGAGCTGCTGCGCCGTCATTCGCGGCGAGCAGTGCGGTAGCCACTCCCCTCCCTTCAAGGGGAGGGGTTGGGGGTGGGGTCTCTAACTTCACTCTTTCGATATTTTAATTACCTGTTGGTCAAACGAACATCCTGAATGCAGATAGAACCCACAAATAAATATCGTGAAATCCTCAAATCATTCGTGACAATTCGTTTAATCACTAACAATTCGTGCAATCAATAATCATTCGTGCCAATTCGTGTAATTCGTCTTAATTCGTTGTTAAAAAAACAATGTCAGTCGGTCAGCACGACGGTGACGCTTCGGGCCGCCTGGGCACCCATGACGAGCACCTGGGCGATGTCGGCCGTCTTCGAGGGACCGCTGATGAACGTGCCGTAGCCGTAGTCGTTGAACTCCACGCGGCGGTAGGCCTCGTGCATGTTGTTGACAATCTCGGTCTTAGGCAGCAGGATGATCAGGTTCTCGGAGATGAACATGACGGCCTTCTCCTTCATCGTCTGCGGGATCCAGATGCAGCCGTTCTCGGCCACGCCGAAGACGCCGCGGACGACGCCCACGTCGGTGCCGTTGAGGTCGCGGGCGCGCCCTACGGTGTCGGGGTTGCGCGTGGCGATCGTCACTTCGGGCAGGTTCGTGGCTATCTCCTTGGCCTCGGGGTAGAGGTCGCGGATGAGCGTGTTGATGTCGCGGTCGCCCATCTCGATGACCTTTCCGCCTACGTTTTGGCTCATGGTGATAAACTGTGCCAGCGGGTCTTGGTAGGTGATGGCGCGTATGTCGCTCAGGTCGGGCATGTCGTACCTCTCGCGCACGTTAGCCCGGTATCTTTTCAGTATATCTTCCTTGTTGCTCATATTAGTAATAAGGTAAGAGTGAATAGTGAAAAGTGAAAAATTTGCTTCCGCTTTTCCTTCTTCACTACTTTTCGTTATTCTTCTTTATCGTTTTTATTGAGGCAATCAGCAGAGCAAGTATCTCTTGACAATCATTTGTCATGCTCTCGAATTCCTGTTCATTAATAAATTCAGTATCTTTAAGAATACTGAGCCAGTAGAGGGTCTCGTTGCATTCTTTCAGTGAAACATGAAGCTTGTTGATAAAATCTGCCGGGCTCTGCGCGAATGTCGCTTCACTGACCAATGCGCCAATTGCTGTTCCTGAGCGAAACACCTGATTGAGCATACCATATTCCTTAGGACTGCATTTGATGAACTTCACCATTCGTACAATCCTAACGGCGAAAAGATAGCTTTTCCTCGTTAATGGCGAACTGTTTTGTTGTAGATAGGACATGGCAGCGGTAGCAAATTTTTCACTATTCACTTTTCACTATTCCCTTAAAAGCGGTAGCAAATTTTTCACTATTCACTATTCCCTTAAAAGCGGTAGCAAATTTTTCACTTTTCACTTTTCACTATTCCCTTAATAACCTCATGGAAGGGTTTCTTCGGGAACTTGAACATGTCGTGACCCTCGGCCCACGGGTTGAGGCTGCAGTTCATCAGGAACGGCGGGATGATGTTGGCCAGGGGCGAGACGGCCGTGGCGGCTTTGTAGACGGCGGGCGAGCCGAAGAGCACCGACATGCCGCGGCACATCATCTTCTTCTCGGGGTTGGCCGTGCCGAAGGAGTCGAGCTGCTGGCGCCACTTGTAGACCTGGTCGCCGAGGTCGATCTTGACGGGGCAGACCGTCTGGCAGCTCAGACAGAGCGTGCAGGCTGAGACGTTGCCCGAGTGGGCCTGTGGCGAGCGCAGCATGCCCAGGTTGATGCCCACGGGGCCGGGGATGAAGTAGCTGTAGGAATAGCCGCCCGAACGGCGGTAGACGGGACACGTGTTCATGCACGAGCCGCAACGGATGCACTTGAGCACCTCCCAGTGGTCGGGGTTGCCGATCCACTCGGAGCGGCCGTTGTCGACGAGGACGATGTGCATCTCGTGGGCCGTGGGGCGCGCCTTGCGGAAGTGCGAGGTGTAGGTCGTCGTGGGCTGGCCGGTGCCGGCACGGCATAGCATGCGCTGGAAGACGGCCAGGCAGTCGTAGTTGGGAATGACCTTCTCCAGTCCGATGGCGGCGATGTGGAGCTTGGGACACGAGGTCGACATGTCGGCGTTGCCCTCGTTGGTGCATACGACGATGTCGCCCGTCTCGGCGATGCCGAAGTTGGCGCCCGTCATGCCGGCGTCGGCCGTGAGGAACTCGTTGCGCAGCGACAGACGGGCACGGTAGGTCAGGAAGGTGGGGTCGTGGTTGCCCTTCTCGTTGGAGATGCCCTTCTCCTCGAAGAGCTCGCCGACGTCGTCGTGGTTGAGGTGGATGGCGGGCATGACGATATGGCTGGGCTTCTGACCCTTCAGCTGGATGATGCGCTCGCCGAGGTCGGTCTCGACGACCTCGATGCCGCGCTCCTCGAGGTAGGGGTTCATCTCGCACTCCTCGGTGAGCATCGACTTCGACTTCACCATCTTCTTCACGCCGTGCTGGCGCAGGATGCCGTAGACAATCTCATTGAACTCCTGAGCGTCCTTGGCCCAGTGGACGATGACGCCGTTCTTCTCGGCGTTCGTCGCAAACTGCTCCAGGTATTCGTCCAGGTGTGTGATGGTGTGGCGCTTGATGGCCGAGGCCTTCTCGCGCAGCTGCTCCCACTCGTCGAGCCCCATGGCCATGTTGTCGCGCTTGGTGCGGACGGCCCAGAACGTGGCGTCGTGCCACTTGGCGTAGGTCTGGTTCTTCAGAAACTCTTTCGCCGCTTTTGAATGTGCTGTACTCATAATCCTGCTGCTAAAATTTCTACAACGTGCTTAAACTCAATCTTTAGGTCTTGCTTCTTGGCCACGCCGGCCATGTGCATCAGGCACGAGCAGTCAGGACCCGTCACGTATTCGGCGCCCGTCTGGATGTGGCGCTCCACCTTGTCGCGACCCATCTGGGCCGAGACGGCGGTCTCCTCGACGGCGAACATGCCGCCGAAGCCGCAGCACTCGTCGGGCCGCTCGGGCTCGACGACCTCGCAGCCGTCGACCAGGCTGAGCAGGTCCTTGATCTTGTTGAACTTGTCGACATGCTGCTCCGAGGGCGACGAGAGGCCCAACTCGCGCACACCGTGGCACGAGTTGTGCAGGCTCACCTTATGGGGGAACGTGCCCAGCGGATGGTCGACCCGGACCACGTCGTGGAGGAACTCGACGACGTCCATGCACTTCTTGGCCGTCGTGCATTCCGTCTTGCCCTTGAGCAGCCGCGGATAGTTGACGCGGACGAAGGCCGTGCAGCTCACTGACGGCGCCACGACATAGTCGAAGCCCTTGAACTTCTCCTCGAACTTCTCGGCCAGGGGCACGGCCTGGCTCTCGAAGCCGGCGTTGCCCATGGGCTGTCCGCAGCACGTCTGGTTCTCTGGATAGGTCACGTCGATGCCCAGATGGCGCAGCAGCTTATACGTCGCCACGCCGACCTCGGGGAAGACAGCATCGACATAACAGGGAATGAACAGTCCTACTTTCATAATTTGTCTCTGGTTAGTACGTAATATTATTTGGTTTCGTTTTCAGGTTATTATTGTGCAAATATAGTCATTTTCTCTCATTCCGGGCTTCAAATTGCCGTAAAAATTCGCAGAATTAAGATTTTTTTTGTCATAATGCTCTGATTTGTCGGAATAATGTAGTATATTTGCAACATAATATTAACTATAACATCCTAAAACTCTGAATCTATGCCCGTCGTTGTTTCCATTGTTCCTATCCTGTTGCTCTTCGTACTGATGCTGGGGCTGAAGATGCCCGGCCACAAGAGTGCGCTCATCTCGCTCGTCGTCACGGCCCTGCTGGCCCTTCTGGTGGCTCCGGCGCTGCACATGCTGCCTGAGCAGCTGGCTGAGGCGCCTATTGCCGGCGTGGTGGGCTGGTCGTTCGTCGAAGGAGCCCTGAAGGCCGTCTTCCCTATCCTTATTATTATATTGATGGCCATCTACAGCTATAACATTCTGGTGGAGTCGAAGCAGATTGAGGTCATCAAGCAGCAGTTCACCTCGTTCACCGACGACCGCGGCGTGCTGGTCCTGATGCTCGTCTGGGGCTTCGGCGGACTGCTTGAGGGCATGGCCGGCTTCGGCACGGCCGTGGCCATCCCCGCCGCCATCCTCATCGGCCTGGGCTTCAAGCCGATGTTCTCGGCCTTGGTGGCCCTCATCGGCAACACGGTGGCCACGGGCTTCGGAGCTGTCGGCGTGCCGGTGACGACGCTGTGCAACGAGGTGGCGCCGGGCGGTGCGGCTTCGCCAGAGGCTATCCGCGAGATCTCGGCCTTCGCCGTGATCCAGCTGTCGCCGCTCTTCGTGCTGCTGCCCTTCATCATCCTGTGGCTGACCGACAAGAAGGCTTGGCGCAAGAACATCACGCTCGCCCTCTGGGTCGGACTGGTCAGCGTGGGCGTGCAGTATGTCTGCGCCCGCTACTTGGGAGCCGAGACGCCGGCCATCATCGGGTCGGTGGCTGCCATCGTGGCCATCATCATCTACACCAAGCTCTTCGTGCGCCGCAAGCAGAAAGATGAGCATGCGCGCCACTACACGATGAACGAGACCTTCCGCGCCTGGAGCGTCTATCTCTTCATCCTCATCTTCATCCTGGTCAGCGGTGCGCTGTGCCCGCCCGTCAACCAGTTCCTCAAGAGTCATCTTGTCTCGCAGGTCCCCCTGCCGGTCATCGGCACGACGTTCAAGTTCGGGTGGATATCGAATGCCGGACTGATGCTCTTCCTCGGCGCTACGATCGGCGGACTGATCCAGGGACTGTCGCTGCGCCGACTCATGGTCGTACTGGCCCGCACGGTGGTCAATCTGAAGAACACGGTGATCACGATTATCTCGCTCATTGCCATGGCCTCCATCATGAACTACTGCGGCATGATCGGCGCCATCGCCACCGGGCTGGTGGCCGTCACGGGACAGTTCTATCCTTTCTTTGCACCGCTCATCGGCGCCATCGGCACCTTCGTGACGGGCAGCGACACGTCGTCGAACATCCTCTTTGCCAAGTTGCAGGCCAACGTCGCCGGACAGCTGGGCTATGCGCCCGGGGCGGAGACCAACTGGCTCGTGGCTGCCAATACGACGGGCGCCACCGGCGGCAAGATGATCTCGCCGCAGTCGATAGCCATTGCCACCGCCTCGTGCGACATGCAGGGCAAGGACGGCGAGATCCTGCGCTCGGCCCTGCCGTATGCCCTGCTCTACATCGTCCTGGGTGGTCTGATGGTGCTGCTCGGATAACCCCCACGCCATAAAGCAAAAGCGCCGGCGGAGCGAATCCTGCCGGCGCTTTATTCATTTTTTGCTCCTTTGTTAGTCTTTATTCCGTAATTTTTGCTTATCTTTGTGGCGACATTCATTATAATCACAAAGTATCATGACACTCAAAGAACGTTACAGGGCGATTCAGGCCTGGCAGCGGCAGACGCCGTTCAGCTACAGTCTGAAATCCACGGAGACCTTCCACTGCGCCAACTGCGGCCATGACTTCACCGGCAACTTCTGTCCCTACTGCTCGCAGAAGGCGGGCACGGGGCGAATGACATGGCAGAGCGTCTGGCGGGGCGTCATGGACATCTGGGCCATGGGCGGCCGGTCGATGCCATACTCCATCTTCCAGCTGATGGCCCGGCCGGGCTACTTCATCGCCGACTACATCCGCGGCAAGCACATGACCAGCTTCCCGCCGGTGAAGATGCTGTTCGTGCTGGCCGTCATCGTGGGCATCATCGAGCATTGGTGCTTCCCCGAGACTGCCACGCCGGAAGTCGCGGCGGCCGTTTCGGACACTGATGACGACATCCTGACAAGTGTCATCCGTACGGGTGCAGATTGGGTGGATCAGAACAAGGGGTGGGGTATGCTGATGCGCGGCGTGCTGTTCATCCTGCCGACGTGGCTGCTTTTCCGCCATGCCCCGCGGCTGCCTTATCATACGTTGCCGGAAGGCTTCTTCATCCAGGTGTTCCTGGGCATTCAGATTCTTTTGCTCACTTTTCTCTCCAACTTCACAGGGATTTTCTCGACCCTCTCACTCCTCTACATTGTCTATACCTACAGCCAGCTGTTCGGCTATGGCCTCTGGGGCACCCTCTGGCGGTTGGGCGTTCTGGGAGCGGTCTCTGCTTTGGCTGTGATTGCGGTCCTCGTGCTGGCCATCGTCACCTTCATTCCTGATAAGATATTTACTGAAGAAAAAAACATTTCAGAGACGTTGTGGATAGTCGTGGCAATGGCGGCCGGCATAGTCGTGCTGCTCGTCGGAAGCTATTACATAGGGCGGCATGGCATGCATATGCGCCAACTGATGGCGCAGGCGGCGCAGCGGAAAGCGGAGAGTGAGGCTGGCGCATCTTCAGATGCTCAGGTTAATCAGTCGGAGGAACCCCTCAGCGACTCAGCCATGAGCGCGGATTGAGCAGCTCGGTCCAGTTGCGCAGCTGGAACTGCAGGGTGCAGTCCGCGCCGAGCGAGCCGAGCGTCTGGTAGGCCTTCACCTTCTGGCCGGCCCCGACGCTGACTGCCGTCAGGTTGCAGTAGACGGAGATGTAGCGTCCGTGGCGCACCATGATGATATAGCGGTCGCCCTTGGCGAAGATGCGGCTCACCTCGCCGTCGAAGATGCAGCGGGCGGTGGCGCCGGGCTGTCCCTTGAGGTGGATGCCCTTGCTGTCGAGGCGGATGGCGCTGAGACCGTCGGGCACGTAGCTGCCGAAGCCGCGCACAATCTTGTAAGGTCCCGTGATGGGCACGGGCAACCGGCCCTTGTTGCTGGCGAAGCTGCCGCTGAGCTGGCGGTCGACGGCCGGCTCCTTGTATTTCTCGGCCTTACGCTCCTCCTTCTTGGCCTGAGCCTCCTCGCGCTCAGCCTGCTTGCGCTGCTGCTCAGCCTGGCGGGCACGCTCCTGGGCCGCCTCCTTCTCCTGCTTCGACTTGGCAGCCTTGGCCTCGGCACGGGCCTTGCGCTCCGCCTCCTTGGCGGCGGCCAGCCGGCGCTCACGCTCCAGCCGGGCCTGCTCCTTCTGCTTCTTGCGGGCAGCCTCGGCCTCGGCTTTCTTCTTCTTCTCAGCCTCCAGACGGGCTTTCTCGCGGGCTATCTCCTCGGCGATCATACGCTCGATGCGGGCGTTGAGGTCGGCCTCCTCCTTCTGCTGCTGGGCCAGCAGGGCCTCCGTCGTCTTCTGTTCCTTCTTCAGGGCGTCGACCATGCGCTGCTGGTCGGCCTGCTGCGTCTCCAGCTTCTGTTGTTCAGCCTGTCCGCGACTGAGCAGGGCCGCCTGTTGCTCACGCGAGGCCTGCAGCTCCTGCTGCTTCTGGGCCACCTGAGCCTGCTTCGACTTGACGGCCTCGCCCTGTGCCTTCTGATACGTGGCATATTGGTTGACGAAGCGCGTGCGGCGATACATCTGGTTGAAGTTGGCGGCACTGAAGATGAACATCAGCCGGTTCTGGATCTTGCGGTTGCGGTGCATGTAGCGGATGGAGCGCACGTAGCGCTGCCGGCGCTCGTCGAGTTCGTGGTTCAGCACGACGAGCTGCGAGTCGAGCACGGCAATGGTCGTGTCGAGGGCGGCGATGCTCTGGCGGATGGTGTCGATGGTGCGGCGCTTGTCGTCGATCTCGTTGTTGAGCACCATCACGTCCTGCAGCCCTTTCTTTACGCGCGTCTGTATCTCAGCTATTCGCTTCTTTTTCTGTGCTATCTCCTGCTGCTTCTTCTTCTGTTCGGCCTGCAGCTTCTCGCGCTGGGTGGGCTGCCGCTTCTTGGCCGTGGTGGTCTTAGTGGTAGCGGGCTTCTTGGCCGTCGCCTTTGATTTCGACTTTTGCGCCGGCGCCGTGAGGCACGTGCCGGCAATGAGGCAGAGCAGTAGCAGGAGACGTTTCATGACGGATGGTGATTTAGAGTGACATGAGGCGGCGCACGATGTCGTCGACCGATACTTGCTTATACTTCGACGAGACGGTGGTGCGAGGCTCCCAGTCGTCGTCGGTGGAGAACTGGCTGAGCTGGAAGCCCACCTTGATCTGCTTCTTCGCCGTCTTCACGTTGACCTCCATGTCGCTGGGCAGCAAGCGCTTCTCGACGTTCTTGAAGTCGCGGTAGTCCCACGTCAGCTGGGCGTCGCTGTGGTCGACGGCTGTCTGGCGGATGCGGGCCGTCAGGGGGTCGGCCTGCCACTGGTAGGACAGCTTGTCGGCCTCGAGGCTGATGACCACGCCGTCGGCATTGCGGTCGATGCGGAAGTCGTCGAGGTCGGGCTGTTGTCGGCCGGGCTCAAAGAGCTCGTTGAGGAAGAGGGCCTGCAGCGTGTAGAAGTTGATGCCGCTCTGGCGGAGGAAGTCGACCTGTTCGTAGGGCACCTTGACGTACTGCTTGTTGATGCGGTCCATCATCAGCACATAGTCAGGCGTGAACTCCAGCCGGCCGGCCTCGACGATGCCGAGGGCCATGAGCTGGATGCGAATGACGTCGTCGCGCTTCATCTTCAGCTGGCCGCCGACGGAGATGTCCTGCGAGCCCACCTGGGCTGAGAACTTGAGCTTCGACGAGAGGTAAGGCAGCGACTTTCCGACGGGTGCCGCCACCTGTTTCAGGAACTTTTGGGGCTGAAAATCGGCGGTTTCATCGGTGCCGACCGCTTTTTTCTGTGTGCCGCACGCGGCCGTCATGGCGATGACGGCGATGACGATGAGGCCGAGGATATAATTGCGATGTTGCTTCATTGCTTGATGTATTTCTTGCGTTTTATTTTTCTTGCCAGCAACTTGTTCTGCGGGTCGGCGGCCAGCGCCTGCTGCCAGTAGCCGAGGGCGGCCTCGACGTCGCCGCACATGAAGTAGATGTCGCCGGCATGCTCCAGCTCGACGCTGCTGGCCGCTGAGTCGTTCTGCAGCGTCTGGTCGATGTAGATGCGGGCCTCGGCGTAGCGCTGCTGCATGAAGAGGATCCAGGCGTAGGTGTCGAGGTAGGTGGGGTTCTTCGGCTCGGCCTTCACCGTCTTCTGGCTCATCTGTTCGGCCTCGTCGAGGCGCTGGTTCTTCAGGCTGAGGAAGTAGGCGTAGTTGTTCAGGCAGCCGATGTTGTCGGGCTTCCACTGCAGGCACGAGTCGTAGGCGGCGAAGGCCTCGCGCTCGCGCCCTTTCTGATGGAGCAGGTCGCCCATGACGGCGTAGAAGTCGCTGACGATCTCGGGCGAGCTGTCGTCGTTGATGACGCTGATGCCGTTCTGGAAGGCCTCCAGGGCGTGGTCGGTGTCGTCGCGGCGATAGTAGGCCATGCCCTGATAGTAGTAGAAGGCCATCTCCTCGGGGTTATACTGGCGGGCCTGCTGGCAGAGGTCGATGATGCGCTCGTCGTCGTTGTCCTCCCAGGCCATCTGCACCAGGTGGAGGCGGGCCGAGGCGCGGTCGGGCGCCAGCTGCAGGACGTAGGCGAGCGTCGCGGCCACCGTGTCGCGCGGCATCTTCTTCAGGTCCTGATAGGCGGCCATCAGCTCAGCGATGTCGGCGTCGGGCGACGGCTGGTTGAGGATCTGGCGGAACAGTGCGAGCACCTGGGTGCTGTCGCCCCCTTGCTGCTCGTTCTCGCCGATGACCTGGCGCAGCTGATAGATCTTGTCCTCGGCCGTGGCGTGCGGGTTGAGCAGCACGCAGCGCGTCAGCGAGTCGGCCCTGACGAAGTCCTCGTCGCCGATGTAATAGTTGCGCAGCGTCAGCTGGGCCCGCAGGTTCTGCGGGTCCTCGTCCAGAATCTGTCGCAGCAGGGCGAAGGCTTCTGGGCGGTTGTCGTTGAGCATCAGCGTGTTGGCGTAGATCGTGCGGTAGTTCAGGTCGTTGGGATAGCGCTCCGACAGCGCTCTGACCTCGTCGACGGCTCGCTGCTGCTGGTCCATCTGGATGTAGAGGCCGCTCTTGGCCAGCGACGTGCGCTCGCTCTTGCCGTCGATGAGCTCCATGCGGTCGAGCACGTCGACGGCCTTGGCGTAGTCCTTCTGCTGCACGTAGAGGCGATAGAGCGTCTCGAGCAGTTCCTGACGGCTCTTGTCGGCATCGTACATGCGCTCGACGACGCCGATGGCATCGCCGTAGCGTCCTTTCTGTATGTAGGCCTGGGCCAGCGTCTCCATGTAGGTCATGTTGTCGGGCTGCAGTTCGGCCGCCCGCTGATAGTCGGCCAGTGCGCGGTCGGCCTGCTCCATCTCACTGTAGTATTGTGCGCGGAAGAAGTAGGCCTCCGATGCGTCGGGGCGCAGCTCGATGCATCGGCAGAGCAGGTCGAACGTGGCGTCGTGGTGCGACTTCTGGCGCTCGAGCATGGCCTCATGGAAGAGGATGTCGTAGTCTCTTAACTGAGAGCCTTCGAATTGAGAGTTGAGAACTGAGAATTGAGAGTTGGGCTGCGCATGGAGAGCCAGCGCAGAGACTAAAAATGCGAGCATGTAAGCTAGTCTTTTCATCGTTCTCAGTTTAATGAATATTCTCCGCCCAGAAATAATTTTCAATTTTCAATCCTCAATTTTCAATTCACTTCACTCCCGTGTGCCCATATCCGCCGGCGCCGCGCTCCGTCTCGTCGAGCGACGAAACTTCGATGAAATCGGCCTTTTCGTAACTTGAAATCACCATTTGTGCGATGCGCTCGCCGTCGTTGACCGTGAAGTCCTCCTGGCCGAGGTTGATGAGCACCACGCCCACCTCGCCGCGATAGTCGGCGTCGATCGTGCCGGGGGCGTTGAGCACGGTGATGCCGCGCTTCAGGGCCAGCCCCGAGCGTGGGCGCACCTGTGCCTCGTAGCCTTCGGGCAGGGCGATGTGGAGGCCCGTTGGGATGAGGCGCCGCTCCATGGGGCGGAGCACGACGGGTTCGCTCAGGTTGGCGCGCAGGTCCATGCCAGCACTCTGCTCGGTGGCATAGGTCGGGAGGGGCTGATGACCCCGGTTGACGACTTCAATCTTCATTGTCGGTGGCTTGATATATTGACTTATGTATGACTAAGTTAGAGACCCCACCCCCGACCCCTCCCCTTGGAAGGGAGGGGAGCAGCTGCGCCGTCGTCCGCGGCGAGCTGTGCGGTAGCCACTCCCCTCCCTTCCAAGGGGAGGGGTCGGGGGTGTGGTCTGTATTGTTTTTTACATATTTGCTTTCGCCGATACGCAAAGTTTGCTGCAAAGTTACAAAAAAAGCACCGAACGCGTGCTTCTCGTAGTGTTAAAAAGGCTTACCCGATATAAGAAATGCCGCTTCTCGATAGTAATATACCCCTATATTACCTTCGTGAAGCGCCACTTTTGCAGTTTAAACGGATTTCTATAGATGGAGTGAGGGGGAGTAATAGGGAGGGAGGGGGGAGTGAAAGGGACGTTAGTTTTGTCGCTACCATCAAGGCTGAAACTGACGTCCCTTTCACTCCCCCCTCCCTCCCTATTACTCCCCTTCACTCCCCTTTTTATGGCTTCCCCGTCGCCTGCCGCAGATCGAGCAGGCGGTTCTGCAGCTCGGCCCAGGCGTCGACGCGCTTGTCGAGCGTCTGCTGATAGAGCAGCTGCGCCTCGAGCAGGTCGCTCATGCTGCAGACGCCCGCCTTATATTGGTTGCGCACGATGCGCAGGTTCTCCTCGGCCTGCTCGATGGCGCGTCGGGCGATGTCGAGCTGCTGGCGGGCCTCGCCGACGTCGTTGGCCGCCTTCTGCATGCGAATGTTGAGCAGCTGGGCGTTGTCGCTGAGCTGGTCGAGGGCTTTCTGGTGCTCCAGCTTCTTGCGCTTGACGGCGTGCGAGCCGCCCCACCAGTCGCTGATGGGTATGCTGACGGTGGCGAAGATCATGGCGAAGGTGCGGTCGTTCTCCAGCAGGTTGTGGTAGTTGTAGCCGGCACCGATGGCCACCGACGGCAGCAGCTGTCCGACGGCCATCTTCTTCTGCAGGGCCGTTGCTTCGACTTGTTTCTCAAGGAGTTGGTACTCGGGAAGTGATTGAAGTGAAGAGTGAAGAGTGAAGAGTGAAGAATTTGCTTCCGCACCAGTTTCTGGTGACGAATCTACAGCGGAAGCAAATTCTTCACTCTTCACTCTTAACTCTTCACTTTCATGTAGTCCGCAATACTGCGCCAGCAGCAACCGCACGATGCTGATGCCGTTCTTGAGCTTGAGGCGCTGGCTCTCGATGTCGCCACGGCGCAGCTCCACCTGCAGCAGGTCGTTGCGCATGGCCACGCCGGCCCGCACGGCCACCTCGACGTCCTTGTGGATGTTGGCGAGGAGCGAGTCGACGGCGTCGATCGTCTTCTGCTTCTCCTGGAGCGTGACCAGCTGCCAGTAGTATTGCTCCACCTGGCGCTCCACGTCCTTCTGCTTCAGCTGTCGCTGCAGAAGGCTGGCCTCCTCGCCGACGCGCGCCAGGCGGTTGCCGTTGACGATCTGCCCGCCGGCAAAGACGGGCTGCATGGCCGTGAGGGCGCCGATGGTGCCGTTCTTCATCATCGTCATGCTCATCGGGGCGCCGATGGTGGCCAGTATCTCAGGGGGCAGCGACTGGGCCATCATCATGCCCAGCTCGGGCGAGATGAACTCCTGCGGGTCGATGTCCATCTTGGCCATGCCGCGGTTGGCGTTGAACCAGGCGCCTGTGGCGCTGACCTGCGGGAAGTATTTCGTCAGGGCCTCGCGGCGCTGCTCGCGGGCGGCGTCGATGTCGAGCTGCGACTGGCGCATGGCGATGTTGCGGTTGAGGGCCGAGTCCTTCAGCTGCTGGAGGGTGAGCACCTGCTGGGCTGCGATGACATCGCAGCATACCAGACAGACGAGGGTTGCTATGATCTTCTTCATTGTTTCCTTAGTTTGCTGATTTTCCAATAGATGACGGGCAGCATTGTCACCACCATGATGAGCGAGCCGATGCCTCCGGCGAAGATGGTGACGCCGACGGGCATCCAGAACGACGAGCCGGCAATGATCATCGGCACCACGCCGACGGCTGTCGTCGCCGTGGTCAGGAAGATGGGCACCATGCGGCGCCGCCCGGCCTCGTAGGCCGCCTGCTTCACGATCAGGTCTTCATCCTCGGCGGCAGCCAATTTTTCACCATCATCCGCGGCGGTAGCAAATTTTTCACTTTTCACTTTTCCTTTTTCCCTTATAATCCCATCGGCATGCTCGAAGATGAGGATCTCGTTGCGCATGATCATACCCATGAGCGTGATGACGCCCATGATCGACGTCAGGCCCAGCATGCGGTTCATCAGAGCCAGGCCGATGAGGCCGCCGGGCAGCATCAGCCCGAGGGCGGCGATGCAGAGGGTGCTGATGCCGAAGCGCTTGAAATTGAACAGCAGGAAGAAGAAAATGATGACCATCGCGATGGCCACGCCGCCGAAGATCTGCGGCAGGGCCTCGGCGTTGTATTCCGTCTCGCCGCCCACCTCGGCGCGGACGCCCTCGGGCAGCGTGAGCTCATGCAGCATGATGTCGGCGATGCGGCGCTCCACGGGGGCGGCATAGACCCCCTGCGCAAACTGGGCCGTCACGGTCAGACAGCGCTCGCCGCCGCGGTGCATGATGCGCCCCTCGCTCCACTGCGGCGTCACCCGTGCCACCTGGCGCAGCGGCACGGTCGTGTTGGGAACTGAGAACTGAGAACTCAGAGTTGAGAACTGGGCGGCGGCCATGGTCAGGGGCGTCGCCACGCCGATGTTCTCGATGTCCGAGAACGTCAGCCGGCTGGCATCGCGCACGACGATGGGCACCTCGTAGTCGCCCTCCCACAGCTGGCCCACGCGCAGGTCGCCCGTGGTGGCGCTCAGGGCCATGGCGGCCGTGGCGCGGCTGATGCCCATCTGAGCCGAGGCGACGGGGTCGAGCGCGACGTCGACGATGGGATAGGGCTGCAGGAAGTCGGTGTGGACCCACTCCAGTTCGGGCATCTCGCGCATCCGCTCCATCAGCTGCTCAGCCACGGCGTGGAGCGAGTCGAGGTCGTCGCCGTAGAAGCGGTATTCCAGTTCGGGCACCTCGAGATAGTCGAGCCGCTTGAAGCGCACGTAGGCCTCGGGGAAGGCCTCGCTCCACCGCGGCTGCAGGTTGGCCAGCAGGTCGAGGGTGGCCTGCTGCGACGTGGTGTTGACGATGAACTGTGCGTAGTTCTTGCCGGCCATCTGGGGAGCGTAGCAGGTCATGAAGCGCGGCGACGAACAGCCGATGAACGACGTGATGCACCTGACGCGCTCGTCCTGCTGCATGACGCGCCGGAGCGAGTCGGCCACGGCGCGCGTGTCGTTGAGTCCCTTGCCCTCGGGCATGAAGATCTCGACGGCCAGCTGGTCGCGGTCGGCATAGGGGAAGAGCCTGATCTTCAGCGTCGGCACGATGAGCATCGACAGCAGCACCACGCCGAGGCCGCCCCAGATGGTGAGCCAGGGGTGGGCGAAGGTCCAGTCGAGCACCTTGTTATAGGTCGTCTGCACCCATCGCGTGATGGCATTGCCCGTAGACGTCACCTTTCCGGGCTTGATGATGAGCACCTCGAGGAACGGGATGACGGTGACGGCCAGCAGGAGCGACACCATCAGGTTGACCGTGATCGTCACGGGGAAGTCGCGCAGGGCGTCGTTGAAGGCGCCCTTCATCGTCAGCAGCAAGGGATAGAAGATGACGCAGATGCAGAGCGTCGCCAGCATCATCGGCATGAAGTATTGCACGGACGAGCGGATGGCGGCCTGGCGCGGCTCGTAGCCCTTGCCGATGTATTCCAGATAGCCGTCGATGACGACGATGGAGTTGTCGACCACCATGCCCAGCACCACGATGAGGGCGGCCAGCGTGACGATGTTGAGCTCGATGCCCAGCAGATACATGATGGCGACGGAGATGAAGGTGCTCAGGGGGATGGTGATGGCAGCCACGATGGCCGACCGCAGGGGGAACAGCACCATCATGACCAGGATGATGATGGCCATCGAGATGAGCAGGTCGCGCAGAAAGTCGCTGACGCTCAGGCTGACCACCTTGGGCTGGTCGGCAATGCGCGTGATGGTGACGTCGGCGGGCAGCTCCGTCGCGCGGAAGTCGTCGAGCACGCGGTCGACGTCGCGGCCGTACTGCACGATGTTGTTGCCGGCAGTCATCTCGAGGGACAAAAGCACGCAGGGGTGACCGTCCTGCTCGATATAGCTGGCCTCGCGGTCGTATTCGCGCACCACTCGGGCCACGTCGCCCACGCGGACCACCTTGCCCGTCGCTGCGTCGCTGTAGAGGATCATCGACGCCACCTCGGCCTCCGTGTTCTCCGTCGGCGACAGGTGGATGGGCGTCTGCTGGGCGGCGTTGCTGATGCTGCCGCTCATGGTGGTCAGACTCTGTTGCTGCAACTTGGAGAAGAGCATCTGCTGGCCGATACCATAGGCCTCCAGCCGCTGGCGGTCGACGTAGAGGCTCAGCTGCTCCTTCTGCTCGCCGTAGATGCGCACGTTGGCCACCGACGGCACGCGGCGCAGACGGTCGCTTAGGCGGTCGGTGTAGTGCTGCAGCTCGCGATAGCTGCGCTCCGGACTCTCGATGGCGATGAGCAGGGCGCTGGTGTTGCCGAAGTCGTCGTTGGCCACGAGGGCCAGCACGCCCTGCGGCAGTTGCTGCTTGAAGAGGGCGAGGCCGTGCTTCATCTTGCTCCACACCTCGTCCTTGTTGTTGACGTCGTCGTTCAGGCGGACCATGACCATGCACATGCCGTTCTGGGCCGTCGTCGTGGTCTTCTCGCGGTTCACTTCCTTATAGGTGAACAGATAGCGCTCCAGCGGGCGGGCCACCTGTTGCTCCACTTCCTCTGTCGTGGCTCCGGGATAGACGGCCACTACCACGCCCTGGCGGATGGTGAAGGCGGGGAATTCGTCCTTGGGCATGACGTACATGCCATAGATGCCCATCAGGAACAGCAGCACGGTGAGCAGCAGCGTGATGGGGTAGTGGTCGAGCGGCCAGCGCAGCCACTTCATTCTCTCTTCCATAGTCGTCTTTGAATTAGAATGTGAACGTCGGCTCTGCTTTTAGAATATGACGCGGGTGCCCTCGCTGAGCTTCTGATAACCCTCGGTGACGATGCGCTCGCCGCCCTTCAGTCCCTCAGTGATGCTCACGCGGTTGCCGCTGGTGGGGCCGATGCTGACGGGCGTGCGGTGGGCGGTGCTGTCGGCCGCGACGGTCCATACGAACAGCTGGCCCGCAGCCCGCTGCTGCACCGCCGTGACGGGCAGCGTCATCGCCTCCTGTCCCGTCCTGCCGTCCCGTCCGGCCTCGCTGTCCTCTCCCGTCCCCGTGTGTTGCGGCATTGCCGCAACAAACCTGACAGCTGCCACCATCCCCGGCAGCAGCCTCCGCTCGCGGTTGTCGACAGCGATGCGCACGTCGTAGGTATGGGTCATGGCGTCGGCCACGATGCCCTTCTCGATCCGTCCGCCCTCGAAGGTCCGCCCGACGGCTTCCACCTTAATATATGTAGGGGTGCCGGCGTCAATATGGCTGATCTCTGCCTCCGGAACAGCCACCCGCACCTTCACCTGCGAGATATCGAGAATCGTCACCACGGCCTGCGAGGGCAGGGCCGTCTCGCCAGCGCCAACCAGCTTGCGGCCGATGATGCCGCTCACGGGCGCCGTCAGCCTGCAGTCGGCCACGTTCTTACGGGCCACCTCCAGCGACGAGCACGCCTGAGCCACCTTGCTCTGCACCTCCACCCACTGTGCCTCGGTCATCGAGCCGGCCTCGTGCAACTGGCTATAACGCGCCAGGGCGTCCTCAGCTTGCGCCACCTGTGCCTCGGCACCGGCCAACAGGTTGCGGGCTTGCGTGTCGTCCATCTCGGCCAGCAGCTGGCCGCGGCCCACACGCTGGCCCTCGCTCACCAGCACGCGCCGCACCACGCCCATGCCCGTGAAACTGACGGCTGTGGCCTCGCGTTCCTCCACGGTGCCGACGAATGTCCGCGCATCGCTGTTGCCATGCTCGTGAGCAGCAACTTCGGTTTTCACTCTGATGGGGACCTTCACCCTCGATTCTTCCTTCCTGCCACAGCTGGCGATGGCCAAAACGGCCAGTAGCGTGATGATGTTTTTTGTATTCATATCTCGTGTTTGAGCAAAATCGGTTGCAAAGGTGGTAATTTTTTCTCTAATCGCAGTGTTCTTTTTAGCGCAAATAGTTATCAAAAAGGCTGCATATTATCAAAAAGGACATAAAAATATTCTATTTAACCATTGTTATCTCGCAAATTATTATCACCTTTGCAGCATAAAAACGATAATTTTAGACAATGAAAGCTGAAGATATCACCCTCAGACAGCTGGCCGAGAGCCAAGACGTGTCGGTCGGCTATTCCGACGATGATATTGTCATTATCGACAATGTCAAGACGCTCGTGGAGCCTACGCTTGCCCATCTGAAGATGAACTTGCTGGTCATCTGCATGGCTGGCAAGGCGCAGGGGACGGTCAACGGGCAGATCTGTGTCATGGAGAGGGGCAATGTGTTCATCTGTCCGCCCAATGTCACCTTCTCGGATTTCATGATGAGCACCGACTTCGAGTTTAAGGCCATGTTCTTCACCTCGCACATCCTGCAGACCTTCCTGCGCGAGAAGATCAGCATCTGGAATGAAGTGATGTACGTCCACCGCAAGCACATCGTGACGATGAGCGACCACGATGCCGTCTACTTCAGCCATTTCTATGACCTCCTGCGGGTGTGCATCAACGACGACGTGCAGGTGCCCTTCCACACGGAGGTCATCCAGTCGTTGCTTCGCGCCGCCTTCGTCGCCCTGTGCGGGCGGATGAAGCAGATGCTGGCCGACCGCCCCGACCAGCCCCAGATGCGTCAGGCCGGCAACCTTTTCCAGCGCTTCCTTTTCCTCCTGGAGAAGGCACCGGTGAAGCATCGCAGCGTCGAGTCGTTTGCGGCAGAGCTCTGCATCACGCCCAAGTATCTCTCGGCGGTCTGCAAGAAGCAGTCGGGCAAGACGGCCAACGAGTGGATCACGCAGCAGGTGCTGGCCGACATCCGCTATTACCTGAAGCATACCGACCTGAGCATCAAGCAGATCTGTGTGCGGCTGGGATTCCCCAACCCGTCTTTCTTTGGTAAGTATGTTAAGGAGCATTTCGGCATGACGCCGACGCAGCTCCGCAATAGTTAACAGTGTGTGTTGCGATTCCGTCGCAACAATAAAGTGTGTGTTGCGATTCCGTCGCAATAATAAAAACTCTATGAACTGGAAACAACTCATCTCCAATTGCCGGCTCGGACAGGAGCACCGCCACCCCGAGCGCCATGACGATCGTACGGAGTTCAAGCGCGACTACGACCGGCTCATCTTCTCGGCCCCGTTCCGCCGGCTGCAGAACAAGACACAGGTGTTCCCCCTGCCGGGTAGCGTCTTTGTCCACAACCGACTGACACATTCCCTCGAGGTGGCCTCCGTAGGCATGTCGCTCGGCAACGACGTTTTTCGCATCCTGTCTTCAAAAAACGGCGGTTTCATCGATACGCTCGCCTCTGAGATGGGGCAGATCGTGGCCACGGCCTGTCTGGCTCACGACATGGGCAATCCGCCCTTCGGCCACTCCGGCGAGAAGGCCATCCAGACCTTCTTCACCGAGGGCAAGGGCCGCCATCTGCAGGATATGGTCACTCCAGACTTCTGGGCCGACATCACCCACTTCGACGGCAATGCCAATGCCTTCCGACTGCTCACGCATAGTTTCAAGGGCCGTCGGCAGGGTGGCTTCGCGATGACCTACTCGACGCTGGCCTCGATTGTGAAGTATCCCTTCCCTTCCACGCAATGCGGCAAGAAGAACAAGTTCGGGTTCTTTGCTTCCGAGCGACCCGCCTATGAGGCACTCGTCGACAAGCTTGGCATCCCTCAGACGGCTCCCGACCGATGGGCCCGCTATCCGCTGGTCTACCTCGTCGAGGCGGCCGACGACATCTGCTATGAGATCATGGACCTCGAAGATGCCTACAAACTGAAGATCCTTACGTTCGACGAGACGCGCCGACTGATGCTCGACTTCTTCGATGAAACCGACCAGAATCGCATCCTCGACCGTATCTCAGACGAAGAGGTGAGCGACCCCAACGAGAAGATCCAGTACCTGCGGGCCTGCGTCATCAACAAACTCGAGCATGAGTGTGTCGACGTCTTTGTCAGCCACGAGGAAGAGATTCTTGCAGGCGCCTTCAGCGGCTCGCTCATCGATCATATCAGTCCCGTGCCCTGTCAGGCCTATCAGCGCTGTGCCGAGCTGTCGCGTCAGCGCATCTATAAGAGCCGCCCTGTCCTCGACGTCGAGCTGTCCGGTTATCGCATCATGGCCACCCTCATGGAGCTCATGGTCGAGGCTGCCGAGCATCCTGACCGCTACTACTCGCAGCAGCTCATCGGTCGCGTCTCCTCGCAGTACGACATCGACAGCCCCGACCTCGAGACGCGCCTCATGGCCGTCGTCGACTACATCAGCGGCATGACCGACGTCTATGCCCTCGATGTCTATCAGAAGATATGCGGCATCTCGCTGCCGATCGTCTAAGTGTGATTTCGTTTTACCATTCAGCCTTCAGACGGTGGAGCATCGTGGTGCTCTCGCCGCAACTGCCCGTGTGCTGGATGTGAATGCCGCCGAAGCGGTTCTTCCTGACCTTGGCCGACAGGTGCACCTCGTGGGGCAGCGGGCTGCCGGCGGGGCGGGGCGTCGCGGTCGTGACGTCGGCCGTCAGGCGGCCCTTGCTGTAATGGAGAAGGATGGTGCAGCCCGTGCGGTAGCAGGTGGCGGAGATGGGTTCGGTCAGCGGTCGCACCTCGCCATTATTGTATTCCACGAGCAGGAAGTCGACGGCCTTGGCATGCTTCGTCGTGCGGATGATGCGCAGGCCGTAGCCCGAGAGCGAGCGCGTGTCGAACTTCAGGCAGACGTCCATGTATTGACCTGTAGCGGAGCCGAAGCCCTGTCCGGCCGTCTTGGTCGGGTCGACGTCGAGCTGCAGCGACATGTCGCCGTAGGAGCGACGGACGGGCGTGTACATCAGCCGGGCGCCACGCTGAGCCTGCACCAAGCCCTTGCCGACGGCCCCGTTGAATCCCTCGGCGTAGGCCCACATGTCGCGCTTCGGGTCGAATGTCCATGCATAAGCCTTGGTGTCCTCCGGTTTATAACCGTCGACGGTCCAGTAGCCCTCCTTGACGAGGGGTTGCCACTGGCAGGGGAAGTCGTGGAAGTCTGTTAAATAATTAACTAATAATTTACTTCTTTCCACAGAAATCGACGATTCCATCGGAGTGGTGTCGGCGCCAATCGCGCTGCGCTGCGTTTTCGGCATGATTGTTGCTGTCAGCCGACACCCCTCGTCGGCCTCGCTCAGTCGGTAGGTCAGTTGCGGGGCGTCATGAGAGGTGCTGACGACGATGCCGTCGCGCAGCCAGTTGACGACCGACTCGTCCCGCAGTCCCTCGCGCAACGACAGCTCATAGTCGAGCCGGGCCGTGTCGCCCTCGACGATGATGCTTGGCTGGCGAAGGAATCGGGGCGGCAGCAGCGGGGTGGGGTGCAGGCGGACGTGGCAGGCCGCCTCGCGTCCGTCTTCTGTTTTAGCCAAGACGCAAAAATCAGCGGTTTCATCGGTGTCGTTGTTCAGCCATACATCAGCTTCTCCGTCAGCCTGCGGCGACAGCAGGGCGCGGTCCTCGAAACCTTTCTCAACGACCCATTCGGCCGGCTCGCTGCTCGTCAGGGTGAACACCGAGGGCGACGTCACCTCCACTTCGTGCTTCGACAGACCCAGATAGGGCGTCCTGTCGCCGATGGAATCGAGCAAAATCGTGTTCTCGGGCTGTCGGTTGCCGATGACGTAGGGTTCGCCGTTGAGCGTAAAACCGCTCTGATAGCAGCGCAGCCACCGCTGTGGATAGGCCGTCCATCCGACGTAGCTGTCCTGCGGGGCATGGTAACGGCAGTTGACCACCGTGACCGGTCCCCCCTGCTTGCAGAAGAAGGTCTCGCGATTGGCGCTGCGGACGTAGAAGTCGCAGTCCTCGAAGCGCGGTCCGCTGCCGAAGGTGCTCCACAGCGGCTTGGCGCCGTAGAGGTCGAAGTCGCAGTGGCGATAGACCGCGTTGCCACCGTTCAGGGCGTCGTCGGTGCACTCAAAGTGACACCGTTCGTAGAGACTTTCGCGGGCACCGTTGAGTGGGTTCAGGTTGAGCCGGCTGACGAAGCGCACGTTGCGGGCCGTCAGTCGCCTGCCGTGGACATAGCCGACGTGGGCCTGCGTGATGGCGTCGCTGCGGCGCTTGACCGACAGCTCCGGACGTAGCCGATAGTCAAGGTCGACGTTGCAATAGTTGCCCATCGTCAGGTTCTCCACGTGGAGCTCGTCGACGTGGAAGTCGAACATGGTGAAGTTGCCGATGGCCCCCTGCGTCTGTCCGCGCTTCGAGGCGAAGACGACGTCGCGGGCGTCCTCGCAAAGTCCGATGAAATCGAGCTTTTTTGCACTTATGACCATCCCGAACGGCTCGCGCCCGTCTTTCCCGACAGCCACCTCCGGCACGTCAGGATCGTCGGCCCAGTAGACCCAGGGCCGCACGTAGATGGTGGCCGTGTCGCCGATGGCCGCGATGGCCTCCTGCAGCGAGTTGAACACGTGGGGTCTGGCGGCCGCCTCACTGTCCGTGAGCGATCCGTCGAGCAGGAGGTGGCGGCTGTCGAGCGAGGGCATCGTCTGGGCATGCGCCGTGAGTCCCAGAAGGAGAAAGAGGATAGTCAGGTCAAGTCTTGTCATACGACTTCTATATAACTAATAGTTATTACGCCGCTTTGTAGTAGGAGGCGACGTGTCTCACGTCGCATCAATCTTCTGGATTGCGACGTGAGACACGTCGCCTCCTACTTGTGCGCTGCAAAGTTACGAAAAAGTTCGCATAATGTCTTGATTTCCGACGTTTTTTATCCTAGTTATTTGGCGTATTGGCAGATTCTTCGTATCTTTGATGAGCATAATCTAAGGTATTGAAAATGAAAAAGAGAATGAAACTACTCGTCGAAGTCCTGCTGCTGACTATGAACTGTCTGGCGCAAAGCACTCTGACGGGCCGTGTCTATCACAATCCGAACATTATGAAGGACATGCTCAGACAGGAGGTGAAGGACTTTGACAAAAAGATGGATGAAAGCTTGTCCGAGGCCAAGAAGAAGGCCATTGAAAAGTTTGAGAAGGAGAAGGGCCGTAAGCCCAATGTCCAGGAGCTGGCCGATATCGACAAGTCCGTGAACGAGGCACTTGCACAGGCCAACGCGATGATGGACAATGCGATGAAGACTGCCGTGACGGTAGAGTTCACCGATGCCACTCATCTGATGGTGAAGATGGACATGTCGGTCGATGACGCCATCCTGAAGGCTGCCGGCGTGTCATGGCTGAAACGCAAGGCCATCAAGGCCGCCCTGGCCCTTGCTCCCAAGTCGTAGAAGGGCACCTACGTCGTCAAGGGCAACCAGATTTTTATTGACGACGGAAGTGCCGATAAGGACATGATGACCGTCAGTGCCGACGGCAAATATCTGTATGGCAAGATGGACAAGAAGACCAAGTTCACCCTGACGCGTTCGAAATAAGTAAATAAGGGGCAGTAGCATGTCGATGCTATTGCCCCTTAATGTGTCGTTCAGCCTCGCCCCTCAATAGTTGGTGCGATAGATGACCTTGCCGGCTCCGCTGGTGATCTTGAGGGCCTCGGGATGCTCGTGGATGAAGGAGTCGATGTGTCGCTGGCGCTTCTCCTCGAGGATCTCGTCGACGGCGATGAGGATGCCCGTCTCCTCGACGTCGCCGAAGCCGTAGTTGATGGCCGTGCCGAAGAGTCGCATGGTGGGCGACAGACTCATGTAGGCGTTGACCAGCGGCGGGATGTTGTAGCCCAGTGCGCGCACCTCGCGGTTGAGGATGCGATAGTCGTCCTTGAAGTTTCCGCCGGTGAAGATGGCCTCCATTTCCTCGGTTGTAGCTTCAATTTTCAGCGGTTTCATCGGAATGACGAGCCCGTCCTTGTCAGCAAAATACTTGTTGAGGAAGTAGAGGATCATGTCGCGTCCCTTGCGGATGTAGGAGGGATACATGGTCATCTTGCCGAAGTAATACTTCACGTCGGGCATGACGACGGTCAGTGCGCCAAGTCCGTCCCATAGGTTGTCGAGAGCGAAGAGGCTCTTGGCCCCCATGCGGCTCGACTGGTAGGGCAGCGAGACAAAGGATCGGCCGAGCTCGACGGTGTAAGGCATGTAGTCGCGGAGGAATCGCTCGCTGAAATGGAACATGTGGCTGGTGGCCAGGACGGGCTGTCCGTCGGGTCCGATGTCCCATTTTGTGCCCTCCAGGTAGCGGTAGCCGCCGATGATCTCCTCGGCCTCGGGATTCCATACGATGAGCTGCTTGTAGCAGTTGTCGCAGGTGTCGAACTCGTCGATGTCGGTCTCCTTGCCCGTCCCTCCGCCAGCCTCACGGAAGGCAATCTCGCGCAGTCGTCCTATCTCCAGCATCACGTTGGGGGCATTGTGGGCTGTCACGATGTAGATCTCGTTGTTACTCTTGTTGGTCATGCGGAGCTGTCGGTCGGACGTCAGTTCGGCTTTCAGCTTTTCTTTCGCAATGGGCTGGATGATAGGCTGTTCCATTTATTTCAGTTTGTAGACTTGTTCTTTGACGACTTCGGCCCATTCTGCCGGTGTCTTCGACTTGTCGAAGGTCTGCCAGGGTATGGGGCGTCCGATGGTGATGTGGAAGGTCTGGCCAGTGTTCTTGAACATCTCGTCGGCCAGGAAGAGCATGGCCACGTTGACCTTCTTGATATACTTGTCGCTGAAGTTCGACAGATGGTAGAAGAAGTTGCTGTTGTGGCCGTCGAAGTGGATGGGCACGACGTCGCGGTGGGTCTCGACGCTCTTGCTGACGAAGGTCTTTTTCCACGTGAGGTCGCGAATGACGCCGTCGCGTCGGCGCGAGCACAGGCCCGCGGGGAACATCAGGATGTGGGTGTCGCCCTGGAATCCGGCCTCGACGATGGCGGGGAACGAGCGGCTCTGCTTGCCCGTCTTGTTGATGGGGATGCAGAGCGGAGCCAGTCCGGGCAGGTTCATCAACAGGTCGTTGACCAGATAGCGGAAGCGGTCGTCGTACTGCTGTCCGAGCACCGATCCGAGGGCCACGCCGTCGATGCCGCCCAGAGGGTGGTTGGAAACGAAGGTGTAGAGCCGTCCGTCGTCCTTCGGTGGCAGGTTCTCGGCGCCGCTGATCTCAATCTTCACCTTCAGGAAGTCGAGACACGCCAAGAGCCAGGGCGTTCCCGTGAGGTCGCGTGCCTGCCAGAGGAAATCGTTCACCTGGTCTTCGTGGGCGATGCGCTTGAGCCAGTTGACGGCGAAGCCCGGCACCCATCGTGCCTTCGGGCCCATCTTCGAGCGCAACACCTTTTCGATGTCGACAGTCTTTTCCGTAATTGCTTCCATTGTTTGTTTTTGGCGTTACAAGATGCAAAGTTACTATAAATCTTTTAGTTTTAGCAAATTTTTCCACGAAAGTCTTCTTTTTTATATTATTTTGACGTTTCCAGACGCCATTTTCTTATACTATCGTAGTTTTTAGGGACTGAAACTAACGTTTTCGGGCGATTCCAGCCCGGCCGCTCCGGCCCCAAGTCGAGCAGGGGATTAAAATCCGCCTGATGATTGCGAATTTATTTTACATATTACGAATCTGTCCATGAGAAGTGCCGCTTTTCGACCCGAAAAGGACCGCTTCTTGACTCGAAAAGCTGCCCTTCTCTCATCGAAAAGCACCGCTTCTTTTTGCTGTAATTTCTATATACTTGATAATCAATCGTTTGCGATTATTCAATGATAAACTGCGAATTTATTTTACAAACCAAGCGCTAAAATGACTGATTTTTGCACATTCCGCCTCTGCTGTGCAACGCTGGCGGAAATCTGCCCTCGGTCATCACCCCGCAGATGCATCACCGGAGCGGCCTTCGACCGTCCGAGTTGACAAAAGATGACTGCACAAAACTAACATTTTGTGTAAAAACGAGCCTTGCTTTGTTCGAAAATCAAAAAAAATGGGGGGCGGAGTGAAAAAATGTGGGGAAAAGTGGAGGATTGTGGGGGAATTTTATTACTTTTGCAACCAAATCCCACAAATTAAAAAAAGAGAACTCAAATGCGTTTCTTGGGAAACATCGAAGCAAAGGTCGACGCCAAAGGTCGCGTCTTCCTGCCCGCCGCCTTCCGCAAAGTGCTGCAGACGGCCGGCGAGGAGACGCTCGTGATGCGCAAGGATGTGCATCAGCGCTGCCTCGTGCTCTATCCCGAGAGCGCCTGGAACCGCAAGATGGACGCTCTGCTTGCCAAGGTGAACGAGTGGGACGACGTCGGGCAGCAGGTGGTGCGGCAGTACGTGTCGGAGGCCGAGGTGCTGACGCTCGACGGCAACGGGCGTTTCCTGATCCAGAAGCGCTATCTCCAGATGGCCGACATCGAGCAGTCGGTGCGCTTCATCGGCATGAACGACGTCATCGAGATATGGGCCCAGGAGAAGACCGCGGAGCCGTTCCTCAGCCAGGAGGACTTCGCGGCGAAGCTGAAAGCCATCATGACAGCCAACACATGAATAGGAAATGATTAAGACGGCAGAAACATATCACGTATCTGTTCTACTGAACGAGAGTGTTGGCGGGCTGGACATCCAGCCCGACGGCATTTACGTAGACGTGACCTTCGGCGGCGGCGGCCACTCGCGCGAGATCCTGCGGCGGCTGGGCCCCGGGGGCCGGCTGTTCGGCTTCGATCAGGACGAGGATGCCGAGAAGAACATCGTCGGCGACCAGCGCTTCACGTTCGTGCGCAGCAACTTCCGCTACCTGAAGCAGTGGATGCGCTACTACGGCGTGGAGCAGATCGACGGTCTGCTGGCCGACCTGGGCGTCTCGTCGCACCACTTCGACGACCCCGAGCGGGGCTTCTCGTTCCGCTTCGACGAGGCTGCGCTCGACATGCGCATGAACAAGCGGGCCGGCATGACGGCCGCCGACGTGGTCAATGGCTACACGGAGGAGCAGCTGGCCGACGTGTTCTATCTCTACGGCGAGCTGAAGCAGGCCCGCCGCATTGCCGCCGCACTGGTGAAGGCCCGCCAGCAGGCGCCCATCCTGACCATCGGACAGCTGCTGCGGGCCACGGAGCAGATCTTTGCCCGCGAACGCGAGAAGAAGGAAGTGACCAAGCTCTTCCAGGCCTTGCGCATCGAGGTGAACCACGAGATGGCGGCCCTGCGCGAGATGCTGCTCGGCGCCTGCCGTCTGCTGCGCCCGGGCGGCCGCCTGAGCGTCATCACCTACCACTCGCTCGAGGATCGCATCGTTAAGAACGTCATGCGCTCGGGCAACGCCGAGGGCAGGGTGGAGCAGGACTTCTACGGCCGCATCCAGTCGCCCCTCCACCTTATATATAATAGGGTGATCACGCCGTCGGCCGAGGAGCTCGAGCAGAATCCGCGCAGCCGCAGCGCCAAGCTGAGAATAGCCGAGAAGACAGAATAGGAAGAAGATTTTCATCGCAGACCATAACCGATTATGAAGGAAGACGAGAAGACCATAGACCCGCAGGCCGCTGAGCCGGCAGCCCAGCCCGACGCCACCCCCCAGGAGGAGAAAGAGGAGGGGCAGCCCACCGCCCTGGAGCAGATGCGGCAGCAGGCCCGCGAGAGCGACGACGCTCCCATCGGGTCGCTGACGCTGAAGCAGATCGTGGGCGGCGACTATCTGTTGCTGCTCGTGCGCAACCATATCTGGCTCATCGTGCTCATCGTCATGATTACGACCGTCTACGTCGGATTCCGCTATCAGTGTCAGCAGGACATGATCGAGATCGACCGCCTGGAGAAGGAACTGACCGACTCCAAATATAAGGCCATGTCGAGCTCCAGCAACCTGACGGAGCTCTGCCGCCAGAGCCATGTGCTGCAGGTGCTCCGGGCCAACCGCGACAGTCTGCTGCGCATCAGCGACCAGCCGCCCTATAAGATTGAGGTGGAAGAATAGAGGGTTGAAGGAGGAAGGATGAAGGTTGATGGGTCGGCTTTGCCGAGGATGAAGGTGGAAGGTTGAAGGACATCGGCCTTGAAGCATTAAGATTAAACATCATAATACAGACAGAAGTGAGTAAGTTCGAGAAGACAAAGGTGATGAAGCGCTACATGGTGATCGTCGTGGTGCTGACCCTGCTGGGACTGGCAGTCATCGGCAAGGCAGGCTATACAATGACCGCCAAGAAGGAATACTGGACGCAGGTGGCCGACCGTCTGAAGAGCGACAGCGACAGCGTGCGCCCCAACCGCGGCAACATCTTCAGCTGCGACGGTCAGCTGCTGGCCAGCAGCATTCCCGAATACAAGATCTTCATGGACTATCAGGCCGGCGGAGGCGAGGACACGGCATGGGTGCGCCAGCGCGACAGCATCTGGGCGGCCGACCTCGACAGCCTCTGCCGCGGACTTCACGAGATATTCCCCGACAAGTCGGCCGCTGAGTTCCGCCAGCGCCTCGTCGAGGGCAAGCAGAAACGGCTGCAGAACGGCACCGTCGGCGCCCGCCACTGGCCCGTCTGGCGCCGTAAGATCAGCTACAACACGTTCTGCGAGGTGCGCCAGCTGCCCTACTTCAACCTGCCGCCGAACAAGGGCGGCTTCCACTGGGAGAAGTTCGAGGCCCGCCGACGCCCCTTCGGCACGCTGGCCGAGCGCACCATCGGCGACATCCGCTCCTTCGAGGGCGGCAAGGACACGGCCCGCTTCGGCATCGAGCTGAGCTACGACTCGATCCTGCGCGGCCACCACGGACTGGAGCGCAAGCAGAAAGTGCTCAACAAGTTTGTCAACATCACCCTCGCACCGCCCGTCGACGGTGCCGACGTCATCACCACCATCGACGTGGGCATGCAGGACCTGGCCGAGCAGGCCCTGCTCGAGGAGCTCCACAAGGACAACGCCTCGATGGGCGTGGCCATCCTGATGGAGGTGCAGACGGGCGACGTCAAGGCCATCGTCAACATGCGCAAGGGCGAGGACGGCATCTATCGCGAGATCTACAACGACGCCATCAGCTACCGCTGCGAGCCCGGCTCGGTGTTCAAGACGGCCTCGATGCTCGTCGCACTGGACGACGGCGTGGTCGACACGAACTACGTCATCCACACCGGAAGCGGCATCATGCGCATGCATGGCGCCAACATGAAGGACCACAACTGGCACCGCGGCGGCTACGGCGACATCAACGTCGCCCGCGCACTGGAGGTCAGCTCGAACATCGGCGTCAGCTATGTCATCGACAACTTCTACGGCAAGGACCCCACGCGCTATGTCAACGGACTCTATCGCGTCGGCATCGGCCAGGACCTGGGGCTGGCCATCAAGGGCTATCTGCCCCCGAAGATCCGCATGCCGGATACGAAGACGACCAACAAGGCGCTCTACTGGAGCAAGACGACGCTGCCCTGGATGTCAATTGGTTATGAGACGCAGATCGCGCCCATCAACACCGTGACGTTCTATAACGCCATCGCCAACAACGGCCGCATGATGCGCCCCCGATTCGTCAAGCGCATCGAGAAGGACGGCGAGGTGATCCTCGAGACGCAGCCCGAGGTCATCAAGGAGCAGATAGCCAAGCCCTCGTCGATCGCGACGATGCAGACCATCCTGCGCCACGTCGTCAGCCAGGGACTGGGGCGCAAGGCCGGCAGCCATTCGTTCCAGGTCAGCGGCAAGACGGGCACGGCCCAGGTGTCGCAGGGCGGCGCCGGCTATCGCTCGGGGCAGATGTGGTACTGGCTGTCGTTCTGCGGCTATTTCCCCAGCGATGCGCCCCGCTATTCGTGCATCGTCTGCCTGAAGAAGCCCGGACTGCCCGCCTCGGGCGGCGGCATGGCCGGTGCCGTCTTCCATCACATCTCGGAGGGCGTCATGGCCAAGAACCTGAAGCTCAGCGTCGAGGATGCCCGCGACTCGCTCTCCTCGTTCACCCCCGACGTGAAGCAGGGCAACCGCCGCGCCACTGACTACGTGCTCCGTGAGTTGGGCGTCAAGGGCAGCGAGGCGACGCTCTTGCAAGCCGAGCAGCCAGAGAAGGGCGTGCCCAACCTCGTCGGCATGGGTGCGCGCGACGCCGTCTACACGCTTGAGCGTCATGGTCTGCGGGCTCATCTGTCGGGCACGGGTCGCGTGCGCCATCAGAGCATGGCGCCCGGCAGCCCGGTCGTGAAGGGTGCCACCTGCGATCTCGCGCTGGAGTGATCATCCCGAAGTTCGGAATATCGAAATATCGAAATATCGGAATATCGTAATAACGAAATATCGTTATATCGAATCTTGAAAAAAGAGAATAAAAGAACAAAACAATATGAAACTGAGTGAAATCATCAAGAATGTGGCGGTGAAGACCATCGTGGGCCCGGCGGATGTCGACATCAACGACGTCGACATCGACTCGCGACGCGTGGCCGCTGGCCATCTCTTCGTGGCCATCAAGGGCACGCAGACCGACGGCCATCAGTATATCGGCAAAGCCATTGAGCAGGGGGCGGCCGCCGTCCTGTGCGAGGAGCTGCCCGAGGAGCGGACGGAGGGCGTCACCTTCGTGCAGGTGGACTCGACGGAGGCTGCCGTCGGCCCCGTGGCTACGGCCTTCCAGGGCTATCCCTCGGAGCAGCTGAAGCTGGTCGGCGTCACCGGCACCAACGGCAAGACCACCATCGCCACCTTATTATATAATATGTTCCGCCGGCTGGGCTATCGCTGCGGACTGCTCTCCACCGTCTGCAACTACATCGAGGACGAGGCCGTGCCCGCCTCGCACACCACGCCTGACCCCATCGAACTCAACCGCCTGCTGCGCCGCATGGTCGACGCCGGCTGCCAGTATGTGTTCATGGAGTGCTCCAGCCACGCCATCGCCCAGCAGCGCATCGGCGGGCTCCGCTTTGCCGGCGGCATCTTCACCAACCTGACCCGCGACCACCTGGACTATCATAAGACGGTCGAGAACTATCGCAACGCCAAGAAGGCCTTCTTCGACATGCTGCCCAAGGGCTCGTTTGCCATCACTAACGCCGACGACAAGAACGGCCTGTTCATGGTGCAGAACACACGGGCCAAGGTGAAGACCTACTCCGTGCGCCAGATGGCCGACTTCCGCGCCCGCATCGTCGAGTGCCACTTCGAGGGCATGTATCTCGAGATCGACGGTCGCGAGGTGGGCGTGCAGTTCATCGGAAAGTTCAACGTGTCGAATCTGCTGGCCGTCTATGGCGCCGCCGTCATGCTGGGCCAGCAGCCTGAGGACGTGCTCGTCGTCATGAGCACCTTGCACAGCGTGGCCGGACGCCTGGAGCCCATCCATTCGCCTGAAGGATTCACGGCCGTCGTCGACTATGCCCACACGCCCGACGCCCTCGAGAATGTGCTCAAGGCTATCCATGAGGTGCTCGACGGCAAGGAGGGCAAGATCATCACCGTCTGCGGCGCAGGCGGCAACCGCGACAAGGGCAAGCGCCCCCTGATGGCCCAGGAGGCCGTGCGCCAGAGCGACCGCGTCATCATCACCAGCGACAACCCGCGCTTCGAGGAGCCGCAGGACATCATCAACGACATGCTCGCCGGTCTCAATGCGCAGCAGATGAAGAAGGTCGTCGCAATCGTCGACCGCCGCGAGGCCATCCGCACCGCCTGCATGATGGCCCAGAAGGGCGACGTCATCCTCATTGCCGGCAAGGGCCATGAGGACTATCAGGAGATCAAAGGCGTGAAGCATCACTTCGACGACCGCGAGGTGGTGCGCGAAATCTTCGCGCAATGAATGACATCGAAATAACGAAATCCCGGAATCCCGGAATCTCGGAGTAACGAAATCTCGGAATAACGTTATAACGAAAAAAAGGAAACAATGCTATATTATCTCTTCCGATTCTTAGAGCAATTCAACATCCCGGGCGCACACCTCTGGAGCTACATCTCGTTCCGGGCGCTGCTGGCCCTCATCCTGTCGCTCATCATCTCTGCATGGTTCGGCGAATACTTCATCAAGTGGATGCGCCGCCGCAAGATCTTCGAGACCGAGCGCGACCCCTCCATCGACCCCTTCGGCGTCGAGAAGAAGGGCGTGCCCACCATGGGCGGCATCATCATCATCGTCTCCATCCTGGTGCCCGTGCTGTTGCTGGGGCGCATGCGCAATGTCTACCTGTTGCTCATGATCGCCACCACCGTCTGGCTCGGATTCCTGGGATTCCTCGACGACTACATCAAGATCTTCCGCCGCAACAAGGAGGGCCTGAAGGGAAAATACAAGATCGTGGGCCAGGTTTCCATCGGTTTCATCGTCGGACTGACGCTTTGGCTCAGTCCGGACGTGGTGATGCGTGAGAACATCTCCTACACCTCGCAGCCCAACCAGACCGAGGTCGTCGTGAAGCATGAGCAGGAGGCCCACAAGTCGCTGAAGACCACCGTGCCCTTCTTCAAGCATCACAACCTGAGCTACTCGGAGATCATGTCGTTCGTGGGCCGCCATAAGGTGGCTGCCGGATGGGTGCTCTTCGTGCTGATGACCATCCTCGTCGTTACGGCTGTCTCGAACGGCGCCAACCTCAACGACGGCATGGACGGCATGGCCGCCGGCAACTCGGCCATCATCGGCGTGGCGCTGGGCATACTGGCCTACGTGTCGAGCCACATCGGCTATGCCAGCTACTTCGACATCATGTACATCCCCCACAGCGAGGAGCTCGTCGTGTTCCTCTCGGCCTTCGTCGGGGCCATGATCGGCTTCCTCTGGTATAACGCCTATCCGGCCCAGATCTTCATGGGCGACACGGGGTCGCTCGCCGTCGGAGGCATCATCGGCGTCTGTGCCATCATCATCCACAAGGAACTGCTGCTGCCCATCCTCTGCGGCATCTTCTTCGTCGAGAGCCTGAGCGTCATCATCCAGACGCAGTGGTTCAAGTGGATGAAGCGCAAGGGACAGCGCGTGCGCGTCTTCCGGGCCACGCCCATCCACGACAACTTCCGCCGCCTCGACTCGCAGCTCGACCCCACGTCGCGCTACATCCTGAAGGGCTGGCCCCACCGCCCCTTCCATGAGTCGAAGATCACGATCCGCTTCTGGATCACCACCATTATATTAGCAGCAATCACCATTATAACATTGAAGATACGATGAAGAGAATAGTCATACTGGGCGCCGGTGAGAGTGGCGCCGGAGCAGCCGTGCTGGCCAAGAAGGAGGGCTTCGACGTGTTCGTGAGCGACATGTCGAAGATTGCCCCTCGCTATAAGGAGATGCTCGATGAGCGCCATATCCTCTGGGAGGAGGGACAACACACGGAGGACCTCATCCTCACGGCCGACGAGATCGTCAAGTCGCCCGGCATACCCGACACGGCACCCATGGTCAGCAAGGCCATCAAGGCCGGCATACCCATCATCAGCGAGATCGAGTTCGCCGGACGCTACACCACGTCGAAGATGGTCTGCATCACCGGCTCCAACGGCAAGACGACGACGACCTCGCTCATCTACCACATCTTCCGTGCCGCTGGCTACGACGCCGGCCTGGCTGGCAACATCGGGCGCTCGCTGGCCCTGCAGGTGGCTGAGGATCCGCACGAGTACTACATCATCGAGCTGTCGTCATTCCAGCTCGACAACATGTACGACTTCCGTGCCAACATCGCCGTGCTGCTCAACATCACGCCCGACCATCTCGACCGCTACGACTTCAAGATGCAGAACTACGTCGACGCCAAGATGCGCATCCTGCAGAACCAGACCCACGACGACGCCTTCATCTACTGGAACGACGATCCGATCATCAAGCGCGAACTGGAGAAGTATGACATCAAGGCTGTCCAGTATCCCTTCTCTGAGCTGAAAGAGCGAGGCTCCATCGGCTACATCGAGCAGGGACAGTATGTCATTGAGAAGCCCGAGCCGTTCAACATGGAGCAGGAGTCGCTCAGCCTGACCGGCCGTCACAACATCTACAACTCGCTGGCCGCCGGCATCGCTTCGCGCGTGGCTGGCATCAAGAGCGACGTCATCCGCCAGAGCCTGAGCGACTTCCCCGGCGTGGAGCATCGGCTGGAGCGCGTGGCCACCGTGCGGGGCGTCCACTATGTCAACGACTCAAAGGCAACGAACGTCGACGCCTGCTGGTATGCCCTCGACTCGATGAAGACGCCGGTGGTGCTCATTGTCGGCGGTAAGGACAAGGGCAACGACTACGACCCCATCAAGCCGCTGATGCGCGAGAAGTGCCGGGCCGTGGTCTACCTGGGAGCCGACAACGCTAAGCTGCATGCCAACTTCGACAGCCTCGGCCTGCCCGTCCGCGACACCCACTCGATGGCCGACTGCGTCAAGGCCTGCTATGAGCTGGCCGAGCCCGGCGACACGGTGCTGCTGTCGCCCTGCTGCGCCTCCTTCGACCTCTTCAAGAACATGGAGGATCGCGGCGAACAATTCAAGACGTTAGTAAGAAATCTCTAAACCATATCAGAGCGACGCGCAATGAAAATAGCCAATCTCTTCAAAGGCGACAAGGCCATCTGGGCAGTCTTTCTGTTCCTCTGCCTGATCAGCATCGTCGAGGTCTTTTCGGCCTCGAGCACGCTGACCTATAAGACGCAGAACTACCTACGGCCGCTCATCTACCACTCGGGCACCATCCTGGTGGGCGTCGTCGTGGCCATCATCACGCTCAACATTCCCTGCCGCTACTTCAAGCTCATCACCCCCGTGATGCTCTTCGTCACCTATGCCACGCTGCTCGGCGTGCTCATCTGGGGACAGAGCATCAACGGTGCCAACCGCGTCATCCAGCTGCCAGGCTTCACCTTCCAACCTTCGGAGCTGGCCAAGGGCACGATGGTGCTGGCGACGGCGCAGATATTGAGTGCCATGCAGCGGCCCGACGGCAGCGGAGCCGACCCGAAGGCGATGAAGTATGTGCTCGTCGTCACCGTCCCGGCCGTCTTGCTCATTGCCATCGAAAACCTCTCGACGGGCGTGCTGCTCTTCGGCGTGATCTACATCATGATGTTCATCGGCCGCGTGCCGACCATCCAGATGGGCAAGCTGACCGGTGTGCTCGTCCTGCTGGCCGGCCTGTTCATGGCCCTCGTGTTCTCCATGGCCAGCCTCGACAAGGAGGGCCAGGAGATCGACGCTGCCCAGCAGGAGGGCGTCGAGCTGGTGGTTCAGTCCAAGAACGAGGACAAGAGCGCCTTCGAGAAGATCACCCATCGCTTCTGGACATGGAAGAACCGACTGACTAAACGCTCTACCACCAAGGGCGTCAGCCCCGAGGACTACGACATCAAG
Source organism: uncultured Prevotellaceae bacterium (assembly GCA_902779455.1). Taxonomy (GTDB): domain Bacteria; phylum Bacteroidota; class Bacteroidia; order Bacteroidales; family Bacteroidaceae; genus Prevotella. Next base: position 129,846 of record CACZBS010000005.1, read on the forward strand.
GGCAACTACCAGGTGGCCCACGCCAACTTCGCCATCGCCTCGTCGAACATCATCGGCAAGGGTCCCGGCAACTCCGTCGAGCGCGACTACCTGCCGCAGGCCTTCAGCGACTTCATCTTCGCCATCATCATCGAGGAGATGGGACTCATCGGCGCCATCGCCGTCGTCCTGCTCTACGTCATCCTGCTCTTCCGCGTGGCCCGCATCGCCGGGCGCTGCGAGAACAACTTCCCGGCCTTCCTCATCATGGGCCTGGCCCTGCTGCTCGTCTGCCAGGCCGTCATCAACATGATGGTGGCCACCGACTTCGGCATCGTCACCGGCCAGCCCCTGCCGCTCGTCTCGAAGGGCGGCACGTCGACCATCGTCAACTGCGCCTACATCGGGGCCATCCTCAGCGTCAGCCGCAGTGCAAAGAAAACCTTAACAAAATCAGCGATATGAGTAATCTTAGAATCGTCATCAGCGGCGGCGGCACGGGCGGCCATATCTTCCCGGCCGTATCCATTGCCAACGCCATTCGCGAAATAGAGCCCGACGCCAAGATCCTGTTCGTCGGCGCCAACGGACGTATGGAGATGCAGCGCGTGCCTCAGGCCGGCTACGAGATCAAGGGCCTGCCCATCCGCGGATTCCTCCGCCCGCTGTGGAAACCCGGCAACATCGGCGTGGCCCTCGACTACCTCAAGAGCAAGCGCATGGCCAAGAAGATCCTGCAGGAGTTCCGACCCCAGGTGGCAGTCGGCGTCGGCGGCTATGCCAGCAGTGCAGCCCTCGGGGCAGCCAACGCCATGGGCATCCCCACCTTGCTGCAAGAGCAGAACAGCTATGCCGGTCTGGCCAACAAGCAGCTGGCCGGCAAGGCCGCCAAGATCTGCGTGGCCTATGAGGGCATGGAGCGCTTCTTCCCCAAGGAGAAGATCATGCTCACGGGCAATCCCGTCCGCCAGTCGCTGCTCGACTCGAAGATCACCCGCGAGGAGGCCTTGCGCTCCTTCGGACTGGCAGCCGACAAGAAGACGGTGCTGCTCGTCGGCGGCAGCCTTGGCGCTCGCACCATCAACGAGAGTGTGCTCCGTCATCTCGACATGATTGCCGCCCATCCCGAGCTGCAGTTCATCCTGCAGACCGGCAAATACTACAGCCAGCAGATTGCCGACGAGCTCCGCGCTAAGGGACAGCCAGCCAACCTGAAAGTCACGGACTTCATCAGCGACATGGCCGCCGCCTATCGCGCCGCCGACCTCGTCGTCAGCCGTGCCGGCGCCAGCAGCATCTCGGAGTTCTGCCTCATCGGCAAGCCCGTCATCCTCGTGCCCAGTCCCAACGTGGCCGAGGACCATCAGACCAAGAACGCCATGGCGCTCGTCAACCGCGGCGCGGCCCTCTATGCCAAGGACAGCGAGGCCCCCGACGTCGTCATCCGTCTGGCCATCGAGACCGTGACCGACGACGACGCCCTGCGCTCGCTCAGCGCCAATATCCTGAAGATGGCGCTGCCCGACTCGGCCCGCATTATCGCCCAGGAAGTCATTAAATTAGCAAAACAATAACCGAAAGAATGGAAGCAAAGAATATACGAGCAGTCTACTTCATCGGAGCTGGTGGCATCGGCATGAGCGCCATCGCCCGCTACTTCATCAGCCGTGGCCTCGTCGTGGCTGGCTACGACAAGACCCCCACCGAGCTCACCCGCCGGCTGGAGAAGGAAGGCATGCTCATCCACTACGAGGAGAACATCGACGAGATACCCCATACGTGCAAGAACCCCAACCAGTGTCTGGTGGTCTATACCCCGGCCGTGCCCGACACGCATAAGGAGCTCGTCTACTTCCGCGAGAACGGCTTCGAGGTGCAGAAGCGAGCTCAGGTGCTCGGCATCCTCACCCGCCAGATGAAGGCGCTCTGCGTGGCCGGCACGCATGGCAAGACGACGACCAGCTCGATGTGTGCCCACCTGATGCACCAGAGCCATCTGGACTGCAACGCCTTCCTCGGTGGCATCACCAAGAACTACGGCACCAACTACATCCTCTCGCCGCAGTCAGACTTCGTGGTCATCGAGGCCGACGAGTTCGACCGTTCGTTCCACTGGCTGACCCCGTGGATGACCGTCATCACCGCCACCGACCCTGACCACCTCGACATCTACGGCACCAAGGAGGCCTATCTCGAGTCGTTCCGCCACTACACCGAGCTCATCCAGCCCGGCGGCACGCTCATCATCCACCGCGGACTCGAGATGCAGGAGCACCTGCAGCCCGGCGTCCACCGCTACGACTATGCCCTCGACGAGGGCGACTTCCACGCCGAGAACATCCGCATCGACAACGGCGAGATCACGTTCGACTTCATCTCGCCCATCGAGAGCATCAAGAACATCGAGCTCGGACAGCCCGTGCCCATCAACATCGAGAACGGCATCGCCGCCATGGCCATGGCCCAGCTGGCCGGATGCACGGCCGAGGAGCTGCGCATCGGCATGATGACCTTCGGGGGCGTCGACCGCCGCTTCGACTTCAAGATCAAGACCCCCGAGCTGGTGTTCCTCAGCGACTATGCCCACCATCCGATGGAGATCTACCAGAGTGCGCGCAGCATCCGGCAGCTCTATCGCAACCGCCACATCACGGCCATCTTCCAGCCCCACCTCTACACCCGCACCCGCGACTTCTACCCCGAGTTTGCCCGTGCGCTCAGCCAGCTCGACGAGGTCATCCTGACCGAGATCTATCCCGCCCGCGAACAGCCCATCGAGGGCGTCACGTCGCAGCTCATCTACGACCGGCTGGCCCCTGGGGTGGAGAAGCAGATCATCCGCAAGGACGACGTGTTGAACCTGGTCAAGTCGCGCTCCTTCGACGTGCTCATCGTTCTCGGTGCCGGCGACCTCGACGCCCTGGTGCCCCAGATGACAAGCATACTTAAGGGAAAAGTGAAGAGTGAAAAGTGAATAATTTGCTGCCGCTACAGAACTGTTGGCGACAACCATTAAACTAACGACAAGATGAATTGGAAAAAGGCATTGCTCATCTTAGCCGACGTGGTGCTCGGTGCCTATCTGGTGGTAGCCGTGACGGCCTTCAACAAGCCTGAGGATGCCGCCATGGTATGCCAGCAAGTGCGCATCACCATTGCGGGCGACGTGGCTGAGGGATTCCTCACCACGGCCGACGTGGAGCGCATGCTCAAGGCCGACCACATCGACCCGCGCGGTCTCGCCCTCGGACAGATCAATACGCGCCAGATTGAGGAGCACCTCCAGGCGAAGGCCCTCATCGAGGAGGCCCAGTGCTACACCACCCAGAACGGCAATGTCTGCATCAACATCCGGCAGCGCACGCCCGTGGTCCGCGTCATGGCTCAGAACGGCGACGACTACTACGTCGACAACAACGGCCAGCCGCTGCCGCGCTCCAGCTACACCGCCAACCTGATGGTGGCTACGGGCTACATCACGCCCCGCTATGCCGAGCAGCGCCTGGCCCCCATGGCCAACCTCATCCTCAAGGACGAGTTCTGGCGCTCGCAGGTCGTCCAGCTCAACATCCTGCGCGACGGCTCCGTAGAGCTCGTCCCCCGCGTGGGCGACCACATCGTCTATCTGGGCCAGCCGACCGGCCTCACCCGCAAGCTCTCGCGCCTGCGCAAGTTCTATCTCTACGGACTCAGCCAGGCCGGATGGAACAAGTATTCGCGCATCAGCGTCGAGTTCGACAACCAGATCATCTGTAAAAGGAGGTGAATGGAGAAAGTAGGAAGGTTGATGGGTTGCCTTTCGGCAAGGACAAAGGAGTAAGGTGGAAGGTTGATGGGTGCGCTATCCGTTAAACCATCAACCATTAACCTTCAACCTCGGCAAAGCCGACACATCGTCCTTCAACCCTCATCCTTCAACCTTTGAAGTAGGTAAAACGTAAAAATTAAGATATATGGCAACAGAACAGAAGGACTTTATCGTGGCAATAGAGCTCGGCTCATCGAAGGTGACGGGCATTGCCGGACAGAAGAAACCCGACGGCAGCATCTCCGTGCTCGCCATGGTCAGGGAGGATTCTTCGTCGTTCATCCGCAAGGGTGTGGTTTACAACATCGACAAGACGGCCCTCTGCCTGCAGGGCATCGTCAAGAAGCTCGAGGCCCAGCTCAAGCAGCGCATCACCAGAGTCTTCGTCGGCGTCGGCGGACAGTCGATCCGCTCGGTGCGCAATACGCTGGTCAAGGAACTGCCTGCCGACACCATCATCACGCAGGAGATGGTCGTCGAACTGATGGACGCCAACTGGAACCTCGACTATCCCGACCAGAAGATTCTCGACGTGGCCGAACAGGAATACCGCGTCGACCAGAACCTGCAGATGGACCCCGTCGGCATCCGGGCCTCGCGGCTGGAGGGCAACTTCCTCAACATCCTTGAGCGCAAGTCGTTCTTCCAGAACCTCAACAAGTGTTTCGAAGTGGCCGGCATCAAGGTGGCCGACATGTATCTCGCCCCGCTGGTGCTCGCCAACGCCGTGCTCACCGAGACCGAGAAGCGCTCCGGCTGCGCACTCGTCGACATCGGTGCCGACACGACGACCGTCTCCGTCTTCTCGAAGAACGTGCTGCGCCATCTGGCCGTCATACCCCTCGGCTCCAACAACGTCACCAAGGACATCGCCTCGCTCCAGATGGAGGAGAGCGACGCCGAGCAGATGAAGCTCAAGCACGCCTCGGCCTACACCGAGAACAGCGAGATCGACATCAACCTCAAGTATAGCATCGACCTGGGCCGCCAGGTGGAGTCGTCGCGATTCATCGAGATCGTCGAGGGCCGCATGGAGGAGATCATCGAGAACGTGCGCTATCAGATTCCCACGGAATACTACGACAAGCTCTTGGGCGGCATCATCATCACTGGCGGCGGCGCCAACATGCGCAACATCGAGAAAGCCTTCGCCACCTACACCCACATCGACAAGATCCGCGTGGCCAAGTTCGTGACCATGTCGATCAACTCGGGCAACGAGCAGATCAAGAGCCACAACGCCATGTACAACACCGTGCTCGGACTGCTGGCCAAGGGCGACATGAACTGCGCCGGACCCGTCATCAACCAGAACGGCGACCTCTTTGCCGACGACGGGGACGACAAGCCCGCCACCGCTGCCGACAACCGCAAGCCCCGCCAGGCTCACGAGACCGAGCAGGGCGTCATCCGCACGGCCGAGGAGGAAGCCCGTGCCGAGGAGGAAGCCCGCCTGAAGCGTGAGGAAGAGGAGCGCCTGCTTCGCGAGGAGGAGGAGCGCCGCCGCGAGGAGGAGCGCCGTCAGAAGAAGGAGAACTCGTGGTTCAACCGTTTCAAGAAGAAGCTGGGCGACATCGGCAAGGAAATGATTTCTGAAGAATAATCCCCCCTCTCTCAACGGCTCAACGACCAATTTCCCAAACGACCAAACAACTAAGCAACAATGGAAAAAGTAGATATCCTCGACTTCGGAGCTCCCGAAGAGAAGCACAGCATCATCAAGGTCATCGGCGTCGGAGGCGGCGGTGGCAACGCTGTCAACCACATGTATAAGGAAGGCATCCACGACGTCACCTTCGTCGTCTGCAACACCGACAACCAGGCCCTCAACGACTCGCCCGTGCCCGTCAAGCTGCAGCTCGGCCACGAGGGCCTCGGCGCCGGCAACCGTCCGGCCCGCGCCCGCGCCGCCGCCGAGGAGAGCCTCGACGAGATCAAGAACATGCTCTCCGACGGCACGCGCATGGCCTTCATCACTGCTGGCATGGGCGGCGGCACCGGCACCGGCGCTGCCCCCGTCATCGCCCAGGTGTCCAAGGAGATGGGCATCCTGACCGTCGGCATCGTCACCATCCCCTTCCGCTTCGAGGGCAACAAGAAGATCGACCAGGCCCTCGACGGCGTCGAGGAGATGCATAAGCACGTCGACGCACTGCTCGTCATCAACAACGAGCGGCTGCGCGAGATCTATCCTGACCTCTCCTTCCTCGATGCCTTCGGCAAGGCCGACGACACGCTCTCCGTCGCCGCCAAGTCGATCGCCGAGATCATCACCCTGCACGGCAAGATGAACCTCGACTTCAACGACGTCAAGACCGTGCTGCAGGACGGCGGCGTGGCCATCATGTCGACAGGCTACGGCGAAGGCGAGGACCGCGTCAAGAAAGCCATCGACGACGCCCTCAATTCGCCCCTCTTGAACGACAACGACATCTTCAACTCGAAGAAGATCCTGCTCAACCTCTCCTTCTCGCACGAGGAGGGCGGCAAGGACAACTTCATGATGGACGAGATGACCTACGTCCACGAGTTCATGGATAAGTTCGGCTCCGACTTCGAGATCAAGTGGGGCGTCGCCGTCGATCCCTCGCTCGGCAAGAAGGTCAAGGTCACCATCCTCGCCACTGGCTTCGGCATGCAGGACGTCGACGGCATGGAGGAGCGCATGCAGCGCCAGCAGACCACCCGCGAGGAGCAGGACCGCCTGGCCGAGGAGCAGGAGCGCGCCGCCAAGCGCGAGGAGCGTCGCGGCCACTTCTACGGCGACAGCGAGACGAAGCGCCGCTACAAGCGCCGTCCAAACATCTACATCTTCGCACCAGAGGACCTCGATAACGACGACGTCATCTCGGCCGTAGAGCAGACGCCCACCTACAAGCGCACCCGCGAGGTGCTCGCCTCGATCGGCAACCCGCAGCCCGTCCCGCAGTCGGCCCAGCGTCCGGACAGCGCCCAGCAGGACGTCGCCCAGGGCGTCATCAGCTTCGTCTGAAACTCGGAATTTCCTTTACAAACTAACACTCCTTTATAGGAAAAGCGGTGCTTCTCACTCCGAGAAGTGCCGCTTTTTGACTCGAGAAGCGGTCCTTTTTGAATCGAAAAGCACCGCTTCTTTTCTGATGGTATGTAATGTGACTGGAAATCAACGACTTGTGTTTTCTTTACGTTTATATCGAATAATTCTTTACAATCAAAAGCCCTCCTAAGCCTCCCATACGCACCTCTCAACGACCGCCTCGGCAGCCTATGTCGACACTTTTTCCCTGATTTATTTGCAATTCCCGCATTTTTTGTTTAATTTTGCAGCAAATAAGGATTAACAGGGAGGGAAAATTATGCAGATCAACAGCCATCTATCACGACTCATCTACGATGTGGCCGACCACTGGGGCGACCGCGAAGCGCTTATCTACAAGGATTATGGCCGTGGCAACACGCAATGGCACTCGATGTCGTGGCGCCAGTTTCTGGAGAAGGTGAAGCAGACGTCGAACGCCATGCTCAACATGGGCGTCGGTGTGCAGGAGAACGTGGGCGTCTTCTCGCAGAACTCGGTGGAATATCTGTTCACCGACTTCGGCGCATGGGGCATCCGCGCCGTCACCATCCCGTTCTATGCGACGAGCTCCGAGCAGCAGATCCAGTATATGGTCAACGACGCCCACATCCGCTTCCTCTTCGTCGGCGAGCAGGAGCAGTACGACAAGGCCCGCCGCATCTTCACCACCTGCCACTCGCTGCAGAAGATCATCGTCTTCGACCCGGCCGTCGTCATCCCCAAGGGCGACCCGACGGCCATGTCGTTTGCCGACTTCCTCAAGCTGGGCGAGGGGCTGCCCCGACAGAGCGAGGTGGAGGCGCGCCAGCAGGCCGCCACGATGGACGACACGGCCAACATCCTCTACACCAGCGGCACGACGGGCGACTCCAAGGGCGTCATCCTCTCGATGGGCCAATACCACGCCGCCTTCGAGGCCAACGGCAAGTGCGTGCCCGTGACCGAGGACGACCGCGTGCTCAACTTCCTGCCCTTCACCCATGTGTTTGAGAAGGGCTGGAAGATCCTGTGCATCACCGTCGGCGCCCGCCTCATCGTCAACACCTATCCGCAGGAGGTGCAGCAGACGATGCGCGAGACCCACCCGACGTGCATGTCGAGCGTGCCCCGCTTCTGGGAGAAGGTCTACATGGGCGTGATGGAGAAGATCGAGTCGAGCGGCCCCGTGCAGCGCAAGCTCTTCCGCCATGCCCTGACCGTCGGCCGCCGCCACAACATCGAATACCTGGCGCTGGGCAAGCGGCCCCCGCTGGCCCTCCATCTGGAATATGAAGCCCTGAACAAGACCGTCTTCTCGCTCGTCCGCAAGGAGCTGGGACTGGAGAATGCCCACTTCTTCCCCACGGCCGGCGCCACCGTCTCGCCACACGTCGAGGAGTTCGTCCACGCCATCGGCATCAACATGATTGTCGGCTACGGACTGACAGAGTCGCTCGCCACCGTCTCCTGCGACCACCTGGGCAAGCCCTTCACCGTCGGCAGCGTAGGCCACCCCATCGACAGCATCTCCGTGCGCATCAGCGACGAGGGCGAGATCCTGCTGAAGGGTCCCACCATCACCCGCGGCTACTATCAGCGCGACGAGATCACCCGCCAGTCGTTCACCGACGACGGCTACTTCCGCACGGGCGACTCGGGCTACATGATGAACGGCGAGCTCTTCCTCAAAGAGCGCATCAAGGACCTCTTCAAGACCTCCAACGGCAAGTATATCGCCCCGCAGATGGTCGAGTCGAAGCTGCTGGTCGACAAGTACATCGACCAGGTGGCCGTCATCGCCGACCAGCGCAAGTTCGTCTCCGCACTCATCGTGCCCGAGTATCATCTGCTCGAGGAATATGCCCGCGAACACGACATCGCCTTCGAAGGCCGCGAGGACCTCTGCCGCAACAAGCAGATCATCGCGATGCTCAAGGACCGCATCGACACGCTGCAGCAGCAGCTGGCCCCCTACGAGCAGATCAAGCGCTTCACGCTCCTGCCCCAGGGCTTCTCGCTCGAGCGCGGCGAACTGACCAACACGCTGAAGATCAAGCGCCGCGTGCTCAACGAGAACTACCGGAAGGAAATCGACGCGATGTACGAAGAGTAGTGACTTTATAGAAATTGGGGGCGAATGAGTAAAGTTACAGACCCCACCCCCGACCCCTCCCCTTCTTGCGTCCCTTCGGTAGCAAGCGTCCTTCGGCCGAGTGGAAGGGAGGGGAGTAGCCTCCCCAGACCCCTCCGAAGGAGGGGAGTTGGCTGGCGCGCTGCCCGACGGGGATGACGGCGCTAGCCGCTCCCCGCCCCTGCAAGGGGAGGGGTCGGGGGTGGGGTCTCTAACTTCTTCTACAACCGAGAACAATCAAAAAAACAATATATGACACGCAAAGTACTACTGACAGCCCTGCTATGCCTGACAATGAGCATGGCTGACGCAGCCCCCGTACAGCTGAAGGCTGGGACGACGGAGGTGAGCATCGAATTCTTCACGCCCCGGACGGTGCGCGTGGTGAAGCATCCTGCTGGTTATGACTATGAGAAGCGCAGCCTCGTCGTAATCACCCGCCCCGACGACGTGAAGGTCACCCGCAAGGGCAACACGGTGAGCAGCGATGTGCTCACGGTGAAGATGGACCCGCGGACGGGAGCTTTAACTTTCTCCGCCAAGGGGAAAACACTATTAAGGGAGAAGGGCGCCCCCACCTTTGAGCCGCGCACCGCCGGCCCCGATGCGGGCAAGTTCCGCGTGACGCAGACCTTTACGCTCGACAAGGATGAGGCTATCTACGGCTTAGGAACCCTGCAGAACGGGCGGATGAACCGCCGCGGCGAGCACAAGCTGATGGAGCAGTCGAACCTGGAGGACTTCCAGAACGTGCTGCAGTCAATCAAAGGCTGGAGCCTCTTCTGGGACAACTATTCGCGCACGCAGTTCGACGACGATGTCGCCGCGGGCATGTCGTTCTCCAGCGAGGTGGGCCAGTGCGTCGACTATTATTTCATGTACGGAGGATCGGTCGACGGCAACATCGCCCTGATGCGCCAGCTGTCGGGCGACGTGCCGATGTTCCCCTTGTGGACCTACGGCTACTGGCAGTCGAAGGAGCGCTATAAGAGTGCCAGGGAACTGCTCTCCGTTGTCGATAAGTACCGCGAGCTCCGTGTGCCCCTCGACGGCATCATCCAGGACTGGCAGTACTGGGGCTCGAACTATCTGTGGAACGCCATGGACTTCCTCACCGAGGACTTTGCCGACGGCAAGGGAATGATCGACAAGGTGCACCAGCGACATGCCCACTTCATGATCAGCATCTGGGCCAGTTTCGGTCCCAAGACCAAGGCTTACAGGCAGTTAGATGAGCGTGGACTGCTCTTCGATTTCGAGACATGGCCGCAGAGCGGGCTCACCTTCTGGCCTCCGCGCATGGACTATCCCTCTGGCGTCCGTGTCTATGACGCTTTCTCACCCGTGGCCCGCGACATCTACTGGCAAAACCTGAAACATCTCTACTACCTGGGCACCGACGCCTGGTGGATGGACTCCACCGACCCGGACTTCTTCAACCCGCAGGACAGCGACTACGACCATAAGGCCGGCACGGAGGGCGGCACGTGGCGCTCGCTGCGCAATGCCTTCCCGCTGGAGACGGTCAAGGGCGTCTACGGGAATCAGCGGCAGGCCGGGACTGACAAGCGCGTCTTCATCATGACCCGCTCTGCCTTTGCCGGACAGCAGCACTATGGCTCGGGGATGTGGAGCGGCGACGTGGCCTCGTCGTGGGATATGCTGCGCAAGCAGGTGCCCGCCGGACTGAGCTACTCGATGACGGGATGCCCCAATTTCAACACCGACATCGGCGGCTTCTTCTGTGGCGCCTACAACACCCGTGGCGGCGGCTCGGCCCCGCAGAATCCGCAATATCAGGAGCTCTACGTGCGCTGGATGCAGTACGGGCTGTTCTGCCCCGTCTTCCGCAGCCACGGTGCCGACGCCCCGCGCGAGATATGGCAGTTCGGTCGGAAAGGCGAGCCTGTCTACGATGCCATCGAACGGATGATCCGCCTGCGCTATCGGCTTATTCCTTATCTTTACAGCACGGCCTGGCAGGTGACCAGCAACAACGAGAGCTACCTTCGCCCGCTGTTCAGCGACTTTGCCGCCGACCGCCGCACGTGGGACATGACCGACGAGTTCCTCTTCGGCCGCAGCATCCTGGCCGCCCCTATCCTTGAGCCGCAGTACACGCAGGAACAGGTTATCCGCGAAGACGCCATGAGCGGCTGGAATCACAAAACTGTGGGCGACGGTTCAGCCGTCGCCACCCCCGACTTCACCCAGACCGTAACCACGACGAAATACTTGCCCAAGGGCACCCTCTGGTACGACTTCTGGACTGGCACGTCCTATCGGGGCGGACAGGACGTGACGCTGACGACCCAGCTCGACCGCGTGCCGATGTTCGTCCGGGCAGGCAGCATCCTGCCCCTCGGGCCTGAGATGCAATACACGGGTGAGACACCTTGGGACAACCTCGAACTGCGCGTCTATCCGGGCGCCGACGGCTCGTTCGCGCTCTATGAGGACGAGGGCGACGGCTATGCCTACGAGCAGGGCGTCTATGCCACCATCCCGATGCGATGGGACGACCGCACCCGCACGCTGACCATCGGCCAGCGCCAGGGCAGCTATCCCGGCATGCTCCAACAACGGCGTTTCACGGTGGTCCTGCCCGACGGCTCCTCCACGACCGTCGACTACGCAGGCGAGCCTGTCAATGTGAGCTTCTGAGCAGCGTCAAAATAATCATAATACGGCTGAAAAGCTAAAAAAGCGGGCGAATTGTTTGGCAGTTCGTCCGCTTATTTGTAACTTTGCACCATGATAACGCAAGACCAGTTAAAAGACATTTTGGACAGGACGGAGAAATTGCACCGATATCTCCGCATCGACGAGAAACAGATGGAATATGAGGAGGAGGAACTGCGCACGCAGGCCCCCGACTTCTGGGACGACCCCAAGCGGGCCGAGGAACAGATGAAGAAGGTGAAGTCCATCAAGCGATGGATTGACGGCTATAACGACTGCCGGCTGAAGGCAGACGAGCTGCAACTGGCCTTCGATTTCTATAAGGACGAGATGGTCACTGAGGAGGAGGTCGACCGCGACTACGAGCAGGCCGTCAAGGCCATCGAGGACCTCGAGCTGATGAACATGTTGCGCCAGAAGGAGGACCCGATGGACTGTGTGCTGAAGATCAACAGCGGTGCGGGCGGCACGGAGGCCCAGGACTGGGCGCAGATGCTCATGCGAATGTATATGCGCTGGGCTGAGGCTCACGGCTACAAGGTCACCATCTCGAACATCCTCGAGGGCGACGACGCCGGCATCAAGAGCGTCACCATGCAGATCGAGGGCGGCGAGTATGCCTACGGCTACCTGAAGTCGGAGAACGGCGTCCACCGTCTGGTGCGTGTCTCGCCCTACAATGCCCAGGGCAAGCGCATGACGTCGTTCGCCAGCGTCTTCGTCACGCCCCTCGTCGACGACACTATCGAGGTCTACGTCGATCCCGCCAAGCTCTCATGGGACACGTTCCGCTCCTCGGGTGCTGGCGGCCAGAACGTCAACAAGGTGGAGTCGGGTGTCCGCCTGCGCTACTGGTACACCGACCCTGACACGGGCGAGGAGGAAGAGATCCTCATCGAGAACACCGAGACGCGCGACCAGCCTAAGAACAAGGAGCGCGCGCTGAAGCTGCTCAAGTCGCAGCTCTACGACCGCGCCATGAAGAAGCGCCTTGAGGCCCAGGCCAAGATTGAGGCCGGCAAGAAGAAGATCGAGTGGGGTAGCCAGATCCGCTCGTACGTCTTCGACGACAAGCGCGTCAAGGATCACCGCACGAACTATCAGACCTCCGACGTCGACGGCGTGATGAACGGCAAGCTCGACGGATTCATCAAGGCCTACCTCATGGAGTTTCCCTCTGAGAGTGATGAATGATAAGTGGCAAATCATAAATTATAATTTATAATTATTTATCACATGGCAAAGAAAGACGAAAAACATCTCAGTGCTAAGCAGAAGGCTTACGAGAAGAAACAAGAGGCCCAGGGCCGCAAAGTGGTGAACTGGATTTTCGGCGCACTCATCGTCGCCGCACTGTGCTACCTCATGTGGGTGGCCACCATGATGGGCTAAGACGCATGAGCGGAATGGAAATCGAGCGGAAGTTCCTGGTGCGCGATGCTAGTTTCAAGCAGATGGCGCATCGGAGCTATCGCATCCGTCAGGGCTACCTCTGCAGCGGAGGCGGACGGCCGTCGGTACGCGTCCGCCGACGCGACGACCAGGCTTTCCTCACCATCAAGGGTCCCTCAATGGACGGCGGACTGAGCCGCTATGAGTTCGAGAAGGAAATCACGCTCGACGAGGCCGACCACCTCTTCCAACTCTGTGAGGCGGGCATCATTGACAAGCGGCGCTATCTTGTCGACTACGAGGGCCACACCTTCGAGGTGGATGAGTTCTACGGCGATAACGAGGGCTTGGTGATGGCCGAGGTGGAACTGAAATCAACGGAAGAGGACGCAAAAATCCCCGATTTCATCGGAATTGAGGTGACGGGCGACCGCCGCTTCTATAACTCTCGCCTTCGCCTGTTCCCTTACAAAATGTGGAAGGATGCGCCTTAGTGCTCCTTCCACATTATTTTTTTCATCATCATCCCAATGCCTGCGCCAAGCAGGACGCCGACGGCGTCGGCCACGAAGTCGAGCCACTCGCCCGAGCGCCCGACGTAGGGCTGCACCATCTCAATCACGCCGCCAAGCACAATCATGCCAATAATTGCGTAGAGCCATATCTTCGGCCAGTTCATCCGCTGATGGCAGCGCAGATATTCCCACCACATCACCGCGCATGAGCCGCCATACATGACGAAGTGGGTCCACTTGTCGATGAAGGCGACGTCGTCGAGCGGCGTCTCAGGGATATCGATGACCAGCGACAGGTAGACGATGAGGGCCAGACAGAGCAGAGTCAGGGGGAATTTCCTTAATAAATAGCGTGCTATTTTCATATTTCGTTTCAATTTGGTTGCAAAGTTAAGAATAATTTTATAATTTTGCAAGCGAAATTCTAATATTCTCGAGAATATGAAACAGACGAAACGCGCAAACTTCGGCAGCCGCCTCGGCATCATCCTCGCCACGGCCGGCTCGGCAGTGGGGTTAGGCAATGTGTGGCGATTCCCATATATGACGGGCCAGAACGGCGGTGCCGTCTTTATCCTTATTTATATAGGGTGCGTGCTTTTGCTGGGCATCCCCTGCATGCTCAATGAGTTTATCATCGGGCGGCGGGCTCAGACCAACATGGTGCGGGCCTATTCGAGCCTGTCGAACGGCGGACCGTGGCGGCTGATCGGCCTGCTGGGCGTGCTGACCGGATTCCTCATCACGAGCTATTATGCCGTCGTCTCTGGCTGGTGCCTGCAGTATGTCTATGCGTCGCTGGCTGGCAAACTCAAGGGCGACCCGCAATACATCCAGCAGTTCTTCACCGACTTCAGCCAGAATCCGTGGAAGCCGATCGTGTGGATGCTCATTTTCTTCCTCATCACCCACTTCATCATCGTGCGCGGTGTCGAGAAAGGCATCGAGCGCGCCTCGAAGCTGATGATGCCGACCCTCTTCGTCCTCTTGCTCATCATTGTCGTGGCCTCGTGCATGCTGCCCGGGGCCGGCAAGGGCATCAGCTTCCTCTTCTCGCCCGACTGGAGCAAACTCAACGGCGAGGTGTTCCTCGGAGCCATGGGCCAGGCCTTCTATTCGCTCTCCGTGGGCATGGGGTGCCTCTGCACCTACGCCAGCTATTTCAGCCGCGACACCCACCTCGTCCACTCTGCCTCGCAGATAGCCGTCATCGACTGCGTCGTCGCCATCCTGGCCGGCCTCATGATCTTTCCTGCGGCCTTCTCCGTCGGCGTCAGTCCCGACAGCGGCGCCTCGCTCGTCTTCATCACCCTGCCCAATGTCTTCCAGCAGGCTTTCGGGTCCATGCCGATCGTAGGCTACGTGGTGGGCCTCCTCTTCTATGCCCTCCTCTCCCTTGCGGCCCTGACGTCGCTCATGTCGCTCCATGAGGTCAGCACGGCCTTCTTCCATGAGGAGCTCCATATCTCGCGGCGGGCCGGGGCATGGATCGTCACGTCCTGCTGTGCCGTCATCGGCGCCTTCTGCAGCCTGTCCTTGGGCGATGTCCATATCGAGCTGTTTGGCAAGTCGCTCTTCGATCTATTCGACTTTGTCACTGGCCAGTTGTTCCTGCCCATCGGCGGGTTCCTGACCTGCATCTTCCTCGGTTGGTTTGTGCCTAAACATATCATCCATGAGGAGTTCACCAACCACGGACGGCTGCGCGGTCGCCTCTTCGGCATCTATCTCTTTGCCGTGCGGTTCGTCTGTCCCGTGGGCATCCTGCTTATCTTCCTCAATCAGTTGGGAGTGATATGACGTGGCGCGATCTGGTCTATCTGAACAAGAGCGACCGCCAGGTGCTGCTCGCACTCCTCGTCGTGGGCGTCATTGCCCTTGCTGCCTTTTTCTTTGCCGGCGGCAAGGACGATGCGGCAAAGGACCGCTTCGATGCCGTCGAAGTGCCCCTTCAGCATGGTCAAAGGACCGCTTCGTCCGCACCGAAGTACTACTACGTCGAGGGCCGTCGCGTGGAGCGCTTCGCCTTCGACCCCAATACGGCCGACTCCACCCAGCTGCTCCGCCTCGGCCTGCAGCCCTGGCAGGTGCGCAACATCTATAAATACCGTGCTGCGGGCGGCATCTATCGCGAGAAGGCCGACTTCTCCAATCTCTACGGGCTCACCGTCAAGCAGTATCGCGAGCTGGAGCCATACATTCAGATTTCGCCCGACTATCTGCCCGCCTCGACCCTCCGTCTCCCTCGCCAGCACGCACGTTCAGAGGCCTCGCCCTCGTCTGGCGTCGCCGATACTGCCCATAAAGTGGCTCCCGTCGTCTATTCGCCAAAGATAAAGGCCGGCGAGACCGTCGACCTCAATGCCCTCGACACGACTGTCTATAAGACCGTCCCCGGCATTGGCAGCTTCTTTGCCCGACGCATCCTCGACTATGGTCGCCGCCTGGGTGGTTATACCTCTGTCGACCAGCTGCGCGAGATCGATGATTTCCCGATGGAATCGGCGATTTTCTTCGTCGTTTCTGCAAAAATCGAGCCCTCGCTCAAGATCAACCGACTCTCGCTCAACGACCTCAAGCGCCATCCCTACATCAATTATTATATGGCCCGCGCCATCGTCGACTACCGTCGTCAGCAAGGGCCCATCCACGACCTCCACGACCTGTCCCTCCTCCCCGAGTTCCCCGAGGACATCATCGCCCGCCTGCGCCCCTACGTCTCCTACGAATAAATCTGAATGCGCGCAGTTTCGGCCCATCTTGCTCCACTCGTTCCTAATCCCTTTGGCATATAAAAAAAGCGACAACCGAAGAACTTCGATTGTCGCTTTTTGGGTCGGGATGAGGTGCCGACTTTGTATTATATCGCAATATACCAAAATTGATAATTATCTACTTAACACTCTAAATTTCAATAGTTTAACAAACTAATCAATATAGGTATAAGTATAAATCAATAATGCTATATAAAAAATTAACCGCCAAAAACCCGCCAAAAAATATTTGGGTATTTGCGGTAATTTTCTTACCTTTGCACCCGACTTAAGCGTTTCATAATGTTAATGATCTCTTTATTTTCCTGCAAAGGTAGGGATTTCCTGTGAGATAAACAAACAATTAAAAGAAAAATGATATTGCACAAGTTGAATTAAGGTTATCAAGTAAGGTTCAGAAAGAAACGGGTATGAGTGAAATCTTGATTCGTTTCTTCCTGGGGAGAAAGTTCATCGTAAGAGCTAAAAGCCACATCTTTGTCTCGCCTGAATACTTTGAATACAATATTATAGATACGTTTGAAAGTAACCGGGATGTAGATGTGTCAAGTGATTGGTTGCAACTTGTGTGCGACAAATTCTCCAATCCTGACAAGTTCCTCATTAAGAAGGAAGGACAAAAATCTTTTTATGAACTCGCTGAAGAGTATATTGCTAAGCGGAAGATATCCTATTCACATGCCAAAGTTTTCAGGGTGTTGATGCGAGAGGTGGCCCGATTTGAGGGCTTTATTCGTGCCACAGAACCAACTCGTCAGAAATTTGTATTCAATATAGACACAGTTTGCAGAGAAGACATTGAAACCTTTATAGAGTACCTACGCCATGAATACAGTTTATCCAAAGAACACCCTGATTTATATAAGAAGTTGCTTACAGTGTATCCGGCCAGTGTTACAAAAGGTAATTGTAAGCTGGAGGACAGGGGCGAAAACACTGTTATCAAAGGCGCCAAGCGTTTGAAATCACTGTTCATGTGGTTCTATGAAGAGGGCTTTACAAAGAATCGTCCTTTCGATGGTATCAACATCGGCACGGAGAAAGTTGGTACACCTTATTATATTACTATAGACGAAAGAAACATCATTGCTGAGACAGA
The DNA here is from genome assembly GCA_902779455.1 of uncultured Prevotellaceae bacterium. Lineage (GTDB taxonomy): Bacteria > Bacteroidota > Bacteroidia > Bacteroidales > Bacteroidaceae > Prevotella. The sequence goes on from CACZBS010000005.1 coordinate 147,263, forward strand.
TCTGGCTGCAGCCTATGATAAGATGACGGATGAGGAACGAAAGGGAATAAGTAAGCTTCACCTTCCTGAGTATGGCGTCCAGAGAGACATTTTCATTTTCCAGTGCTTTGTTGGTTGTAGGGTGGGCGACCTTTTAAAACTTAGGCCAGGGAATATCGTTGATGGGATTCTCGTCTACACACCTCACAAAACTAAAGACAACGGTGAACAGGCTGTGCAGGCCCGTATACCACTTCATCCCAAAGCAATGGAGTTGGTGAAGAAATATGAAGGTGTTAGTGCGCAAGGACTGTTGTTCCCATTTATTAGCGCACAAAAATACAATGACTCTATCAAAAAGATATTCAAGTTGGCGGGAATAACGCGAAACGTCATCATTCGTAATGCGAAAACGGGTGAGGACGAACTGGTCCCCATTGACACTGTAGCATCTTCGCACCTTGCACGACGTACATTCATCGGCAATGCGTATTTCAAGGTAAGTGACCCAAACTTGATAGGTCGCATGAGTGGCCATGTTGATGGAAGCCTAGCATTCAAGCGATACAGAAACATCGAGGACGAAACGCTGAAAAGTGTTATTGATTTGATTGGCTAATAGATATTGTTAGAATTATAAAGTAGAAATATTATAAAGTAGAAATATATTCTTAATTATATCTAAAAGATTTGGTTAGATAGCCAAATTAACCTAACTTTGCGCAATAAAAATCGCAAAATATGGAGTTTGTTGATAGAAAGAAAGAGTTTGCAAGATTGCAGACGGCATTGCAGAGAGAGAAACCTCAGTTTATCGCAGTATATGGGCGCAGGCGTATCGGAAAGTCTACACTGATTAAAAAAGTGATGGACTTTAGCCGTGGTGACATCTATTTCCTGGCAGATAAGACCTCAGAGCCAAGTCAGCGGCAGTTGTTCTCTACTACGGTAGATATGAGCATCGAAGGCTTCAGCATGGCCACCTATCCTACATGGGAGTCGCTTTTCGTCAGTCTTAACAGATCAGTAGACCATCGTATCACCGTGTGCCTTGATGAATTTCCTTATCTCGTTAAGAGTTGTCCGGCTCTACCTTCAATCCTCCAGAAACTGCTTGATGACAAGAAGTTAAAGTTTGATTTGATTATCTGCGGTTCATCACAGCAGATGATGCAAGGCTTTGTCCTCGATAGTAAAGAACCTCTTTATGGTCGTGCTGACGAAATCATGAAAATGCAACCCATAGCCCCAAGCTTTATCAGTCAGGCACTTCGCTGTGATGCTGAACAGGCTGTGCGAGAGTATGCAGTTTGGGGGGGCGTTCCAAGATATTGGGTATTGCGCGAGAATTATGACAGCCTTCATGATGCTATCGAGAACTTATTGCTGACATCAGAAGGGACGCTATATGATGAACCGTCTAAGTTGTTATACGATGAAATGCGCGATACGGTACAAGCATCATCCATTCTATCGTTCATCGGTAATGGTGCTAATAAACTGTCAGAGATAGCTTCGCGTGCAGAAAAGCAGGCCACAGATATTACGCCGCAGTTATCGAGGCTGAAAGAACTGGGGTTTATCAATAAGGAGATTCCTTTTGGTGAAAGCGAGAAGAAAAGCAAAAAAGGACTATATCATATTTCCGACCCATTGCTACGGTTCCATTATCGATATGTCCTACCATATCGCTCACTCATAGAACTGGGCAACAGCCAAGCTGTCTTGAAAGTGCTGACGAAGACGGAGAATGATTATACCAGCCAAGCTTGGGAGGAGTTGTGTAGGAATTACATTAGTACTCATGGGTTCAATGACATCATGTATCGGATGGCATCTCGCTGGTGGGGCAGTTACTACAACGAGGAAAAGAACCAATATCTTCCTGTGGAATTGGATGTCGTTGCAGAGTCATTTGATGGCAAACATCTTTTCCTGGGTGAATGCAAGTGGCAGAATGGAAGCCAATCTATCGATGCTAAGGAAGAGCTTGAAAGGCTCCAGACGATTGCAAAAGGCTTACCATTTACAAAGGATCACGAGATACATTATGGTCTGTTCTTGCGGGAGGTTCCCAAACATCCAGAAGTTACCAAGATTTATTATCCGAACGACGTGTTAGCGAAGGTGTAGTGGTTAACGTCCAGCAATTGCAATAAATATATTCAGCCACGAAAAGATATTTTACCCTTTTTCGTGGCTCCTGTATTCGCCATTTGACTCGCCGTAAAAACGAATGTGTCTGGTTTTCAGCAGAAAATAACCGCCAAAAACACAATAACAATTCTGCTTAAAAATAAGAAAGTGGTTGAAAATCAACCACTTTCTTTGTTTTCCGACTTTGTGATTGTCGGGATGAGGCGACTCGAACGCCCGACCCCTACGTCCCGAACGTAGTGCGCTACCAACTGCGCTACATCCCGCCTTTGCTCGTAAGCGGGTGCAAAGTTACAACTTTTTTGTGGAACGCGCAAATTTTTCCTTAAAAACTTTTCTATTGTTGTTTCTGGAACTGCTTGAGGATGTCGCAACGCGAGACGTATGGGCTCAGGCTGGCGCTGTTCTGGCGGGCAAAGTCGCTGAGTCGCTTCATGGCGGCATATTCCTCAGTCTCCTTCATCGGGATGGCGACGAAGTCGTTCTTCGCGTCGCTCCACTTATACTCATGCCAGTTGTCGTAGGGAGCATAGGCCAGGGCGAAGACGGCGCGCTCGCGCAGGGCGTAGTCGCTGGCCTTGGCTGCCTCCTCGAGCAGCTCGCGGGCCCGCACGACAAAGGCTGGCTTGGGCTCGTCGGCTGAGCAGTAGCTGCTCTTGCCGTATTCTGTGAGATACCACGCGTCGCCGTAGAGCGAGGCCTGATAGTAGCGCACGGCCAGCTCATAGGCCTGCCGCTGGCGTTCGGCGCCCTTGGCCTTGTCGTAAGCTTGCTCGGCCGCCATCATCTCGCGGGCAAAGTCGAGCTTCTGGTTGGTGGCGGGCCAAGCGCTGCCTGGGCGCTGCAGCTCCTCCTTGATCCACTGTCGGCGGATCCATGGCTCGGTGGTGTAGTTGCGCTGTGCCATGAAGGGCGCGATGTTCATCTGGTGGACGAAGTCGAGCGACACCTGGCTGAGGTGGTCGATGGCCTTCTGCCACTGGCCCTCGCGCAGGTATTTCGTTCCGACAATCTCGTGCAGGAACTCAGCGTTGTGGGCAATGTGGCTCGTGAGCCATTTGCCGAGAGCCGACGACGCGGCGTCCTTACGCGTGACGAACTGCAGGTAGCGCTCGGCGTCGGCCGTTGATGCGGAGTCGATGAGCACGAAGAACTCCGTCGAGTAGTCGTCGTTCCAGTCGTAGCCCCCGAGGTCTTCGTTGGCGTAGCGCTTCTCGTAGAACCGCTCGGCCATCTCCGACTTGGCGGCCATGAGGGCGATGCTGAACTCGGGCTGGCCGCTGTTCATGTAGCGGTCGACGAGCACCTGATGCACCAGACGGTCGTAGACGTGCGTGTAGTGGTTGTCGTAGTAGTCCTCGGGGGCGCGCATGGCGTCGGCCTGCTGCTCAACCCACGCGAGCTCCTGGGCGATGAAGTCGTCGTCGGCCTCGCTGGCCGTGATGTAGAGGCGCAGCACGCGGGCGTTGTCCATCGTGCGCTCCGAGCCCTTCAGCTTCATGGCCTCGGCGATGGCCTTCGAGGCTTTCTTCTGGTCGCCGAAGAGGTATTCGAGCCAGGCCTCGAGCGACTTCCACAGTGCGGGCTCGCTCGTCTTTTCGTCCTTGACCGCACGGCGTGCCAGCTCGCGCATCCGCTCGCACTCCTCCTTCTCGATGTTGCGGATGAAGAGCTTGCCGGGCCAGTTGCACTCCTCGAGCCCGTCGACGGCCTCCTGCGCGTTGTTGGCGAAGTCCTGCAGGAGGAAGGGCATGGCGGGCGAGTCGGGGTTCATGTTGTACTCGCGCTCGATGTCGTCGGCCGACCGTTTGTCGTAATAATAGGTGTTGAGGCTGGCCGCGTCGCCCTGCTCGACGAAGATCTGCGTGGCCTCGTCTGTTCGGCCCGTCTTGAGCAGTGCGCCGGCATAGATGTTGCGCATCATGTCGCGATAGACGCTCTCGATGAGCTTGCTGCCCGTCTGCTCAAAGAAACTGACGTTGGCCTCGTGCTGGCCCAGCAGCATGTTGCAGCGCATCAGGAGCAGGGCGTGCTGGCTGCGCAGGCGGCTGTCGAGCTTCGACATGGCGTAGTCGCGAAGGCCCTCGAGGGCACTGCGACGGCTGTCGAGCTCCTCCCTCGTGGGATAGTCCCACGACTCGCACTCCGTGTCGCGGGCGATGTTGAGATAGGTGTCGAGATGCTCCAGATAGCTCACCATGAGCTGGTCGCCCTTGCGGCGTGCGGCGTCCATGATGGCGTCGGCCTCAAACCAGAAGAGGCGATCCTGCTGTCCGAGGTAGACGCGCCAGTTGTCGAGCGTCTGCTCGTTGACGCGCTGGGCGAAGTCGCCCTCGCGTACGACGCTGAAGAGATACCAGTTGTGTGTTGGCGGTATGGCGCAGGCCATGGCCTCGGCTATGGCGGCCAGCAGGAGCAGGTTAATCGTGATAAATCGTTTCATAGTCATCGGCGGTATAACGGTTGATATTCTGGGTTGACAGGTGGTAGGTCAGGATGAGCTGCGTGAGGTCGGGGCGGCGGGCCTCGACGGCCTTCTTCACGTCGAGGATGGTCTGCAGGTCGGCCTCATGGTCGATGGTGACGCCATGGACGACGCGTCGCCACTGGAACACGGGGTAGGCCGTGGCCAGCGGCAGCTCGTAGTCAGCTAGGTACTTCACGTAGGGCTTCACGTCGCGCAGGTCGAGGATGGGGTTGCGCTCCTCGAAGCGCTCGGGTGCGCCCGTGTTATAAAGCATCAGCACGCCGTAGTCGACGGGCGGGGCCGGCATCTGCAGCTGATGGAGGCGGATGGTGGCCGAGAGGCGAATGTCGTGCTGCTGGCAGATCTGTCGCATGTCGCTGAGCAGGGCGTAGAACGTCTCGCGGCTGCGCTCCGTCCAGTCGCAGTCGATCTGGATCTCGCGGACGTCGCCCAGGCCGTTGGTGGCGTTCATCTGCAGGATGCGGCTGACGATGCGGCGCGGCAGACTGTCCACCTCGTTGCCCCTTAGGCAGTTCTCAGTGATGAACACCGTGGGCACGAGCTCCACGGAGTCAGGCAGCTGCAGGCTGTCGCCGAACGTGATCGTGGCGTTGGGCATGGGCACGTCGGCGCCGCCCAGCACGACGTCGAAGTAGCGGCAGTAGATGCGGCTGACGTGGTGGTCGGACATGAAGCCGCGCTCTGTGGAGTCGAGCTGCAGGCTGGTGCGCCAGTAGTAGACGGCGTTGCCCCGTACGGGCATCTCGCGCCATGGTGCCTGCTTCTCCGTGCAGGCCACGGCCGTGACGGCGAGCACGGCCATGAAGAACAATCTCATAATCTTGAACATAGTGTAATTTTTTTTGTTTATTTTTTGGAGGAGGGAGTTTAGGAGTTTGGGAGTATAGGAGTTTAGACGATAGTCTGATGGCTGCCATCTATGGATTTAAACTAACGTCTATACTCCTAAACTCCTATACTCCCATACTCCTAAACTCCTTATTCATAATCCCTCACAGCAGCGGGGGCAGTTCATAGAGCCGCATGCTGTTGCTGCCCTTGATGAGGATGAGTCGGCCCTCGGGCTGTTCCTGGGCGATGGCCGCTTTCACGTCGTCGACGCTGTCGAAGTGGCGGAAGTGGTTGTCAGTCTTGGCAAACTCCTGTCCTACGAGCCATACGTCGCTCAGGTCCTCCATCGTCTCGATGTAGTTGACGACGCCCTGGTGCTCCTCCTGGCTGGTGGGGCCCAGCTCGCGCATGTCGCCCAGGATGAGCATCTTGCGCTGTGCGGGAATCTGCGAGAAGTTCTCCAGTGCGGCCTGCATCGACGAGGGGTTGGCGTTGTAGGCGTCGACGATGAGGCGGTTGCGCTCCGTCTCGGTCAGCTGCGAGCGGTTGTTGGTCGGGTGGTATTCCTCGAGGGCCTGGCAGATCATCTTGCGGTCGACGCCGAAGTTGATGCCCACGGCGATGGCGGCCAGCGCGTTGTAGATGTTGTAGGCGCCGACGAGCTGCGTCTGCACCTTATGCCACTTCTGCGAGGCGCCCTCCTGCTCGAGCTCCATCAGCGGCTTGCGCCAGCGGAAACGCAGGTAGACCCCTCCCTCCATCACTTCGCCCGAGATGCACGAATACTGCTTCTCGGGGTCAGTGGAGTAGGGGGTGCACCACAGGTCGTCTGTCAGCATGTCGACCAGCTCGTCGCTGTCCGCATTGATGAAGACGAGGCCGTCCTGGCGCGAGCGCAGGTAGTCGTAGAGCTCGCCCTTCGTGCGGCAGACGCCCTCGAAGGAGCCGAAGCCCTGCAGGTGGGCGCGCCCCACGTTGGTGATCAGTCCGCACGTCGGCTCGGCCGTCTCGGCCAGGGTCTTGATGTCGCCGGGATGGCTGGCCCCCATCTCGATGATGGCGATCTCGTGTTCGGGGCGCAGGCGCAGCAGCGTCTTGGGCACGCCCACGTCGTTGTTCAGGTTGCCCTCCGTGGCCAGCACGTTGTATTTCTTCGAGAGCACGGCGCGGATGAGCTCCTTCGTCGTCGTCTTGCCGTTGGTGCCGGTGATGCCGATGACGGGGATGTTGAACTGGCGGCGGTGCTCGCGGGCGATGTCCTTAAACGTCTGTAGCGTGTCGTCGACGAGGATGCAGCGCGCGTCGGAAGCCGCCACGGCCGCGTCGTCGACGATGGCCAGGGCGCAGCCCTTCGCCAGGGCCTGTGTGGCAAAGCGGTTGCCGTCGAACTTGTCGCCCTTGAGGGCCAGGAAGATAGAGCCTTCGGGGCATTCGCGCGAGTCGGTCGTGATCGTCGGATGCTGGCGGTAGAGCTCGTAGAGTTGCTTGATGTCCATAACAGATGATTGCTAATTTACCTTCTATATAACTAATGGTTATTACGCCGCTTTGCAGTAGGAGGCGACGTGTCCCACGTCGCAATCCAGCGGCTTGCTGCGACGTGAGACACGTCGCCTCCTAATAATTCGCTGCAAAGTTACGCCTTATTTCTGGTTCGGGCAAATAAAAACTCATAAAAGTTCTGCATAAAACGGCGGGAAAGCCGCCTGACAACTATTTTCACGTCGTGGTTTATTATTTTCAAGCCTTGAAAATATATTTCCAAGCCATGAAAATCTATTTTCAAGCCTTGAAAATAGTTTTCGGGCGTTTTTTGTCGACAAATCGCCGGCCGAAATCTGCATTTGCTCCGATTTGACCCTTAAATTTGAAAAAAATACCGCCGGCAGACGGATTGTGTCGCGAAGATTTTGTAACTTTGTCCGCTGTATGGACTACACATTGAACATCCGGGGCCGACTGCTGGACCTCAGCGAGCCCCTCGTCATGGGCATCCTCAACGCCACGCCCGACTCCTTCTTCGCCTCCAGCCGACAGCTGACGGAGGCCGACATCGCGCGCCGCGCCAACCAAATCATCGCGGAGGGCGGACGCATCATCGACGTGGGAGCCTGCTCCACCCGGCCGGGCTCCGAACCCGTCAGCGAGGCGGACGAGGCGGAGCGCCTCAGGCGCGCCCTCACCGTCGTGCGGCGCGAGCAGCCCGACGCCGTCGTCTCCGTCGACACGTTCCGCCCCGACGTGGCCCGCATGGCCGTCGAGGAGCTGGGGGCCGACATCGTCAACGACGTCAGCGAGGGCTCGGAAGCCATGTTCCGGATGGTCAGCCGCCTGCGCGTGCCTTACGTCATGATGTCCGTGCAGCCCGACCTGCGCCAGACGCTCCTCGTCTTCGCCCGCAAGGTGCAGCAGCTGCGCTCCATGGGCCAGAAGGACATCATCCTCGACCCCGGCTTCGGCTTCGGCAAGACGCTCGAGGAGAACTATCGCCTCATGGCCGCACTGGAGCGCCTCGAGGTCATGGGCCTCCCCCTGCTCGTCGGCGTCTCGCGTAAGTCGATGATATACAAGCTATTGAATTCGACGCCCGATGACTGTCTCAATGGTACAACGGTGCTCAACACCATCGCCCTGATGAAAGGCGCCTCAATTCTCCGCGTCCACGATGTCGCTCCTGCCTGCGAGGCAGTCAGGATATGGAGGAAGGTTGAAGGTTGAAGGAGGATGTGTGCGCTTCGCGCAGGTTGAAGGTGGAGGGTTGAAGGTGGAGGGTTGAAGGTGGAGGGTTGAAGGAGGCGGAAACATTAATCATCTAAAATATATAAATATTACAATGAGTGATTTTGGCGATGTAATGCAGGACAAGTGCTTGAATTTTGCGATTCGAGTGGTCAATCTGTGTCAGTTTCTCAACGACGAAAAGAAAGAGTTCAAAATCGCTGACCAGCTCTATCGCAGTGGAACCAGCATTGGCGCGAACTATGCCGAGGCCCAGTGCGCCATCAGCCATAACGACTTCATCGCCAAGGTGTATATCTCGCTAAAGGAGTGCAACGAATCCCTCTACTGGCTCCAACTGCTACATAAAACCGGGAAACTGACCAAGCAGCAGTTTGAATCAATCTATGCCGACGCTGAAGAACTGAAGCGAATGCTCATCTCAATCACGAAGTCAGCACGCCAAAAGGCTTCTTCCGTCAGCCCCTAATCCTTCAACCCTCAACCTTCAACCTCGGCGAAGCCGATACATCAACCTTCAACCCTCATCCCTCAACCCTTAAACTATGATTAGTTTTGGCATAAAAGACTTCATCGATATCCTGCTGGTGGCCATGATGCTCTACTACATTTACCGGCTGATGCGCGAGACCCGCTCGCTCAACATCTTCGTGGGCATCATGATCTTCATCGTCGTATGGATCTTCATGTCGCAGGTGCTCGAGATGCGCCTCATGGGCACCATCCTCGACAAGCTCGTCTCCGTCGGCGCCATCGCCCTCATCATCCTCTTCCAGGAGGACATCCGCCGGTTCCTATATAATATAGGTACGCGACAGGGCGTCAGCCGCATGATCCACTTCTTCGTGCCGCAGCGCCTGGGCAACGTCAGCCGCGAGCAGCTCAAGCGCGACATCATGCCCGTCGTCATGGCCTGCATGTCGATGTCGAAGCAGAAGGTCGGCGCCCTCATCGTCTGGGAGCGGTCGCAGAGCCTGCAGGACATCGTGGCCACGGGCGACGTCGTCGACGCGGCCATCAACCAGCGGCTCATCGAGAACATCTTCTTCAAGAACTCGCCCCTGCACGACGGCGCCATGATCATCCACGACCACCGCATCCGCGCCGCCGGCTGCATCCTCCCCGTCAGCCACGACCTAAGCATCCCCAAGGAGCTGGGCCTGCGCCATCGCGCCGCCCTCGGCATGAGCCAGGAGAGCGACGCCCTCTGCATCATCGTCTCCGAGGAGACGGGCGCCATCAGCGTCGCCCGCGGCGGCGACTTCCGCCTGCGCCTCTCAGCCGAGGAGCTCGAGTCGGTGCTGACTGAGGAGCTGAGCTGAGAGCACGCCACTTTAAATAAGCATTCACATGACAGGAATGACGGCGCAGCTGCTCCCCTCCCTTCAAGGGGAGGGGCCGGGGGTGGGGTCTCTATATTCTTTACGCGGAGTTAGTTAGAGACCCCACCCCCAACCCCTCCCCTTGAAGGGAGGGGAGCGGCTGGCGCACTGTTCGCTGGCGGCACAAGACTGTATAAAGCTGGACCCAATAACAGAAATGTTCACCAGTTGGTGTAACACCAGTCGGTGAACATCCTTGTTCGTCTTCTACGGCGCTGTATGTCAGCCTCTTAAGCGAATTATGAAAATGTTCACCGGTTGGTGTCACACCAGTCGGTGAACATCATTTTTTTATCTGTTTCCTTTCGCCCTGTTGTGAGTCTTGCAGAGCATCTGGCAGTTGTCGATGGTCGTCGGGCCGCCATGGCTCCAGGCCGCCACGTGGTCGGCATCCATGTCCTTGAGGTCCCAGATGCGGGTGTGGTTGGCATCGTGGCCGACGGCGCAGAGCGGACAGTTGCTCTCGCCATGGGCTTTTGCCGCGGCCGTCTGGCGGGCATAGACAGCCTTCTTCGTGGGCTCGTCGAAGACGCGGACATTCAGCAACTTCGTGTTCTGACAGCCGTCGAGGATGTACTCATAGATGCCCCGTTTGTCCTTGACGTAGAAACTCTCGTAGAGCTCGCGCACCTTCTCTGCCACTTCAGTCGGGTTGTAGGGCTTCTGATGGAACCGCTCGTAGAGCTCGCCCCACCGGAGTCCGCACATCTCGCGCTCGGGCGTGAAGTCAAAGACGGCCGTGATCCAGTCGATGACAGAGGTGAAGTAGGCCTTCAGCTCATTGATGTCAGTGTCGAAGCGGTGGGCAGCCATATAGTCCTCAGTGTGGCCGCGGCTCACCCAGTCGAGCGCTGCCGCGAGGAAGTCCTGACGCTTGGCCGTGCCAGGTATGAAGCAGCTCCACTTGTTGATGTTCGTATTGTTGGAATTGGAGAACTCCTCCTTGGCCCGGCTGACAAACGGCCCGCTGTAGACGGCGTTGAGCGTCTCCTGTTGGTTGAGCGGGATGCCCACGATGTTGATCGTGCGAAACCAGTCCTTGATTTCCTTCTCCGTGCCTTCACAGACGTAGATGAGCAGCCGGGTGTTCAGAAACGCCTCCTGCTCGTCAGGGTTCAGGGCCGAGAAGTACCAGGGGCGGCCGTCAGCGTCAATCCATGCGAACTTCTCAGTGATGAAGCGGCCCAGGGATGTGATGCGCTGCTGGCCGTCGAGCACCTCGTAGCGGTCGTCGCCCACCTTCGAGAAGTAGAGCAGTCCCAAGGGATAGCCGTTGCGCACGGACCTGATCACGTCCAATTCCTTCTTCCCGCCGTTCTCCGCATAGAGGTAGTGGCGCTGAAACTCCGGCTGGATGGTCAGCCGTCCCGAAAGGCCGTAAAGTCCTTTCCCTTCGTATTCGTTATACTGGAATCCCTTGCAGATGTCGCCAATGGTCCATGTGGTTACTAATGTTGGTGTCATAGCGGTTGTTGTTTTTTGCGGATAAGAATTCGTTTATATCCTTTTATAAGTTCTCCATCATGAAAAGCTACCCATGTGGCATTTAAGTCATTGGCTGTTGAGTACTCTTCATTTGTGTATTTTTTTGTCCTCGATGCAGACCAACGTTCGGTTGTATCTATTATATCAAATTGCTCTGGGCAAAACCTGTCCAAAAAAGTAATAGGAACGCCCATTGTGCCATTATAGTCTGATGGAATGCTATCAACATAAGGGACTTCGATGGCGTCGAAATTATCGTAGTGAAGATATCCTAATTTTTGTATCTCTTTATGCTTACTAAATCTGAGATTATCGGCCATTGTCATTAACTGTAATGGACGATGTCGTCTACCATGTTCAAGATTAGTATACCAACAGGAATTACCAAGTCTTGTAAAATCCCCAATATACCCTAATTTAGCTGCTTTAGCCTTGTCTTTAGGATCTACGAGGGTGCCTTTAGGTACACCAAATACCATATCAGTAGCAAAGCCTGTTGCCCCTAGCCACAATGAATTAGATTTTATCAAGGCAAATAACTCTTTATAAGTAATAGCGTTTGAATTACCAATTATGAGCATCTTTTTATTCTTTTCGCATATCCAAGCGATAAACTCCCTGAACAACGAGAAGGGTGGGTTAGTCACGATGATATCCGCTTCGTCGCGCAGTTGGCAAACCTCACGGCTGCGGAAGTCGCCATCGCCTTCGAGATAGTGCCACTCGAGGTCGTCGATGTCGATCCGTCCGTTGCCGTTGGTGTCGCGTGTCAGTTCGAATATCTTGCCCTTGATGCGCGTCTTGTCCATGTCATACCAAGGGCTCGCGGTCTCGAAGAGGGTGGGCTGGTAGTTCTTGTACTTCTTGCTCTCTACGGCATAGCTCGTAGAGATGAGCCTGCGCAGACCGAGCCGCTCGAAGTTCTGCGCGAAAAAACGCGTGAAATTGCTCCACTCGGGGTCGTCGCAGGGCAGCAGCACCGTCTTGTCGCGAAACGTGTCGGGGTTGTACTCCAGATAAGCGTTCACCTCCTTCTGGATGTCGGCATACTGCGTATAGAACTCATCGTTCTTTGCCGCTTTCGCAGCGCCGAGGTTCGTGTTATTGGCCATACGTTATGCACTTTGTGCGAATGCTTATCTTCGGAGGTGTAGGCTATAGCAAGAGCATAAAGAAAGCATGAACGATATTCTCATCCACACTTCTCGGCTCTAGCACATGCCTAACAATCCAGATAAGTCACGCCCATGCTTAACGCATAGGCGCTTGCAACTTATTCTTCGGATTGAATTCTTTTGAATGTGCTAGATTCAGAAGTGTCCCGAATAACAGCAAACGCTTGTTATATTTCCACAAAGATTGCACCGCCTCCCTTCGCTCAGGGCTTCAAGCCTTTTGTGGCAAGCGTCGTCTACGACGATTGGCAGTACTTGGCCGCAAAATTACAAATAAATTTTGAATTTCGCTTCCAGAAGAAGAAAAAAATGAGAAAATGTAGGAACATTGGTTTCCCGTCATTCACGACATTTGTGCTTTGGGGAAAATAAATCCAATGTGGTGATAAGTTCCCGACAGCATTCAACGCCCCCCTGCCCCCCTCTAATCTTAGAGGGGGAGTTAGATAGCGTGCATGCCGCTCACAGCCGCAGGTGTCACTGCGATCATCTATTCCTGCGGTGGTATCCAACTCCCCCTCTAAGATTAGAGGGGGGCAGGGGGGCGTTGAATGCTGTCGGGCATTTATCACCATATTGATAAAATAAATCCTATCTGTAAATCACTTTTTTCGAGACGTTTGATTTGCATTCGGGAAATTATTACTACCTTTGCAGCGCACAAGTAGGAGGCGACGTGTCTCACGTCGCATCAAACTGCTGGATTGCGACGTGAGACACGTCGCCTCCTACTGCAAAGCGGAGAAAAAACCATTAGTTATATAGAAACGGCTATGAGAATCGTGCGCTATATATGGTTGATCGTGACGGTGCTGCTGCTTGGATGCAGCAGGACGGGCGACGGCGTGGCCCTGCTGACGGCGACGGCCGACAGGGGCCTGGGCGTGACGGTTCTCGCCGACGGGCAGCGCCCGGAGCCGGCGACGGGCTGCATCAACGGCCGGCGGTCAGCGGCCGTGCCGCCTGTGGCCACGCTGAGCGATGCCACGCAGGGCTATCGCCTCTCGACGACTCGGCCGCAGCGCGTGGTGCCGTCGCAGGTGGCCAAGAGCCCGCGCACACTGGGCAAGACGGGCGGTTCGGGCCAGAGCCGGCTGGCGTGCCCGCAGTATTCACGCTTTAAGACCTTTGGCGGCTGGCACTGCCGTATGGGCTCGCCGTTCCGCCCTTTCGTCTCGCGCTTCTACTATATCATAGCGCTGAGGCGAATCCTTTGTTAGACGATGTTGATGCCCACGGCTTTATCAGAAATCAACATACGTCAAACAAAACAATATTTATTATCATTATGTCAAATATCAAGAATCTGGAGATGGCTGAGGCCGTCGCCAACTGTCAACATATTGTCGTCAAGAAATCACTGTTCAGCCATAAGGTCGTCTATCAGCCCACGGGCAGCGACGTGGAAGTCATCGTCAACGAGTATTCGCAGGCCGAGGGCGACCGCCTGGAGCGCCTGATGCACCTGCCCCTCGACAAGATGGCCGCTGAGCTGAAGCAGAACGGACGGCCCAAGTCGACGGCCGTGGGGCCGCTGCGCATGGAGGCCCTCCGTTCGAAGGACGGGCAGTTCTGCGCCGTCCAGCTGTTCCGCTTCGGCGACTTCAAGTATCATGCCGTCAGCGAGTGGATCTCGTCGGAGGGCAGCGACGCCGCCGTGCTGGCCGAGGTGATTGACCGCTGACCGCCCGACGAATGGAAGATGCAATCCTGCCGCTACGTGTTTGTGTTCAACCTTAGTGTAGGGCGGTGCAATGCCAAAAATACATTAAAATATCCGAATAGTGACGTCTGTTCGGATATTTTTTTGTAATTTTGCACGCATATTATCTTTTAACATTATTATAAAACAAACTATGGGTTTAATTGAACAAATCATTGCGCGTGCGAAGTCGAACAAGCAGCGCATCGTGCTCCCCGAAGCTGAGGAGGAGCGCACACTGACGGCAGCCGACCGCGTGCTGGCCGACGACGTGGCCGACCTGATCCTGATCGGCAATCCTGAGAAGGTACATGCATTGGCAAAAGAGAAGGGCCTGACCCACATCGACAAGGCCACACTCATCGACCCCGAGAACTACGAGCGGAGCGAGGAGATGGCCCAGCTGCTGCAGAAGCTGCGCGAGAAGAAGGGCATGACCATCGAGAAGGCTCGCGAGCTGGTGAAGGACCCGCTCTACCTGGGTTGCATGATCATCAAGACGGAGGGTGCCGACGGTCAGATCTCTGGTGCCCTGTCGACGACGGGCGAGACGCTGCGTCCCGCCCTGCAGATCATCAAGTGTGCCCCCGGCATCACGTGCGTCAGCGGCGCCATGCTGATGATCACCAACAAGCCGGAGTACGGTGAGAACGGCGTGCTCGTCGTGGGCGACGTGGCCGTGACGCCCATGCCCGATGCCAACCAGCTGTCGCAGATTGCCGTGTGCACGGCTCAGACGGCCCGTTCGGTGGCCGGCTTTGAGGATCCGCGCGTAGCCATGCTGAGCTTCTCGACGAAGGGATCGGCCACGCACGAGGTGGTCGACAAGGTCATTGAGGCCACCCGTCTGGCCCATGAGCTCGACCCCGAGCTGAAGATCGACGGCGAGCTGCAGGCCGACGCCGCCCTCGTGCCCGCCGTGGGCAAGAAGAAGGCCCCGGGCAGCGCCATCGCCGGCCAGGCCAACGTGCTCGTATTCCCCAACCTCGAGGTGGGCAACATCGCCTATAAGCTCGTCCAGCGTCTGGGCGACGCCATCGCCGTAGGTCCCATCCTGCAGGGCATCGCCCGTCCCGTCAACGACCTCTCGCGCGGCTGCTCCGTCGACGACATCTACTACCTCGTCGCCATCACCGCCTGCCAGGCCATGGACGCTAAAAAGTAAGTGAAGAGTGAAAAGTGAAGAGTGAAGAATTTGCTACCGCGATGACACATTATAACAGAGAAGGCGGTCCGCTTCATATTAAGAGTTACGCGTTTGCTGTGCGAATAGTTAAGATGTTTCTGCATCTTTCCGGAAACGATTGGAAGTTGCAGACCATCTATAAGCAAGTGCTGCGCTCGGGGACGTCTATCTCTGCAAATGTGCATGAGTCGGAATTTGCGCAAAGTCCTTCTGATTTCGCTTCGAAGCTTCATATAGCTCTTAAGGAGGCCAACGAAACGATGAATTGGCTCAATTTGCTGCGCGATACGGGCTTTATTGATGAAAAAGCCTTTGAGAGTATGACAAATGATTGTAGCGAACTCATTGCCTTGTTGGTCTCATCAATTAAAACAATAAAACATAATAACCAATTAAATCATTAGAGTGGAGAGTGAGGATTGATGGATGGCGGTAGCAAATTCTTCACTCTTCACTCTTCACTCTTCACTTAATTAAGATGAAGATATTAGTTTTGAATTGTGGTTCGTCCTCTATCAAGTATGCACTGTACAACATGGACGACCGCTCGGTGATGACCTCGGGCGGCGCTGAGCGCGTCGGCATGGAGGGCGCCTTCGTGAAGGTCAAGCTGGCCAACGGCGAGAAGAAGCAGATCATGCACGACATCCCTGAGCACACCGAGGGCGTGAAGTTCATCTTCTCACTGCTCACCGACCCCGAGATCGGCGTCATCAAGAGCCTCGACGAGATCGACGCCGTCGGCCACCGCATGGTGCACGGCGGCGAGAAGTTCAACAAGTCGGTGGTGCTGACGCAGGAGGTGCTCGACGTCTTCGAGCAGTGCATCGACCTGGCCCCGCTGCACAACCCCGCCAACCTGAAGGGTGTGCACGCCGTCAGCGAGCTGATGCCCGGCCTGCCCCAGGTGGGCGTGTTCGACACCGCCTTCCATCAGACGATGCCCGCCAAGGCCTACATGTATGCCATCCCCTATAACCTCTACAAGCAGTACGGCGTGCGCCGCTATGGCTTCCATGGTACGAGCCACCGCTACGTCTCGGCCCGCGTCTGCGAGTTCCTCGACGTCAACCCCAAGGGCAAGCGCATCATCACCTGCCACATCGGCAATGGCGGCTCCATCGCTGCCGTCGTCGACGGCCAGTGCGTCGACACGACGATGGGCCTGACGCCGCTGGAGGGCCTCATGATGGGCACCCGCTCGGGCGACATCGACGGCGGCGCCATCACCTTCCTCGAGAAGAAGCTCGACCTCGACGCCGACGGCATGTCGAACCTGCTGAACAAGCAGAGCGGCGTGCTCGGCATCACGGGTGAGTCGAGCGACATGCGCGACGTGGAGAGCGCTGCCCAGGCCGGCAACGAGCGTGCCCGCCTGGCCCTCGACATGTATTTCTATCGCATCAAGAAGTACATCGGTGCCTACGCTGCCGCCATGGGTGGCGTCGACATCATCGTCTTCACCGCCGGCGTGGGCGAGAATCAGGTCGGCATGCGCCGCGAGGTGTGCGAGGGCCTGGAGTTCCTCGGCGTGAAGATCGACGACGAGAAGAACAAGGTGCGTGGCGAGGAAGCCGTCATCTCGACTGACGACTCGCGCGTGAAGGTCTGCGTCATCCCCACCGACGAGGAGCTGATGATAGCCACCGACACGATGAACCTGCTCTGAATACTACTCAATAATCAAAGTGCCGCTTCTTCTATCGAGAAGCGGCACTTTATGCCCCTCAAAGCGGCACTTCTCTCATGACGAAGGACCGCTTCGCTGAACGAGAATCCCCCCCTTGATAGTCGTGGAATTAAATTTGGATTTTATAGTTACAGACCCCACCCCCAACCCCTCCCCTTGAAGGGAGGGGAGTAGCTGCGCCGTCATTCCCCATCGGACAGTGCGCCAGCCAACTCCTCCCCTTCGGGGAGGTCGGGAGGGGTTACTCCCCTCCCTTCAAGGGGAGGGGTTGGGGGTGGGGTCTGTAACTATAATATCCAAGTTGTTTTTGCAAAACCAAACAGAAGTTGAGATATGAAGCCAAAGTTTTCGAGATGCGCTTGCGCCCGATTGTTTTTTGTCATGAGCATGCTGCTGGCGGGACTGACCGTCGCCCAGGCTCAGGAGAACTATACCAGCTACGTGGCTGGCGCGGCCGGCGATGATGCCCAATACTGGTCGATTACCACCGAGGGGCACAACGGCGTGCTCGTCTGCGACACGTGGTCAGTGCGCGGCGGCACCGACGGCACCCACATGACGCCGCCCTTCATGGAGGTGACCACCGACGCGCAGCGCACGCCCCTGGCCGACATGCAGATCCGCCACCAGCCGATCACGGGCCTGCCGCAGGGGCAGTATAGCCTGACGATGCGCATCCGCTGCTACGACGAGAGTGCGCAGCGGCTGCCCAGCGGCGCCACGGCGACGGCCAACGGCGTGACGGTCAGCGCCCACGACGGCGCCCTGACGGGCATCTACAATGGTCAGCAGTACACCTATAAGGTGGTCGAGCTGTCATTCCCAGTCGGCGACGACGGACGTCTCGACTTCGGCATCAACATCGAGAACGCCAACTTCAACTGGGTGGCATGGAAGGACGTCACCCTCATCCGCACCGACGGGCCGCTCGTCAGCGGCGACTACGTCGTGCGCCATCGCCAGACCGGCGTCTACTTCGACGCTGGCGCCACGTGGGGCACGCAGCTTGTCGGCGGCCAGCACCCCCGCCTGGTCAGCCTTGAGTCCATCGGCAACGACATGTTCTACATCCGCATGGGCTTCGACCACTATGGCTCGCCTGGCGGACTGAAGATTGTCGACGGTGCCGCTTGGGTCGACGAGGCCGCGACGCCATGGCTCATCAGCCGCTCCGCCGACGGATGCTATACCATCCAGTCGGCCAACGAGGGCACTTATCTCGGCTACTACGACGGCGAGCGCCTCGTGGACGTCAGCCTGACCGACCCTGCCGACGAGGCCGCCCAGTGGGAGATCATCTCGCGTCGACAGATGCTCGACCGCCTCATCGCCGCCAACCCGCAGTCGACCGCCGACGCCACCTTCCTCATCTCCGACGCCCGCTACGACCGCAATGCCTACAGCGACGCCTGGATCTTCGACACCTCTAACCATAACATCAGCGGCGAGGATGGTGCGTGGTACGGCGAGGGCAACTACTGCGCCGAGTCGTGGAACACGTCGTTCAACGTCTATCAGCGCCTGGAGAACATCCCCAACGGCCGCTATCGCCTCCGCGTCCAGGGACTCTATCGCTATAATTACACCTGGGACAACGTCAACACGGCGGCCCTCGAGGCACATGAGGGCGGCTTCGAGCAGCTCTATGCCAAGCTCTATGCCAACGACGTCGAGACGCCCCTGCAGAGCATCGCCGACGAGCGCGACCGCATCGCCGAGCTGGGCATCCAGGTCAGCAGCGACCCCAACGGCGGCGGCATGCCTTACTCCATGGCCGACGCCTCCCACTGCTTCTCGGCCGGACTCTATGCCGACAACGAACTGGAGGTCAGCGTCACCAACCATCAGCTGACCATCGGCCTGCGCAAATACGATCAGGACGGCTGCGACTGGACCATCTGGGACAACTTCGAGCTCGAGATGCTCCAGGCCGGCGACAACTCCGACTATAACTACGGCGAGCAGCCCAAGGACACGACGGACTATAGCGACGTCACGCCCGACCACCCGATGGACATGACCAGCCGCATCCAGAACGCCGACTGCGAGTCGTCGTCAGGATGGCGCGGCAACCCGACTTATGGCGGCGATTGGGAGAACCGCAACGCCGAGAGGTGGTTTGCCGAGTTCGATGTCTATCAGGAGCTCAAGGGCCTGCCCGACGGTTGGTATCGGCTGACGGCACAGGGTTTCTATCGCTACGGCGACTGGAAGGAGCAGCAGGACCTGACCTACAACGGCTGGGGCGAGATGCGCGACGAGAACGTGGCCAACAACGTCTATGCCATGGCCACCGTGCCCTGGGCCGTCATCAGCCGCCGCATCGGCCAGGAGAAACTCTACGCCATGCTCTATGCCAACGAGGCTGAGACGCCGCTGCCCTCCATCTTCGACTTTGCCCATGACGAGCAGCTGCACTACGACGACGTCGAGACCGAGTTCGGCTGGATTCCCAACACCATGTCGGCCGCCTCGCGCGCCTTCACCGACGGCGAATATCCCGTCGAGCTAACCGTCTACGTCCACGACGGCACGCTGCGCCTCGGCGTGCGCAAGTCGCTCGGCTATAAGAACGACTGGGCCATCTGGGACAACTTCCACCTTTATTATTTAGGCAATCAGGCGCCTGACAATTCCCGCGCGGAGTCGATTGCCATCACTGCCGACGGCGGGCAGCGACTCGATGTCGGCGAGACGCTGCAGCTCAGCGCCGTCGTCAGCCCCGCCCTCGATGGCTATACGCCCGTCAGCTGGGCCACGCGCAACTCCGCCGTCGCCATGGTGTCGCCCCAGGGTGTGGTCACGGCCATGACCCCCGGCCGCACCACGATCGAGGCCTCGCTCTACTGCCTTGACCGCGCACTCGGCACCATCGACATCGAGGTCTGCGACCCGACGGGCTCGCCACGCGACATCATCATCAACGAAATCCAGGTCGCGAACGTCGACATGTTCCTCGACCCCTCGCATAACTATGGCGGCTACGTCGAGCTCTACAACCCGACCGACAAGTCGATACCCCTCGACGGCCTTTGGCTCAGCATCGACCCCGCCAACCCGATGCAGAAACAGCTGACCCGCGCCAATGGCTACGTCAAGGCCCACGGCTATGCCCTGCTCTGGTTCGACCACGCCCAGGACTGCCCCACGCAGCATCCCGACCGCTTGGACATGGACGGCGGCATGGTCAGCCTCAGCGATGCCTCGGGCCAGCTCATCGCCAGCCAGACCTTCCCGCCGGCCGTGACCCGCACGTCGTATGCCCGCCTGACCGACGGTGCCAACGCGTGGGCCATTACATCGTATCCCACGCCTGGCCGCAGCAACGCCGAGAGCCGCGAGTATCTCTCGGCCACGGCCTACGAGCGCCTCGCCATGCCCGAGGTGAGCCATGAGTCGCAGCTGTTCACGTCGGACTTCACCCTCGAGGTCACCATTCCCCAAGGGGCCAAGCTGTTCTACACCCGCGACGGCTCCACGCCCGTGGCCTACGCCTCGCCGATGTCCGCCAGCGGGCGCCTCACCGTCAACAAGACCACCGTGCTGCGCCTGCTGCTCGTCCAGGACGGCCTGCTTAACAGCCCCGTGAAGACCCTCACGTTCATCAAGTCCGACCGCGACTACACGCTGCCCGTGCTCTCCATCGTCTCCGACCAGGCCAACTTCTACGACGACGAGATCGGCGTCTTCGTCACGGGCGTCAACGGCAAGCCCGGCAGCGGCCAGAGCTTCCGTTGCAACTGGAACATGGAGTGGGACCGCCCCGTCGCCTTCAACTATTTCACTCCCGCTGGCGACGAGCGCTACGACCAGGAGGCCTCGCTCGAGCGCTTCGGCGGATGGAGCCGCGCCTACTATCCCTACAACTTCAAGCTCAAGGCCCAGAAGCAATATGAGGGCCTGAACTACATCGGCCATCAGTTCTTCCCCAAGAAGGACTACCTCAAGCACAAGACGCTGCAGGTGCGCAACGGCGGCAACGACCTGCTCTGCCGCATCAAGGACGTGGCCGTGCAGCAGATCATCATGACCACCAACTTCCACCTCGACTGTCAGGACTACCGAGCCGTCCACACCTTCGTCAACGGCTCCTACCTCGGCATGCTCAACATCCGCGAGCCGAGCAACAAGCACTTCGGAGTGGCCAACTACGGACTCGACACCGACCTGATGGACGCCATGGAGCTCGGGGGCGGCGTCGGCGTGACGGCCGGCAATGCCGACGCGTTCTGGCAGTGGTACAACCTGGCCTATTCGGCCTTCGACGACGAGACCTACCGCCAGATCGGCGAGCTGGTCGACATCGACGAGTTCATCAACTACATGGTGGCCGAGACCTACCTCGGCGGCGACGACTGGCCCGGCAACAACTGCAAGGCCTTCAAGGGCCAGGACGGCAAGTTCCACATCGTCTTCTTCGACGTCGACCAGGCCTTCCGCTACGACAGCAACGCCCTGCGCCACATGACCGACAACAGCGGCTGCCCCCTGGTGCGGATCTTCCTCAACATGCTCAACAACGACAAGTTCCGCAAGCAGTTCGTCGACACCTATTGCCTCTTCGACGGCAGCATCTTCACCACCGACCGCAGCCATGAGATCATCGACCGCATCGCGGCCGAGATGGACCCCGCGCTGGCTCTCGAAGGCCTGTCGACCGAGCCCACCGCCGGCTACATGAAGCAGGTGCTCACCGACGAGCGCCGCGAGAAGATGATCCGCTCGCTGCGCAACTGGGCCTATGTCCGGCTGACCGACGACGGCAGCCACGTGGCTCTCCAGAGCAACGTCGAGGGCGTGGCCCTGCGCGTCAATGGCATCGAGGTGCCCACGGGACGCTTCGACGGCACCCTCTTCGCCCCCACCGTCCTGACGGCCGTGGCCCCCGAGGGCTATCAGTTCCGTGGCTGGCAGGATGCTGACGGCATCGTCTACAGCGAGGACGAGACCTACGACATCTCCGACATGGGCGACATCTTCCTCACCGCCGTCTATGAGCCGTTGCCCGGCGACAGGGAGCAGCTGGCCGACCTCCACATGCCGCTCAAGGTCAACGAGGTGAGCGCCGGCAACACCGTCTTCGTCAACGAGCAGTTCAAGAAGAACGACTGGATAGAGCTCTATAACCCCACCGACACCGACCTCGACGCCGCCGGCCTCTACCTGAGCGACGATCCCGACCAGCCGATGAAGTATCAGGTGCCGCAGACCGACGGACTCATCAACACCATCGTGCCCGCCGGCGGCCACCTCGTCCTCTGGGCCGACAAGCTGGAGAGCGTCAGCCAGCTCCACACGGGCTTCAAGCTCGGCAACAACGACGGCGAGGTGGTGCTCCTGACGAGCAGCGACGCCTTCGTGGCCAACAACCCGGCCTACTTCAACCGTCATCCCGGCATGCGGGCCTTCGTCGACGGCCTGGTCTATACGGCCCATCGTGGCGACCAGACCGTAGGGCGCTATCCTGACGGCGGCCGACAGTTCTACAGCATGTGGCGACCCACCATCGACCGCCGCAACACGCTCCTGCCGTCCGATCAGCTTGTCGGCGAGGATCAGTCGTGGATGATTCCCCAGACGGAGTCGTTCACGCTCAACCTGGCTGAGGGCTGGAACTGGGTGTCGCATCTCTTGGACGAGCCCATCAGCCGCGACGACCTCTCGGCCCATGCCCAGCGCATCGTGGGCTTCGACAGCGAGGCCTATCGCGATGCCAACCGCGGCCTCGTCGGCTCGCTCAGCCGGCTCGAGGCGGGCCAGCTCTACAAGGTGCAGATGTCGCAGGCCGATGTCTTCACCGCCGACGCCCCCCTCTGCGACAGCCAGATGCCCATCGCCCTGAACCCCGGCTGGAACTGGATCGGCTATACCGCCAACGGCACGCAGACGCTCAGTAGCGCCCTGGCCGGCAACCTGCTCGACAACGGCGACGTCGTGATGGGTCAGGACGGCTTCTCGACCTATCGCAACGGCTCGTGGACCGGCACCCTCTCGACCGTCGAGACGGGCAAGGGCTACCTCTTCAAGACAACGAAGACCAAGACGCTCCGCTTCAGTGAGCCCGTCGTCCAGGTGCGCATGCGCCGCCGCAACCTATCTGCTCTCAGCTCACAGCTCTCCGTCCTCAAGACGGCCTATCCCAACCAGATGGGCGTCATCGCCCAGCTCAGCGTCGACGGCCGCTACGTGACTGATCCCGACCGCTATGTCGTCCAGGCCTACAGCGGCGATGAGCTCCGCGGCCAGGCCCAGTGGGCCGACGACCTGCTGTGGCTCTCGGTCTACGGCAACGGCGGCGAGGCGGTCAGCTATCGCGTCGTCGACCAGTACGACGGCTCCGTCTACGTGGCCAGCGAGACGAGCGTCTTCGCCTCGGACCTGTTCGGCACCGTCGACGAGCCCTTCCTGCTGTCGCTGACCACCGGGCTGCTGCCCACGTCGGTGCCCGCGGTCGGCAGTGCTGCGCTGGCCGTCAGCCAATACTACGACCTGCAGGGCCGTCCGGTCGGTGCCCACACCGTGGCGCTGCCTGCCGGCGTCTATGTAGCCAAGATGAGCGACGGCTCCTATCGTAAGATTCACATTCAGTAAGCCAGATGCTATAATGAAGAAAACGTTTCTAAGCCTGATTTTCAGTCTTGCCCTCGTCGCCACGGCGCCGGCCCAGGGTCTTGTGGATATCCGCTTCAACGGCTCGACGGTCACGGTCGACATCCCGGCGACCGTCGTCGGCGTCAGCCACACGGTCCAGGGGGCCGACGTCGTTATCAACTCGACGACCGTCGACACCGAATACACCTATCACGTCAGCGGCACGTCGAACAACGGCTCGCTCACCATCAACGGACAGTATAAGCTCACCCTCCAGCTCGACGGACTCTCGCTGACCAACTCGCACGGCGGGGCGGCCATTGACGTGGAGTGTGGCAAGCGCATCGCCGTGGAGCTTATGGACGGCACGGTCACCACGCTCTCCGACATCGCCACCGGCAGCCAGAAGGCGGCCCTCTACTTCAAGGGCCATCCCGAGTTCCGCGGCGGCGGCACGCTCAACGTCACCGGCCGGATGAAGCATGCCATCGCGGCCAAGGAGTACATCGAGCTCAAGCCCTCGCTCGGCACCATCAACATCCTCGGCGCCGCGGGCGACGGCATCCACTGCGGTCGCGGCGTGCAGGACCCTGAGAAGAACTACTTCCTCATGCGGGGTGGCTCGGTCAATATCTGGGATGCAGCCGACGAGGGCATCGACGCCGACGACTACGGGGCCGTGCGCATCCTCGACGGCGGCGTCAGCATCACCGTCGGCGACGGCGCCACGGGCATCAAGGCCGACAGCACGCTCAGCGTCATGGGCGGACTGCTCAACATCCGCGTTGCCGGGCGCGATGCCACCGGCATCCTCTCGCGCTACGCCACGACCATCAGCGGCGGCCGCCTCGACCTCAGCGTCGAGGGCGACGGCTCGAAGGGCATCAAGACGAAGAACAACACCGACGCCGACGCCACCGTGCGCGACGGCGGACGGCTCACGATCAGCGGCGGCCGACTAAAGGTCACGGCCTCGGGCGGCACGATCGTCGATGAGGCCACGGGCGACACCGACCGCTGCATGGCCGTCAGCACCGATGCCGACCTGCTGCAGACGGGCGGCGACGTCGCCATCAGCGTGCAGGGTCTTGAGGCCGCCAGCCACAACGCCAAGGGCGCTGAGCAGCATCTGGGCGGCACGTGGCAGCTGAGCCGCCAGCCCTGGGTGGTCGACGCCCGCAGCTCCCACTACGACATGACGCTCTTCGTCCGTCTCGTCGTCGACGGACAGCCCGTCAGCGACTACTCGCAGCTGGCCGTCGGCGCCTTCGTCGGCGACCAGTGTACGGGCTGTGCCGACCTCTCCGCAGCGCCCGACTATGCCATCCTGCGCGTCCGCAACAGCTCACAGCTCGCCACGCCCGTCAGCTTCCGCCTCTACGACTACGCTACGTCCAACGAGCATGCCCTCGTGCCCGCCCAGCCCGTCAGCTTCGCCGCGGACGCCGTCGTCGGCACCCCGTCGGAGCCCTTCGTGCTTTCCGTGACCACGGGGAACGAGGGCATAGCCGACGTTCGCGTCTCCTCGGCCGCCGACAGCCCTCGCTACGACCTGCAGGGCCGTCGCCTCGCTCCGTCGGCCACCCATCCTGGCGTCTACGTCAGCAACCATCGTAAGCTGATCCGCAACCCCAGACACTGACCATGTGATACAAGAAGACTACGAAATACGGTTTTCTCTTTCAAACCACGAATTGAACGAATTAAACGAATTTCATGACTCGGCAGAATTCGTCTGATTCGTGGTTCGAGACAGAGGAAGACATCGCGGATAGAATTCGATTAATTCGTGATCGAAAAAGAAACAATGGAAAAGTTTAATCACTAATCATATGATACAAGAAGGCTACGAAATACGGTTTTCTCTTTCAAACCACGAATTGAACGAATTAAACGATTTTCATGACTCGGCAGAATTCGTTTAATTCGTGGCCGATACATAGGAAGGCATCGCGGAAAGAATTCGCTTAATTCGTTTTATTCGTGGTAGAAAAAGAAACAGTGGAAAAGTTTAATCACTAATAATATAATAAGAAGCAATGAAGAAGTTTGTCTTAATGGCTGCAGCCGCCATGATGGCTGCCATGAGTGCGTATGCACAGGAAGACACCGTGGAACCCTACATCCAGCTCAGCGAGATGCCTCGTCTGATCGACATCATGCCCGCACCGCCCGCCTTTGACAGTCCCGAGTTTGCCAACGACGTCGTGCGCTATGGTTGGGGCAAGCAGCAGCGGCAGGACGCCGACCGCGTCGCACTGGCCATCGCCGATGCCGAGTGGGACGACCATGCCAAGCTCTTCCTCCAGTGGAAGGATGCCTTCGGACTGGCCGTCAACGAGACGGAGACGCCTGAGATATGGAAACTCATGGAGACCAGCCTCGCCACAACCGACCCCATGCGCAAGGAGACCAAGGCCTACTATCATCGCCAGCGCCCCTTCGAGCGCTTCGACGACACGATGCCCTCGCACGAGGAGGACGAGCTGCGCGGCGAGGGCAGCTATCCCTCGGGCCACAGCCTCCGCGGATGGACCATCTCGCTGCTCCTGGCCCAGATAGCCCCCGAGCGCGCCACCCAGATCTTCAGCCGCGGCTGGGACTACTGCAACAGCCGCGTCATCCTCGGCGCCCACTGGCAGAGCGACGTCGACGCCAGCCGCACCGCCGCCAGCGTCGGCTTCTGCGCCCTGCAGAGCAGCGACGCCTTCGTCGCCCAGATGAAGAAGGCTCAGCAGGAGTATAAGGAGAAGATTGGCCAGACCGTCGGCGTGAGCGCGGCCCCCGTCGTCGAGCATCCCGCCACGCAGGCCTACCGCCTCGACGGCACCCCCGCCACCGACGAGAGCCGCGGCGTCGTCATCGAGCAGGGCCAGAAGGTCGTCAGGTGATTCCCCCCCGTCCGTCAGCACCATAGTGCCCCCTGAGCACCTCCCCCTGACGGCATCAAAAACAGCGAAACGGCGCTTTTCGATGGTAATATACCCCTATATTACCTTCGAAAAGCGCCGTTTCTTCGTTTCAGCCCTGCCGGTTTGCCACCGTAGAACGTCCACTTTATGATGGCCTAATCTGGGAACAGATCATTTAGGAAGAACGAGATGGCCTTACCCAAAGAGGGAATGTCCTCTTTCAGTATGTTAAACACAGCTTCTGCATCAATCTGGAAGTAGCGGTGAGCAATGATTTCCCTTACACCCATGAGGCCTCTCCAGTCAATTTCAGGATAGGTTGGCAGCAATTCCTTGTTTGTCAGTTTATCAAGATTCTTAATGCTTTCACCGATAGCCATAATCACCATGCAGGCTGCATCAAGTTTCTCCATCCCCAGAGGAGACGATATGAAGTCGTCGGCAGAGCTTACTGAAGCAGTGCGCTCTTGCAGGGTCGTAATAGCACGCGCTATGTTCGTCAGGGTCTCTTAGACCATTGCCAGATTTTCAGAAGACCCGTATTCCATACTTGACGATCTGTTGCTTAAATACGGGAGGAAGAGTGTCGTGCATCCGAACGACGTCGACATTGCAGCCCAGCAAGTCCTCAAGGTAGACTTTCACACCGGCTTGCTTGAACAGGTTCGGAGTCATTTCTACGCAGACGTCCACATCGCTGCCCTCCTTTTGGTCGCCCCTTGCGAGGGAACCAAAAAGCATCAGCGAACGCACACCGTACTTCTCACTAAGATATGCCTTCGTCGTCTTCAGCTTGTCGATACATTCTTCTCTGTCTGTCATCGCGATGATGATAATCGTTATGTCTGCAAATTTACGATTATTATCTTAATGCACAAAATTTTTGCCCCTCTTTTTTGTCGTTTCACGGATTCATACCCCTATATGACCTTCGAAAAGCGCCGATTTGCCCTCGGAGATTCGTCGGTAGGCATAGACAGCCCGTACTTCTCGTGGAGGCGGCGGAGGGTGTCGCGGCTGACGATCTTGGCCACCTTCCCCTTGCCGTCCTGCCCTGTCTGGTCGTCGCTGCTGCCACAGGCAGCCAGGATGGTGGTGCTGCACAGCGTGAGTATGACGGTCAGCAGACTGAGCTGTCTCCTGATCCGTTCTGTCATTTCTTTGGTCTGATGTTTCATAACGGGGACAAAATTACTCATTATATTTCAATTGGCCGCAAGAAATGGCATTATTTTAGCTTATAGATGAAGGCTTGCAGGTCTGACCAGACTCCCCTCCTTGGAAAGATCTGACCTTTCCAAGGAGGGGAGTAAAGTCAGGCCTGCAAGCGAGTTTTATTCCCTTTCGAGGATCTTGTCGACGAGCTTCGTCACGTCGGCGATAGTCACGCGGCCGTCGCAGTTCACGTCGCCATCATTAGTCTTCTCAGCTTCCACAATATCCTTGAAGTATCCGCCATCTTCAAGCGTCTTCCATCCTGCGCTAAGATATGCCTCTTTCGCTCCTCTTGGTACGATAAGTACGCAATTGGCTATTTCAGGCAGAGTTTCAGAATTCTGTCTAAAGAAGTATGTTTTGAATGTGATAGGTTCACGACGTTCCATCACCAATGAGTCTAATATGTTGTTAAAGAATGAGAGAGTTCCAATAGACGACACCGTTTCTGGAATAATCACCTTTGTCAATCCTGTACTGTAGAAAGCCTGATTATAGATATTTGTCACTCCCTTAGGTATAACGCTATTCTTGCATCCATACAACAGGGTGGCTGAATTTTGTCCTTTCTTAATAATTGCAGAGCAGTTATTGCGTGAGTCGTAGGTCTGGTTTTCTTCATCTACCGCAATATTAGCGAGCTTCTTACAAGAAGTAAAGATATTTGCACCACCTCCGTATGTAATACTATCCACATTTTTGGGAATGAAGATGTTTTTAATTGCAGTAAAAGCGAAGGCATGGTAACCGATAGTTGTCAGACTTTCAGGCAAATCAATTTGTTCCAAATATATACAATCGTAAAAAGACCTCTCACCGATGGTAGTCACACCTTCAGGTATTCTAATACTCCTAATGGTTGTATTACGAAATGCGTCATTATCAATAACTGTAATATTTGGTGGTAATACAATGCTCTTAAGACTATCGTTATAGAATGCATATCTTTCCACAGTTGTCAGGCCTGTGAAAAATTGGAATTCATCAAAAGACGTAATAGACTTTTTCAGATCCCTGAACACAGACTGACTGGTTTCGGCGTCAATTAATGTTGTCACTGCCGCCGCCTCTTCATAACTGAGTTCCCCGTCACCGTTCGTGTCCCAGTTCTCTACGCAGATAGCCTTTACCGCCGCGTCGGCAAACTCGATGATGTCATTCGTCTGCTCGAAGATCAGAGTCCAGACGGACGACTGTCGGCAATGCTCCGTATTCTGGTCGAAGCTATAAGCATACTGATTGTTGTAATTAACTGGTATGAAATCGTCTGTCACGTCTACGCCGTCGCGATATGCCGTGAACTTCTCACCGGGCACCTTGTCGACGTATAAACTAGCATAAGTGCAGTCATCGCTGTTGTAATCCGGGAGGGTGATCGTCGTTGTTCCAATCTCAATATCCGGGTCATAGTCATCGTAGTTCTCCTCGTAGTTCAAGGAAACTCTTCCTGTTCCGCCATATCGGGCGAAGGTCTGTGTGTTGGTGTCGGACGCTCCATTGTCTAAATCCACGAATACCACATAATCGTCGCTGCTCCATTCTATATAATCCTGAAAGGCATCCACGATGAACGAATAGCTGCCGTCGGCGTTCTGCGTCATCGAAACATCCTCTTCCATCGTCAGTTGCGGTGTCCCGGTATCAGAATCATAGGTATAGCGGCCTATCATGAAGTTCCTCACCGTTCCCCCTGGCTGGGGCCTCACATTCACTTCGAACCCCCAGTATTCGCCATCGCCGTCGGGCGACATTGTGGGCAATGGTATGGTGACGTCTGTGACTGCGTTTCGACATATTACTTCTTTAGTATAGTACCAGGTCTCACCGTCCCAATCCCACATGCCAGTGAGCTCCACGTCGCCCTCGCCTGTTCTTATCACTTTCACGACGGGAATGCTCTCAGGCTTAGGGGGTATCTCGGTATACCACTCGTAGGTGACACTCTGTTGCACGTTGAGTTCATTGTAGTAGGCATAGTGGATGTCGCCCCGCGTCAGGTTGCTCAGCGTCACTTCTACGCCATTGCGCTTCAAGTGCGGGATGTAGTTGTTGTTGCCATAAACATAGACCGTGGCATAGTTGCCGCCGGCAAACAGACCGTCGGTCGTCTGTCCGTTGGTGGTCGAGTACATGAAAGGAATTGTGTTCGTAGCCCCCGCATCGGCAAAGCTCGTCTTGTCGCCAAGGTCCGTGACGAATACCATGCCATGGGTCTGGTTATTAAGCACACACTCCCATGTGGCTATCGACGGGAAACTGACGTCTAAGACCACATCGCCTTGCACCGTTATCTGGCAAAAGGCAATGTTATAGTGCGGAGTCATTGGGTACTCCAGGCCGTTAACGATTACGTGTGGCTCAACCTTGTTGTGATTGTAGTCGGCTACCACCAGATAACGCTGGAACTTGTTAACCTCAAACTGCCCTGCGCTCGACATATCAACAGGGGTGAGGTAGTCCAAATTGTAGTCGGCATCGGAGAAGGATTCGTAATCGCCAAGGCTGTACAACGCTACATTTGCATTTATATCCACCGGACTAAATGCCAGATTCAAAGTCAGGGTCTGTTTAACTGGCCGATAGTTGACAGAGTGGAACTGATTCCACGGAGCATTGCGCTTCAGTTCAGCTATCTGGCTCTCTGTTTTGTCGGCAAGGTAAACATCTACCCATCCGACTGAATTCTTGAAATACTCCGAGTAATCTCCGTCGAAAGGATAGCTGTAGCCTTCAAAAATAAGAGTGGTAAAGCCTGTCATTCCAGACCAAAAGTTCACTGGAGAGTCCCATAAGTTTACATCACCTTTGAATGTGAGGCTTCCCACGTTCTGCACGTCAGAGTAAACTGTACTGGCACTGCCAAAACCTCTGACGTAATAAGTGTGGTTGCCATAAGTTACAGCCTCGGGGATGGTGGCAAAACCGATGGTAGGCGTAACCTTCTGGATGGTGGCGTAATATGACTCCATCCATTTCCCACCATAACCATTGGAGTAATAGGAATAGTAGAGATTATAAATCGCAGCATTATCCTGGGTTGTTCCCATAGATTGCACTGTCTGCCCAAAGGCTGTACCTGTCCATCCCGCCAAGAGCAAGACGAGCAATAATAGTTTTTTGACTAACTTTTTCATCATGGTTCTAGGTTTTTGTTTGTTTAGTGGCCGCCTCAGTCCGTGGCGGCGGATGGTGGATTTAGTCGTATCGTCTGGCGCCTGATGGCCAGCATGAGAGGGCTTCCCGGGCTCTTTCGTCAGGAAAGAGCACGCAATGTCTGATTTTTCCGCAAATATAGGAAATTATTCTTATACTACCAAACTTTTAAGAGGAAAAGTGTGCCTGCCTCGTGCAATTCCTGTCTGGCGTGAATAAGGATGCAGGGATGATGCAATGTATTGATATACAGTTTGTTGTGTATATCGGGCGTCGTGGCCTGTCGCGATGATGACTGCTCTGACGGCGAAGTCCCCCTTTGAGGACGTCAAAGGGGCACTTCGCGTGGGTCAAAGGGGCGCTTTGCGGTGGCCAAAGGGCCGCTTTGTTTCTGCCAGCGGGCAGGTGGGCGTGGGTCAGAGCTGGCTCTCGCCCTCGATGTACTGCGACATGAAGAGGTGCTCGCCGTCCCAGACGACGTAGGAGAAGTGCGAGATCCAGTCGCCGAGGATGATGACGCGGGCCTTGCGCGTCAGCTGCAGGTCGACCTCGATGTGGCGGTGGCCATAGATGAAGCAGTCGACGTTGGAGTGATACTGGATGTACTTCTTCGTATATAATATAAGGTGCTCGCGGTCCTCGCCCATGTAGGGGGGCTCCTCGCCGCCAGGGCGCTTCATGCGCGAGTGCTTGGCCCAGGTGTGGCCGAACCAGACGCCCCAGCGGGGATGGACGGCGGCGAAGAGGCGCTGGCAGATGCGGTTGTGGAACATGGCGCGTATGACCTTGAACTTCGGGTCGGGGTCGCCCAGCCCGTCGCCGTGGGCCAGATAGAAGATGCGGCCGTAGAGCTCCGTGGTCAGCGGCTGGCGGTGGATGATGACGCCGCACTCGCGCTCCAGGTAGTCGAAGGCCCAGATGTCGTGGTTGCCCGTGAAGTAGTGCACCTCGACGCCCATGTCTGTCAGCTCGGAGATCTTGCCGAGGAAGCGCGTGTAGCCCTTAGGCACCACGTATTTATATTCGAACCAGAAGTCGAACATGTCGCCCAGCAGATAGACGGCAGCCGCCTTCGTCTTGATGGAGTCGAGGAAGCGTACGAGTCGCCGCTCCTGCATCCGCTTGTGCTCGAGTGCCCAGGATCCGAGGTGGGCGTCGCTCAAAAAGTAAATATTTTTCATAACTGAGAACTGAGAATTGAGAACTGAGAGGTATGATTAGACCTTGCGACATGTCTATGTCGTGTACCTCCTTTTAAGAGTCTTGATGGAGCTGACAAGAATCTTGACCAACTCATCAGCGTCTTGGTAGATGGACTGAAATTCTTTTTCATTTAAATATCCTCCTTCATGTAAGTTTTTAATCCAGAACAAAGTCTCGTCAGCTTCTTTTAAGGCAATACTTAATTTGTGGATGAAGTCGGCTGTGCTTTGGGCATTCCGGCTCTCGGTTACGTTTGCTCCGATGCTTGTCCCGCTTCGTAATATTTGTTTTGAGATGACGAACTCTTGCTTTTGAGACGTGAGGTATTTGTACATCTTGACTATTCTGCCTGCGAAGGCCTCGGCCTTGTCCAGTAGAATGCTGCGTTCTCTTTTCATCTTTGATTCAGTGCTAATGTCTAATCATACCTCTCAGTTCTCAACTCTCAGTTCTCAACTCACTCGAATCCCAGCTCCACGCGGGCTTCTTCGCTCATCATGCTTTGGTCCCAGGCGGGTTCGAAGACGAGATTGACGTTGGCAGACTTGATGCCGTCGAGACCCTCGAGCTTGGTGCGCACGTCCTCGAGGATGAAGTCGGCGGCGGGGCAGTTGGGGGCGGTGAAGGTCATGTCAATGTCTACGGCGGCGTCGTCCTTGACGTCGATGCGGTAGATCATGCCGAGGTCATAGATGTTGACGGGAATCTCAGGGTCGTAGACCGTCTTGAGCACATCGACGATGCGCTCCTCGAGTGTTGTTTTCTGTTCTTGAGTCATTATCTTTGCGTTTTATGTGCTTGCAAAGATAATGTAATTTTGGCAAACGGCAAAATAAAACGCCTACAATTTGCCCTGTTCGTGGTAGGAGTAGTAGCGGCCGTCGGCGACGATGACGTGGTCCATGAGCCGCAGCCGCATGACGTCGCAGGCCTGATGGATGGTGTGTGTCAGCGCGTCGTCCTGGCGGCTGGGGGTGATGTTGCCGCTGGGGTGGTTGTGGCAGACGATGAGTAGCGTGGCGT
Organism: uncultured Prevotellaceae bacterium; assembly: GCA_902779455.1. Lineage (GTDB taxonomy): Bacteria > Bacteroidota > Bacteroidia > Bacteroidales > Bacteroidaceae > Prevotella. The sequence goes on from CACZBS010000005.1 coordinate 180,174, forward strand.
TCGACAGGACGGCCTCGCGGATGATGATGCGCACGTCGACCGTCACCTCCGAGATGCCGCCGTGGGCTATCCTGACCTGCTTGATGAGGCGCTGGTCCTGGTTGAGGTAGAGCACCCAGAACTCCTCTACGTCGAGGTCCTGCATCTGCGGGTGCATGTGGTTGTAGACGCGTGTGGCCGTCGACAGCTGGGGGCGCTCCTCGGGCGTCTCCATCTGGCGGCGCTTGCCCAGCTCGCAGGCTGCGAGGATGGTGATGGCCTTGGCCTCGCCGATGCCGTTGTATTGGCATAGGTCGTGGATGGACAGCTTGCCCAGCGTGTTGAGGCTCCCCCGGCAGTCGTTGAGCACGCGCTTCATCAGGTCGACGGCGCTCTCCTTCGTCGAGCCTGAGCCGATGAGGATGGCCAGCAGCTCGGCGCTGCTGAGTGCCTGAGCCCCCAGCCGCTCCAGCTTCTCGCGTGGGCGGTCCTCCTCGGCCCAGTTGGCTATGGTCAGCTTGTCGCTCATTTCTTGTTGTTGGGTTGTAGGAATCCGATAGGTCTTCGCTCGCTTGACTTTCGCTCGACTTGTAGTTCGGCCAGAGCCTGATTGATCAGCTCCAGCTGCATCCGGTTCTCTTCGTTGATGTCGTTCTGGTCAGACAATATTTCTTCTATATAGTCCTTGATTCCCTGCATCTCGCGCTTCAGTTCCTTGATGTCGTCAGTGTTGGTGGGCAGTGCGGCTGCGATGCGCCTGAATTCGACGAAAGCCCTCATGATGCCTCGGTTGATCTCGATGGCAGTCCTGGAGCGGAGCACGGAACTGAGCATGGCCACACCCAGTTCGGTGAAAGCATAAGGCAGCTTACGCGTGCCACCCCAACTTGATGTCACAAATTGTGATGTCAAGTTTTCTTCGGCTTCATCTCTTGTCAGTTGGAACATGAAATCTTCACCTTCGAAGCGTTCCTTGTTCCTCTTGACTGCTTGGTTCAGGGCCCTTGTTTCCACGCCATATAAGATAGCGAGGTCGAAGTCGAGCATCACGCGCTGGCCACGAATGAAGTGGATTTTCTGGTAGATTGGTTCAAGCTCGTTCATGAATGCTATTTATAGAAGTTCTTCTCAAATGCCTGGAATTCGTCCTTCCCCAGCACGCAGCGCTTCCACCACGACTCGATGAAGCCGAGCCCGTAGCCCATGAGCTGCGTGAAGGCGGCGGGGACGCTGAGCAGTCCGACGCGCAGGCTCTTGTTCTTCAACGACGAGTCGACGAAGATGACACCACTATATAATAAGATGGGCAGCCAGGGGGTGAGGCAGAGCCAGCGCCACTCGTCGTTGTCGACGTAGTACATCAGCAGGCGGCCTGTGGCGGAGATGAGCACGAGGGCGATGACGCCGAGGGTGAAGACGGTGGGCAGCAGGTGGACGAGCTTCATCGTGCCGGGGTGGCGCTTCTCGAGGTTGATGCGTGCGATGCCGCTGTTGTAGACCTGCCGGAAGAACTTCTTCAGGTCGGTGCGCCGCTTGTGCCACACCCATGCCTCGGGCAGCAGGGCGGTCTTGTAGCCGGCCTCGACGATGCGATAGGAGAAGTCGATGTCCTCGCCGAATCGCATCTTCGAGAATCCGCCCAGCTCACGGTAGACGTCGCGCCGTATGCCCATGTTGAACGAGCGGGGGTAGAACTTGTCGAGCTTCTTGCCCTTGCCGCCGCGGATGCCGCCCGTGGTGAAGAACGAGGTCATGGCGTAGGAGATGGCTTTCTGCACGGGCGTGAAGTCAGGGTGGGCAGCGTCAGGGCCGCCCCAGGCGGCGATCTCCGATGTGGAAGATGAAAGATGCAGTCTTTCGCTTACGGCAGCAAGATAGCCGTCGGGCAGCACCACGTCGGAGTCGAGCACGATGAGCCACTGGCCCCGGGCCCGCTCGGCGCCGTAGTTGCGGCTCTGGCCCGGGCCGCTGTTGGGCTTCATGAAATATTTCAGGTCGAGCCGGTCCTGATATTTTCGACAGACGTCTTCGCAGGGGGTCTGCGAGCCGTCCTCGACAATGATGACTTCAAAATCTTTCTCCTCTTGAGCGCAGAGGCTCTGGAGCAGTTCGTCGACCTCGTCGGGCCGATTGTAGACGGGCACTATGATGGAATACTTCATGCGGTCAATAGGCTCTGGTTGTTAATAGAAAAAAGTGAAGAATCGGCCCCCGCCGCTGATGGCATGGCGGTAGCAAATTCTTCACTTGTCACTTTTACTTTTTTCCCTCTGCTTTTACTCCTTGGCGCGGGCCAGGTAGCTTCCGTCGCGGGTGTCGACCTGGATGAGGTCGCCCTCGTTGATGAACAGGGGCACGCGAACCTCGACGCCAGTCTCCAGCGTGGCGGGCTTCAGCGTGTTCGTGGCGGTGTCGCCCTTGATGCCGGGCTCCGAGTGGGTGACGCGCAGGATGGTCTTCACGGGCATCTCGGCGTAGAGGATGGTGCCGTCGGTCGTGTCGGTGACCACGTCGACGATGTCGCTCTCCTTCATGTACTCATGGCCGATGACGAGGTCGTTGGCGATGGGAATCTGCTCGAAGGTCTCCTGGTTCATGAAGATGCGGCCTTCCTGGTCCTCATAGAGGTACTGGTAGGGACGGCGCTCGATGATGACGTCCTCGAGCTTCTCGCCGATGTTGTAGCGGCGCTCCAGCACGCGGCCGTCGCTGACGTTCTTCAACTTGATGTTCATGATGGTGTTGCCCTTGCCCGGCTTGCGGTGCTGGAAGTCGATGCACACCCAAATGGCGCCGTCCATGCGAATGGCGGTGCCTTTCTTGATGTCTTGTGAGTTAATCATAAATGAATTTTATATATAATAATATTGAAAAAGGCGCTTTTGCGCTGCAAAGGTACGCATTTTTCCGAAAAAAACATAAAATATTTAGCTAAATTTCTCAGTTTTCTTGCTTATTTAAAAAGATTTGTGTAATTTTGCAGCCCGAAACGCTTGAATAAACTCAAATAAAAGTGATATAACGATGAAAAGAACATTTCAGCCCCACAATCGCCGCCGCGTGAACAAGCATGGTTTCCGCGAGCGCATGGCCACCAAGAATGGCCGTCGCGTCCTGGCTGCTCGCCGCGCCAAGGGTCGCAAGAAGTTGACCGTTTCCGACGAGAACCACGGAAAGTAATTTCCTCCGCGTCACGACGAAGGACTGGCGGACGGATGCCGAAAGGCGCCTGTCCGCCAGTCCTTTTTTTGTCGGCGTGCGTGCAGGATTATTTCGGCGTCGCAAAACGCTATTTCAGCGCCGCTGAAATATCATTCAGCGCCGCTGCGATATATTTCAGCGCCGCTGAAATAGTTTTATGCTCAAAAAGCGGCCCCTTTGAACATTTATTTGCGCAAACCTGCCGCGGCTTCATTTTTTTTTTGTAATTTTGCCGAACATACAGAAGCAGAACGCAATGAACGTGAAAGAATTCAAACGGAAAATAACGTCGTCGCTCATCTGGGGCAACCTGCTGGCCATGGCGCTCGTCGTCGTCGCATTGTTCCTCGGGCTGCGCTGGTGGCTGGCCGTCTATACGCACCACGGCGAAAGCGTCGAGGTGCCCGACGTCTACGGCATGGACCTCTCTACGGCCCAGGAGCGGCTGAAGGCCGAGGGCCTGTCGCTGCTCGTCACTGACTCCGCCTACAGCAAGAAGCTGCCGGCGGGCAGCGTGATGCTGCAGCAGCCGGTGAAGGGCGCGCGGGTGAAGGAGGGCCGCGTGGTCTACGTGACGATCAACTCGACGACCCTCTCGAAGCTGGCCATACCTGACCTGATCGACAACAGCTCCTTCCGCGAGGCACGCGCCAAGCTGCAGGCCATGGGCTTCCGCGTGGGCGAGCCGCGCCTCATCGAGGGCGAGAAAGACTGGGTCTACGGCATTCAGCACGAGGGCCACAACCTGATAGCGGGCGACATGGTGGCCCGCGAGGCCCTGCTGACGCTCGTCATCGGCAGCGGCTACTCAACAGAGAAGGAGGACCTGATGACCGACAGCCTCGTGCTGAGCGGATTCATGAGCTCGGGCGTGGAGGCCGACGAGGTGGACGACTTCCTGGAAGTAACGGATGAGGAATGATGAACATGACTGACGACGAACTGTTCGACGACGAGCTGGAACTGCTCGACGACGGCGCTGACCCGCAGGCGGGCGACGACGACGCGCAGACGCTCTATGAGCACCTGCGACTGGAGGTCGACCGCGGACAGGTGCCACTGCGCATTGACAAGTACCTGGCCGAGCACACACAGCACTCCTCGCGCAACCGCATCCAGCAGGCGGCCGACGCCGGATTCCTCTTTGTCAACGACCGCCCCGTCAAGAGCAACTATAAGGTGCGGGCTGGCGACGTCATCACGCTGATGCTCGATAGGCCGCACTACGACTCGACCATCGTGCCCGAGGAGATGCCCCTCGACGTGCGCTATGAGGACGACCAGCTCATGGTGGTCTACAAGCCCGCAGGCCTCGTCGTCCATCCCGGCTGTGGCAATTTCCACGGCACGCTCGTCCATGCCGTCGCATGGCACCTGCGCAATCTGCCTACTTATGACCCCAACGACCCGCAGGTGGGACTTGTCCATCGCATTGACAAGGACACCAGCGGACTGCTCGTCGTTGCCAAGACGCCCGAGGCGAAGTCGTCGCTCGGCAAGCAGTTCTTCAATCACGACACACATCGCTCCTACGTGGCCCTCGTCTGGGGCAACATCACCGACGACGAGGGTCGCATCGAGGGCAACATCGGCCGCGACCAGCGCGACCGCCTGCGCATGGCGGTTTATCCGCCAGGCTCCGACATCGGCAAGCCCGCCGTCACCCACTATCGCGTGCTGGAGCGCTATGGCTACACCACGCTCGTGGAATGTCGGCTCGAGACGGGCCGCACCCATCAGATCCGCGCCCACATGACCCACATCGGCCATCCCCTCTTCGCCGACGAGCGCTACGGGGGCTGCGAGATACGCCGCGGCGAGCGCACCGCCTCCTATAAGGCCTACATCCAGAACTGTTTTAAGCTATGTCCGCGCCAGGCGCTCCACGCCCAGACGCTGGGCTTCCGCCATCCCTCGACAGGCCAGCAGATGGACTTCACCAGCCCCCTGCCCGACGACATGCAGGCCCTCATCGACAAGTGGCGCAAGCTGACCCGCAATAACGATTCAGGGGAATGACGAAAATGCCGAAATAACGTTATCACGAAATAACGAAAAAATAGAATAATAAAAATAAAGAACAAAAATGAAACCCGCAAAACGCACCATTGCCATCGTCTGCGGTGGCGACTCCTCCGAGCACGACGTCTCGCTCCGTTCCGCTCAGGGCCTCTACGGCTTCTTCGACAAAGACCGCTACAACGTATACATCGTCGACGTCAAAGGCACCAGCTGGCAGGTCGAACTGCCCGACGGCACCCTGACGCCCATCGACAAGAACGACTTCTCGTTCCGCATGAACGGACGGCGCCGATTCTTCGACTATGCCTACATCACCATCCACGGCACACCCGGCGAGAACGGCATCCTGCAGGGATACTTCGACCTGCTGCACCTGCCTTACTCGACCAGCGGCGTGCTCGTCGAGGCCATGACCTTCGACAAGTTCGTGCTCAACCAATACCTCCGCGGATTCGGCGTCCGCGTGGCTGAGAGCATCCTCGTGCGCCGCGGCCAGGAGCAGCAGCTCGACGAGCAGAAGGTACTCGAGACCATCGGCATGCCCTGCTTCGTCAAACCCGCCAACGACGGCTCGTCGTTCGGCGTGTCGAAGGTGAAGAACATCGACAAGCTGGCCCCCGCCCTGCGCATCGCCATGATGGAGAGCGACGAGGTGATGATCGAGTCGTTCCTCGACGGCACGGAGATCACCGTCGGCTGCTATAAGACGAAGGACAAGTCGGTCGTCTTCCCCGTCACCGAGGTGGTCACGAAGAACGAGTTCTTCGACTACGACGCCAAGTACAACGGACAGGTCGACGAGATCACGCCCGCCCGCATCCCCGCCGAGCTGGCCAAGCGCGCCCAGGACCTCACGTCGGCCATCTACGACATCCTCCACTGCAACGGCATCATCCGCATCGACTACATCATCACCCGTGGCGACGACGGCCACGACAAGCTCAACATGCTCGAAGTGAACACCACGCCCGGCATGACCCCCACCAGCTTCATACCCCAGCAGGTGCGCGCCGCCGGCCTGTCGATGACCGACGTGCTGACTGACATCGTGGAGAACCAGTTTTAGTGAATAGTTTACAGTGAATAGTGAATAGTTATGATTACCTTCTGCCTATGAAGCGGCCTGATAGTCCATTGCAGAGAAAGTCTGAAGCCTATTCTGGAAGAATAGTACGTCTGTATCGCTATTTGCTGAATACTAAGAAAGAAACGGTCATGGCCAAGCAGATTTATCGGAGTGGAACCAGCATTGGGGCTAATATTGCTGAAAGTCGGTACGCGCAAAGTGGGCCAGACTTTATCAGTAAGTTGAGTATTGCCCTGAAAGAGGCAGGTGAGACGGAGTATTGGTTGGGATGCATTTATTCATCTGGACTGATAGATGAAAAGGGGTATGAGTCAATGCTCTCGGACAATACTGAAATCATGAAGATGCTTACGGCTTCGATTAATACAATGAAGAAAAAATTAGGGATATAATAGATTCGGGACCAAGTCTAATCATAACTATTCACTATTCACTGTTCACTGAAAACTAAAATGACAGAGTTTGACGACATCCGGCCATACGAGCCGCAGGAGATGAAGGAGGCATTCGGCGAACTGCTTGCCGACCGACATTTTAATGCCGTGATGAAAGGGCTGGCGCCGTGGCTGCCAAAGGGCGTGCGCAACGGGCTGCTGCGACTGGCCTTCACGGGCGTCAGGACGCCGCTCGACTTCCAGAAGCGCTTCATGAAGCCCTTGGTGAACTACATCATCCGCAAACATTCCGACGGCTGCACATTCGACGACGCCGCGTTGCCTGCGGACAAGAGCCAGCGCTATACGTTCGTCTCGAACCATCGCGACATCGTCCTCGACTCGGCCTTCCTCGACGTCATGCTCGTCGAGGCCGGCTATCCGACGACCGTCGAGATCGGCATTGGCAACAACCTGCTCATCTATCCCTGGATCGAGCGGCTGGTGCGCATGAACAAGGCGTTCATCGTGCGCCGCGGCCTCTCACTGCGCGAGACTCTCGAGGCCAGCCAGCACATGAGCCGCTATATCCACCATGCCGTCACCCGCAAGCACGAGAACATATGGCTGGCGCAGCGTGAGGGCCGTGCCAAGGACTCGAGCGACCACACCCAGGAGGCCGTGCTCAAGATGCTGGCCATGGGGGGCGACCTCAGTGAGCTGAACATCGTGCCGCTGACCATCAGCTACGAGTATGACCCCTGCGACTACCTGAAGGCGCAGGAGTTCCAGCAGAAACGCGACAATCCGGCCTTCAAGAAGAGCAAGCAGGACGACCTCGACAACATGCGCACGGGCATCCTGGGCTATAAGGGCCGCGTGGCCTACCGCTGCTCTGCCCCCGTCAACACATGGCTCGGCGAGCTGAAGGACCTGCCCAAGAACGAGTTCTACAGCGCCCTGGCACAGCGCATCGACCGCGCCATCCATCGCGCCTACGTGCTCTATCCCGGCAACTACGTGGCGGCCGACCTCCTGAGCGGCACCGACGACTTTGCCGACCGCTACACTCTCGCCGACCGCCAGCGCTTCGAGGCCTACCTGCAGCAGCAGCTCGACAAGATCACGCTGCCCGGGAAGGACGAGCCTTTCCTCCGCGAGCGCCTGCTCACGATGTATGCCAACCCCCTACGTAACTATCTCGCCGCCCAATGAAAACCGTCAAGTATGTTGCGATGTTATCGCAACTCGCAATCCTTCTGCTCGCTGCCTGCACCACTGATGCCTACGAAAAGGGTGAGGGCGAATACTCTGGTCTGCGGGGCGACCTGGCTGACCTGCAGGTCAACGCCGAGAAACAGGCTGAGACGGCCGTCACCGACGAGGACGACCGCCTGACGTTTGTCAACCCCTTCGCCACGAACTGGATTCAGAAGGGCGACACGACCTATCGGGCCTACCTATATTATAATAAGGAGGAGGGCGAGGCGGCCCGCGTGGTCAGTGCCGGGCAGGTGCTGGTGCTCCGCCCGCGGCGTGAGGACAAGCCGATGACCGACCCGACGGGGCTGGAGAGCATCTGGCTCAGCACGAACAAGCGTTATCTCAACATGGCGCTGCTGCTCAAGGTGGGGCAGGACGGCAGCGACGACTTGCACCACGTGCTCGGTGCCACCTTCGACACCATCATGACCAACCCTGACCGCACGCGGACGATGCATCTGCGGCTTTACCACGACCAGGGTGGCGTCCCGGAATACTACACGCAGCGCTCCTACGCCAGCATTCCCCTCGACGGCCTGCCCGTCGACTCCGTCTGCCTGCGAGTCAATACTTACGACGGGTGGCGCGAGCGGAGGGTCGGGATTAAGTGAGAAGTGAGAAGTGGGAAGTGAGAGGTGAGAAGTGAGAAGTGAGAAGTGGGAAGTGAGAAGTGAGAAGTGGGAAGTATTGTTAGTAATGCTGACAAAACTTCTCACTTCTCACTTCTCACCTCTCACTTTTTAAGTAGTTTCACGGCCAGCTTCTCCAGCATGTCCTTCGTCATTTCGCGGAGGTTATATTCATGCTGCCAGCCCCATTCCTCGCGGGCGCACGAGTCGTCCATGATGTCGGGCCACGACTCGGCTATCGACTGCTTCAGCGGATCCACCTGATACTCCATCTCGAACGTGGGGCAGTGGCGCTTGATCTCGTTGTAGATCATGTCCGGGTCGAAGCTCATGGCGGCCACGTTGAAGCCGTTGTGATGGATCAGCCGCGTCGGGTCGGCCTCCATCAGCTCCATGGCGGCGCGCAGCGCGTCGGGCATGTACATCATGTCCATGCGCGTGCCGGCCTTGATGGGGCAGATGAACTTCTCGCCGCGCACGGCGTAGTAGTAGATGTCGACGGCATAGTCCGTCGTGCCGCCGCCCGGAGGCGTCACGTAGCTGATGATGCCGGGGAAGCGCACCGAGCGCGTGTCGACGCCATACTTATGATGGAACCAGTCGCTGAGCAGCTCGGTCGTCACCTTCGACACGCCGTAGATCGTGCGCGGCCGCTGGATGGTGTCCTGTGGGGTGGGGTCGTGGGGCGTCTCGACGCCGAACGAGCCGATGGAGCTGGGCGTGAAGACGGCGCACTGGTTCTCGCGGGCCACCTCGAGGATGTTCCACAGGCCGTCGATGCCGATCTTCCAGGCCAGCCGGGGCTTCGATTCGGCCACGACGGAGAGCAGCGCGGCCAGGTTGTAGATCGTGTCGATGTGGTATTTCTTGACGATGCCGGCGATGCCGGCGCCGTCGGTCACGTCGGCAATGGCCGACGGCCCGCTTTCGGCCAGTTCGCCCTTAGGCTCTGCGCCGACGATATAGCCGGCCACGATGTGTTCGTTTCCATAGCGCTTCCTCAGTGCCATTGTCAGCTCTGAGCCAATCTGGCCCGTTGAGCCAATTACCAAGACATTTTTCATTCTGATTCTATAGATTTTAGATTTACGCGTGCAAAATTACAAAATTATTCTTAATAATTGCACCATGTTTCGCGAAAAATTTCTATCTTTGCACTTAATAATTCTAAAACCAAATAAAACGTAAATCGTAAATCTATTACTTATGTACGGAAAAATGAAGGAACATCTCAGCCAGACGCTTGCTGAGATTCGTGAAGCAGGGCTCTACAAGGAGGAACGACTCATCTGCAGCCCGCAGCGTGCTGCCATCGAGGTGGCCGGTAAGGAAGTGCTCAACTTCTGTGCTAACAACTATCTGGGCCTGTCAGACCATCCGCGGCTCATCGAGGCTTCGAAGCGGATGATGGACCGCCGCGGCTTCGGCATGTCGTCGGTGCGATTCATCTGCGGCACGCAGGACATCCACAAGGAGCTCGAGGCTGCCATCTCGGACTACTTCAAGACTGAGGACACCATCCTATACGCCGCCTGCTTCGATGCCAACGGCGGCGTCTTCGAACCCCTCTTCACTGAGGAGGACGCCATCATCTCGGACGCCCTCAACCACGCCTCGATCATCGACGGCGTGCGCCTCTGCAAGGCCAAGCGCTATCGCTACGCCAACGCCGACATGGAGGAGCTCGAGAAGTGCCTGCAGGAGGCTCAGGCCCAGCGCTTCCGCATCATCGTCACCGACGGCGTCTTCTCGATGGACGGCAACGTCGCCCCGATCGACAAGATCTGCGACCTGGCTGAGAAGTACGACGCACTGGTGATGGTCGACGAGAGCCACTCGGCAGGCGTCGTCGGGCGCACAGGCCACGGCGTCAGCGAGTTCTACGGCACCTACGGCCGCGTCGACATCTACACCGGCACGCTCGGCAAGTCGTTCGGCGGCGCCCTCGGCGGCTTCACCACGGGCCGCAAGGAGATCATCGACCTGCTGCGCCAGCGTTCGCGCCCCTACCTCTTCTCCAACTCGCTGGCCCCCGCCATCATCGGCGCCTCGCTCGAGGTGTTCAAGATGCTGAAGGAGTCGAACGAGATCCACGACCGCCTCGTCGAGAACGTCGAGTATTTCCGCTCGAAGATGATGGCTGCCGGATTCGACATCAAGCCCACGCAGAGCGCCATCTGCGCCGTCATGCTCTACGACGCCAAGCTCTCGCAGGTCTATGCCGCCAAGATGCAGGAAGAGGGCATCTACGTGACGGGCTTCTACTATCCCGTCGTGCCGAAGGGCCAGGCCCGCATCCGCGTCCAGATCTCGGCCGGCCACAACCGCGAGCAGCTCGACCGCTGCATCGAGGCCTTCGTCAAGGTGGGCCGCGAGCTCGGCGTGCTGAAATAACAGGATACTGAAAAAGTTTTACAAGCGGCACCTCTTCTCCGGAAGAAGTGCCGCTTCTTTGTCAGAGAAGTGCCGCTTTTTGACCCGAAAAGCGGCACTTCTCTCATCGAAAAGCACCGCTTCTTTTTGAACGAAACACAACGGTGCTGAGAATCAGCGAGTTGTGATTTTGTGACAAAACAGTAGGAAATTTTATGACAAAAGGAGGGCCGTAGCGCTCCTTTTTGTATGTTTAGAATCAGAGGATGGCCGCCAGTTCGGCCAGTTCGTCCTCCGTCGTGGCCCACGAGGTGACGAATCGGCAGACGAAGTGGTCTGCGTCGTAGGGACACCAGTGGGTGAACTCCACCAGCTTCTCGAGCCGCCTGACCTCCGTGTTGGGCAGGATGACAAACTGCTGGTTGGTGGGCGAGTCGAGGTAGAAGCGGTAGCCTTTTGCGGCAAGCAGGGCCTTGAGCCGCTGGGCCATGTCGATGGCATGGCGGGCGATGCGCAGATAGAGATCGTCGGTGAACAGGGCGTCGAACTGGACGCCGAGCAGCCGCCCCTTGGCAAAGAGTGCGCCGTGCTGCTTCACGAGCGAGAAGAATCCGCGTGGGGCCTGGCCGCTGCTGAAGACGACGGCCTCGCCGCAGAGGGCGCCGACCTTGGTGCCGCCGATGTAGAAGACGTCGCACAACTGGGCCACGCGGGGCAGCGTCAGGTCGCCCCCGCTGGCTGCGATGCCGTAGCCTAGGCGGGCGCCGTCGATGAAGAGTGGCAGGTGGTGTTCGCGGCAAGTGGCATGAATTTCTGTGAGTTCACTTGCGCTGTAGAGGGTGCCCAGCTCGGTGGGCAGCGAGATGTAGACCATGCCCGGCTGGGCTACGTGGTCGCGGCTTTCGTCGGCCTCATATTCCTGCATGAAGCGCCGCAGGTCGGAGGCCGCGAGTCGGCCGTCGTGCGAGGGTAGGGTGATGACCTTGTGGCCGCAGTGCTCGATGGCTCCGGCCTCGTGGACGGCTATGTGGCCCGTCTCGATGGTGACGACGGCCTCGTAGGAGCGTAGCAATGCGTCGATGACGACGGCATTCGTCTGGGTGCCGCCGCCGAGGAAGAAGATATCGCCTGTCGTCTGGCATGCCTCGCGGATTTTCTGTTTAGCCAGATCTGAATAGCAGTCCTGCCCGTAGGTCGCTGTGTGCTGGTCGTTGGTCTCTAATAGATGGCGCATCACCTCCGGATGCGCGCCATTGTTATAGTCGCACTCGAATGACAACATGGCATTAGTCGGTTAACCGTTCCACGGGCTTTTCTTGCTTACTTGATGTTAGGGAGTACCTCGCTCAGGGCGTCGATGACCTCCTGGCGGGGCACATCTTCCTTGATGACAAAGAAGATGGTGTCGTTGCCGGCGATGCTGCCGATGATCGACGGAATGGCGGCGTTGTCAATGTTCCAGGCCATGGCGCTGGCATAGCCGGGGCGGGTTTTGATGACCCCCATGTTGCCGGAGAAATGAAGACTCACGAATCCCGTCATCTGCATCATCTCGCGGATGGACGCGGGCGTAGAGATGCGCTTGTACATGGAGTCGTTGGGGAGGACGTAGACATACGTGCCGCCCATCGTGGCAGCCTTGGCGACTTTCAGCTGCTTCAGGTCGCGGCTCAGCGTGGCTTGCGTCAGCTTGAATCCTTCCTTCTGCAGTGCCTTGAGAAGCTCCTCCTGGCTGCCCAGTTCCTGGCTTGAGATGATCAGTCGCAACGCCTCTAATCGGTTGTTCTTTTCTTTCATCTTGATTGGGGTGTTAGGATCGTCTTGCAAAAGTAAGCAAAATCTTTCAATCTGCCAAATTATTTTGTAGATTTCTGACGTTTTGTCTAAAAATAGGCATTCCCCGTCGGGCAAACCGACGGGGAATGTCGCAAATTGTAATCTCGAGTTGATAGTTTTCGAGTGGGTTTACTTCACGATGAACTTCTTGCCGCCCTGGATGTAGAGACCCTTCTGGGCGTTGACGACGCGCTGGCCGGCCATGTTGTAGATGGCGGCGGCGTTGGTTCGGCTGGTTGTCACCTCGCTGATGGCAGTGGCTTCGTCGTTGAGCGCGTAGTTCATGTTCTTGAACGACAGCCAGCTGATATTGTTGTCGGCGTTGACGATGAACTTCACGCTGAGCTTGCCGTCCTCGGCGACCTCGCCCTGGGCGGTGTACTCCTTGAGGTAGAACGGCGACGTGCCGACCTGGCTGCCGGTGGTGACGTCGACCAGAGCGCCGTTGTTGGCCTGAAGGTCGATGCCGGCGGCTGCGCCCGTGGCACCGTCCTTCATGCGGACGCGCACCCAGGCATTGACGTCGTAGATGCCCTTCTCCAGACCTTCGATGGTGGCGGTGAGGGTCTTGGCGGCGAGCGATTCGCCGTCGCCGGTCCAGTATTCGATGAAGGGCACGACGAATTTGCTGCCGTCAGTGCTGCCTTCGACCGACCATGTGTTGACGTGGTAGGTGCCCCAATCCTCGGTAGCGGCGTCCCAGACGCTCATCAGCAGGTCGTCGACGGTGTTGGCTGCGCGCCAGTCGGTCTCCACGAAGGGATCCTGCAGGACAGCGGCCTCGGCACGGGTCAGCTGGCCGGTGGTGTACTTCTCGTTCCACTGCGTGTAGTAGGCGTCGAGGGCCTCCTTGGTGTAGAAGTTGGTGGTCTCGGTGAAGGCCTTCATCTGGGGCAGCACGTTGACGGCGAGGAGCTCAGCCTGAGCGTGGTCGACGATCTGCTCGAGGGCCTCGAGGCCGGTGTTGAGCAGATCCTCGGTCAGGGTGGCGGGATCCATCGATTCGTAGGTGGGAATCAAGGCGACGACAGCCTCCAGCTGGGGACGGGTGTAGACGATGGCCTCATTCTTGGCCAGCTCCTGGACCATGCCGATCAGCTCGTATAGACGGAGGATCTTGGCCGAGTTCTTAGCCTCGCTGACGCTGGTCTCGCTGCCGAAGTAGGTCAGGCGGAAGTTGTCCCAGACGGCCCAGATGTCGGCGCGGTCGCACTTGGCACCAATCTTCAGCTTGCCGTCGGTCACCTCGACGTAGACGGGCTCCACCTCATACATGCCGGCGCTGAACTGGGTGCTCATCTTCGCCTGGCTCTTCAGCTGGTCGGCCTCGAGCATCTCGTTGAAGTCGGAGCTGGCCTCGTTGGCATAGATGACGGGGGCACCCTCACCGTCGTAGGCCTTCACGACGCGGTTGTCATGATAGGTCACGGCAGCCTGAGCCTCGAGCTTATAGACGCCGTTGGGCACGGTCAGCTCCTGATAGACGTCGAAGGCGGCCATGTACGACTGGGTGTTCATGTTGGTGTTGTCGCCAGCCTTGGTCAGGCCGGTGCCCTGCCAGTTGTTGCTGTAGCGGTTGTTGCGGCCGAAGTTGTGGTCCTCGATGAACATGGTGGCGTCCATGGGGTCGAGGGCCGTGGCGTCGCTGATGGCTGCCTTGGCGTCGTCGAGCGAGACGATGACCCAGAGAGCGTTCTCGCTGTCGGCGGCCAGGTTCTGGCCCAGCACGGTCGACTTGCCGTCCCATCCGTAGTAGTTGGTGCCGTTGGCGATGGTGTAGGCGTAGACGGGGATGGTCTCTGCCTCGTCGGCGTAGCCGAGCACCTCAGCCTTCTTGATGGTCAGCTTCACGGGCGAGCCGTTGTCCATGTATTCGCCGTTGAAGTAGTAGTTGGTGCCGCCGTTGTTTTTGACCTGCGACTCCATGTGGTAGGTGCCGTCGGTCTGCGGGACGAGCTTCACGTACTCGGCGTAGGGCACGAGCGAGGCCTTCGTGCCCCAGTCGTTGGCGGCGCCCCAGTACATCTCGGAGGCAACATTCATGATGAGATACTTCTGATACTTGAATGTGTTGGCCTCGATGAAAGCCTGCTCGGCTGCCTTCAGAGCCTCGACGGCAGCATTGAGCTGCTCGATGGTCGTGGCGGTCTCCAGGGCGTCCTTGGCCTTGGCGATGGCTGCCTCGAAGGCGTCTGCATCGGTGGTGTAGTCGGGGTTGGCGAGCAGCGTCTCGGCCGTCTTGATCTCATCATCGAGCAGCTTCTTGGCACCTGCCAGCGATACGGCAACCTTGCCCAGGAAGAAGCCGTCGAGCTTCGAGCTGGAGGTCCACGACGAACGGAAGACCACCCAGTCGCTCTCGGCAGTGAAGATGAAGTCGTTCTGGCACCAGCCGGTGGCCTCCTGCCCTGCGGCGGCTCCCCACTTCAGCTGATAGATCTTGGTGACTTCAGTAGCACCGTCGTCAGAAACAGCCAGGAAGCTGTACTGCAGATTGTTGCTGTCAGGCGTCTTGCCGTTGGTGTAGCAGCGGAACAGGTAGGTCTTGCCTTTCTCCACCTGCCACTTGTTGCGGATGTTGGTCTCGGCAGCAGCGCCGCCGGCGCTGTACTCCAGGTAGGCTCCGCCGTCGAAGCCGCCGTCGGTGTGAAGCACGTAGTTGCTGGCATTGGCGTCGGCCCAGTTGCCGGCATACCAGCCGTCGACGCCGTTGTCGAACGAGCCGTTAGTCACGATGTTGGCGCCCAGGACGTCGTAGTCGGCACCATTGACGGTGACGACGTCGCCTGCTGACTGTGCCCATGCTCCCATGCCGAGTGTCAGCATGACAGCGGTGAGCATCGATGAAAGTAGATGTTTCTTCATTTTGGTTTTGTTTTGGTTAATATAAATAATAATGTTGATAGTGGTAGCTGTCAGCGTTGTTATTAGATTTGCAAAGGTATTAAAAAAACTTCGTCCGACAGGTGTGCCGGACGAAGTTTTAAGTTTTTTTTTAATTTTTCAGTTGCCTGGCGTGATTTACTTCACGACAACCTTCTTGCCGTTCTGGATGTAGAGGCCCTTCAGGGGCTTCTCCACACGCTGGCCGGCCATGTTGTAGGTGCGGCCGGCAGCCTGCAGGGCGTCGGTGCTGACCTCGCTGATGCCGGTGGTCAGGTCCTCAGCGCCGTAGTAGGTCAGGCGGAAGTTGTCGAAGATGACCCATTGGCTGGTGTGGCCGTTGTTGGTCAGACCGACCTTGAGGGTCTCGCCGTCGTTGATGTAGGCCATGATGGGCTCGATGGTGTACTTGCCTGCGGTGAACGAGATGCCGGCATCTCCCATGTTGTTCTCGGTGCCCTCAATCAGCGGCATGTCGGTGTAGGTCTCGTTGATGAAGAACTGGGGAGCAGCCTCGGTGCCGCCGTCTTCCTGACGATAGAAGCCCTGAGCGGTCAGTGCGTAGGTGCCGGCAGGAGCACCTGCAACGACCTGGGTGAGCGTGAAGGTCGACTTGTAGCTCTCGCCGCAGCCGTTGCCGTTGTTGGCGTCGCAGCCGCCGCCGAGGTTCTTGTTCGTGTTGTCGGCGTTAACGGCCCAGGCATCCCAGCGGTGGTCGTTGCGGTTGAAGTCGGCATCCTTGAGCAGGAAGGTGGCGTCGACGCCATTGTCAGCCGTAGCGGCCTTCAGGGCCTCCAGGCCAGTCTCCTGCACGTTGTTCTCCCACCACTCGGCACCAATGAATGCCCAGCCGTAGGCGGTCTCGGTCAGTGCAAGGTCACCGCTCTCGTTGACGCCGATATACTTCTTCACGCCTTCGATCGTGGCGCAGATGTAGTGGCCGTAGTCAGCTTCCTCAACGGTCCAGAGGAACTTGGGGCTGTCCATGAAGAGGTTCTGGCCCAGGAAGTGGGCGTCGGCGCCGTTGTAGATGTTGGTCTCGATGGCATAGGCATCGGCATCGATGTCGTAGATGAAGTTGAGGTCAAGGCCCTTGTCGTTGACGATGCCCTTCGTGCCCCAGCTCTTGCCGGCAGCCATGAGGTTGTTGTCCTCGAGCTCCATGGCGATGAGGTAGTACTTGCCCTCGGGGATGACGAGGTTAGCCTTCTTGAAGGCGGTGATGGCGGCCTTCAGGGCAGCAATCTCGGCCTCAAACTCGGTCAGGTTCAGACGGTTGTTGACCAGTGCGGCCTCGGCTTCAGCAACGGTAGCGTCGAAGGCTTCCTTCCCGTTCTCGCCCGTCATCGTCTTGGCCTTGTCGAGCAGCTGCTGCATCTCGGCCTTGTCGTTGGCATAGGCCTCCTTGGCGGTGGTGAACCATGTCAGCTGATAGATCTGCATCGTGTGCCAGTTGGTGCTCTTGTCGATGTCCTTGCCCATGCCGAGCATGATCGTGCCGTCGGTCACCTCGACGTCGAACTGGCGGAAGTCGTTCTTGTCGGTCTTCATGGCCTTGTGGGCCACGATGTAGGCTTTCTTGTCGTTGGCGAAGACGTAGGCCACGTCCTCGGCGCCGTCTTCCATCGTGCACTCGAATTTGTCGCGTTCAGCGGTCGAGAAGGCATTGCCGAAGAAGCCCACCTTATACTTACCGTTGGGCAGGTTGGTGATGTTCTGATAGATGATGGTGCCGGTGCGGTTGCCGTTCATCTCGAAGACCTCGGCCAGCTGGGCGGTGCGGCCGTCGTAGGTGGTGATGGCGGGAGCATACTGAGTGGAGCACATGTCGGCAGGTTTGTCGTTATACTTCAGCCAGCCTTTGGTGTCGACCTTGGCAGTCTGGTCTTGCTCCTGATCCTTGTTGTTAGCCTTGAACTGCTCGACGGCGGCCTCGAGGGCAGCATAGTCGGCGTCAGTGGGCTCGGTCACTTCCTTGGCCACGGCGATGGCGTCCTCGAGCAGACCCACGGCCACGGCGTCAGCATCGACCAGGGCCTCGGCAGCAGCGAGGGCCTCGGGCCACCTGGCGGCCTCGTTCAGGGCAGCAGCCTCTTCCTCAGTGACGTCGCCGGTCTTGACGATGTAGAGGGCGTCCAGACCTCTCGAAGAGCCGCCGGCAGCCTTGAAAATAATGTCGGTCTCTTTGCCAATGGCAAACTCACCGTCGAATTCCTGAATGTTAACTGTCGTGCAGTTGAACGTAGCAGCCTCGATGGCTCCTGCCAGGAACGTCCAGTTGCTGTTTGGCTTGGAGGCGGAGTCGTAGATGATGGCATGCAGCTTGTACTTGCCGGCGGGCAGTGTGGTAATCTTGGTGTCGGCCTTGGCATAGGCCGAAGCGGAGTTAGAACTGCGGATGGCAGTGTTGCCGGTGGTAATGGGGGTCAGACCCACGATGTCTTCACCCTCGCTGAGGAACACCACATCGGTCACACCGTCAACGGCTGAGTAGTTCAGTGTCTCTGTCTGGGCGTCAGCGGTGAGCGTGAACGAATGGTTGTACTCCTTGCTGTTAGCTCCCTTTGTATAGAGCTGGCCGTCGAGTACGTTGTATTTGCGGAAGGGGACTGTCACCTTGGCGCTTTCGATGTTGGTGCCCTCGGTGGTGCGTACGGCTGTGCCATTGCAGGCCTCGACAACTGAATAGGTGAAGTTCTGAGCCAGATCGAACTTTGCGGTGACCACCGTCGAGCCATCCTCGGCAATCAGCTGATCGGCAGCGTCGTCGCTCCTGTAGACATAGGTCATATCCTCGATGACGATGTTGGCCTTGTCGGTGGCGTCCAGCATGGGCACCTGGCCGGCGATGCCTGTCTTTGTCGAAGGCTCTTTCAGCTCCTCGTTGTCCTGATCGGCATAACGAACGGTGTAGGTTGCCTGTACGGCTGCCTTGTTGGGCTTGTAGACCGAAATCTTCAGGATACCCTGCGAATTCTTGATGCCGCAGAAGCCGACGTAAGCGTTGGTCTCAGCTGTAATCGTGCAAAAATACGACTTGCCGTCCTCACTTTCCGTATAGGTGAACGTGCCGTCGGGGGCGCCATTGGCATTGGTCAGCGTCAGACCTGCAGTGGCCTTATTCTTGCACTCGAACACAACGAGCCATCCCGTCGTCAGGTCGTCGCCGAAGACGGCGGCCGAGCGCTGGGCGTTCACGCAGTAGAGGCTCTGGCCGGCACGGTTCCACCAACCCTTGCCTGAGCCGCTGTCGGTCCATCCCTGCATGGCAATCCACCCGGCGGCGTCGGTGGGAGCGGTAAGAATGGTCAGCGTTTGCTGCTTCTTGTTGCCAGTATCATAGGCCGTGTGTGAGCATGTGCCCGAAGCTGCAATGCTCACTGCTTCGGCGTCACCGAAGACTACTGACTTCACAAGCGTGTAGTCGTTTACTAGGTCTGGGTCAGCTGCCCAAGCCCCTGATGCCCCAAAGACCATAGCGATGGCCATGAGCATCGAACGTAGTAAATGCTTCTTCATAATTGCTTTGTTTTAGTTAATCCTTAATTCCGCAACACTATAGTTTAACATTATTTATAAGTGCCTGAGCAACAAAAAGTTGCCCAGGATTTTGCCATGTCAGAATTTTCACTTA
>CACZBS010000006.1 GCA_902779455.1 uncultured Prevotellaceae bacterium
GCGGATGGTGACGGAGGGACCGTCCTCCACCTTGTTATACTTGAACGGGGGGAAGAAGCCGGAGCGCTCATAGACGTCGAACTTCACCGTGACCTCGCATGCGCCGTAGGCATCGGCAGCAGCGGGCGTCCAGCGCAGGTCGATGGGGCGCAGCTCGGAGTAGTTGTCGCTGTAGCCGGTGCTGTAGGACGTGGGCTCTGTCAACTCCTTGGCCACGCCGCCGACAGCCTCGTAGAGCGTGCCGTTGTCGATGGTGGTCAGCGTGACGCTGGCGGCCATGGAGACGCCGTTCTCGACGTTCTTGCGCAGCTGCAGCGGGCAGGCCATGTAGTCGGCCTGCTTGAGCTCGCCGGTCTCGGCGTCGGCCTCCTGGGCCCAGGTGTTGACGGTGACGACGGCACCGTTCTCAATGGCATTGCCCTCAGCATCGACGATGGTGAAGGTCGGAGTGTCCTGTGCCGATGCATTGATGCATGCGGCCATCAAGACGAGAAAAGAAGTAAATAATTTTTTCATAAGCATAACAATTTTGAATTAAACAACTATGCTGCAAATGTACTTACTTTTTCCGTTTTCTGTCCGTAGAGGCCGTTCTTTGTGTGTCTCTATTTAAAAATTAAGACGATTTTAGCGCCTTGCTCAACGGCCGTCGCTGATGGGGAAGTGCCAAGGCAGCTCGGGCTGGTCGAGCTCAATCTCGAAGCGGGGCACCTCGGTGGCTGGCAGCTCACGCAGGGGCACGTGGACGAGTTCGGCGGGCGTCACCTCCACCTCGGCGATGCCCTGAGCCAGGATGCCCAGGTCGCGGGCGGCTCCCCATGAGAGGTCGATGATGCGACCACGGACAAACGGGCCGCGGTCGTTGACGCGCACGATGATCTCGCGCCCCGTGGACAGCACCTTCACCTTCAGCAACGTGCCGAAGGGCAGGGTGCGGTGGGCGCAGGTCATGCTGTCGTGATGCAGCTTCTCGCCATTGGCTGTTCGGGCGCCGGTGGCTTTTTTTGAGTAAAAAGAGGCTTTACCCCTCTGCGTCTGTGCTTGCAGAGCGGTAAAGCCTAATAACAGTGATGTCGTTAATATAATTAGTTTTCGATACATCAAATTACACGATGCCCTGAGCTTACACGATGCCCTGAGCCATCATGGCATTGGCAACCTTCATGAAGCCGGCGACGTTGGCGCCCTTCACGTAGTTGATGTAGCCATCCTCCTTGCCGTACTTGACGCACTGGGCGTGGATGCCTGCCATGATCTGATGGAGCTTCTGGTCGACCTCCCCGGCCGTCCACGACATGCGCATCGAGTTCTGGGTCATCTCGAGGCCCGAGGTAGCGACGCCACCGGCGTTGACAGCCTTGCCGGGAGCGAAGAGCTGCTGGGCAGCGATGAACTTGTTGACAGCTTCGGCCGTGCAACCCATGTTCGACACCTCAGCGACGCAGAGCGGCTTGTTGGCCAGGATGGCGTCGGCGTCGTTGCCGTTGAGCTCGTTCTGAGTGGCGCAGGGCAGATAGATGTCGGCCTTGACCTCCCAGGGCTTGCGTCCGGCGTGGAACGTCGAGCCGGGGAACTCGTCGGCGTAGGGCGAGCAGATGTCGTTGCCGCTGGCGCGGAGCTCGAGCATGTAGGCAATCTTCTCCTCGTTGAGGCCGGCGGGGTCATAGATATAGCCGTCGGGGCCGCTGATGGTGATGACCTTGGCGCCCAGCTCAGTAGCTTTCTTGGCAGCACCCCATGCGACGTTGCCGAAGCCGGAGAGTGCGACGGTCTTGCCCTTGATGTCGAGTCCGTGAGTCTCGAGCATGTGGTGGACGAAATAGAGGGCGCCGAAGCCGGTTGCCTCGGGACGGAGGATCGAGCCGCCCCACTCCAGACCCTTACCCGTGAGGGTAGCGCCGTGGAACTGCGAGGTGAGCTTCTTGTACATACCAAAGAGGTAGCCGATCTCGCGGCCGCCCACGCCGATGTCGCCGGCGGGCACGTCCATGTCGGGACCGATCACCTTATAGAGCTCGGTCATGAAGGCCTGGCAGAAACGCATGATCTCAGCGTCGCTCTTGCCACGGGGAGCGAAGTCCGAACCGCCCTTG
Organism: uncultured Prevotellaceae bacterium; assembly: GCA_902779455.1. GTDB lineage: Bacteria > Bacteroidota > Bacteroidia > Bacteroidales > Bacteroidaceae > Prevotella. Next base: position 2,094 of record CACZBS010000006.1, read on the forward strand.
CCGCCGCCCATGGGGAGCGTGGTCAGAGCGTTCTTGAACGTCTGCTCGAAGCCGAGGAACTTCAGGATCGAGAGGTTGACGGAGGGGTGGAAGCGCAGACCGCCCTTGTAGGGGCCGATGGCGCTGTTGAACTGCACGCGATAGCCGATGTTTACCTGCACCTCGCCCTTGTCGTCGACCCAGGGCACACGGAATGTGATGATGCGCTCGGGCTCAACGATGCGCTCCACGATCTTTGCTTTCTCAAATTCGGGATGCTGGTTGTAGACGTCCTTAATGGATTCCAGCACTTCGCGCACTGCCTGAAGGAACTCTAACTCGCCGGGGTGCTTGCGCTCCAGCTCTTGCATGATTTTCTCAACTTCCATAGTTTAAAGATTTTAAAGTTTGCCAATATGGTTAATGGTTAATTGATTTTCAGCGCAAAAGTAGGAAAAAAACTTTGTACGGCAAAATAAAATCTGCTAAAATAATGAAAATTCATGGATTTTACGTAATTTTGCACGCAAAATCCCAACAGACTATGGCTAATATCCCCCAGGAGTTCAATAATTTCCTGCTGAAGGACGTCTCGTTCGTCAACCTGATGACGCGGCGCATCTTCAACGTGCTGATTGTGGCTAATCCTTACGACGCCTTCATGCTGGAGGACGACGGACGCGTGGACGAGAAGATCTTCGACGAGTACACCGAGCTGGGACTGCGCTATCCGCCCACGTTCACGCAGGTCTCGACCATCGAGGAGGCCCACCACGTGTTGCTGACCACCTCGATCGACCTCGTCATCTGCATGCCCGGCACGGCCGACAACGACGCCTTTGCCGTGGCCCGCGAGGTGAAGGCCCTCAACCCCGACGTGCCCTGCGTGGTGCTGACGCCCTTCTCGCATGGCATCACGCGGCGCATGCAGGACGAGGACCTCTCCATCTTCGACGCCATCTTCTGCTGGCTGGGCAACACCAACCTCATCCTCTCGATCATCAAGCTCATCGAGGACCGCATGAACCTCGACCACGACATCGAGGAGGCGGGCGTGCAGGTCATCCTGCTCGTCGAGGACTCCATCCGCTTCTATTCCTCGATCCTTCCTAACCTATATAATTATATATTGGCCCAGTCGAAGCGCTTCTCGACCGAGGCTCTCAACCCCCATGCCGCCGCCCAGCGCAAGCGCGGCCGCCCGAAGGTGCTGCTGGCCCGCAACTACGAGGAGGCATGGCAGTTCTATGAGAAGTATCACGACAACGTGCAGGGCGTCATCTCCGACACCCGCTTCCCCCTGCGGGGCGGCTCCACGTCGCTGAATCCCGCCGAGGTGCGCCAGCAGACGGCCGAGAGCGACCCTGAGGCCGGTCTGAAGCTGCTGCGGGCCATCCGCGAGCGCGACCCCTTCGTGCCGCTCATCCTGACCAGCTCGGAGTCGCAGAACCGCGAGCGGGCCCGCCAGGAGGACTTCCATTTCATCGACAAGAACTCGTCGAAGATGAACGTCGACCTGCGTCATCTGCTCGAGGAGCACATGGGCTTCGGCGACTTCATCTTCCGCGACCCGCAGACGAAGCAGGAGATCCTGCGAGTGCGGTCGCTGAAGGAGCTGCAGGACAACCTCTACAACATCCCCGACGACTCATTCACGTGGCACATCCGCCGCAACCACATGAGCCGCTGGCTCTGCGCCCGCGCCATCTTCCCCGTCTCGCAGTTTCTCAAACATATCACATGGGACCGCCTGAAGGACGTCAACGCCCACCGCGACATCATCTTCGAGGCCATCGTGCAGTATCGCAAGATGAAGAACATCGGCGTCGTGGCCGTCTTCGACCGCAAGAAGTTCGACCGCTTTGCCCACTTCGCCCGCATCGGCGACGGCTCGCTCGGCGGCAAGGGGCGCGGCCTGGCCTTCCTCGACAATATCATCAAGCGCCATCCCGAGCTCAACCAGTTTGAGAACGCCAGTGTCTCGATCCCGAAGACGGTGGTGCTCTGCACCGACTTCTTCGACAACTTCATGGATCAGAACGACCTCTGGGGCATCGCCCTGAGCAATGCGCCCGACGAGGTCATCCTGCAACACTTCCTCGAGGGACAGCTGCCCGACGACCTCATCGACGACTTCCTCACCTTCTTCGAGGCCACGAAGAGCCCCATCGCCGTGCGCTCCTCCTCGCTGCTCGAGGACTCCCACTACCAGCCCTTCGCCGGCATCTACTCCACCTACATGATTCCCTACAGCGACGACCGTCAGGCCATGCTCCACATGCTGGCCGCCGCCATCAAGAGCGTCTACGCCTCGGTCTACTACCGCGACTCGAAGGCCTACATGACGGCCACGCAGAACGTCATCGACCAGGAGAAGATGGCCGTCATCCTGCAGGAGGTCGTCGGCCAGCAGTATGGCGACCGTTTCTATCCGACGTTCTCTGGCGTGCTGCGCTCGCTCAACTATTATCCCATCGGCGACGAGAAGGCCGAGGAGGGCATCGTCTCGCTCGCCCTCGGACTGGGCAAGTATATCGTCGACGGCGGCCAGACGCTGCGCTTCTCGCCCTACCATCCCAACCAGATCCTGCAGCTGAGCGAGATGGAGCTGGCTCTGCGCGACACGCAGACCCGCTTCTATGCCCTCGACATGAGTCGCGTGGGCACCGACTTCAAGGTCGACGACGGTTTCAATATCCTCAACCTGCGCGTCAGGCAGGCCGAGCAGGACGGTTCGCTGCAGTATATCAGTTCGACCTACGACCCCGTCGACCAGCTCATCCGGCCCGGCTACTATGAAGGCGGGCGCAAGGTCATCTCCTTCGTCGGCGTGCTCCAGCAGGGCATCTTCCCCCTGCCCGAACTGCTCCGGCTGGTGCAGCATTTAGGGGCCGACGAGATGAAGCGCCCCGTGGAGATAGAGTTTGCCTGCAAGCTCGACGCCAACCGCCAGGGCCGTCTCTACCTGCTCCAGATACGTCCCATCGTCGACTCGAAGCAGATGCTCGACGAGGACATCTCGGCCCTGCCGGCCGAACAGTGCCTGCTGCGCTCGCAGAACTCGCTGGGCCACGGCATCGGCGACGACGTCTGCGACGTGGTCTACGTCAAGGCCGGCGAGGACTTCACGGCCGCCGCCAACCCGCAGATAGCCTGCGAGATAGAACAGATCAACCGCCGCTTCCTGGAGCGGGGCGAGGGCTACGTCCTCATCGGCCCGGGCCGCTGGGGCTCCTCCGACCCCTGGCTGGGCTTCCCCGTGAAGTGGTCCCACATCTCGGCCTCGCGCGTCATCGTCGAGACCGGTCTGAAAAACTATCACGTCGACCCCTCGCAGGGCACCCACTTCTTCCAGAACCTCACCTCCTTCGGCGTCGGCTACTTCACCATCAACACCTACACCGGCGACGGCATCTACCAGAAGGACGTGCTCGACCGTATGCCAGCCGTCGAGGAGACCGAGCACGTGCGCCACGTCCGCTTCGAGCGGCCCCTGCGCATCCTCATGGACGGCAAGCGGCAGCTCGGTGCCGTGATGCTGCCGTGACCTTTTTGGAGTGAAAAGAAGTGAAAGGAGAGTGTCCCCCTTCACTCCCAGCAAGCAAAGTTGAATAATATAATAGATATGTATAGGCTTGTGCAACACAATAGGATTAGTCGGCTGTCGGTTGTCATTCTCATGCTGACCGTCGTCGGCATCGCCGTTGCTGCCGAGCCGAAGAATCCTTTCCATCAGTATTGCAGCCGTCTCGCCACCCACCAGCTGACCACCTTGGGCACCCGCTACCTGAAGGAACTGGACCAGCCCGACAGCGCCATGGTGTGCTATAGCATCGTGAATGCCCGTCATGCCGGCCAGACGCCCCCTGCTGAGGCGATGGACGACTGTGTGCTGTCGCTCTTCAACGCCGGCTATATCTACATGTTCCACTATTACGACTATCGCAAGGCCTATGCCTATATGCTGCGCTCGCTCGACCTGGCCCGGCAGAACGACAGCCGCTATCTGCCTTACATCTATCTCGGGCTGGCCAACCTCGAAAACAAGCAGCAGGCCAAGAACCGTGGCAACATCGACGGGCGCGAGGCCGTCTCGAGATTCCGCAAGGCTATCGACACCGCTGCCGACCGCGAGGCCTGGGACCTGCTCATCGGGGCTTTCAACGCCTTGGTGAGTCTGGTCATGGAGAACGACTCCGTCGGACTGTTGTCCGACGACGTGCGCCGCTACCGGGCTCTGGGGGTGCCTGACAGCGTGCCTATGGTCGGTTACACCAACTGGGTGTGCACGGCTGTCGACCAGCTGGCTCACCGGCAGCCGGCAGCTGCTCTCGTCGCTCTCGACAGCGCCGTGGCTGCCATCGACACGTCCAGCATGCAGTCAGATCGGTATGAACTCATGGCGCGCTACTATCAGACGCGTGTGCTGGCCTTGGACGGCCGCTACGACGAAGCCGTCGCCACGCTGCGCCGACAGATAGCCCGGGCCCGAAGGCTGGAGATGTGGGACGCGATGGTGCTGCGTCAGCGCGCGCTGGCCGAATTCCTGCGCCGCAGCGGAGAGGAGGCGCAGGCCCGCGAGGCCGAGCTCGCCTACCGTCAGATGGCAGACTCGTTCGACCTCATGTCGAATGTCGGCACGATGGGCGAGGAGCGCTTCCTGCTCGACCTTGAGAAGAGCAATGAGCAGATGATGAACAGCGAATACTGGCGGCGCACCAACCTGGTTGTTGCCGTCGGGGCCGTGGCGGTGGCCATGCTGCTGGGCTTGTTCCTGCTGGTGGTCCAGAGAAAGAACCGGTCGCTGCGCCAGAAGAACGAGCAGCTCTTCATGAAGAACGAGCAACTGCTCAGCCAACCCGTCGGCGTGGAACCCAAATACCAGCGTAGCCGGCTGACGGCCGACGACAAGAGCCTGCTCGTCAGCCGCATCGATGAGGTCATGCAGCAGACCGACACCATCTGTGCGCCCGACTTCTCGCTGCAGCGGCTGGCCGAGCTCACGGACGAGTCGAAGGAGCGCATCTCGCAGGTCATCAACGAGTGCTATGGCCGCAACTTCAACCAGCTGCTCGGCGAGTACCGTGTGCGCGAGGCCTGCCGACGGCTCTCCGACGAAGAACACTTCGGGGGCTACACCATCGAAGCCATCGCCCTGAGCCTGGGCTATCGCAGCCGGAGCAACTTCGCAGCCGTCTTCCGCCGTCAGACGGGGCTCCAGCCGTCGGAGTATCAGCGTGTTGCCCGTCGGAAACAGGACGAGGAAAGCCGATGAAACCGTCGTTTTTTGAACGAAATAATGATTTCGTTCATTCTCGTACAAAGCTTTTTCGAATGTTTAATGAAGATGCCGTAACTTTGCGGCATCTTTTTTTTATGTTTTATTTTACTTTTTACTAAAAAGCGTATGAGAAAATTTACTTTTGTCACATTGGCGGCCCTCATGGCTGCGACATTGACATTTGCGCAGGGCAACCTGCGTAGCCAGCTCACCGCCCCGCAGGGCATCCAAATGAACCAGCGTGCCGCACAGCGCGACATGACCGCTCAGCAGCGCCATCAGATGATGATGGGACAGAAACCGGCCGCCACGGCCAAGGCCCCGCGCCGCGCCGGCATCGAGGAACAGCCCGAGGGTACGGCCTATGAGCTCTTCGCCAGCTACAGCGGCCTGTTCTACAACTGGCTCTACGGCTGGACCGACGCCACGACCGACGCCGGCAAGATGACCATCGTCGAGGGTACCGACGGCAATATCTACATCCAGGGCCTGACGCCCTATGCCGGGCTCGACGTCTACTACTGGGTGAAGGCCGAGCGGGCCGAGGGCGACACCGTCGTCATCCGTCAGCAGCCCACGGGCTACTACGAGGACTACTATGGCGGCGTCCATGAGTACGAGATTGCCCGCATTGCCTACGAGTACGACGAGGCCACCGAGGCCGAGAACATCCATCGTGCTGACAATCCCGACATCAAGATGCTCTACAAGGGCAACGGCGTGCTCGAGAACATCGACGAGATGAAGGCCGAGGCAGGCGGCGTGCCTCCTTATTTCTATGGTTCGGTCTACTGGTATGAGGCTGAGGAGGACGACGACTACGAGAGTGGCTACCACACCAACAACGAGTACTACTGGAACCTCTCCACCAAGATCAACGACGAGAAGTACTTCGAGCCGTCGGCCGATGCCACCATCGAGCAGATGATCGTGACCTATAAGAACGTGAACAGCCTGAGTTCGAAGATGATCGACGTGGCCTTCGAGGACGACGCCGTCTACCTGAAGCTCTACACCCGCACGCCGGGCTGGGTGAAAGGCCGCATCGAGGGCGACAAGGTGGTGGTCGACAACCAGCAGTATCTGGGCTACGACGAGTACTATGGCACCTTCGAGTGGGCCCATACCGCCACGGTGGAGACGCTGCTCGACGATTCCGACGCCGAGAATCCCAGATACTATGACTACGGCACCATCACCGACCAGACCGTCTTCGACTATAACGCTGAGACCCGTGAGATGAGCACCACCGCCGCCATCTACATCGACGGCAAGCGCTACGCCATCTACTACGCCGCCTACTTCAACGAGATCAACATCAAGTACTTCGTCGAGACGCCCGCCGTGCCTGCCGATCCCGAGATTGACTACTGGTGGGAGTACGACGAGAGCTTTGAGAATGCCGAGCTTGACTACCACATCAACGCCACCGGTGTCAACGGCGAGTACCTGCTGCCCGAGAAGCTGTCGTTCATGGTCTATGTCGACAATGAGCCCTTCGTCTTCGAGACCGCAGAGTATGAGGACCTCGAGGAAGACCTCGAGGAGATCCCCTACGGCACCAGCGTCTACGGCATCCGCTCCGACGACTACCTGCTGCTGTTCTTCCAGCCCGCCGAGAACGTCGGTCTGCAGACCATCTACCGCGGCTGCGACGTGGAGATGCGCTCCAACATCGTCTGGTACGACGTGAATACGGGTGAGACCACCACTGAGCCTTACGATAACATCACCGTCGGCATCGAGGGCATCACGGAGCATCGCTCCGACGTCAGCCGCGTCTTCGACCTGCAGGGCCGCAGCGTCAAGGCCGGAGCCCGCGGTCTGCTGCTCATGAACCGCGACGGCAAGATGGTGAAGGTGGTCCGCAAGTGAAAACCCAAAAACTGTCCAACATGATTATTCCAAGATATTTTCTCACGATGGCAGCTGCCCTGGCGCTTGGCGTCCAGGGCACTGCCTCTGCCCAGCAGGCTGACAACGAGATTGTCTACTGCCTGGGCGACCATGAGCTGGACTACGGCACGGGCGGCAAGAACGCCGAGACCTACGACGTGGCCCTGCGGCTCATCGACCCGGCCCTGGTGGGCCTCCAGGTGAAGGCCGTGCGCATCAGCTTCGCCCAGACTGATCAGCTGAGCAATGCCCACGCCTGGCTGACCCGGGAGCTGCCGGCCATCAAGTCGTCGAAGGCCGGCGAGCCTGACATCTGCAAGCAGGCGTTCGATATTTCCACCGACGACGTCGAGGTGGTCTTCGACGAGCCTTACACGATTACTGCCGAGGGCGTCTACGTCGGCTACTCGTTCGATGTGGCCAAGGTCACCGGCGAGGCTGTCCGACCGGTCAAGACGACGCAGTACACCTCGCCCGACGGCTTCTATATCCACACCACCAAGGTCTACCGCACGGCCTGGCGCTCGCTCTATCCCAACGCCGGCCAGCTGGCCATGCAGGTGGAGCTCGCCGGCGACCAGGTGATGCACAATGCCGCCTCGGCCGCCTGGGCTCCCGAGGTGAATCTCAGGACGGGCCAGTCGTGGTGGGACGAGTTCGAACTGGTCAACCACGGCAACAAGGGCATCCGCAACGTGGAGTACACCCTTGAGATCGACGGCCAGAGTTTCACCAACAAGGAGGATGTCTACGTGAAGAGCGTCTACGGGCGCTATGCCACGGTGCCCTTCGAGCTGCCGGCCATGAGCGAGAAAGGGGCTTATCCTTATACGATCACCATCACGAAGGTGAACGGTGAGGCTAACGAGGATGCCTATCCCTCGGTCAGTGGCGTCTGCAACGTCTACAACACGCTGCCCAAGCACCGCTCCGTCGTCGAGGAGTACACCGGCACGTGGTGCGGCTACTGCCCCCGCGGCTTCGTGGGCCTGGAGGAGATGAACCGCCTCTATCCTGACGACTTCATTGGCATCAGCTATCACAATGGCGACCCGATGGAGATTACCTCGCAGTTCCCCAGCGACGTCAACGGATTCCCCGACTGCTGGCTCGACCGTAAGGGGCAGACCGACGCCTTCTGCGGCAACAGCCAGCCCGGCACGTTCGGCATCGACCAGGCCTGGCTGCAGGCCTGCAGCGTCTTCGCCCCCGCAGCCGTCGAGGTGGAGAGCGAGTGGACCGACGATGAGACGCTCAAGGCCACGGCCTACGTCACCTTCCCCGTCGAGCGGGCCGACTGCCCCTACGAGCTCGGCTTCGTGCTCACGCAGGACGGCATGACCGGCACGGAGAGCGGCTGGACCCAGTCGAACTACTACGCCGGCGAGGAGGGGTGGCCTGAGTCGATGGACCAGTTCACGCAGGGCAGCCGCAGCATCAAGGGCCTCGTCTTCAATGATGTCATCGTCGCCCGGTCGGGCATCGCCGGCATCGAGGGCTCGCTCACGGCTCCCATCGTGGCCGACGTGGCCCAGCAGTACAGCTACGCGTTCCGCATGCAGGACGTCGTGAACACGTCGGGCCAGAACATCGTGCAGGACAAGCAGCAGCTGCGTGTCATCGCCCTCGTCATCGACACCCGCGACGGCTCGATCGTCAATGCCAACAAGGCCATGGCCGGCCTGTCGTCGGTGACGACGGGCATCGCCCGTCCGGCCCTCACGCAGGATGAGACCGTCAGCCACGTCGACTACTACGACCTGCAGGGCCGCCGCGTGGTGATGCCTCGCCAGGGCAGTCTCTACATCAAGGCTGAGACGACTGCCAACGGCCAGGTGCGCACGTCGAAGATCCGAATGTAATTCTTTTCTTTCATGTGAAGAGGCGGAACGCCGGCAGGCAGAGTCATGCTTACTGTCGTCTCCGTCTCTTCTTCATTATATGTTCTGCGAACGAGATTTGGGGGAGGGGTCTGTATATTTTAGCATGCCGTCATCGGCTTTTATGAAGAAAAATCAGGTTGAAATGTAAAAGAAATTCGTAATTTTCTAAAACATTACGTAATTACCTGAAAATGAGCATAATGTAAAATCGTGAAAAAAGAAGCGGTGCTTTTCGCCTCGAGAAGTGCCGCTTTTTGATGCGAGAAGTGCCGCTTTTCGGGCTGAGAAGCGGCACTTCTTTTTGCAGTGTAAAGAAAATTCTGAATCCGGATACCTTCATGTCGCTGTCGGTGTTTGGACTTCACCTTTATTAAGGATGCTGACCTTGATTTATGTCAACCGAAGAATTTTGTGGTAAAAAAGTGCAAAGAAATTTGTTGTTTCAATAATAAATCGTTATTTTTGCACTCGGAAATATTCTTTTTTTTAAAAAACGATTTGCTTATGAAGAAATTTACCATGATGATGCTCGTTGCCCTGTTCGTGGCAACGGCAACAGTGGCCCAAGCAGGGCCTAAGCGTGTGGTGAAGCTGCCCCAGAAGCCTGGGCAGACGCAGCTCGCCGCCAGTAAGAACCAGCAGCGCCCCAACCTGCAGCAGCAGCGCGGACGGCTCACGGCCGACATGGGCCGCATGATGCGCACCATGGCAGCCAACAACGCCCGCACCGGCCGGCTGAGCATGCCGTGGCAGAAGGCCGCCAAGGCTCCGGCCCGCGTCGGCGCCCCCATCACGGACCAGCCCGAGGGCCGCTACCAGCTGTATGAGCGCAACGGCGACAGCTTCTTCAACACCATGTTCGGTGTCTACGAGAACCCGGCCGTCGGCAAGCTGGCTGAGGTGGTCTTTGCCGACGGTGGCAAGGTCTACATGAAGTATGTCATCTCGCAGGTGTCCTGCCCGGGATGGATCGAGGGCACGGTCAGCGGTTCGAAGATCTCGTTCACGCTGCCGCAGAACATCTATCCCATGGGCGAGGATGAGAACTACTACGCCATGGCGATGACGTTCGATGCGGCCGAGCAGACCTACGTCGGCATCACGGACGAGACCACGGTGACGATGGACTACGACGCCGCCACGGGCGAGATCAGCCTGACCAGCGGCGACTATGCCACGGGCGACATGATCATCGGACTGGCCGAGGAGGACGGCTTCTGGACGGGCTACGGCGACTGGAATTTCACCATGACCGTCGTGAACGACAAGCCCCTGAGCGCTCCGGCCGGACTGGAGACCGAGGAGTACGTCATCCAGGCTGACGGCTTCGAGGGCACCATCGCCAACGTGGGCTTCCAGGGCTCGGACATCTACGTGCAGGGTCTCTATCCCACCATGCCCGAGGCTTGGGTGAAGGGCACCATCGCAGGCGACAAGGCCACGTTCAAGAGCGGCCAGTATCTGGGTCCCGACTTCGATAATATCAGCCTGCAGTATCTCATCTCGGCCACGGCTGAGACGACCCACGTCGAGGATCCCGAGTGGGGCGACTATGACGAGACTTACTACTTCGTCAGCCAGGACGACATTGTCTTCAACTACGACGCCGCGACGAAGACGCTCTCCGACGGCTCGATGTTCATGGTCAATGCCGGCACAACCGAGGTCAGCTATGCCATCTGCTACGAGAACTGCCTGATGAAGCCCTTCGTCGAGGTGGCCGCCACGCCGATGGCTCCCACGTCGGTCGACTACACCGAGATGGGCTATGACTACTATACCTACGGCTACGGCTGGAGCTATCTCGACGTGACCATCGTGCCGAACGACGTCGACGGCAACTACATCAAGCCCGACAAGCTGTCGTACGTCATCTGGACACGCGTCAACGGCGAGGAGAAGCCGCTCACGCTGAGCGCCTACGACTATCAGAATCTGGATGAGGACATGACCGAGGTGCCCTATGACTTCACGGAAGACTGGGACTTCTACGTCCAGGGCACGCAGCGCGAATTCTATCTCTATGTCATCGGCTTCGAGGCCATCGGCGTGCAGACCATCTATCGCGGCGGCGGCGAGGAGCACCGCTCGGAGATCACCTGGACCGACGTCTGGGGCATGGGCTCCGAGATTCAGCCTGAGGCTGCCACGCCTGACTATCCTGAGGTCGACCCGTCGGACGTGGGCGGCTCAATCACCTATGGCGCCTACACGGGCAATGAGAGCCGCGTGACCTTCGGCGACTGGAAGCCGCAGACCTACGACGTGGCCATGAAGGTGGAGGATGCCGCCATCGTCGGCTCCTACATCGAGAGCGTCACCTTCAACCTGCGCACCATCGCCGGACTGTCGAACCTGAAGGTGTGGCTGTCGAGCCAGCTGCGCGTCGAGGACGGCCAGAACGTGCCCGACCTGGTCAGCGTGCCCGTCGACATGCCCGCACGCACGGGCGACGTCACCATCACCCTGCCCAAGCCTTACATCATCCCCGAGGAGGGCGTCTACGTGGGCTATTCGTTCGACCTCTCTGAGTCGGCCAACTCAGCGCGCAATATGCCCATCACGATCGTCAGCGAAGTGAAGCCCAGCGGACTCTTTGTCCACTCGACGGGCGGCATCATGAAATGGCTCGACTTCTCTGAAATAGTCGGCGGCTCGGCCTGCATCAACGTCACGCTGGGCGGCAGCCAGGTGAAGGAGAACGCCGTCGCTCCCGTCGACGGACAGACGGTCTACGTGAAGGCTGGTGAACAGGCTACGGCCACCATCGACTTCGTCAACCACGGCTCTGAGGGCATCAAGTCGCTCGACGTCGAGTACGACTTCAACGGACTGACGCAGCGTCAGCACATCACGCCCGAGAGCCCCGTCAAGGGCTTCTTCGGCCTGACCTATACGTACACGCTCACGCTGCCCATCGTCAACAACGCCGGCACGTATGAGCTGGGCGTGAAGGTCGTCAAGGTGAACGGCGTCGACAATGAGGAGGAGGCTGCTCCGGCTTCGACCGACATCGTCGTGGTCAACACGATGCCTAAGCACCGCGCCCTGCTCGAGGAGTACACCGGCACGTGGTGCGGATGGTGCACCCGCGGCTTCGTCGCACTGGAGCTGCTCAAGGAGCTCTATCCTGACGACTATGTCTGCGTGAGCTATCACAACGGCGACCCGATGGAGATCACCAGCTACTATCCCTCTGAGGTGGGCGGATTCCCCTCGGCATGGGTGGACCGCGGCATCGAGGTCGATCCCTTCAACGGTCTTGAGGAGGAGGGATTCCACGTCACTGACGTGCTCGACTGGCGTAACTCGATGTTCGGCATGGCCGACATCTCGGCTAAGGCCAGCCTGAACGCAGAGGCTAACACGGTCGACGTCGAGACTGAGGCCACCTTCCCCTTCGATGCTGACGACGCTCAGTTCGCACTGGAGTATATCCTCGTCGAGGACGGACTGACGGGCGAGGGCAGCGACTGGACCCAGCAGAACTACTATGCCGGCATGGATGCCGAGGAGGAACTGGCCGAGTTCACCAGCGGCGAGAGCTCTGTCAAGGGTCTGGTGTTCAACGATGTGGTCGTCATGCAGTCGGAGCCCGGCGGCATCTTCGAGAGTCTGCCCGCTGAGCTGCAGGCTGACGTTCCCGTGAGCCACGCCTACAGCTTCGAGCTCGACAATGCCATGAACACGTCGTTTGAGCCCATCATCCAGGATGTCAACCAGCTGTCGGTCGTCGCTCTGGTGATCAACACGGCGACGGGTGAGGTGTGCAACGCCATCCGCGTGCCCGTCACGACGGATGGTGACGCCACGGCCATCCAGACGGTCGGTGGTCAGGGCCGCACGGTCAGCAGCGTGCAGTACTTTGACCTCAGCGGCCGCCAGCTGAGCAGCCGCGCCAAGGGTGCCGGCATCGTCCGCATCAACTATGCCGACGGCACCAGCCGCACGATGAAGGTCATGAAGTAAAACTCTCTTTATCTGACAACGAATTAAAACGAATTTAATAATATGCAAACAATAAATTGGTACAATTTGGCTGCCTCTGTAGGAGGCGACGTGTCCCCACGTCGCACTTACCGCAGATGTCACGTGAGGACACGTGACCTCCTAAATCGTACAACTTATTGTTTTTACGGTCACTTAACGAATGCGATATTAGTGTAATTCGTTTTAATTCGTTGCTTTTAAAATAATTGAGACAACAGAAAAATGCGGGAGTCCCGGACAAGGGGCTCCCGCATTTTTTTCGGTCGTCATGGTGGCGGATTCATTGTCCGCCGAGCAGCGCGAAGTAGTCGATGACGTCGTCCCACGTCTTGAACTGGTCGCTGCCGAACTCCAGGCGCGTGGCCAGCTCGGAGTGGGAGTCCTGGCGCTCGATGAGGTAGTCGCCGTAGAGCAGGTGGCGCTGGTTGGTGAAGATGGTGTGGCCCCAGGCCGGGACGTTGACGTATTCGTAGAGCCAGGGGAGAAGCCCACCCCCTTCCCCTCCCCAAGGGAGGGGTGTAGGATTGGGCGAGGGGGCCGGACAGACGAAATAGACCTGATAGCGCTCGATGAGGAAGCGCACGGCCTTCTGCGACGAACTGGCCGGCTTCCTGTAGGCGTCGATGAGTGCCTCTATACCTATATATATAATAGGGCGCTCGCGGCCTTCCTGACGGTCGTCGATCCAGCGGATGACGGGCACGACGGCGTGCATGAACGAGCGGTCGTCCATGCGGTGCTCGCCGTGGAAGCGGATGGCCTGGGGGTAGTGCTCGTGGAACAGGTCGAACGTGTCGACCGTCGTGTCCTGGTCGCCGAAGAGGCCGTAGACGCGGTGGCGGTCGTCGTCGTCGAGTGCCTCGAACCGCTGCTCTGACACCTGACGGTATTCTTTCACGAGGGCCTTGTCGACATAGAAGGTCTGCACACCGTCCTGACGGGGGTTCTGGAAGGTCTGCGTGCCCGTCATGCCGTGGGCCTGCATCGTGTCGGCAATCTGCAGGGCGGGGTTGATGCAGATGCGGTCGAAGCCGCGCAGCTGTTCGGTGTACATGCCGCCCATCGACGTGCCGATGATGAGGTCGGGCTGCTCGTCCTGACAGAGCTGGCGGAGCAGGCTGAGGGCCTCGGCGGGATGGACGGGCAGGTCGGGGGCCACGACGCGTGCCGAGGGAAACACCGTGCGCATGCGGGTCACCGTGCCTGACTGTCCACTCGACCCGAAGCCATGGACGTACATGATTGTTTTCCCCTTCATGAGCTCGGGGAATTGCTTGACGTATTGATTATCCATAAGTGGCGGCAAAGTTACGTATATTTTCCCAAATGGCCAAGAAAATGAATAGAATACTTGATTTATATCAATAATTTGGTTGATTTGTAATAGAAATGCCGGTAAAACTTGTGGATTGTAAGAAAAGGTCGTACCTTTGCATCGTGTTTTTCATAGTATTAGATTTAAGGTTAACAAAGGTTGGGTCACGGCGGTGACCCTTTTTTTGTGTCTCGAAATGATGTTTTTTGTAATAAAATGAAACTTTTCTCGCCGAAAATGATGGTCGGTATTGATTTTTTTTGTATATTTGCCATCGAAATTAAAGGAAACAGTCGTATAACTTAACTTTATATTATTTACAAAGAACAAAACAAACGTTATGAAAAAGTATTTAGCAGAAATGGTAGGTACGTTCGTACTTACGTTCTTGGGTTGCGGCGCAGCCGTGGCCCTGGGTTGCGGATCTGACACGGCCTCAATCGTCGGCACGGCCATTGCTTTCGGTCTCTCGGTGGTGGCCATGGCCTACACCATTGGCGGCATCAGCGGGTGCCACATCAATCCGGCCATCACGCTGGGCTGCTTCCTGACGGGTCGCATGAATGCCAAGGACTGCGGCATGTACATGCTGTTCCAGGTTATTGGTGCCATCTTGGCTGCTGCCTGTCTGTATCTCGTCGTCTCGACGGCCGGCGAGGGTGCAATCATCACGACGTCGACGGGTGCCAATGCCTGCTCGTATGGTACGACCAACGGTCTGATTGTTGAGATTGTGCTGACGGCTCTGTTCGTGCTTGTGGTGCTTGGTGCCACGTCGAAGACCAACGGTGCCACCAACAACTTCGCTGGTCTGGCCATCGGTCTGAGCCTGATCCTGATCCACCTGGTCGGCATCCACTTCACGGGCACGTCGGTCAACCCCGCCCGCAGCATCGGCCCCGCCCTGTTCCAGGGTGGTCAGGCTCTGAGCGAGCTCTGGGTCTTCATCGTCGGTCCGCTGGTGGGTGGCGCCTGCGCTGCCGGTATCTGGAAGTGCATCCATCCGGAGAAAAAGTAAAAAGGAAAAGTGAAAAGTGAAAAATTTGCTACCGCCACAGTGTAATTAACTTGTCAGGCGGTAGCAAATTTTTCACTTTCCACTCTTCCCTTTTCCCTCTCAGTGTGATATGAGGTTCATGAATTCCTGGCGCGTCTTGGCCTGATTGAAGGCGCCGCTGAATTCGCTGGTCGTGGTGATGCTGTTCTGCTTCTCCACGCCGCGCATCTGCATGCACATGTGCTTAGCCTCGACGACGACCATGACGCCCAGGGGATGGAGGGTCTCGTCGATGCACTGGCGTATCTGCATCGTCATGCGCTCCTGCACCTGCAGGCGGTGGCTGAAGATGTCGACCACGCGGGCTATCTTGCTGAGGCCGGTGATGTAGCCGTTGGGGATGTAGGCCACGTGCACCTTGCCGTAGAACGGCAGCATGTGGTGCTCGCAGAGCGAGAAGAAGTCGATGTCCTTGACGATGACCATGTGGTTGTAGTCTTCCTTAAACAGGGCGCCGAGGAGCACCGCGTGGGCATCCTCGTCGTAGCCGCGTGTGAGCACCTGCATGGCTTTGGCCACGCGCATGGGTGTCTTGAGCAGTCCTTCGCGGGTGGGGTCTTCGCCGAGCAGTTCGAGGACGCGGTGATAGTGTTGTGCCAGTTCTTCAGTGATTGGGGTAACTTCAGGGTTGGGTGTCATGCTGATACAGTGTTATTCTTAATAGGGAACGGTGATCTTTCCTTTGACGATGGTGGCTGAGCTGTAGCCCAGGCTGCGCAGCTCCTTGAGCATGCGGCGGGCCTCCTCGTAGGTGGGGTAGTTGCCCACGCGGCAGATCCATCTGGGGTTGTAGAAATGGGTGTAGACGGCTTCTGTCGGGAAGAGCGTGCGGATGGCGTTGGCCGTCTGTTCGGCCTTCTGGCGGTCGGAGCGTGTGTTGCCGCCGGCAAAGGCCTGCACGCGGTAGCCCATCACCTTGCGTGTGCGGTGTGGGATCGTCTGAGCTACTTCGAGTGTGTCTTTCTCTGGTGCCGATGAGGCAGTGTTGGCAGGGGGCGTGGTGCTGTTCTGAGCCGCGGACTTATCGGTCTGCTTCTCCTGCTGTTTCTCCTGCTTCTCCTGCTTCTCCTGTTTCTCTTGTTTCTCCTGCTGTTTCTGTTGGGGCGCAGCCTCGGTCTTCTTTGTCGGACTGACGGGTGCATTGACCAGGTCGTCGATCTCCTTTGACTGGTGGATGGTCACGGTGCCTTCACCTTTCACCGTCTGTTGGATGCGCTGGGTGAAGGTCTGTGCCCCTGCGAAACTGACGAATAGTGAACAGTGAATAGCGAATAGCGAAAACAGCACTATCCATCTGCTCTGCCACGTGGCATTCGTCTTGCATTTGGTCCTATTGTTCATTGTCATGTCGTCACTATTAACTATTCACTATTCACTTTTCACTATCTTACTTCTTCCAGGCGTCGATGATGCCCTTGAAGTCAGCGCACTTCAGCGAGGCACCGCCGATGAGGCCGCCGTCGATGTCGGGCTTGGCGAACAGCTCGGGAGCATTCGAAGCCTTGCACGAACCGCCATAGAGGATGGTGGTGTCGTCGGCCACGGCCTGGCCGTACTTCTCGGCGATGATCGAACGGATGTAGGCGTGGATCTCCTCTGCCTGCTCAGCCGTGGCTGTCTTGCCCGTACCAATGGCCCAGATGGGCTCGTAGGCGATGACGATCTTGCGGAAGTCCTCCTCTGAGAGGTTGAAGACGCTGCCCTCGAGCTCAGCCTTCACCACCTCGTTCTGCTTGCCAGCCTCGCGCTCAGCCAGGCTCTCGCCGATGCAGAAGATGACCTTCAGGCCGTTCTTCTGAGCCAGCAGCACCTTCTCGCGCAGGATCTCGGGCGTCTCCTTGTAGTATTCGCGGCGCTCGGAGTGACCCAGGATGACATACTGTGCACCGGTCGACTTCACCATCTCGGCGCTCACCTCACCCGTGAAGGCACCCTTCTCCTTGTCGGCGCAGTTCTCGGCTCCCAGTCCGATGATGTCCTGGTCAAGGAACTGTGCGATCGAAGCGAGGTGAATGAACGGGGTGCAGATGACGACGCCGCAGTTGGGCTTGTCGGCCTTGAGTGTCTCGTTGAGCTCCTTTGCCAGAGCGATACCATCCTGGAGATTCATGTTCATCTTCCAGTTTCCTGCTACAATTTTCTTTCTCATTTTTACCTTAATTGTTTTGTTGTGGATTATTATTGTGGTTTGATGCTTCTTGTGGAATAGCCTTCTTGGGACGACGGCGCAGCCATCTGGTCCAGGCCCAGGTGCGGTCGGCCACGACGAGCAGAGCCAGGGGCAGCACGAACCATAGCAGCAGTCGGGCGATGCGTCTCGTCACGCTGTCGTCGTCCTGCTGACCGATGCTGAGGCGGTCGAGCGGCTCCGAGGTCTGCACGGACGGCAACCGGTTGTGGCTCCACTTCCGAATGATGACGCCGTCCTTCAGGAGCAGCAGTCCGGGGTTCGAGCGGATGATGGTCTTCAGCACAATCTCGTCGGTCTGGCAGAAGGGATATTCTGCCCCCGTCATTTCCTGCCATCGGTTGATGCCATTCGGTCCGCTGGCAGTCAGACAGTAGAACGGATAATGGAAGCCCTCGCTGTATTCGTAGATCTCGTTGAGCTGGTCGAAGTGGGCGTCGTTGGCCTGCTCGAGATGAGGCGACACGAGTAGGAAGGTGTAGCCCTCGTCCGTCAGCACCGCCTCGGTGACGTCCTCGCCCGTGTCGGTGCGCTCCAGAAAGAGGTCGGCATAGGGCAGGTCCTCGCCCTCCCAGGTGCGTTGCCACCCGTCGCGCAGGTCGGTGCCCACCTTGTAGGGGCGGAAGTCGAGCTGTGGCAGGTCGTAGAGGCTCCAGCCGGCGATGGCCAGGACGAAGAGGACGGTGTAGTTGATGACGATCCACTGGTTCGACTCGCTGACGAAGCGGAACATCTGTTTGGGCCACAGGGCGACGATGACGGCGGCAGCGAGCAGCACGACATTCTTCCAGAACGTCTGCCAGTTGGTGAGCACCACGGCGTCGCCGAAGCAACCGCAGTCGTGGATCGGGTTGGCCAGTGCGAGCCATAGCGTCAGCGGTGTCATGACGAGCATGATGATGAGCACCAGCCGCGATGTCAGCCGGCGCTGGATGGCGAAGAGCATGAACACGCCCAGCGAGAACTCCAGGGCTGCCAGTGCCACGGCCATAGCCATACTGGCGATGTCGGGCAGCATCTGGCCCAGGTGCATCGCCGTGAGGTAGTCGTTGATCTTATACTGCGTGCCCATCGGGTCGACAGCCTTGACGAATCCTGAGAAGATCAGGACGACGGCCAGCAACAGGCGACAGATGTTGACGCAGACTTTCTTCATGCTTCTTTATTCAGTTTGATGAGGGCGAACACCGAGTAGTTGATGATGTCCATCAGGTTGGCGTCGATGCCCTCGCTGACGAGCGTCTCGCCGCTCAGGTTCTCAATCTCCTTGATCCGCTCGATCTTGGTCAGGATCAGGTCGGTGTACGAGCTGACGCGCATGCCGCGCCACGCCTCGTCGTAGTCGTGGTTCTTGCGCTTCATCAGCTCCAGAGCCTCGTGGGCATAGCGGTCGTAGAGCGTCATGGCCTGGCGGTTGTCGATGTCGACCGAATCGGCAAAACCTAGCTCCAGCTGGATGAGCCCCACGATGCCGTAGTTGATGAGCCCGACGAACTCGGGTCTGATGCCCTCGCCGACGAGCGACTCCTTCTTGATCTCGAGCGAGCGGATGCGCTTGGCCTTGATGAAGAGCTGGTCGGTCAGCGACGACGGCCTCAGGATGCGCCACGATGCGCGGTAGTCGTGCAGTTTCTTCTCGAACAGCCCGCGACATTCGCCGATGGCTTCCTCAAACTGAGCGTTGGTCTTTTCGAATTTGTCCATAACTGGCTGCAAAGGTACGAAATAATTATGAATTACGCGCGACGAATTAAGAATTATTTCGTTTTCTGCATGCGGATGTACTTAATCTTGGCTCCTAACGTCTGCCATTCGGCCTGGAGCGAGTCGCGGCGGGCGCGCAACTGGTTCAGCCGCACCACCTCGGGCGACCGCCCGTCGAGCTTCGTGGCGTGCTCCATGACCCACTGGTGCTGGGCGTCATGGTCGCGTCTGACCGCTTCCAGGGCGCTGTCGACCTCCGCCAGCCGCTGTTGCGCTTCGGCCAAGGCGGAGTCTTGCTTGTGCGTGAGTGCTGCCCGTCGGGCCTCAATCTCGTCACGTCGTGAGTGGTTGCCGCAGGCCGTTATCACGGCCACGACGGCGAGTGATAGTATCATTTGTTTCATATCCGCTTGCAAAATTACAAAATAAATGTGAATAGTCGGCCGAATATTCTGATTTATTTTGTACCTTTGTGGCCTGTAATTGATTTATCTTGGATGAAATTATATACTGACGACGAACTGGCAGTCATTCTCGACAAGCCAATCTTTCACCAGATAGGACGCGTGGCCGACGAACTGGGTGTGGAGTGCTACGTGGTAGGCGGTTATGTGCGCGACATCTTCCTCGAGCGCCCCTCGAACGACATCGACGTGGTGGTCGTGGGCAGCGGCATCGAAGTGGCCAGGCGGCTGAAGGATCAGCTCGGGCGGAGGGCCCACCTGAGCGTGTTTAAGAATTTCGGTACGGCGCAGGTGAAGATGGGCGAGCTCGAAGTGGAATTCGTCGGGGCGCGCCGCGAGAGCTACAACCACGACTCACGCAAGCCCATCGTCGAGGACGGCACGCTGGAGGACGACCAGAACCGGCGCGACTTCACTATCAACGCGATGGCCATCTGCCTCAACGAAGGGCGCTTCGGCGAGCTCGTCGACCCCTTCAACGGACTGGCCGACCTCGAGGACGGCATCATCGCCACGCCGCTCGACCCTGAGGTGACGTTCAGCGACGACCCGCTGCGCATGATGCGCTGCATCCGTTTCGCCACGCAGCTCAACTTCCAGATCGAGCCCGAGACCTTCGAGGCCCTCGAGCGCATGGCCGACCGCATCAGGATTGTCAGTGGCGAGCGCATCGAGGTGGAGCTCAACAAGATCATCATGGCCCCTCATCCCAGCAAGGGCTTCGTCGACCTGCAGCGCTCCGGCCTGCTCGGCATCATCCTGCCCGAGCTGTCGGCGCTCGACATCGTCGAGCAGAAGAACGGCCGGGCGCACAAGAACAATTTCTATCATACGCTGGAGGTGCTGGAGAATGTCGCGGCCCCCTCCAACCTCCCCCCACTGGGGGAGGCTGCTGCGCCATGTACCTCCGCGGAAAAAGCCTCCCCCAGTGGGGGGAGGTTGGAGGGGGCCTGGCTCCGCTGGGCCGCCCTGCTCCACGACATCGGCAAGACGAAGACGAAGCGGTGGGACCCGCTGGTGGGCTGGACCTTCCATAACCATAATTATATAGGAGCGAAGATGGTGCCCCAGATCTTCCGACGCCTCAAACTGCCCATGGGACAGGAGATGCGCTACGTCGAGAAGCTCGTCGACCTGCACATGCGGCCGCAGGCCATCGCCGACAACGAGGTGACCGACTCGGCCGTGCGGCGCCTGCTCAACGACGCCGGCGACGACATCGACGACCTGATGACGCTCTGCGAGGCCGACATCACGTCGAAGAACGAGGTCAGGAAGAAGGTGTTCCTCGAGAACTTCCGCATGGTGCGCGAGAAGCTGGCCGACCTCGTCGACAAGGACTACAAGCGACTGCTGCAGCCCTGCATCGACGGCAACGAGATCATGGCGCTGTTCGGACTGAAGCCCTCGCGCGAGGTGGGCACGCTGAAGCAATGCCTGAAGGACGCCGTGCTCGACAACCGCGTCGAGAACGAGCGCGAGCCGCTCATGGCCCTGCTTATGGAGAAGGCCCGTTCCATGGGCCTCACCCCCGTAGCCCAAAGTTAATTGTTCATTGTACATTATTCATTGTTCATTATGTTACGTTTCGCACTCTTCGGCAATGTCTACAGTCAGGAAGGTCCTGAGGTGGCCGCCAGACTGCTGCATGCCCTCTTCCAGAGGGGGGCGCAGGTGACGGCCGACCGCGACTACTACGACTTCCTGCGACGGTCGGGGGTGGCGGCCGATGACCGTCTGACGCCCTTCGAGGGCGACGACTTCGAGGCTGACTTCGCCCTGTCGTTAGGGGGTGACGGCACCCTGCTCAGGACGGCCAGCCGAATCGGACGCCGCCAGACGCCCATCGTCGGCGTCAACATGGGGCGGCTGGGGTTCCTGGCCGACGTCAGTCCTGAGGAGGTGGAGACGCTGGTCGACAGCCTCTACAGCGGCGACTACTCCGTCGACAGCCGTGCCCTGCTGTGCGTCCAGCTGCCCGACGGACCGCTCCATGCCCTGAACGACGTGGCCATCCTGAAGCGCGACTCGGCCTCGATGATTGCCGTCGAGGCCCGCATCGACGGTGAATACCTGACGACCTATCAGGCCGATGGTCTCATCGTCTCGACGCCGACGGGCTCCACGGCTTACTCGCTCTCTAACGGCGGTCCCATCATCGTGCCGCAGACGGGCGTCATGGTCATGACGGCCGTGGCGCCGCACTCACTCAACATCCGGCCCATCGTCATGCCCGACACGGCCACTGTCGAGCTGACGGTCCACAGCCGCAGCCACTCGTTCCTCGTCGCCGTCGACGGTCGCAGCCACTCGCTGCCCGAGGGCACCACGCTCCGCGTCGGCCGTGCCGACTATGTGGCGCGCATCGTCAAACGGCCCGGGACACGCTATTTCTCCACGCTGCGCGAGAAGATGATGTGGGGCGCCGACGGCCGCACCTGAGACAACGGACCTATTCTAACAACGAATTAAAACGAATTAAACGAATTGATTCAACCACGAATTAAACGAATTAAACGAATTTTTTTCGACAACGAATTAAAACGAATTAAACGAATTGATTCAACCACGAATTAAACGAATTAAACGAATTTTTTTCGACAACGAATTAAAACGAATTGAACGAATTTTTTCGACAACGAATTAAGACGAATTAAACGAATTGTTTCGACAACGAATTAAACGAATGATTCGTGAAATAGAAATTAATTCGTGAAATAAAAATTAATTAGTGAAATAAATAATAATTCGTGTCAATTCGTGTAATTCGTCTTAATTCGTTGTTATAAAAAAACATTCGAGTAAAAAAGAAAGGAATATGAACTGGAAAGAGCTGTTGCGGCGACATGAGAGCAAGTATAAGGCCGGCCAGATTGCCCGTTGGCTGTGGGCAGCCTGGCGCGGCAACCGTCTGCAGGCCGGTCTGAACGCCACGGTCGGCATCCTCGGCGTCGTACTGTCGCTGCTGACGGTGTGGGCCATGCAGCGCGCCATGGACATCGCCCAGGGGGTGTGCGAGGGCAGTCTCTACGGGGCCGTGGGCGTGATGGCGCTTATCATCCTCTGCGAGTTCGGTGTGGGCATCTCGCGCGTCTGGATCAAGAACATCCTTGGCGTCAGGGCCCAGAACCGCATGCAGCAGCAGATGCTGGCCCGGCTGTTGCGGTCGGAGTGGCGTGGTCGCGAGGCGATGCACTCGGGCGACGTCATCAACCGCCTCGAGCAGGACGTCCGCCAGGTGGTCGACTTCCTCACCGAGACGCTGCCGTCGGTTGTCTCCACACTGCTCATGTTCGTCGGCGCCTTCTTCTATCTGATGCAGATGGACACGTGGCTGGCCATTGTCACCGTCGGCATCCTGCCCGTCTTCCTCGTCCTCAGCCGTTACTACGTGTCGCAGATGCGCCGTCTGAGCCGTAGCGTGCGCCAGACCGACAGTCATATCCAGAGCATCCTGACCGAGACGATGCAGCACCGCATGCTCGTCAAGACGATGGAGGCCGACGACCAGATGCTCGACCGCCTCGACTCTTCGCAGGCTGAGCTCCGCTCGCGCGTCAAGGAGCGCACTGCCTTCAGTGTGCTGAGCCACCTCGTGCTCAACACGGGGTTCTCCGTCGGCTACCTCGTCGCCTTCCTCTGGGGCGCCCTCCGACTGAGCCGCGGCACGCTGACCTTCGGCGGCATGACGGCCTTCCTGCAGCTCGTCTATCGCATCCAGGGACCGGCACGCGACCTGACGCGCCTGGCGCCTGCCTTCGTCGGTGTCTTCACCGCTGCCGAGCGCCTCATGGAGCTCGAGGAGATTCCCGAGGAGGAGCAGGGCGACCCGCAGATGCTGCCCGCGCCTTGCGGCATCCGCTTCCGCCACGTCAGCTTCAACTATGGTGCTGAGGGACAGGAGGCTACGCTCACCGACGCCAACTACGACTTCCGCCCCGGCACGTGCACGGCCATCCTCGGTCAGACCGGCTCGGGCAAGACCACCCTCATCCGCCTCCTGCTGGCGTTGATCAAGCCGCAGGAGGGGGAAATAGACATTTATGCCGACGGTGCGCAGCCACCTCTCACCTCTCATCTCTCACCTCTCACTTCACACCTCTCCCCTCTCCACCGCTGCAACTTCGTCTACGTGCCGCAGGGCAACACGCTGCTCAGCGGGACGCTGCGCGACAACCTCATCCTCGGCAACCCCGAGGCGACCGACGACGAGATGGTGGCGGCACTGCGCATGGCGTGCGCCGACTTTGTCTTCGACCTGCCGCAGGGGCTTGATACGGTCTTTGCCGAGCAGGGTGGGGGACTCTCCGAGGGTCAGGCGCAGCGCATCGCCATCGCCCGTGCCCTGCTCCGCCCGGGCAGTATCATGCTCCTCGACGAGGCGACCTCGGCGCTGGATGCAGACACGGAGCGCACGCTGCTCCACAACCTGCTCAGCGACCAGCAGCGCACGGTCATCTTCGTCACCCACCGCGAGGCTGTCGTCGGCTATTGTGATCAGGTGATTGATCTCGGACGAAGATAATATTGTCACTTTGTTTTACATTTTGCAAACGCCTTTCAAAAAAGCGGTGCTTCTCGGGCAGAGAAGTGCCGCTTTTTGATGCGAAAAGCACCGCTTCTTTGATTGAAAAGCGCCGCTTCTTGTTTGATGAATTTGTAAGGTGCTGAAAATGAATAGATTGCGAAATTGTTGCAACGCATTGTCAAATTCCTTTACAAAATATTATTGTGTGCTTATTCTCGTCTTTCATTCCAAGTGTTAAATTATAGTTAAAATTCGACGTTTTTCCTCCGAATGTTTGGTGGATTGCCGGAAAAGTTATACTTTTGCAGTGTACTATTAAAGTAGTACACCAAAAATCTCTTTAAATAGAATAATGATATGATTGACATCCAGAACATCACCTTCCGCTATCCGGGCCAGTCAGTGCCCGTCTTCAGCGACTTCTCGCTCCGGCTCAGTGAGAACCGCATCTACGGACTGCTCGGCAAGAACGGCACGGGCAAGTCGACCCTCCTCTACCTCATCGCCGGTCTGCTCCGCCCGCAGTCCGGTTCGGTGAATTGCGACACTGTCGCAATTGACAGGACGGGAGCTGCTGCGCCCGACGGCCCCGCTGCGGCCTCCCCTGCCCACCGCCGCGAGGCCGGCATGCTCCGCGACCTCTTCGTCGTGACCGAGGAGTTCGACCTGCCCGCCATGACGCTCGAGGCCTATGTCCGCCTCATCGCCCCCTTCTATCCCCGCTTCAGCCGCGAGGTGCTGCAGGGCTGTCTCGACGACTTCGAGCTGCCGCTGTCGCTCCGCCTCAACGCCCTGTCGATGGGCCAGAAGAAGAAGGTCTACATGAGCATCGCCCTGGCCGCCCGCACGCCCCTGCTGCTCATGGACGAGCCCACCAACGGCCTCGACATCCCCTCGAAGTCCCAGTTCCGCCGCATCGTGGCCCGCAACATGGCCGACGACCAGACGCTCATCATCTCCACCCACCAGGTGCACGACGTGGAGCCCCTGCTCGACCACCTGCTCATCCTCTCTGACAGCACCCTCCTGCTCAACGCCAGTGTCCAGAACCTCACCGACCGCTACGCCTTCACCCTCCGCCCCGCCGGCATGCCCCCCGCCCCCAGTGTGGTCGGCGATTCTGTCGCCGACAATGCCGTCCTCTACGCCGAGCCCACCCTCCAGGGCAACGCCGTCATCACCCGTCGCCGCGAGGGCGACCCGGAGACGCCCCTCAACCTCGAACTCCTGTTTAACGCCGTAACGAAAGGACTCCTCAAATGAAAAACTTCAATCCCCAACGCTTTGCGCACATGCTGCGCTACACCTTTGTCACCTCGCGCCGCACGATGATCAACGGCGTGGTCGGCATGTTGCTGTGCTACCTCTTTATGTTTATCATGGCTAACCTCAACAATGTGATGATGATGCCTGTCGTTAATCAGGCCCTGGCCATGAGCACCATCGCCACCCTCATCTTCATCATGGTCTCCGCCGCCACGCTCTTCCGGGCCGAGGAGTCGAATCAGGGGCGCGCGGCCCTGATGCTGCTGCCCGCCACGAATCTCGAGAAGTTTCTTGCCCGATGGGTCTGGCTCCTGGTCTTCACCCTCGCCGGCGTCCTGACGTTCGTCGTGGCCGACGGCCTGCACTATGCCTACCACTTTGCGCTGGGCCATGAGGCCATCTCGGGCGTCGGCTGTCTGCTGAGCCTGACCGACGTCGTCTATGTCAGCGACCATCAGCGGATGACAAACCTTCTGTCGAATGCCGACATCTTCCTGGTTTTCACGGCCATCCATGCCTTCTGTCTTCTTGGCAGCACGCTGGTGCGGCGCAATGCCCTCGTCATCACAATGGTTGTCCTCGGCGTCGGCATGGCGGTCTATCTGTGGTTGCTTGAGAATGTCCTGAGATATCTCCCTCAAGAGCAGTTGCTGTGGGGCATCCTCGTCGTCGCCGCCGTCTGCATCGTCCTCTTCATCTGGCTGGCCTACCGCTCCTTCTGCCGCTGGCAGCTCATCACCCGTAAATACCTCAGCCTATGACCTTCACGAACGACAAGGCCATCTTCCTGCAGATGGCCGACCGCCTCTGCGACGAGATCCTGGCAGGCACGTATAAGGACGACGACCGCATCCCCTCGGTGCGCGAGTATGCCGTCATGCTCGAGGTGAACACGAACACGGCTGTCAAGGCCTACGAGCAGCTGGCCCGCGAGAACATCATCTATAACAAGCGGGGCCTGGGCTACTACGTCACGCCCGGGGCCCGCGAGCAGATCCTCCGCGAACGCCGCGAGCAGTTCCTCGACCGCACCCTCCCCGAGCTGTTCCGCCAGATGCAGCTCCTCGGACTCGGCATCGAGAGCATCGTCGGCAAGTGGCAGCACCTGAACCGCTGATTGTCTAAAAATTAGACAAATTAATCATATAATCCTTATTTCTCCGGAAAAAAGGACGCAATGCTGCAACTTTATGTGTAACTTTGCCGTCAAACAGGCAAAAGCAAACGCGATGATACACTTAGAAGACGTCAACAAGACCTACTTCGGCGCTCAGCCGCTCCACGTGCTCAAGGGCATCACCCTCGACATCCGGGAGGGTGAGTTCGTCTCGATCATGGGCGCCTCCGGCTCGGGCAAGTCGACGCTGCTCAACATCCTGGGCATCCTCGACAACTACGACTCGGGGCGCTATGAGCTCGCGGGGGTGCTGATCAAGGACCTCTCGGAGCGCCGCGCCGCCGAATACCGCAACCGCATGATCGGCTTCATCTTCCAGTCGTTCAACCTCATCGGATTCAAGACGGCCGTCGAGAACGTCGAGCTGCCGCTGTTCTATCAGGGCGTCGCACGACGCAAGCGCCACCAGCTGGCCCTCGACTACCTCGAGCGGCTGGGACTGCTCGACTGGGCCGACCACTATCCCAATGAGCTCAGCGGCGGACAGAAGCAGCGCGTGGCCATCGCCCGCGCTCTCATCACGCGCCCCAAGCTCATCCTCGCCGACGAGCCCACGGGCGCCCTCGACTCGAAGACGTCGGTCGAGGTGATGCAGTTGCTGAAGGAGCTCAACGCCGAGGAGCACATCACGCAGGTCATCGTCACCCACGACCCGACGGTGGCTGAACGAACGAACCGCATCATACGCATCAAGGATGGAGTTATTGAATGAGATATGGCAGACAGTACGGCGCAACAAGCTGCGCACGGGCCTGACGGGATTTGCCGTGGCCTGGGGCATCTTCATGCTCATCGTCCTGCTGGGCGCCGGCAACGGACTGATCAACGCCCAGATGAAGCAGTCGGACCGCTTCCTGTCGAACTCGATGATGGTGTTCGGCGGAATGACCACCAAGCCCTATAAGGGGCTGCAGGAGGGCCGCTACCTGCCGCTGAAGGACCGCGACATCGCGGCCACGCGCACCGACTTCCCCCAGACCGTCGACCACGTCGGGGCCGTCCTCTCGCAGTATGGGCAGACCGTCTCCTACGGACAGCAGTATCTCTCGACCTCGCTCGTGGGCGTCTATCCCAACCACTTCCAGATCGAGAAGACGGAGATGCTCCATGGCCGCTTCATCAACGAGATTGACATGCGCCAGAAGCGTAAAGTCATTGTCCTGGGTAACAACCAGGTGAAGGAGTTGGCCCCCTCCAACCTCCCCCCATTGGGGGAGGCTTCCAGCGCTGAAGCATCGGGCGCAGCAGCCTCCCCCAATGAGGGGAGGTTGGTGGGGGCCTACGTCAAGGTTGGGGCCTTCGCCTTCCGCGTCGTCGGCATCTATAAGGAGCGCGAGAACGGTTCGGCCGACGCCTTCATCCCTTACACCACGCTGAAGACGATGTACGGCAAGGGCGACGACGCCGGGCGCATCGAGTTCACCTTCCACGGACTGGAGACCGAGCAGCAGAACGAGCAGTTCGAGCACAGCTACACGCAGCGCCTCGGGGCCAACCATCAGGTGGCGCCCGACGACGAGGATGCCTTCTGGCTCTGGAACCGCTACACGCAGTCGATGCAGATGCAGAAGGGCATCGGCATCATCCGCATGGCCCTCTGGATCGTCGGTCTGTTCACGCTCCTGAGCGGCATCGTCGGCGTCTCTAACATCATGCTCATCACCGTCCGCGAGCGCACCCATGAGTTCGGCATCCGCAAGGCCATCGGGGCCCGGCCCGGGAGCATCCTCAAGCTCATCATCACCGAGAGCATCATCATCACCACCATCTTCGGCTACGTCGGCATGCTGCTCGGCATCGCCGCCAACGAATATATGGACGCCACGCTGGGACATACCAAGGTGGACGCCGGACTCTTCAAGGCCACGATGTTCGTCGACCCCACCGTCGGCATCGACGTCTGCATCGAGGCCACCCTCGTCATGATCCTGGCCGGCACCGTCGCCGGTCTCATCCCCGCCATGAAGGCCGCCCGCATACGTCCCATTGAAGCTCTAAGAGCAGAATAGTCTGTAGTCAAAAGCCTGAAGTCAAAAATGCGTATAGATATCGACAACTACCGCGAAATCCTCGACACCCTGACCCGCAACAAGTCACGCAGCTTCCTCACGGGCTTCGGCGTCTTCTGGGGCGTCTTCATGCTCGTGGCCCTCATCGGCGGCGGTCAGGGACTGAAGGAACTGCTGAACAGCAACTTCGAGGGCTTCGCCACCAACTCCGCCATGGTGTGGGCGCAGTCGACGACCAAGGCCTACAAGGGCTTCCGCAAGGGCCGCTATTGGCACATGGACTATAAGGACGTCGGACGCCTGCGACAGCGCATCCCCGAGCTCGACGTCGTCTCGCCCATGCTGTTCTCCAACGGCGGCACGGCCTACTACGGCGACCGCAAGTCGACGGTCGGCGTCAACGGGGTCGAGGCCGACTATCAGAAGGTCAACGAGCCCAAGATCTACTACGGCCGCTACCTCAACGACATGGACATCGCACAGCGCCGCAAGGTCTGTGTCATCGGCAAGAAGACCTACAAGGAGCTCTTCCCCGGTGGTGGCGACCCCTGCGGCAAGTTCATCCGCGTCGACTCCATCTACTATCAGATTGTGGGCGTCGACTACAACACGACGGGCGGCATGTCGTTCGGCTCGGAGGCCGGCACGACGATGCTCCTGCCCATCACCCTGATGCAACAGACGTATAACCGCGGCACGTCGGTCGACATGATGGCCCTGACGGGACGGCCGGGCGTGGTGATGTCGGAGCTGGCGCCCCGCATCCGCGAGACCATCGGGCGCGCCCACACCGTCGACCCGACCGACGAGCAGGGCATCATGGTGTTCAACACCGAGGTGCTGTTCCAGTTGCTCGACTCGCTCTTCCGCGGCGTCAACTTCCTCATCTGGCTCGTCGGACTGGGCACGCTCCTGGCCGGTGCCATCGGCGTCTCGAACATCATGATGGTCACCGTCCGCGAGCGCACCACCGAGATTGGCATACGCCGCGCCATCGGTGCCACCCCGCGCATGATCCTCTCGCAGATCATCTCCGAGAGCATCGTCCTCACCCTCGTGGCCGGCATGAGCGGCATCCTCTTTGCCGTCATGATCCTGCAGATGCTCGAACTGGGCAACACCGAGGACGGCATCGTCGCCGCCCACTTCCAGGTCGACTTCTGGACGGCCCTCCTCGCCGCCGTCGTCATCGCCCTGATGGGCGTCCTCGCCGGACTGGCCCCCGCCGCCCGCGCCATGAGCATCAAGCCCGTCGATGCCATGCGCGACGAATAATGGTCGCAATAACGATATAACGATATTCCGTTATAACGAAATGTCGGAATAACGTTATAACGGAATGACGAAATGATGAAATAAAGAAATAACGAAGAAAAAAGGAAATAGATCATGAAGAAGTATTTGAAAGTGTTTATCGCGGCATTGATTGCCCTGATCTTCATCGGGACCTTCGTGTTCCTCTGGCAGAAGAGCCGCCCCAAGGAGATCGTCTATCAGGAGTTCACGCCTGAGAAGAAGGACATCCGCATGACAACCATCCTAACGGGCAAGATCGAGCCCCGCAACGAGGTGAACGTGAAACCGCAGATCTCGGGCATCATCACCGAACTGCTGAAGGAACCCGGACAGACGGTCACCGCAGGGGAGGTCATCGCCCGTGTGAAAGTCATCCCCGACATGGGACAGCTCTCCTCGGCCGAGAGCCGCGTCCGACTGTCGGCCATCAACCTGCAGCAGGCGGAGAAGGACTACGCCCGCCAGCTCTCGCTCCACGAGCAGAAGCTGGTCAGCGACGAGGAGTTCGAGAAGACCCGCCAGCAGCTGCGCCAGGCACAGGAGGAGAAGGCCGCGGCCGATGATGCCCTGCAGGTGGTGCGCGACGGCGTGTCGCGCTCGAACGCCTCCGCCTCGTCGACGCTCATCCGCTCGACCATCGCGGGCGTCATCCTCGACATCCCCGTCAAGGTGGGCAACTCGGTCATCAACTCCAACACGTTCAACGACGGTACGACCATCGCCACCGTGGCCAACATGCGCGACCTCATCTTCCGCGGCAACATCGACGAGACGGAGGTGGGACGCCTGCAGATCGGCGTGCCGATGAAGATCACCATCGGCGCCCTGCAGAACCTACAGTTCGATGCCACGCTGGAATACATCTCGCCCAAGGCCACCGAGAGCAACGGCGCCAACCAGTTTGAGATCAAGGCGGCCGTCGCCGTGCCCTCCGAGGGCAACATCCGCTCGGGCTATTCGGCCAATGCCGAGATCGTGCTTGACGAGGCCCGCGGGGTGCTCAGCGTGCCCGAGAGCGCCATCGAGTTCAGTGGCGACTCCACCTTCGTCTACGTGCTTGCCGACACCGTCGGCAAGAGAACCTACACCCGCACCGCCGTCACGACGGGCCTGAGCGACGGCGTCAGCATCGAGATCCGGCAGGGCCTCACCAAGGACAAGAAGGTGCGCGGCCCGCAGATCATCACCGAAACCAACGACTAAGCCGTCATCATGAAATCACCCACAACCAACGCCCCAATCGCATGAAGAAATCTGTCATCACCCTTCTTTGTTTTGCTGCGATGGCATCGCAGCCCCTCCAAGCCCAGCAGCCCGCCCCCTGGTCGCTGCGCCAGTGCTGCGACTACGCCGTGGCCCACAACATCGCCGTCAAGCAATATGAGAACCAGCGCCGCCAGCAGGAGCTGCGCCTCTCGACGGCCAAGAACTCGCGGCTGCCCGACCTCAACGGCTCGGCCGGCCAGAACTTCTCCTTCGGCCGCGGACTGACCGCCCAGAACACGTACACGAACACGAACACGTCGTCGACGTCGTTCTCGCTCGGCACCAGCGTCCCCCTGTTCACCGGCTTCCAGATTCCCAACACCATCCAGTTGAACCGCCTCAACCTCGAGGCCGCCACGAAGGACCTCGAGAAGGCCCGCAACGACATCCGTATGCAGGTGGCCCAGGCCTACGTCCAGATTCTCTACGACATGGAGATCTGCAGTGTGGCCCGCCGGCAGATCAGCATCGACTCGGCCCAGGTGGCCCGTCTGGAGGCCCTGCTGGAGGTGGGCCGCGTCAGCGAGGCCGACGTCTCGCAGCAGCGCGCCACACTCGCCCAGAGCCAGCTCACCGCCACCCAGGCCGACAACAACCGCCAGCTGGCCCTGCTCACGCTCACCCAGCTGCTGGAGCTGGAGAGTCCCGAGGGCTTCAGCATCCAGGTGCCCACCCGTCTGCCGGAAGAGACGCTGGCCGCGGCCGACGTCGTCTTTGCCGACGCCATCGCCGTCAAGCCCGAGGTGCAGGCCGAGCAGCTGCGCCTGCAGGCCACGGAGAACAGTCTGAAGATTGCCAAGTCGGGCCTTTACCCCACGCTGAGCTTCTCGGCCGGACTGGGCACCAACTACTACACGACCTCGGGCTTCAAGTCCGACGGCTTCGGCAAGCAGTTGCAGAACAACTTCAGCCAGTATCTGGGCCTGAACCTGAACATTCCGATCTTCAACCGATTCCAGACGCGCAATCAGATCCGCTCGGCACGCATCGACCGCGAGAGTCAGCAGCTGGCCCTCGACAATGTCAAGAAACAACTCTACAAGGAGATTCAGCAGGCCTGCTACAACACCCTGGCCGCTGAACAGAAGCTGAAGAGCAGCGAGACGGCCCGTCAGGCCGGCGAGGAGGCCTTCCGGCTGATGACCGGCAAGTATGAGCAGGGCAAGGCCACCATCACGGAGTTCAATGAGGCCCGCAACAACTTCCTGAAGGCCCAGAGCGACCTGACCCAGGCCCGCTACGAATATCTTTATCAGACGGCCCTCCTCAAGTTCTATCGTGGTGAAGAGCTGAACTTCTGAAAAAGAAACGGCGCTTCTCGAAGGTAATATAGGGGTATATTACTTTCGGGAAGCGCCGCTTCTCGTATAAAAAAGTGCCGTTTCAAGCTCCTTGAAGCGGCACTTTGTCGTTGATGAAACTATTACTTCACGAGCACCTTCCTGACCGTGCCGTCCTGACGGACGACGATGTTCAGGCCCGGCTGCATGCCCTCGATGCGCATGCCGTTGAGGTTGTAGACGCCCTCAAGGACCTTGCCGGACATGTTGACGTCGCTGATGCCGTTCTGGATGGCCTCCTGGTACTCAGCGTCGTACTGGGCCTTCAGCTCGGCCGACTTCTCGCCCTCGTTCAGGATGAACATGTTGTAGATCTGGACGCTGGAGCCGCCGCCGGCCTGGATGATGCGGACGTAGACCTCGTCAGCCTCGTTGTAGCTGCGCGTGTACGACTTCCACAGACGCTTCACGGTCGAGGTGGCCATCTCGTCGCCCAGGTTCTCCCAGTTGACGCTGTCCTTCGACACCTGGATCTGCATGCGACCCACGTTGTCGCCGCCGGCAGCCGTGCCGACGATGGTGACCACGTCGAACGGACCGGCCCACTTCACGCGGCTCTGGATGGCGCCCGTGCAGGGCTCGCCGCTCGTCTTGCCGCCAAACTGGATGTCGTTGCTCGAGGGCGAGGCATACGACAGGAGGTCGCCGGCCGTCTCAGGATTGTAGCCCGAGTCGTTGCCCGGATCCTTGCCAATAGTGAGCACCTGGAAGATCATCACCTGACCCTTCGACTTCACCTCCCACGTGGCCTCCTCAGAGGGCACATAGTACTCATAGTCGCGCTCGGGATAGGTGCTGATCTCGTCGCCCGTAGCGGGATCCACCTCGACGGTGGGCTCCTGCGTGCTGTCGTAGATGGTTGTGGCGCTCTTGCCCCATGAGAAGTAGTAGACGGTGCTGCCGCCGCCGTTCTGCCACTCGTCGGCATTAGCGTCGAACACGCCGATCTGGTCCTGACGCACGACGACGTCCTTCACCACGATGCGGTCGCTGACGATCTCAGAGAACACCTGGCCGCCGGCCACGGCAAAGGCAGTGAGGTTGGTCGGCAGGGTGACGGCGAAGGGCTCCGTGTACTTCATCGACTTCGTCGTGTCGTTGCCCTCGGTGAAGTTGTACCACAGGTCGACGCCCTCGGTCTCGCAGCTGAGGCTCACCATGGTCTTGCCCTCCTGATAGTCCTTGGCCACGACTGGCATGGCCGGCTGCGTGAAGATCTCGGCCTTAGCCTCGGCCACGTCGCTCAGCAGGTAGCCCTCGGCGATGGCCACAGCCTTGACGGTGGTCTCGGCCGTGACGTTGATGACGTCCGTGTAGAGGGTGCTTGCGGCGGTGGGCTCAGTGCCGTCGAGGGTGTAGAAGATCTGCGGCTTGGGCAGCGAGCTCGATGCCATCGACAGAATGATGTTGGTGTTCAGGTTCTTGTATTCGAGGGTGATCTTCGGGGCGGGAGCCTGCTCGATGGCGCTCTTCGAGCCCTTGGCCATCTCGAGTGCGTTGAAGAAGATCTTCTGGGCAGCGGCCGACGTGCCGAAGGGCACGTAGATATAAGCATTGTGATAGGGGTTGTGAGCGTGGATGGCAGCCACGGCCTCGTCGGAGCCGTCGATGGCGGGGACGGCGTCGCCGGCGAAGTAGTCGCCCAGACGGATGCCCTTGAACGACTCGACACCCAGGTCGACGATATACTGTCCCTCCACTTCATGTGCGATATAGTCCTCGTCGGCCACCAGGCCGGCGAACAGCTCGTGCTTGATGTTCGTGATCAGGGCCATGCTCATGCCTGACTCATAGGCCTCGCCGTAGCCCCATGCAGCATAGAGGTCGGCATTGAGGTTGACGATGGGCACGAAGGGCATAGCCTGGCGGAGCACCTCGACGGCGGCATTGTCGGCCGACAGCTCGGGGCTGACGACGGTCACGTGGTAGTCCTGCAGCTGCTCGGCCGTGACGGTGGCGGCGTCGAGGGCCGTCACGCTGTAGCTCTCGTCGGCGGCGATGGTCTGATAGGCGGCCTCGCTCGTGGCGTCGCCGGAGGTCAGGTAGCCCACCTTCGTCTTGTTGGCGTTGGGATCGTCGCCCTCGCCCACGATGATGTAGTAGATGTGGCAGCCGTTGGTCGTCTTGACGGTCAGTGTGGCCACCTCGCCGTCAGTGCCGGTGAGCTCCCATTCGCACTCCGTGTAGTGGGTGGGGACGGGATTGCCGGCGGTGAGGGTCAGCGAACCCGTCGAGGCGGTCAGGCTGATACCGCGATCCTGTGAGTCGGAGTGCGACTCCACACCAATCTTGATGGTCTGGTTCACCTCGGCCTGGAACGAGAAGGTCTCGTTCTTGCCGTTCAGCCAGATGTAGCTCGGGCCGAAGGGATGACGGTGCTCAGGAGCATCGGCATACTTCTCCTCGTCGGTCTTCATCGTGCCGTTGTAGGTGATGACAAACTTCTTGGCAGCCGTAGCGCCGAGCTTCAGGCCCTCCAGCTCGGGGATGACCTTCTCGTTGCCGCCGTTGTGCGTGCAGGCATAGCCGTCGCCGTTCTTGAAGTCGCCGCTGGCGTTCCAGTAGTGGGCTTCGTCGGCCTTGGTGGCATCGCTCTCATAGTTGCGCCAGTACTTCGTGTCGCCAAACTCCTCCTGGTCGCCCTTCAGGGCGTTGACGGTCTTGGCACTGAACCCCTCGCGGAAGTCCCATGTCTTCCTCAGGTTCTGGGCATCAGCCTGTCCTGCGCCGAGGACGAGAGCCAATGCTGCAAGTGTAAAGAATCTTTTCATGTTACTGTTAGTTATTTAGTTAGTAATAAAGTATCTGTATCTGGTTAGTAAGGGGGGGGCGGCTGTTTAGTCGGCAATAAAGTTCCTGAGCGCAGAAAGCGCGCTGGTGGCGCGGCCTGTGGCGTTGTCGAAGAGCGAGGCGTTGTACCAGTTGTCGGTGACGCGCTTCGTCGACCAGTCGAGACCGTACTCGTTCGCCTCGGGGAACCACCAGAAGAGGCCGCTGACACGCGGGTGGCGCTTCAGCGTCTGGATCAGCTCGTCGGTGAACTGCTTCTGTCCGGCGTCGGTCAGGGCGTAGGCCGTGTCGTCGTCGCCCACCTTGTATTTATAGCTGTGGCCCGTCTCGACGATCATGATGTGCTTCTCGGGGAAGCTCGTCTCCAGTTGGCTCAGGGCCATGTTGAGCGTGCTGAGCGTGCCGTGGTAGTAGGGGTAGTAGGACAATCCGATGATGTCGTAGTCGACGCCCCGCTGTTCCATCTGGTTGTAGAAGTTGCTGAGCACGCTCGCCTGCTTGACCCGCTCGGTATGGAGCACGATCTTGGCCTGCGGGCACACCTCGCGGCAGGCCCGTCCCGCCTGTTTCAGCAGCGTGGCGAAGCGCTCCCAGCCGGCGTCGCTGCCCATGTAGCAGCGGTTGTCCTGCGTGTCACGCTTTCCCCACAGCATGCCGTAGCTGATCTCGTTGCCCGTCTGGATGAAGTCGGGCGACGCGCCGGCGGCGTTCATCGCCTCAAGACACTCGCGGGTGTAGGCGTAGATCTTCTGTCCGAGGGCTGCGTCGTCCAGGCCGAGCCAGCTGTCGGGTGTCCACTGCTTCGAGGGGTCGGCCCACGTGTCGCTGTAGTGGAAGTCGAGCATCAGCAGCAGTCCGGCCGCCTTGATACGCTGGCCGAGGCTGACCACATAGTCGAGGTCCTGACGGACGCCCTGGCCCTTCTCCGCCGTGGTGGCCTTCGAGGGGTCGACGAACAGCCGGACGCGCATGGCGTTCCATCCTTGTTGCTTCAGGTAGTCGATGACATTGCTGATGGTCTTGCCGTCGTGGTCCTTATAGCCGGCGCCATGCTCCTCGTAGGTCGGCAGCAGTGAGATGTCGCCCCCGACGAACCGCAGTTCCGGCACGTGCATGGTGATGCTGTCGACGCTGGCCGTGGCCATGCCGTTGACGGTCGTGCCGTCTTGTGAAAAAGTCAGTTGGGTTGAGGTGGATGTGCGGCCCTCATCGCAGAGATAGAACGACTGGGCGTGCATAGCAAGAGCCATGCAGGCCGCCAACAGTGCCGTCATGTATCGTTTCATTTCTCGTAGATAGTTAGTTTGTGGGCGCAAAGTTACACAAATAATTCATATATAAGAAACTTTGAACGTTAAAAATATTTGGCCATACGGAAAAAAGTGTGTACTTTTGCAATATGATGCGACCCAATCTGACCGCTCCGGCACCGCTCCTGCGCATGGCCGTGGCACTCGTCGGCGGCATCGTCGTCGGACGGGCTTTCACGTGGCCGCTGCCCTGGCTCGTCCTGCTGCTGGCGGCCGTCGTCGGGGCGGCGCTGACGGCCCGCCGCCGGCCGCTGTTGCAGTCGCTGCTCATCTGCGCGGCTGTCTTCGTGCTGGGCATGGCCTCATGGAACTGGAGCAGCAGCGACGCCGACGAGCGTCGGGCCGGTCCCCTCGGCGAGTGGTTCCTCCAGCAGCGCGAGGTGTTGCTCAGCCGCTATCGTGCCGTGACAGGCGACGAGGCGCAGTATGCCGTGCTGGCCGCGATGACGCTGGGCGACAAGTCGGCCCTGACGTCCGACCTGCGCGAGACCTACAGCATCACAGGCGCGTCGCATGTGCTGGCCCTCAGCGGACTCCACCTGGGCATCATCTACATGTTGCTCAGCGTGCTGATGCTGGGGCGACGGGGCTATGCCGTCACGCAGGTCGTCATCATTCTGAGCATCTGGGCCTTCGCCTTGCTCACAGGGCTGTCCACCAGCGTGGTCCGCGCGGCGACGATGCTGACCCTGTATGCGCTCTTCTCCATCGGCGACCGCGGCCGGTCGCCGCTCAACGTGCTGAGTTTCACGGCCATCGTGCTCCTGCTCCTGGACTGCCGGATGCTGTTCGACGTCGGCTTTCAGATGTCGTTCCTCTCCGTCCTCGCCATCCTGCTGTTCATGCCGCTGTTCGACCGCCTGGTGTCGTTTGACTACCTCATGCGCCATCCGTTCCTGCGCTGGGTCTATCGTCTCAGCGCCGTCTCCGTCGCGGCCCAGCTGGGCGTCGGGCCCCTCATCGCCTTCTATTTCCATCGGTTCTCCACCTATTTCCTCTTGTCCAATTTCGTGGTTATCCCCGCGGCCACGCTCATCCTCTACGGAGCGCTGCTGACGTTGCTCGTGCCGCCCGTGGGCGTGGTCCTGGCGTGGTTGGTGGGCGCCCTGAACAAGGTCTTAGGCTGGTTGTCGGCCCTGCCTTACGCCAGCATAGACCATCTGCAGCTGTCCCTTCTGCAGCTGCTGATGGTCTATGTCCTGGTGGGCTGCCTGTATGGCCTGCTCCGTTTCTTGATGACTCGTAGGAGAGAGGCCTGATCCTCATTTAGGCCTTATTTCGCGAGGTGTATCATTTGTGTACGGCCTTGTGTACAAGGTGTGAATCGCACGACTTGCTCCGTCGACGCTAAATACTTTCCTTTGCAGCATCAAAACGTTATGGTGTTAGAATGATGCTGCAGAAAATGACGGTCAGTCACTCACGCACGACTGAGTTCGATTTCTTGAAAGGACTACTCATCATCCTCGTGATTAGTTTCCATCTGGTCTATATAGGCGACTCCTATCCCTATGCCAAACGAGTCGTCTATACATTCCACATGCCCGCCTTCCTCCTGATGTCGGGGTATCTGATGAACATCTCTAAACCGTGGAGGCGTTTTGCCAGGACGATGCTGGGCTATGCCGTGCCCTATCTCGTGATGGAGGGCGCCTACGTCGTGATGGCTTCGCTGCTGCCCGTCGGGGAGCATGTCGATGAGCTGACCGTGAGCGTGTTTCTCGATAAGCTGCTCCTCCATCCGCTCGGGCCCTATTGGTATCTTCAGACGCTCATCCTCTGCGGCGGCGCCTATGCCGCCGTGTTCCGTCTGGTGCCGATGAAGACCGTCTCGCGGCTCATCCTGCTGGTTGCCGTCTTTCAGTTGCTGGCCGTGCTGGGCCTGATGTCGTTCGGCTGTGCCGTCTATTTCCTCCTGGGGGCGGCCATCCGTCAGTCGGGCGTGCGATTTGGCGACGTGTTCCGTCATTCGGCAGTTGCCGTGTTGCCGTTCGCCTTGTTGGCAGCCCAGCCTCGCCACCTGCAGATGGATACGACGGGAGGCATGCTGATGGTCTTCCTCGTGATGAGCTGGACGTTCTTTGTCTATCGGCATATCGGCAAGGGCCTCCGCCGCCTGCTGACGTTCTTAGGTCGCCACACCATGCCGCTGTTCCTCTTCTCGCCCGTCTTCACCTTCCCCTGCCGACTGCTTCAGCCGTTCCTCGCCTTCGATTCCTCGGGGCTCGCTTTCTGGCTGGCGTCACTGATCATATGCATAGCGGGAAGCCTCGCGATTGACTGGTTGATGAGTCAGACCGGGGCTTCCCGCTATTTCTATGTGCGGACGCAGAACAGGCGAGGGCTACATATAGCCCAGCCAGCGCAGGATGTCGTTGAGGTTGGCCACGACCATGAGCAGGATGACGATGCCGAAGCCGACGTACTCGGCGCGGATCATGAACTTCTCCGACGGTTTGCGGCGCGTGATCATCTCATAGACGAGGAACAAGACGTGGCCGCCGTCGAGGGCCGGGATGGGCAGGATGTTCATGAAGGCCAGGATGATCGACAGGAAGGCCGTCATCTCCCAGAAACGGTGCCAGTCCCACGTTGAGGGGAAGAGGCTGCCGATGGCTCCGAAGCCGCCGAGCGACTTGGCGCCGTCGGCCGTGAAGACATACTTCAGGTCGTCGACATAGGAGGCCAGCACGTGCCAGCCGTACTTGATGCCGGCCGGGAAGCTCTCGAAGAAACCATATTCGTGCGTGACGGGCTCGTAGATCTGCTTGGGCACGAAGCCCAGTTTGAGGTCCTCGGTCAGCTCCACCTCGAGTGTGTCAGGCTGGCCGCCACGGG
Source organism: uncultured Prevotellaceae bacterium (assembly GCA_902779455.1). Classification (GTDB taxonomy): domain Bacteria; phylum Bacteroidota; class Bacteroidia; order Bacteroidales; family Bacteroidaceae; genus Prevotella. Next base: position 41,671 of record CACZBS010000006.1, read on the forward strand.
CATAGACCAGCCGCACGCAGCGGATGGCCGAGCTGTCCTGGACGGTGGTGGCTGCGGCCAGCACGTCGCCCAGACGGGCCAGCTCGTCGGTCAGCTGTCCGAACGAGCTGATGTTCTTGTCGCCGATGGCCAGCAGACTGTCGCCCCGCTGCAGTCCGATCTGTGCGGCGGGCATGTCGGGCAGCACGCTGTCGACGACGGCCGGCATCATGATGCGGGCGAAGATAGGCTCCGTCTTGAGCATGTCGAGCAGGTTGAGGTCGCCGGGAAGGCTGAGCTCCACCTCCTTGCCCTGGCGCACGACGGTGACCGTCTTTGCCTCTGACAGCTGGCGGAACATGTCGGCGCCGAACTTCTTCAGCTCGCCGCGGTCGGTACGGAGCAGCACGTCGCCGTCCTGGAATCCCAGGGCCTTGGCCTCTTGGTTGAACTCCATGCCCTGCGACATCTGCGACAGCGGCACATAGGTGTCGCCCCAGTGGAACAGGATCATCGAGTAGATGAACAGCGCCAGCAGGAAGTTGACCAGCACGCCGCCGATCATGATGAGCAGGCGCTGCCAGGCGGGCTTCGAGCGGAACTCCCACGGCTGTTCGGGCTGCTTCATCTGTTCGGTGTCGAAGCTCTCGTCGATCATACCGGCAATCTTGCAATAGCCGCCCAGGGGCAGCCAGCCCACGCCGTACTCCGTGTCGCTCGTCTTGGGCTTGAAGTGGAACAGCTTGCCCGTCCACTTACCGACGGTGACGTCGAAGAACAGATAGAATTTCTCAACGCGCACGCCAAACAGCTTCGAGAAAAAGAAGTGGCCGCCCTCGTGGAGCAGCACCAGGAGGCTGATGGCGAGCAGGAACTGTAAGAGTCTGATCAGAAATATTTCCATAATCTAAGGTAATAGTGAATAGTGAAAAGTGAAACGCTCGACCTTAGGTCGCTTGCTACCGAAGGGACGCAAGAATTTGCTTCCGCACTTCTTTTCTATTCACCTATTATTATTTAATTGTTATTTCACACATGGGGATAGCGGCAGCAAATTTTTCACTTTTCACTATTCACTTTTCCCTTAACAAGCAGCTCCGCTGCGATGCGCCGTGCCTCGGCGTCGGTAGCGACGTAGTCCTCGTAGGTCGGCGTCGGAATGAATGTGGCGCGCTGCATCGTCTCGGAGATGACGTCGGCCATCTGGAGGAAGCCGCAGCGGTCCTCGAGGAAGGCGCGGTTCACGATCTCATTGGCCGCATTGACGATGCAGGGCATGTTGCCGCCGCGGCGGATGGCCTCGTAGGCCATCTTCAGGCAGCGGAACTTCTCCATGTCAGGCTCGAAGAAGTCGAGGTGCTGCGCGCGGAACAGGTCGAGGCGCTCGCCGCTGAGGGGCAGACGCTCGGGGTAGGAGAAGGCATACTGGATGGGCAGCCGCATGTCGGGCACGCCCAGCTGTGCTTTCACTGATCCGTCCTGGAACTGCACGGCCGAGTGGACGATCGACTGCGGGTGGACGAGCACCTGGATCTGGCTGGCCTCGACGCCGAAGAGCCACTTCGCCTCGATGACCTCGAAGCCCTTGTTCATCATTGAGGCCGAGTCGATGGTGATCTTCGCGCCCATGTCCCACGTGGGGTGGCGCAGGGCGTCGGCCTTCGTCACCGTGGCCAGCTCGTCCAGCGACTTCAGTCGGAAGGGTCCGCCAGAGGCCGTCAGCAGGATCTTGTCAATCGGGTTGCGGTCCTCGCCGACGAGGCTCTGGAAGATGGCCGAGTGCTCCGAGTCGACGGGCAGGATGGCGGCGCGGTTCTCGATGGCGAGCCGGCAGATCAGCTCGCCCGCCACGACCAGCGTCTCCTTGTTGGCCAGGGCGATGGCCTTATGGGCTCGGATGGCATGAATGGTGGGCGACAGTCCGGCGAAGCCCACCATGGCGGTGAGCACCATGTCGATGGGCTCAGCCTCGACGATCTCGTCCAGCGCGCGGGCACCGGCATAGACCTTCACGTCGGGCATGTCGTCCATGAGCCGCACGAGCTCGTCGCGTCGCTCCGCGTTGGCGATGACGACGGCGGCGGGATGATATTGATGGGCCTGCTTGGCCAGCAGCTCCACCTTGTTGTTAGCTGTCAGGCAGTAGACCTCATAGCGGTCGCTGTGCTCGCTGATGACCTCAAGGGCCTGCGTGCCGATGCTGCCTGTGGAGCCGAGGATACAGATTTGCTTCTTCTTGTTCACTTTCTCTTATCAATTAGAGTGCAAAAGTACAAAAAATATTCCGAATAGTCTGCACTTTAGCTTTCATTATTGTTGATGTTTGGAAAAATTGGCGATTGTTGGCATCTTTTTATGATTGCCCGGTTTTGTCCTGCTATAATTCTGGATGACATCTTTAGACGTCCCCAAGATGGCTGATGATGCCTCTTTTCCTTAATTCTTTTACGACATCGCGAGTGAATTCGTCAGCACCACGTGCATTCATGTGTGCACCGTCCTTGGAATACGCGTTGTTGTGAACATATTTCGGGTCATTGGAGAAGTCGAGGAGAGGTATGTCCTGTTCCTTGCAAATGTCATATATGGGTCTTAGCAGGTCTGGATTTATGCCATACCAGCTTGGAGATACGGCGAAGATTAGTTTGACGTCTTTACAGTGGTCAATGAACTTTTGTATATAATCTAATTTAAGACTGTCAAAACCAACATGCTGGTTGTCATCTCCTTTTCTTCTTATCTTAAGAGTGTCCAACTCACCTGATAGTGGAAGGAATCCCTTGGTGCCCATGCTGTTGATGGGAAGGAAACGATCAGCCATGATAGATAAGAAATTGGAATTGTATCTGTAGAGTAAACTCTTCATCTTCCATTGCTCCGTTTTGTCTACGGATTGGAATATCTCCTTAATACCCGGTCGGTCGTAATAAGACTTGAGGTATCCTAAATATTTGTGGTTGTCATCCTTCAGCAGGTCAAAGGAGTAGGTGACTTCGTATATGATAACTTTTGGCTTATAGCGCTCCTCAATCATCAGCAGGCGTCCGTAATTGAGGATGATTCCGTTGCCTCTCTCGCCGCAGTTGAAAGCCGACAGCCCGAGAGAGTCCGTCAGGATTTGCGGATTATAATGGTGGGAGGCCCTTGATGATCCAAAGATGAGAATATCCTCACTCGTCTTGTTGCAAACATAGTTTACCCTGCCGTTATTTCCGCCAATGGCATGACTCTGCATGAATGCGAAAGCCTGTCCGAGAGAAAAGTCTGCGACGACAAGTATGAGAAGGAACGACAAAGTTCTTAAGATGAATCTTTTCATGATCTTAGAAGTTTGCGTAAATAAACTGATCTGCACTGAAGACCCCTTCGAGCATGATAAGGATCATTACGAGAGTGTAGGAGCACCAGCGAACAACGCTGTTCCTGTTCTCGAAGAGCAGAAATCTGTCGGGAAGAAATTCGTCGCGAAGATCTTTCATGAAAAGAACAAGAGTAGCTGTCAGTATGATGAATAGGTTCGCTGTCTCAGGAATATACACTGTCATCGGCAATGCCGGATTGAACATCCGTGTGATGACTTTCCAAGCATCTGCCATAGTCGGCATTCGGAAGAATACCCAGGCGAAGTTGACAATCAGGAAGGTCATGATGATTTTGATGCTCTTGCCAAACCATCGATAGTTGCACCTCTGTTGCCCCAGCATCTTTTCGACAATTTGACACACACCATGAATGCAGCCCCAGACGATGAATGTCCAGTTGGCGCCATGCCAGATGCCGCTGACGAGGAAGGTTACAAAAATGTTCCAATAATTGCGCAACTTCGAGCAACGGCTTCCTCCCAATGGAATATAGACATAGTCCTTGAGCCATGTGGACAGCGAGATATGCCAGCGGTGCCAGAAGTCAGTGACGCTGACTGCAAAATATGGGCGGCGGAAGTTCTCTGTCAGTTCAAAGCCAAGCACCTTGCCGACACCTATGGCCATCAGTGAATAGCCTGCAAAGTCAGCATAGATCTGGACGGAATAGAGCAGGCTTGCCGCAAAGCAGGATAGGCCTGTGTAATTCTCGTATCTTGAAAACACCGTGTCAACGTAAAGAGCGACGCGATCAGCCACGACGACTTTCATAAACATGCCCCATAGCAACATCTTCAATCCATAGACAGCTTTGCTGTAGTCGAAGTAGGGCCGAAGTCGCTTCAGTTGTGGAATGACCAGCGAGGCCTTGTTGATGGGGCCTGACAGGATACTTGGAAAAAAAGAGACGAAAAGTGCGTAAACGAGGAAATCGCGTTCTGCCTTCTGCCGTTTGTAATAGACATCACAAAGATAGCCCAGCGCTTGGAAGGTGAAGAATGAGATGCCGATAGGTATGGCCCAGTTGAGGCCCGGCAGGTGGAAGCGTAGTCCCGCCATTGCCAGTGCGTCGCTGATGCTGTCATTGATGAAATTGAAATATTTGAAGAATGTCAGTGGCAGCAGGGTGAGCAGCACTCCCGCCGTCATGACCCGTTTTGGGTGCTTGGCCTTCTCAACGGCTATGGCTGTGGCATAAGTGACAGCTGTCACTCCTGACAGAATCAGTGCGTAGACAGGCTTCCATTGCAGATAGAGCAGATAGCTCACGACGAGCAGGTATAGGTTTCGCCCACTTGTGTGCTTAGCCGGAATGACGTAGTAGAGCAGGAAGATCAGCGGGAACAGGACAATGAAGTTGAAGGAGTTGAAAATCATACTATTACAATTCTAACAGTCCTTCGGGCAGGTCGATGGTGATTGTCTTTTGGTCGTGGTCGACGTCGGTGATGAGGTCCTCGGCGGCGGGGATGAGGCGGCCGTCCTCGAGTTCGAAGAGGATGTTGGCGGTCTGGTCGTCGACGTGGACGATGCGGCCGACGGGGCGGCCGGTGTGGGCGTCGATGAGGTCGAAGCCGGTGAAGAAACTCCAGCGGAGCTCCTCCTCGTCATCGTGCGGGGTGAGGGCGCGGGGGAAGTAGACGTCGCAGTTGGTCAGCTCGCGGGCCCGCTCCTGCGTGTCGACGTCCTCCAGCTTGAGGATGGCGGTGGTGTCGGAGCGGAAGCGATATTCCTCGATGAAGAAGGGCACGAGGATGCCGTCGACCTCCAGGATGAGGTAGTCGGCGTCGGCGCGGTCGAAGACGTCGTCGTCGAACTGGAACGACAGCTCGCCCTTGACGCCGTGGGGCTTGCCGAGGCGTCCGATGCGATAGGCTTCGTCGGGCCGTATCATCTGGCCCCCCCTTCTGCCCCCGAGGGGGCTACATTAGTTTTGTTGGCAGAAGCCGGGTCTATTGAAGCCCCCTCGGGGGCCGTAGGGGGGGCTAAGCGTGTGATCCTTGCCCCCAGGGCATTGAGTCGCTGCTCGATGTGCTCATAGCCGCGGTCGATCTGCTCGATGTTGTCGATGCGACTGGTGCCGCGGGCACTGAGGGCTGCGATGAGCAGGGCGATGCCGGCGCGGATGTCGGGGCTCGACATGCGGCCGGCGCGGAGCTGCAGCTTGCGGTCGTGGCCTACGACGACGGCGCGGTGAGGGTCGCAGAGGATGATCTGTGCGCCCATGTCGATGAGCTTGTCGACGAAGAAGAGTCGGCTCTCGAACATCTTCTGGTGGAACAGCACCGAGCCGCGGGCCTGCGTGGCCACGGTGATGAGCACCGAGATGAGGTCGGGCGTCAGGCCGGGCCAGGGGGCGTCGGCCAGGGTCATGATGGTGCCGTCGATGAACGACTGTATCTCGTAGTGGCGCATGTGGGGGATGACGAGGTCGTCGCCCTCCACCTTGATGCGGATGCCCATACGGCGGAACGTGTCGGGTATGATGCCGAGGTCGCTAAGCGAGACGTCCTTGATGCGGATGCCGTCGCCGATGATGGCGGCCATGCCGATGAAGGAGCCCACCTCGATCATGTCGGGCAGCAGGCGGTGGGTGGTGCCGCCGAGGCGGTCGACGCCCTTGATGGTGAGCAGGTTGGAGCCGATGCCGTCGATGCTTGCGCCCATGCGGGTGAGCATGCGGCAGAGCTGCTGGACGTAGGGCTCGCAGGCTGCATTATATATAGTGGTGGTGCCCTGAGCCAGTACGGCGGCCATGATGATGTTGGCCGTGCCCGTGACGGAGGCCTCGTCGAGCAGCATGTAGGTGCCACGCAGCCGGCTGGCCGATATCTGGTAGACGCCGCGCTCGGCGACGTGGCTGAACTGCGCGCCCAGTCGCTCGAAGCCGAGGAAGTGGGTGTCGAGGCGTCGGCGTCCGATCTTGTCGCCGCCGGGCTTGGCCACGATGGCGCGGCCGAAGCGGGCCAGCAGCGGTCCGATCATCATCACCGAGCCGCGCAGGTGGGAGCACTTCTCGACGAACTCGTTGCTCTCCAGGAAGTCGAGGTTGAGCGATGAGGCATCAAAGGTGAGGGCCCCCTCCGACCTCCCCCAACTGGGGGAGGCTGCAGCCCCAGAGACTTCAGCGGCTTTAGCCTCCCCCAGTTGGGGGAGGTTGGAGGGGGCCGTTACTTTGACCCCCATATCCTTGAGCAGCTGGATGAGGTTATTGACGTCGCGGATGTCAGGGATGTTCGAAATGGTGACGGGCTCATCGGTCAGCAGCGTGGCACAGATGACCTGCAGGGCCTCGTTCTTGGCGCCCTGCGGGGTGATGGTGCCGCTCAGCGGATGGCCGCCTTCGATGATGAATGATGCCATGCCGATAGTCTTTTTATTTCTTTTTCTTGCCGTTGCGTTTGCCCATGGGTTCGGCGTCGGGCACGAAGCGCTCGAAGCTGAACGAGCCGAGGTCGAGCTGGATGACGCCGTCAGTGAAGCGGGCCAGGTCGTCGGCCACCTTCTCGTCGTCGATCGAGCCGTGGCCCCACTGCACGAGGTCGCGCTTCATCTGGTTAGCCGTCAGACGGGCCAGCTCGTCGCGCTCCTCGCCGGCCGGCATGGTCTTTAGCTTGTCCCACAGCTCGCGCACCAGCTGTCCGTAGTGGCGCAGGGGGATGCGGTTCTGCGGCAGGGGCATGGGCTCGGGCTTCGAGAGGATCTTCTCGGCACTGCTGACGTCGTAGGGCCAGTCGATGTCGAGCTGCTTGTGGCTCATCAGGTAGAGGTGGTCCCAGAGCGTCTGCTGGTAGTTGGTGTTCTCGCGTATCTGCGGCACCTTCGTCTCCATCAGCTTGACGATGGTCTTGGCGCAGCGCAGCCGCTCGTCGCGGTCGGGCAGAGCGACGGCCACGTCGACCATCTTCTGTATCTCGCGTCCGTATTCGGGCATCAGCAGCGCCTCGCGACGGGTGTTGTAGTCTAATCCTTGTATGTTCATTTCTTCCATGTAATAGCTTTTAAATTAGCGGGTTGCGAGCGGCCTTCGCCACGAAGTCCTTCAGGTAGAACGGCTCGAAGTAGGCGACGTCCTCCGTCTGGCCGCTGAGCAGGCGGCGCTCGGCCAGGGGCTGCATCCAGCGCGCCAGGGGCTCGATGTCCTCGATGAGGCGGGCGTTGGGGTGGTTGATGACGGGCATGCACTTCGCGGCGCCGTTGCCGAAGAAGTAGACGGGGTGCTCCTCGATCCACTCGCGGTAGGTCTCGCTCGTGACCACGTCGGCCCCCACCTCGCGCACCGTGTGCAGCGCGCGGTCGTAGACGGCGGCATAGACCTCCATGCGGCGCGCGTCGATCATGGGCACGAGCAGGGCGTCCGGTTCAAGTGGGAGGTGAGAGGTGAGAAGTGAGAAGTTGCCGTCGGCGTCGGTGTGGCACGTCTTCACGTCCATCGCCTCCCTCAGCAGCACGGGCACGCAGAGCAGCTCGAGCGTGGGCACGGCGATGAGCTTCAGCTCGCGGCCGTAGCAGAGGCCCTTGGCCATCGACGTGCCGATGCGCAGGCCCGTGTAGGAGCCCGGGCCACAGCTGACGGCGACGGCGTCGAAGGGTATGGCGTGGTTGTCGGTGAACGAGAGGGCCTCGTCGACCATCGGGCCGAGCCGCTCGGCGCTGCTGCCCTTGCGGTCGCTGTGGTCTTCATCGTGGTAGATGACGTGCGAATCCTCGCTCACGGCCACCGAGCAGACCGCGGTGCTGGTCTCAATATGCAGTATGCACGACATGTCTTTTTCTCCTTAATTATATATTTAAGACTGCAAAGGTACTACTTTTTTTCAGAACGGCCGTCGCTTTTTCACAAATTAACTCTTGGAACAACGCTGCGGAAACTCGCCGTGAAACTATTTTCAAGGCTTGAAAATAGATTTTCATGACTTGAAAATATATTTCCATGACTTGAAAATAAATTTTCGCGTCGTGAAAATAGTCGCGGGCTGTCGTTCGTGTGAAAAAATGCTAAGCCTTTTGGCGGTAATTATTATTTTTCGTACCTTTGCAGAAAACTTATCAGGCAATCGAAGCCAAGCGTGGATTATAAATATACAGACCCCCCCCGACCCCTCCCCTTGAGGGGAGGGGAGAAGCGCGGCGTCATTCCCGTCGGACAGGGCGGCAGCCTCTCCTCCCCTTTGGGGAGGTCGGGAGGGGCTACTCCCCTCCCTTCAAGGGGAGGGGTCGGTGGTGGGGTCTCTAACTTTATGGGGTCTCTAACTTTAGGAATAAATATTACTCAGACAATGATAATGAAAAGAATCGTCATGACATTAGCCCTGGCGCTCGGGATGAGCACGGGGATGGCCCTGGCACAGGATTGCTGCAAGAAGGGCGAGGGAGAACAGAAGAAGGAGTGCTGCGGCAAGATGGGCGCCCTCGACGCCATCATGACGCGCACCAGCGTGCGCAAGTATAAGGACCAGCCGGTGAAGCCCTGCTGCGTGGAGAAGATGCTGCGGGCCGCCATGGCCGCCCCGTCGGCCGTCAACAAGCAGCCGTGGCACTTCGTCGTCGTCACCGACCGCCAGCTCATCTCGCAGCTGTCGCGCCAGGCCGGCCAGTCGCCCCTGCTCATCGTCGTCTGCGGCGACCTCAGCAAGGCCATGCAGGGCAAGGGCCAGGAATACTGGATCCAGGACTGCTCGGCCGCCACGGAGAACCTGCTGCTCGCCGCCCACGCCATGGGGCTGGGGGCCGTCTGGACGGGCCAGTGGCCGATGGACGACCGCTACAAGGAGACGCAGCGCCTGCTCTCGCTGCCCGAGAACATCGTGCCGCTGGCCACCGTCGTCATCGGCTACCCCGACGAGCAGCCTGAGCCTAAGGACAAGTGGAAACCCGAGAACGTGTCATATAATAAATACGGAACATCGAAATGATACAGTCAATGACTGGCTACGGCAAGGCCGTCGTAGCCTTTAAGGATAAGAAGATCAGCGCGGAGATCAAGTCGCTCAACTCTAAGCAGCTCGACCTGCAGACGCGCATCGCACCGCTCTATCGCGAGAAGGAGATGGAGATCCGGCAGATGATTGCCACGGCACTGGAGCGCGGCAAGGTCGACTTCTCGCTCTGGATCGAGCGCGACGCAGGCGTCGAGGCCACACCCGTCAACGGCGCCCTCGTGGAGAACTACTACCATCAGCTCAAGGACCTCGCAGGGCGCGTCGGCATACCCGAGCCGCAGGACTGGATGTCCACGCTGGTGCGCATGCCCGACGTGCTGGCGAAGACCGAGCAGGTGGAGCTGACCGACGAGGAGTGGGCGGCCGCCCGCCAGGCCGTCGTCGAGGCCATCGAGGCGCTCGTCGGCTTCCGCCGGCAGGAGGGTGCCGCCCTGGAGAAGAAGTTCAACGAGAAGGTCGACAACATTGAGCGCCTGCTGGCCGAGATCGAGCCCTACGAGAAGGCGCGGGTGGAGAAGATCCGCCAGCGCATCGTCGACGGACTGCAGCAGATCCCTGGCGTCGAATACGACAAGAACCGCCTGGAGCAGGAGCTCATCTACTACATCGAGAAGCTCGACATCAGCGAGGAGAAGCAGCGGCTGACGAACCACCTGAAGTACTTCCGCGAGACCATGCGCGACGGCCACGGACAGGGAAAGAAGCTCGGATTCATCGCCCAGGAGATGGGCCGCGAGATCAACACCACGGGCTCGAAGTCGAACCTGGCCGAGATGCAGAACATCGTCGTCCAGATGAAGGACGAGCTGGAGCAGATCAAGGAGCAGGTGCTGAATGCACTGTAAGGGAGCCTCCCCCGACCCCTCCGAAGGAGGGGAGCCAGAAGAGGGGGATGGTTGGCGCGATAGATGGTGTCATATGAAGAAACAGTGTTTTGGGTATGAGACGGCAGGTGTCACTTATGATATTCTAAGAAGGTTTTCTAAAGACCATCGACGATATATGACACCCGCAGAGTCGGCTCTATGGGAACTGTTGCGAGGAAAACAGTTCGGCTACAGATTCCGCAGGCAACATCCCATAGGAGATTATATCCCGGACTTTGTTTGCCTGCCAAAGCGTTTGGTGATTGAAGTTGACGGAGGCTACCACTTTGTTGGGAATCAGTCATTTTCAGACCAAGAAAGGACTATTTATCTGAATCAACATGGTTTTGCAGTATTAAGGTTTACCAATGACGAGGTGATAGGAAACACAGAATATGTAATGAAAAGAATACAAGAAGTAATGGATAATCAACCCACTATTAATAGCACAGGCAGTGCGCAGCCACTCCCCTCCTTCGGAGGGGTCGGGGGAGGCTTGGTCATCTTCTCTGCCCCCAGCGGCAGCGGCAAGTCGACCATCGTGCAGTGGCTCATGCAGGAGCATCCGGAGCTGCGGCTCTATTTCTCCATTTCGTGCACCTCGCGCCCGCCGCGCGGCACGGAGCAGGACGGCGTGGAGTACTTCTTCCTCACGCCCGAGGAGTTCCGACAGAAGATTGAGAACGACGAGTTCCTCGAGTATGAGGAGGTCTATGAGGACCGCTTCTACGGCACGCTGAAGGCACAGGTGGAACGGCAGCTGGCGCAGGGGCAGAACGTCGTCTTCGACGTCGACGTCAAGGGTGGCGTCAACATCAAGCGCTTCTATGGTGAGCGGGCCCTGAGCCTCTTCATCCAGCCCCCGTCGGTCGAGGAGCTGCGCCGTCGCCTCGAGGGCCGCGGCACTGACACCCCCGAGGCCATCGAGGCCCGGCTGGCCAAGGCCTCCTACGAGCTCACCTTCGCCCCGCAGTTCGACCACATCGTCGTCAACGACGACCTCGAACAGGCCAAGCAGGAGACCCTCGCACTCATCAAAACCTTTCTAAGTGAATAACCACAATGCGCCAGCCCCTCCCCTCCCTCGGAGGGGTCGGGGGAGGCCCGTCATCGCGCCAGCCACTCCCCTCCCTCGGAGGGGGCAGGGGAGGCTCATCGGCCTCTTCGGGGGAAGCTTCAACCCCATCCATGTGGGTCATATCGCCCTGGCCCGCGAGCTGCGCCGGCTGGCGGGGCTCGACGAGGTGTGGCTGATGGTGTCGCCGCAGAACCCGCTGAAGCAGGGGCAGACGGATCTGATTGACGATCAGCTGCGCTTTGCCATGGCGCGCATCGCCCTCCACGGTGAGGAGGGTCTCGTGGCCAGCGACTACGAGTTGCACCTGCCGCGTCCCAGCTACACATGGCACACGCTGCAACGGCTGCGCGAGGACTTCCCGCAGCACACCTTTATATTATTAATAGGTGGCGACAACTGGGAGCGCTTCCCGCAGTGGTATCGTGCTGACGACATCGTCCGCGAATACCGCATCGTAGTCTATCCCCGCCGTGGCAGCGACATCGACCGCACGGCCCTGCCGCCCACCGTCACCGTCGTCGACACCCCGCTGCTCGACATCTCGAGCACCGAGATCCGTCAGCGGGTGCGCCAGGGACAGAGCATCAAAAACAGCGTACCCGAGGCTATCGCGCCTCTGGTACGCCGTCTGTATACTTAGTTCTTATTCGTTTCGAATGCTTGGAGCGGCGTCTTTATTTGTGCCGGTCCGTTCCCATCCATTTCCTGAGCCGCCGCTTGACCGACTTGCCGATGTAGCTGAAGTTGCCCTCGCGCAGGTTGAGCCACAGCTCCTCCAGCGAGTAGCCGATCTTCGTCAGGGGGTGGTTCCATGCGTAGGTCTTATAGAACCGCTCCTTGTAGTCGACATCCTCAATGACATACTTCGGATGGCGCAGGGGGAACTGCAGTTCGTGGCGCTTCATCGTGAAGATGCGGCGCAGGCCGCGCGGCATCGTGTAGAGCGATCCGCCGAAGTGGGTCGAGTCGGCCGAAGCCCCCATGTTGTTGATGAGGTTCTTCGACGGCAGGATGGCCAGCCCCGAGTGGAGCAGCATGTCGGCCCAGAAGATGCTCTCGTAGTACTCCTTGCCCGTGGCACGGTGGTTGCGGAACATGGCGATGGCGTCGCGGCGGTAGTCGCGCTGGCGCACCAGGGCCTCGAGCTGCCTCATGCTGTAGGCGTCGTCCAGGAACCGGTAGTCGCCCTCCCAGCGGTCGATGACGCGCCGCCACGACGCCCATCCCCAGATGGAGAACACGGAGGTGAAGAGGTAGTCGTAGGGGCAGTCGGGCGTCACCTCGTCGGTGTTGAACCCCGCTATCATCGTGATGCGCTCGTCGTGCTCGTAGCGGTCGAGCATCTCCTTGCAGAAGGGGAAGAACGACTGCGACGGCACGTCGTCGTCTTCGAGCACGATGCACTTGTCGACCATCGAGAAGGCCCATTTCTGCGACACGTATTCGGCGGGGTCGCAGCCTAGGTTGCGCTCCTGATAGTTGCGGTGCACCTCGCACTCCCAGTCGATCTCGTCGTCGCTCACAATCCGGCGGCAGGCCTCGATGCCCGCCATGTCGCGCTCGCCGCGCGGCCCGTCCTGGAAGAGGAACAGCTTCGAGGGTCGTGCCCGGCGCACCTCGTCGAACACTTTCTGGAATGAATCGGTGCGGGTGAAGAAGAGCATCAGCACCGCCACGTCAATCTTTGCGGGATGTTTAGTCATAGAATTCAAGGTTGTTGGCATGATGTTGTAGCTTGTCGAGGTCGGGCAGCTGCATGTAGTCGCCAAACTGCGTCTGCAGCATGTGGTGGTAGTTGCCCGGCACGGAGAGCCGGAGACCCTCGAAGTCGTGCGTCGTCAGGGGGAAGATGTCGGCCTCGTCGTAGACGATATGGAAGGGGATGCCGTAGTCGTAGGTCAGCGTCTTGCCGCCCGTGAGCCGGCTGACGAGGCGCAGGAGGGGGAATGTCGCGTGGCGGTTCACCCACGTGATGAGCCTGATCTTCCACATCACCTTGCGGGGGTCGCGGGCCTTGCGGAACATCTTGAACGTGTGGCCTTGCAGGGGGTGGGCCAGCCGCTGGGCCCAAGGCTGCACCCGCTCGAAGGGAAAGATGTCGATGAAGATGCCGCGCTCGCGGAACACGCAGTCGTAGTTGGCTTCGTCGACGAACGACCGGCGGTCGCGCAGCTTGGCGTAGAAGTAGAAATAGTTCGGGTCGGTGTCGTTGCTCTGCAGGGCGATGTGGTCGGGCAGCTCATCCGGCAGCACCTTCATCAGCCGCACGTAGTCCTTGTGGAGCAGCCCTACGTCGAGGTCGTCGTCCCAGGGGATGAAGCCGTTGTGGCGGATGGCACCGAGCAGCGTGCCGCCGTAGAGGAAATATGGGATGTCGTGTTTACGGCAGATGCGGTCGAGCTCGGCCATCATCCCGAGCATCACCATCTGCTGCCGGCGCAGAGGGGAGCCCTCGGGGTTGAAGCGGGCTTTCAGCTCCTGCGCATTAAACGTGGTTTTATCTTCCATCTCAGCTTTGAGGTTTTAAAGTGTTGCAAAGTTAGTAATTTTTTCCCAAAAACCAAAGGATTATCAAATTTTATGTTTACCTTTGCAACATAATTATTTCAAATAAAACTATGACGATAGGATATACGACGGGTGTCTACGATCTTTTTCACATCGGGCACCTCAATCTGTTGAAGAATGCAAAAGGCATGTGCGACAAGCTCATCGTCGGCGTCACCGTCGACGAGCTCGTGGCCTACAAGGGCAAGCAGGCCATGATACCCTTTGAGGACCGCATCGAGATCGTGCGCAGCATCAAGTATGTCGACGCCGCCGTGCCGCAGTACGACATGGACAAGCTGACGGCCTGCAAGAAGCTCGGCGCGCAGTTCCTCTTCGTGGGCGACGACTGGTACGGCACGGAGAAGTGGCAGCAGTATGAGCAGGAGTTCGCCGAGGCCGGCATCAAGATTGTCTACTTCCCCTACACCAAGGGCATCTCGTCGACGAAGATCAACGAGGCCCTGAATGCCGTCAGGAAACATGACTTAACCGACGTAAAATAACAACGCTATGACAGACAAGGACTTTTGCCTCAGCTCCTACATCGCCTTCCGCTATATCTGGAAGGACGGCGTGGACTTCGCCGAGGGCTTCCAGCACAAGAATTTCCGGCCGCTGGACGAAGACAAGCGTATCCCGGTCAAGACCTCGGAGGACATCGACCGCGAGATTCAGAAGCAGTTCGACCGCCTCTACGACAAGTACGACAACATCGGCATCCTGCTCTCGGGCGGCATGGACAGTGCCAACCTTGCGGCCTACCTGCGTCCGGGCAGCCATGCCTATACCTTTACCTCGGCATCGGGCGAGTTCAATGCCGACGTGGAGCGCGCCAAGCGCTACTGCGCGAAGTGGCAGCTGCACCACCATCTCATCGACATCACGATGGCCGACTACGAGCAGTATACTCCCATCGTCATGCGGCATAAGTTTGCGCCTGTCCATTCGATAGAGCCTCAGATCTATAAGGCCGCCATGATGGGCAAGGCCGACGGCGTGCAGCTGATGATCGTCGGCGAGAGTGCCGACCTCATCTTTGGCGGCATGGACAAGCTTATCTCGCCTGAGTGGACCTTCGATGCCTTCGTGAAGCGCTACACCTTCCTCGACCCGGCGCTGGTGCTCACGCATCCCGTCAGCCAGGCCGAGCTGTTCGAACGCTACAGGCAGGGCGGCGACGGCATCGACGTGATGCGCTTCATGGACGAGGTGTTCGCCGTGGAGAGCAGCGGTTCCTACCTCAATGCCTTCGGAGCCGCCTGGATGCCCTATTATGATCCTTATGCCTGTCTGGTGATGGCCGATCCGCTCGATATGCAGCGCGTCCGTAGCGGTGAGCCGAAGTATCTCGTGCGTGGACTCTATGCCTTGAAGTATCCTGAACTGGAGATACCTTTCAAGATTCCCATGCCGCGGCCCGTCGATGCGGTCTTCCGCGACTGGGCAGGGCCTATGCGCCCGGAATTCCGCCGCGACATCCCCATGCAGCAGCTCACGGGCAACCAGAAGTGGCAGCTGTGGTGTGCGGAGCAGTTCCTTAACAGTCTGTCGGCATGAGCCATCTCTATTATCCGAGAACCCTGAGCGGTGCACCCGAGTATATCTTCGAAGGCGTCAGCCCGAAGAGCGACCTGGTGCTCCGTCCTGACTTCACTCGGCAGCCGAAGTCGTTCTGGCGCAAGGTGCTGAAGTTCCTGCTTGTCGGCAGGGTGCCCCTGAGCGGCCGGCTCGTGGAGTGGATCACGGGCTACAAAGGCTATTCGTGGTTGCCGACGTTGCACCCGGATGACCGCCTGCTGGTCGACGGGGTGACCAATCTGCACACGCTGAAGGCCATCGCATGGCTGACGCCGAAGGGCGTGCGTCGATATAATTACTTCAACAACTGCCTGCATTTCTACTTCCCGGATAAGGAGGTCGGCCGCCGGACGGCCTCGATGCGGAAGATGGGCTACGGGCTGATGACCTTCGACCCGGAGGAGGCCGCCCGCTATGGGATGACCTACACGGAGCAGTTCTTCCGCTATCCGGAAAAGACGGAGACGGCCGTGAAGTACGATTTCTTCTTCTGCGGCGTGCAGAAAGACCGGCTCCAGCGGCTGACCCGCCTGAAGGCGCAGCTGGAGTCAATGGGCTTCCGCTGCCTGTTCATCGTTGTGCCGCCTGACGACATGATCACCTATCGGCAATATCTGAGCCACGTGATGGAGAGCCGCTGCATCGTCGACCTGATGCAGGAAGGCCAGGCCGGACTGACGCGCCGGCCGGTCGAGGCGCTGTTCTTCGGCAAGAAACTTCTCACCGAGAATGTCTGCGTGGCCGATTACGACATCTATCGGCCCGAGAATGTATTCATCCTTGGCAAGGACTCCTTCGACACGCTGCGGCAGTTCGTCGAGAGCCCCTTCGCATCCGACGAGTCGCTTGTCGCGAAGACGCAGCATTACGAGGTGAACCATTGGCTGAAATATTTCAAATAAGGACTGCATGGCGGAGACACTGAAAGAAAAGACGGCAAAGGGCATTTTCTGGGGCGGACTCAGCAACATGGTCATCCAGGGGCTTAATCTGCTGCTGGGCATCATCCTGGCGCGAAAGCTCTCGGCCGACGACTATGGCATGGTGGGGGTGCTGCTCATCTTCTCCAATGTGGCCGGAGCCATTCAGGAGAGCGGTTTCACGTCAGCCCTCGTCAACCGCGAGAAGATCCGCCATGAGGATTATAATGCCGTCTTCTGGTTCAATCTCGCCATGGGGGCGGGCCTCTATCTGCTGTTGTTCCTTTGTGCCCCGCTGATTGCCGCTTTCTTCCATCAGCCCGCGCTGACCAGCCTGGGCCGCTATTCCTTCCTGAGCGTTTTCTTCTCCAGCGTGGGCGTCGCTCATAATGCGATGCTCATCAAGCGCCTGCGGGTCAAGCAGAATGTCATGGTCCAGATGATCAGTCTGGCCGTCTCGGGCATAGTCGGCGTCAGCATGGCCTATAGCGGCATGGCCTACTGGGGCTTGGCCACCCAGACGCTGGTCTATATCGTCGGCGTCTCCGCAGGCCGTTGGGTCTGCTCCGGCTGGAATCCCTCCCTTCCTGTCGATTTCAAGCCCCTGCGCAGCATGTTCGGCTTCAGTGTGAAGATGCTGGCGTCGAATCTGGTCACTCAGATCAACAACAACATCCTCACAGTCATCATGGGCCGATACTACCACGAGCGCGAAGTGGGCTATTACAATCAGGCCAACAAGTGGAGCTACATGGGCTACAACAGCTTGCAAGGCATGATCAACGGCGTCGCACAGCCCGTGCTGCGCCAGGTGGAGGACGACGAGGCACGCCAGCTGCGCGTCTTCCGTAAGATGCTGCGGTTCACGGCTTTCGTGGCCATGCCCTGCATGTTCGGCCTGTCGCTGATCGCCCCCGAGCTCATCGTGATCGCCATCACCGACAAGTGGAGTGCGAGCGCCTCGCTGATGCAGGTCATCTGCATCGGCAGCGCCTTCCTGCCGATCCAGAACCTGATGTACAACCTGATTGTCAGCAAGGGGCGGTCGGACATTTGTCTCCGGGTTACAATAGCCTACGGGGTGCTGCAGCTGGCTGTTGGGCTGATATGCAGCCGATTCGGTGTCCGGGAGATGGTTTGTGCCTATACGGTCGTCAATGTCCTGTGGGTCGTGGTGTGGTGGTCGTTTGTCAGACGACTGATCCGCCTCGGCTTCTGGCGCACGTTGAGCGATATCGTCCCCTTCTGCCTCGTTGCAGCCGTGAGCATGCTGGTGGCAGCGGCCGTCGCCTCGTTGCTGCATGGCGATTGGCTGGTGCTGACAGCCAAGATCGTGGTGGCTGCAGCCTGCTATGTGCTTAGCCTTTATCTGCTGAGGGCTCAGGTGCTGAGGGAATGTATAACCCAGTTGAAGGCGATACTGCAAAAGAAGAGAGCCGGGTAGGCGGTTGCCTCCTGGCTCTCTTCTTATTTTATTCTGTAGCTTACTCAACTTTCGCAAGCATGCGAAAGCCTTGATTTTTAGTCGCCTACGGCGAGAAATCCTTCAAATCTGAACAAATCAAACAAATCTGCTTTGGTAGATTTGAAAAGATTTGCTAGATTTCTGTCACGAAGTGACACTCATTATCAGATAATTAGTACAAGCGAAACTTGAACTGTAGCTTATCTTATCCCACCTGGCTGCCAGGCTTGACGTCCTTCGTCGTGGTGACGACGCTGAGCGTCTCGTCGGCGTCGACGGCCGAGAGGATCATGCCCTGGCTCTCGATGCCCATCATCTTGCGCGGGGCGAAGTTGGCCACGAAGAGGATGCGGCGGCCGACGAGCTCCTCAGGATTCTCGTAGAAGGCGGCGATGCCCGAGCAGATGGTGCGGTCCTGTCCGCTGCCGTCGTCGATGGTGAACTGCAGCAGCTTCTTCGACTTCGGCACCCGCTGGCACTGCTTCACCAGTCCGACGCGGATGTCGAGCTTCTCGAAGGTCTCGAAGTCCACGTTGTCCTTGATCGGAGCAGCCTTGTGGGCAGCCATCTCGTTGGCCTTCTTCGTAGCCTCCAGCTTGTCCAGCTGCTTCTGGATGGTCTCGTCGTCGATCTTCTCGAACAGCAGCTGCGGCTCGTTCAGCTGATGGCCTGCGGGCAGCAGGTCGACCGATCCGAGCTGCTCCCAGTCGAGGTCGTTGGTGTTGATGAGCGAGCGCAGGCGGTTCGACGAGAAGGGCAGGAACGGTCCGAAGGCGATCGAGAGGTTGGCCACGATCTGCAGACAGATGTTCAGGATGGTCTCGCAGCGCTTCGGGTCGGTCTTCCAGACCTTCCATGGCTCGCACTCCGTGATATAGCGGTTGCCGATGCGGGCCAGGTTCATGGCCTCGAACTGGGCGTCGCGGAACTTGAACTGCTCCAGCAGCGACTCGATCTTCTCCTTCACGTCCTTGAACTCCTCAATGGCCTTGCGGTCCACGTCAAGCAGTTCGCCGCGCTCGGGCACCCGGCCCTCCCAGTACTTCTGTGTCAGCTGCAGGGCGCGGTTGACGAAGTTGCCGTAGACGGCCACCAGCTCGTTGTTGTTGCGATCCTGAAAGTCCTTCCACGTGAAGTTGTTGTCCTTCGTCTCAGGTGCGTTGGCCGTCAGCACATAGCGCAGCACGTCCTGCTTGCCGGGGAAGTCGACCAGATACTCATGCAGCCAGACGGCCCAGTTGCGCGACGTCGAGATCTTGTCGTTCTCGAGGTTGAGGAACTCGTTGGCCGGCACGTTGTCAGGCATGATATAGCCGCCGTGGGCCTTCATCATGACGGGGAAGATGATGCAGTGGAAGACGATGTTGTCCTTGCCGATGAAGTGGATGAGGCGCGTGTCGTCGTCCTGCCACCACTTCTGCCACGAGCCCCAGCGCTCGGGGTCGCGCTCGCAGAGCTCCTTCGTGTTCGACACGTAGCCGATGGGCGCGTCGAACCAGACGTAGAGCACCTTGCCCTCGGCGCCCTCCACGGGCACGGGGATGCCCCAGTCGAGGTCGCGCGTCATGGCGCGGGGCTGCAGGTCCATGTCGAGCCACGACTTGCACTGTCCGTAGACGTTGGGGCGCCACTCCTTGTGCTCCTCCAGAATCCATTGCTTCAGCCACTCCTGATATTCGTTCAGGGGCAGATACCAGTTCTTCGTCTCGCGGAGCACGGGCGTCGAGCCCGAGATGGTCGACTTCGGGTTGATCAGCTCCGTGGGGCTCAGGTCGCGGCCGCACTTCTCGCACTGGTCGCCGTAGGCCCCCTGGTTGTGGCAGTGGGGGCACTCGCCCGTGACGTAGCGGTCGGCCAGGAACTGGTGGGCCTCCTCGTCGTAGAGCTGCGTCGTCGTCTCCTCGGTCAGCTTGCCCTCGTCGTAGAGCTTGCGGAAGAAGTCTGCGGCAAACTGGTGGTGCGTCTTGCTCGTCGTGCGCGAATAGACGTCGAACGAGATGCCGAACTCGTCGAACGAGTCGCGGATCATGGCGTGGTAGCGGTTGACGACGTCCTGCGGCGTGATGCCTTCCTTGCGGGCGCGGATGGTGATGGGCACGCCGTGCTCATCCGATCCGCCGATGAACATCACCTCGCGTTTCTTGGCTCTGAGATAACGCACATAAATGTCGGCCGGCACGTAGACGCCGGCCAGGTGTCCGATGTGAACGCCACCGTTGGCGTAGGGCAGTGCCGACGTCACGGTGTAGCGCTTGTACTGTTTTTTCTGTTCCATTAATTATATTTTGTTTTTCTTATTTGTCATCATAATGCCCCCATGCCTGTAGAACCTCTACATGCACCTCTGTATCAAACACTCTGTAGACGAGCCGATGCTTCTTCGTAATGCTGCGCGACCATCGGTTCTCGGGCATTCCTTTCAGGGGCTCGGGATGGCCAGTACCCGACAGGGGATGCTCTTTCAGCTCGTCGATAAGCTTACTGGCTTTCTTATAAGCAGCAGGTTCCGACTGTTGAAGTTTGAGAAGGTCGCGAGTTGATCTCGGAGAGAAAATCAGTTTATACATTCAGCCTATCCTCCTCAGGAATTGGTCCAAAGATTCGTTCGGGAGCATTGTGATTCCCTCTCCTCTCTCAATCTGTCTTTCAGCCTCCTCGATGCCTGCAAAGAATTCCTCTTTGGTCATCAGCGTGGGGTCGGGCTTCTTTGCCACCAGCTTCTTGATGTATTTCATGAGCTGTGCCGACAAAGCCTCGTCCTCAGCAATGATACTCAGGTCGCGCAGAAACTCAGCGTTCAGTTGTAATGTGTTCATTGTGTCACCTTTCACTTTTCACTATTCACTATATTGACGTCCATGCGGTTGAAGGGGAACATGAAGCCGCCGTCCTTCAGCGTCTGGTAGACCGTCTCGTTCATATAGCCGGCGACGGTCCAGTAGTCGGCCGACTTGCACCACTGGCGCGTCGTGGCCACGCAGCCGCTGTCGCCCAGCTTCGTCAGTCCGATCCAGGGCGCGCTGACGACGTCGCTGTCGCTGACGGGTCCCTGCATGATGAGCGGCGAGGCGGCCTGAATCTTGCCGATGGCCGCCTTCACCTCGTTCAGGTCGGCCCCGTAGGCAAACTGGAAGTCGAGGTCGACGCGGCGATAAGGCTCCGTCGAGTAGTTCTTCATCGAGCCCGTCGACAGTCCGCCGTTGGGGATGATGATGGTCTGTGCGTCGAGCGTGCGGATGATGGTGTTGAAGATCTGGATCTCCTTCACCGTGCCGGCATAGCCCTGCGCCTCGATATAGTCGCCCACGCGGAAGGGCTTGAACAGCAGGATTATCACGCCGCCGGCGAAGTTCTGCAGCGTGCCGCTCAGGGCCATGCCGATGGCCACGCCGGCCGATGCGAAGAGGGCGATGAACGACGAAGTCTCGATGCCGAGGACGGAGATGATGACGATGATGAGGCAGAACCACAGCACGACGCGGACGATGCTCGTCAGGAAGGTGTAGAGCGTGCGCTCGACGTTGGCGCGCTCGAGCAGCTTGGTGATCAGGCGCGTGATCCACTTGATGAGGAAGCTGCCGATGTAGTAGACCACGATGGCCACGATGAGGTTCTTGACGAACCCGAAGGCCCACTGACCCAGCATGCTGTAGGTCTCGGGCGAGAAGATCTTGTCAATCATATTGTCTGGCTTGGTTGAAATTTCGCGTGCAAAGGTACTAATAAAAAATGAAATATGCGTAAGGTCGGCCTCTTTTTTTCTTCGTCAGACCATGTCGAGCAGCTGGCCGAAGTGGCTGATCTGCACCATCCGCTCGTGGTCGAAGTGCTCCGTGTGCTCCAGCTCCCACGTCACGTGGAAGGGGATATAGACGCCCCAAGCGCCGATGGCCAGGGCCGGCGCGATGTCGCTCTTGAGCGAGTTGCCCACCATGAGCAGCTCGCCGGGGACGATGGCATAGCGGTCGCAGAGGTCGCGGAACTCGCGCTGCGTCTTGTCGCTCGTGATGACCACGTCGTCGAAGTAGTCCTTCAGGCCCGACCGCTCCAGCTTGTGCTCCTGGTCGAGCAGCTCGCCCTTGGTGAAGCAGACGAGCTTTTGAAGTGAGAAGTGAGAAGTGAGAGGTGAGAGGTGGGCTGGCGCATGAGGGCCGTAGCCTGATGCATGAGCGTCATCTGCTGACTGTCTCTGGCTGTCCACATAGTGTCGCAGCTCTTCTAGCGTCTCCTTGACCTCGGGCAGGGGCGTGCATGGAAACTCGTTGAGCGTGTAGCACAGCTGCTGAATCTCGCTGACCTTCGCGGCCGTCATCTCGTAGTGGCTGGCGCGCAGGGCCGTCTCGATCATCGACAGGGTGAAGGCCTTGGTGCCGAAGCCCAGCAGCGGCATGTTCTTGCGCTCGGTGGCGAAGAGCTGGCGGGCGGCCTCCTCGCGGGTGCCCGTCCAGGGCAGCAACTCGGTGTAGAGCTGCTGCATGACGCGCTCGAAGTGTCCCTGGCAGTCCCAGAGGGTGTCGTCGGCGTCGAATGCAATGATTTTGATATTCTTATTCATCATAGATCTCGAATGTGGCGGGCAGTCCTGACAGGTGGACGTCGTGCTCGCGCTCTGCATCGCTGCTCAGCCGCAGGTACCACGCAGGGGGGAGCACTTCCCAGGTGAGGGGTGAGGCGCCGGTGGTGGGAGGACGGAGGTCGAGCGTCGCCTCCATGTTGGGGAATCCGCCGCCTGTCTGCTCGCTGAATTCCTGCTGGTCCTTCGTCACCTCGCCGTCAGTGTTGGCGAAATACATCTTATACGTCACGCGGGTGGGGTAGAGCGTGCCGTCCGGGCGCAAGGCATACATGACGCGATAGTCGCGCGTCCACTGCGTCACCTTGTAGCCCGACATGAGCTGCGCCATGCTGTAGAGCACGGCCGACATGCGCTCGTGGCGGTTCGTGCGGGTGCCCGTCTGGCGGGTGGCCTCGAGGATGACGCAGCGGGCCGTGTCGATGACGATGCGGCCGCGGTCGTCCGTGCGGTTCTTCGAGCGGAAGAGCAGTTCCACCTCCGCCTTCGTCTGTCCCTGGAAATCAGGGTTCTCGCCCCATTTGTGCGACGCGATGAAGCCGTTGTCCAGCTCCATGATGAAGTCCTCGTAGAGCATGCGGCGCAGGTTCTGCGTGTCAGTCAGCCGCGTCGTGTCGGCGCTCGTGATGTGGCTCGTGTCAGCCGCGATGGCGTAGCGCTTCTGCCCGTCCGACCGCATGGCCATCAGTCCCGTGAGGTGGTAGCGGTAGAGGCTGTTCGTGCCGATGCTCTGCGTCCGGTAGCTGAAGCCGAGCGTGTCCTGGCGCGAGAAGTAACGCTCCTCTTTCGTCCTGACCACCTGGCGCAGCTTGCGGCGGATCCACTCCGGCTCCTTGTTCGTCACGACCACCTCGGCCGTGCTCCTGTATCGCGGCTGCAGCCAGATGGTGTCGCTCAGCCGCCGCACGATGGTCGTCTCGTAGTTCAGGTGCGAGACGGTCAGCCGTCGGAACTCAAACGCCACGCGGGCCACGCCGTCGGTGCCGCTGATGGCCGAGCGGAAGCGCCCCTGCTCCTTGGCGTAGAGCGAGGCGTGGGCGACGGGCGCACGCGTCACGGCGTCGGCCACCACCGTCGTCCTCCCCGCGGTCTGTCCCCACGTCGTGAGCACAGCCGTCCATGCCATCCATAACAGCATCATTCGTCTCATCTGGCTTCTTCTATTGACTAATGATTATTCCACCGCTTTGCAGTTGGAGGCGACGTGTCTCACGTCGCAACAAGCTGCCAGATTGCGACGTGAGACACGTCGCCTCCTACTTGTGCGCTGCAAAGTTACGACTTTTTTCCCTTTTTTCAGCAGGATTGTCCTTTTAATTTTCGTATCGACCAGAGAGAGCGGACGGAAGGCCCCGCGGAAAACTCTCGTCACGTCGTGACGGCATGAAACCACGTCGTGACGTCATGAAATCACGCCGTGACGCCATGCCGTCACGACGTGACGAGAGTTTCCGGCATGCCTCGCGCTGCCAAATTTCACATTATTTTTAGCATAAAATCGTGTTCCGTTTCGAAAAAAATGCGTAACTTTGCCCCCGAATTATGTGAATAAACTAAAAACTAACATACTAATAAACAATGAGACGTCTACTGCTACTGGCAATCTTGACATTCGCTTTCACAGGCGTAACCCATGCCCAGCGCTTCACTGACAAGGTGGACCGCGGCCTCGTCGCCGTCCCGTCGAACAACGGCGGCTATCTGGTGTCATGGCGACTGATGGGCGAAGAATACTACGATACGAAATACAACCTCTATCGTGACGGCGCCCTCATCGCCTCCGACCTGACCAAGACCAACTTCCTCGACGGCTCGGGAAAGGCGGCGTCAGTCTATCAGGTGGAGCCCGTCGTGCGCGGCAAGTCGCAGGGACTGTCGGCCGAGGTGAAGGCCTGGGCACAGCAATACCTGTCGGTGCCCGTGCTGCCCGTGGTCAACCGCGCGGGCAAGACCATCGGCAACGCCGTGACCAACGGCGATAGCAATACGTCGGGCTATATCCTGAACGACGTGACGCTGGCCGACGTTGACGGCGACGGCATCGTCGAGTTCATCGTCAAGCGCAACAACGTGCAGGGCAACCTGACCAGCGAGGGCAACAAGACCGACTTCAACCTCTATGAGTGCTACAAGATGGACGGCACCCGCCTCTGGTGGATCGACCTGGGGCCCAACCTCATGGCCGGCCCTGACGAGCAGTGGGACATGATCGGCTACGACTGGGACCAGGACGGACGCGCCGAGATGCTGATGCGTGCTGCCGACAACATGATCATCCACACGGCCTCGGGCCGCACCATCAACATCGGCGACATGAACTACTATGCGCCGCGATTCGAGTACACCCGCAACGGTCGCGAATACCTCCTCTACCTCAACGGCGCGACGGGCGAGCCCTACGGATGGGACGGCACGAGCGACAGCTTCACGCCCGAGGCGTTCCCCCTGCCGCGATTCGAGCAGGGCGAGGCCAAGGACGTGCTCAACCCCACCGATGCCGAGTATAAGGCCGTCTGGGGCGACAACGACACGGGCCACCGCTCACTGAAGATCTACATGGGTGCGCCCTATATCGACGGCCGCAACCCCGCCATCTTCCTCGGCCGCGGATGCTACACGCGCCATAAGTTCTGCGCCCTCAGCGTCGACCCCGCCACCCATCAGCTCACCCAGCTGTGGCGATGGAACTGCTACGACTCCAAGTCGGCCTGGTATGGCAACGGATTCCATAACTTCGCCATCGCCGACGTCGACATGGACGGCCGCGACGAGATCGTCTTCGGCTCGATGATCATCGACGACACGGGCTACGGACTCTGCGCCACGGGCTACGGCCACGGCGACGCTCAGCACTGCGGCGACCTCGACCCCTACCGCTGGGGACTGGAGCAGTTCACCTGTCTCGAGGGTCTGGCCATGCCTAACAACTGCTACTACAACGCCACCACCGGCGAGGTCTACTATCAGGCCTCGCCCGGCTCCGACGACGGCCGCTGCCTGGCCGGCAACTTCACCAACGACATTCCCGGCTGCCAGGGACGCTCCGTCGCCACAGGCATCATCGCCCTCTCGGCCGACAAGGTCGTCTATACCAACGGCGACGCCTACATGGCCTGGGGCGACCTGAACAACCGCATCTACTGGGACGGCGACCTCTGCGACGAGATCATGAACTCGCCTGGCGTGCAGCGCTCGGTCAAGATCACCAAGTGGGGCAACGGCCGAATGACGTTCTTCAACAGCTCGGGCCTCTACACACCCACGGGCATCCTCAACAACTCGTCGAAGAACAACCCGTCGGCGCAGGGCGACATCATCGGCGACTGGCGCGAGGAACTCGTGCTGCGCACCAGCGACAACTCGGCACTCCATGTCTACACGACGAACTACGCCTCTGACTACGGCATCTATACCCTCTGGCACGACCATGAGTATCGCAACGGCATGTGCTGGCAGAACGTGGGCTACAACCAGCCGCCGCACGTCAGCTACTTCCTCGGCGAACTGGAGGGCATCACCCAGGCTCCGCCCCCACTGATGCTCAACGGCCGCACCGAGGTCGGCGCCACCATCTCGACCACCAGCGACCACCTGCTCGTCTCGGGCTATGAGGACAAGACAATCGCCGTCGAGGACGGTGCAGAGCCTTACATCCTGACGGTCAACACCCCCGCATGGGTGCAGGGCAGCGGCTCGCAGCAGGCCACGAGCGCTACGCCGAAGTCGCCCGCGCGTACCATTATTAATTATACGACGACCCTCACCGGCGGTGCCTTCAGCGGCACCACACGACTGGTGAAGCAGGGCGAGGGCACCCTCGTGCTGCCCAACGTCACCGAGCACCACACCGGAGAGACCAGCATCTGGCAGGGCACCTTGCGCTTCGACGGCACGATGGAGGCATCGCCCGTCTGGCTCAACCGCCACACCACGCTCCTCAGCGACGGCGGACGCTTCATGGGCGGACTCAGGGCCGACTACGGCGCTACCATCCACCCCTGTGGCTCGGCCGCCCAGCCCTCGCAGTCGGGCATCACCGTCTCGACGCTCACGCTGGGCTTCGGCTCGCGGGTCGTCCTCGACGCCTATAATGCTGGCGACGGCTTCGTCTTCTCGCAGTTCAACGCCCAGAAGCTCGTCATCGACACGCGCGACTGGGAGAACGGACCCAAGTATAAGGCACCTGTCATTCAGTTTGCCGTCAGCGGCGACATCGTTGCCGGACGCTATCTGCTGGGTAGCATCGCCGAAGTGGTGGGCGACATCGACAACATCGTCCTCGAGGGCATCGGCGACAAGCGCCACTTCCTCAGCCTTGAGGACGGCCAGCTCTACCTCGTCGTCGAGGACATGCGCGCCGCCACCACCGTCGTCTGGAACGGTACGACGGAGAGCAGCATCTGGGACTTCGGCGTGACCAAGAACTTCCTCAACGATGGTAAGGCCGACTATGCCGGACAGGGCGACGACGTCGTGTTCGACGATGAGGCCGAGGTCACCAACGTCGTCATCAAGGGCGGCGTGCGGCCTAAGTCGGTCACCTTCAACAACGAGAAGAAGGCCTACACCCTGACGGGCGACAGCATCCTCGGCGGTGGGACGATCACCAAGAACGGCGCTGCCACCGTCACCATCAACACCGAGAACCGCACCGGCGCCACCTATATCAACGGCGGCCGGCTGGTGGTCAACATGCTGGCCAACAAGAGCGGCCAGACCTACGGCGCACTGGGCGATGCCAACCAGGTGATCAATATCACCGACGCCATGCTCACGGCCAACGGCACCATCACCACTGACCAGCCCTTCAAGGTGGGCGGCGACGCCACCATCGACGTGCCCAAGAGCATGGCCCTGACGATGAACAACAGCATCAAGGGCGTGGGCGCCACGGTCATCAAGACGGGCGAGGGCTCGTTCATGATGGGTCAGAACAACACGTTCACCAAGCTCGTCGTCAAGACAGGCACGGTCAGATCGCAGGAGAACTCCAGCGCCGTCATCCAGGTGCCTGACACCATCGAGCTGCAGGGCGGCACGTTCAGCGACGTGGCCAACGAGAACACCTACTCGTCGAACCGTGTCAACTTCGTCGTGCCGGCTGGCAAGACGGGCACCTTCTACGGCGACCCCCGCTGCGAATACACAGGCACGCTGACAGGCGCCGGCACGTTCAATGTCTACGGCACGTGGATCCGCTGCCGCTACAAGGGCGACTGGAGCCAGTTTGAGGGCACCGTCGTGCCCGGCCTGCAGGACCGCTCCGTCAAGCATGGCTACGACCCTGAGTTCTCGTTCTGCAACAACTACGGCCTGCCCAAGGCTACGCTGAAGCTCAATGACGGCATCACCGTCTACAACCGCGACCCGGAGAGCGGCACCAAGTATAACGTAGCCATCGGCAACGTCACCGGCACCGGCACACTGGCCGGCGGCGGCACCTACACCATCGGAATGTTGGGCAAGAACATGATTGCCTCGTTCCATTCCACGGCTCCCATCGTCAAGCGTGGCGAGGGCTACCTGCAGGTCTCCGGCATCGGAAACCTCAGTGGCGCCGTCACCATCGAGGAAGGTCAGCTGCGCTTCAATGACGTCAAGCTCGAACAGCCCTATTTCGGCGCCGTCACCCTCAAGGAGAAAGGCACGATGCAGGGCGGTGGACTGCTGCCCTCGCTGACCATGGAGAGCGGCACCGAGGCCACGGCCGCCAGCATGTATTCGGCCGCGACGCCGCGCATCGTCAAGGTGAACGCTGCCGCCAACGTCAAGAAGGGCGCCACGTTTAACTTCATCGTCAAGAGTGCCACCCTCGGCCAGCAGTCGGCTCCCGGCTATTCACAGCTCAACGCCCGCTTCCTGACCTTCAACGGCACGGTGAAGGTCACCCTGGCCGACAGCTACACCCCGAAGGCCGGCGACGAGCTGAAGCTCTGGTCCGCCACCAGCAGCTTCTCCGGCACGCCCGAGTTCGAACTGCCCGAGCTGCCGTTGGGCCTCTGGTGGGACACCACCGGCATGGCCCAGAAGAGCGGTGTGCTGCGCATCACCGACGTGGCTCCTGACGCCATTGCCGCCATTGCTGCCGACGCCGTCGTCGATGCCGAGATCTATGACCTTGGCGGCACGCCGCTCGGCACCGTCCGTTGCGAGCGCCGCGCCCTGGCGTCGGCCGTCCGCCAGCTGGGCCTGCGTCCCGGCCTCTATATCGCCCGCATGCAGCAGGGCCAGCACCGTGCTGCCGAGACCATCGTGGTGGGCAAGTGATATGATAACTCTTTATACTATTATTTTATTTATTAACAAAAACAATTATGAAAAGACTATTTACTCAACTGTTGGCCCTGATGGCTGTCGTCAGTGCCAACGCACTTGAGGTGGACGAGTACATCTACTCGAACACCAACAAGTTCAAGGTGACCGGTCAGAACATTGTCGTCAACGGCAACTTCGCCAACCTCTTTGAGGACGGTTGGACCAACGAGGAAGGTGGAGCCGTCGATGGCGCTGTGTGGGAAACCACGACGACCGAGGACGGTCGCACCGTCGTGAACTCTGCCGCCCAGACCTCTGAGGCTACGAAGGCCCTGGCCAACGTCTGGGAGCTCCAGAACGGCCTCTATGTCGTCAGCTACTGGGCCAAGGCTGCTTCCGGCAGTATTGTGACCACCACCACGGCCGGTCAGAACAACTACGTCAACTTCTTCGCCAGCACCGACGGCACCACCAACAGCCGTGCCATCAGCGGTGCTGAGAGCATCGGCACTGATTGGACGCAGGTGGTCGACACCATCTTCGTCGGCGTCGAGAAGGAGTTCCTCGTGTTCAATGCCAGCGGCATCCCCTCGGGAACGATGTTCACCGACTTCGAGATCTATCCCGTCGTCGAGGTCTACGACACCCGCATCGTCGACCGTCTGATCAAGTATGCCGAGGACCTGCTTGCCGAGCCCGACCTGGTGAACGGTAAGGACGACTTCGGCGGCATCGTCGAGATGATGAAGGGCATGGTCGAGGATCCCAGCCAGTCTGAGGACGCCGACGCCATGCAGGCCCTGATCGACAACTTCAACGAGGAGTTCAACAACTACATGAACCTCAACGGCGGTAACATGAACGCTGGCGACTGGACGACCGTCAAATCGCTGGGCTTCAACAAACTGAAGAACACGACGCTCGTCGGCAGCTGGGCTGTCGTCGGCGATCGCTGGGGCTTCTCTGCCAACGATGCCTCTCTGGAGCGTCCGGCCAACGACGGCTATGTCGCTTCTGCCGGTATTCAGCAGACCTTCGACCTCGGCGAGAAGGGTATCAAGGTTGAGAATGCTGCCTGGGCTCCCGGCAAGTATTTCTTCGCCATCGAGGCCCAGGAGGTTGCTGCCTCTGCCAAGAGTTCGCCTTACGGAGCCGACCACACCAAGCTGTTCATCGGCCCGAAGCTCTACATCGGTAGCGACACCCTCGTGATGCGTCCCGCCACCGAGGCTGAGCTGGCTGCTGCCAACCCCAACTTCCGCTATGCTGAGACGCCCGACACGCTGAACGGCTACTACTGGAAGCGCTACTACATGATCGGCGAGGTGAAGGCAGGCGAGACCGTGCGTGCCGGATTCATCTTCCCCGGATACACCGACAAGCGCGGTGGTCGCGCCAGCCTGCGCAACCCCGAATTCCGTATGCTTGGCAAGACCGAGCTGCAGCTCAAGTATGAGCAGGCCGTCAAGGAGGTCATCACGCAGCAGATCGAGCTGAAGGCTCGTCTGGACAACTATCAGAACGACGTGGCCGAGTACATCTGGTCGAAGGATTCCGTCGACCGTGCCGTGGCCAACGCCCTGCCCGTCTATGAGGCTTCGCTGGCCATCGTCAATCCCGTCGACAGCACCTGCACGCTGCCTGTCAGCGAGGAGAGCCTGGAGCAGCTGGGTGCCTATGCCAGCAACGAGAACAATGCTACCGGTCTGGTCAAGGAGCTGATGATCCAGGTCAATGAGCTGGGCCGTGCCAAGAACTATGTCATCAACCAGAACGCCATTCAGGAGACCCTGAAGAACACCATCGCTGAGGGTCAGGCCGTTCTCGACGATCCCCTGAACGCTGGTGGCGACGCCGCCAAGCGTGCTGAGCTGCAGTCGGCTGTCAGCGCTGCCCAGTCGCTGATCGACAACATCTCGGCTACCAACCAGTACGACGAGTTCCAGGCTGCCATCGACGCCATCAAGGCTGCCATCGTGGCCTTCAAGATCACAGCTGCTGCCCGCAACAATCCTGCCGACATCGCTCTCGTCAACGCTGACTTCGCAGCTAACTCCAGCAAGATCACTACGACGACCCCGTTCACCAACAACGGTTGGAACTACACCCCCGCCGGCACCTTCAAGCAGTGGGAGTATGGTGGTCCCTCCGACGAATGGGAAGGCAGCAAGAGGTGCAGCCAGTGGCGCGGCTCGACCGTGACCCTCGGCGGCAAGGTGCAGCAGACGGTCACCCTGACCGATCCCGGTGTCTATGAGTATCGTGCCATGGCTTATGCCCACAACGACAACCTGGGCTATCTGCAGGCCAGCGCTGAGTATGTCGTCGACGAGGAGGGCGTCCAGATCGACACCATCTACACCAACATGCCCGCACGCCTCTTCTTCGGTCCCGACGGTCTGCCCGACAGCATCCGCGTCACCAAGAGCATCGCTCCCGGTGCCAACAGCAGCGCCGTGGCCAACCGTCCTTGGCGCAACATCAGCGGCTTCACGCCCTGGCACTACTCTGTCTTCTTCGTCAAGAAGAACGCTGAGCCTGTGACCGTCGAGCTCGGCTTCGAGGTCGACGCCCTCGAGGTGGGTAAGGGCCTGAACGGCTTCGGCTTCGGTGCCAACCACCTCTTCTTCGTTGGCGACGAGGCTAAGTACACCGCCGACACCAAGGCCGAGCTGGCTGCTGAGGTGGCCAAGGCCAAGGCCGTCGTCGCTGCCGCTGCCGACAATGCAGAAGTGGCCTTCCTCGTGGTGAAGCTCAACCGCTACATCGCCAACGCCGAGGCTGCCACCACCATCAAGGACATGCAGAACGCCTACCTGAGCCTGCTGGAGGTAGAGGGCCTGATCAACGGCGTCATTGCCGACGTTGAGGGCATCGCCGCTACCTTCGCTCAGCCCGTCGAGGCTGTCAAGGGCGTCTACACCATCTCCGGCCTGAAGGTCGGCAACAGCGTGGACAACCTGAAGGCCGGTCTCTACATCATCAACGGCAAGAAGTACGTGGTGAAGTAAGACTGCACCGACAGACCATATCATTTAGGCAGTGCCGCCTTTCGGAGCTTCAGTCTCCGAAGGGCGGCACTCTTTTTGTGTGGCAAAGTGTCAGTTTATTTTACATCCGTGGCAACGGCGAAAAAGAAGTGCCGCTTTTCGGGTCGAGAAGTGCCGCTTTTCGGGTCAAGAAGTGCCGCTTTTTCCATCGAGAAGTGCCGCTTCTTTGGGCGGATTTTGTAAATGGTTGATTATTAGGCGATTTAGAAAAATGAGATCTTGGCTCGAATAAAACTTTACAATTTCTGCGTCAATTGTGAAGGCGAAGTCTGTCCTGTAAGGCCTCGTGTTATATATACATTCGCATAAAGTTACAGACCCCACCCCCAACCCCTCCCCTTGAAGGGAGGGGAGCAGCTGCGCCGTCATTCCCGTCGGACAGTGCGCCAGCCAACTCCCCTCCTTTGGAGGGGTCGGGGGAGGCCACCCCCCTCCTTCGGAGGGGTTGGGGGAGGCTTTCTCCCCTCCCTTCAAGGGGAGGGGCTGGGGGTGGGGTCTGTAACTTCCAACCGGTGGTGAAATCAGATTTTTATCTTTTCAGCTCATCGCCCAGCTACCTCCCAAATGTCAAGACAAGCGCTAAATCCATTGGATTTCTTAGTTTTTTTATGATCATTCCTTCAGCCGACCATTGGCGCTTCATACGTTTTTTCGTCATGTATGGTGCAGTTTTCAAAAAATGTAGTCTAAAGTGCAAAAAATGAAGATAGTTTTTTTGGCTAATTCGTTTTTTTTTTGTTATTTTGCATCGCTTAAACAAATCTATTAAAAAAAGAAACGTTTCGAAACTATATTAAAATATTAGCTAATAAGTATGAAAAAATTCATTTTCTGCATTTCTCTGTCCCTCGCGGGACTGATGACTGCCTGCGTGGACAAAAACGAGGCAGTGGATGCCGACAGCAAGCCCTCGTGGCTCGGTGGAAGCATCTATCAGGAATTGAAGAACCCGCAGTACCTCTCGGGAACGTTTACGAACTACGTGCGGCTCATCGACGACCTCAACTACGCCGAGACGCTCAACCGCACAGGTTCGAAGACCATCTTCCCCGCCAACGACGAGGCCTTCGAGCGGTTCTTCAGTGACAATGAATGGGGGGTGAGCAGCTACGATCAGCTCACCGACGCCCAGAAGCAGCAGCTGCTCTATTCTTCGATGCTCGACAACGCCATGCTCGTCGGCATGCTCTCGAACGTCAGCAATGGTAACGACGAGATGAACAAGGTGCGCAAGGGCATGGCCGTCAAGCACCAGTCGAACCTCCAGGTCGTCGCCACCGTCGAGCGCATGACGGCCGACGAGATGCCCAAGGGCAACCCCTACTGGGACCAGCACCGCAAGAACGGCGAGATCTACGTCGTCAGCGATGCCACCACGCCCATGCTCGTCCACTTCACCCGCGAGCACATGCTGACCAACAATATCACCACGAAGGGCGACGACAGCGACTTCGCCATCCTCACCGGCACACCCTATGAGGACGGCATGGCCTACATCTTCGACGACCAGATCACGCACAGCGACGTCACCTGTCTGAACGGCTATGTCCATCAGGTGAAGGACGTCATCGTGCCCCCGGGCAACATGGCCCAGCGTCTGCGCGCCGACG
The DNA here is from genome assembly GCA_902779455.1 of uncultured Prevotellaceae bacterium. Lineage (GTDB taxonomy): Bacteria > Bacteroidota > Bacteroidia > Bacteroidales > Bacteroidaceae > Prevotella. Next base: position 74,899 of record CACZBS010000006.1, read on the forward strand.
GCCACATGAACTATTTCAGCCGCATCCTCGACTATTTCTCCGCACCCTATGAGAACCAGACGCTCACCGACGCCTACAACGCCGTGGCCCTGGAGAAAGGTCTGCCCACGATCGACATGATCTACGAGGTGCGCTACTTCAACCGCAAGCAGAACCACGCCGTGGAGCGCGATCCTGACAACAACGTCGTCGACGCCAAGTATCGTCTCGACTACAACCCCGGCTGGAATGAGTACAGCCCCATCGACCGCGGCAACGACGGCGTCGACTGGCCTCTCTCTGACATCGGTGCCATGTTCGCCCCGACCGACGAGGCCGTCGTGAAGTTCTTCACCGAGGGTGGCGACGGCGCCTACCTCATCGACCTCTACGGATGCCACAAGGGTGCCGACAACACCGAGGCCAACCTGGCCGAGAACCTCGACACACTCTTTGCCCAGCCCAGCGGCTCGGGCTGGGAGATCCTGACCAAGTTCGTGCGCAACCTCATGAAGTCGTCCTTCGTCGAGACCGTGCCCAGCAAGTTCCACACCATCCAGAACGATGCCAAGGACTATATGGGCGTCACCACCGACCTGCTCACCAAGCGTGCCGACGGCACCTACGACATCGTCATGGCCAACAACGGCGTCATCTACAAGATGGACGAGCTCATCGCCCCCGACGAGTATCAGAGCGTCATGGCCCCCTCGTCCGTCTATCCTGACATGCACGTGATGAACTGGGGCGTGCAGGACGAGGACAACCTGAAGGTCTCGTTCCACTACTACCTCATGGCTATGAAGTCGAACTTCGCATTCTTCATCCCCGACGACGCTGCCTTCAGCCGCTACTATGTCGACCCCACCAGCCTCGGCAAGGATCTGCCACAGGCCCTGAAGTTCACCTGGGAGGGCGACACCACCGTCAATGCCGAAGGTGAGCGCATCGTCCGCAATGTGGGCATCCGCTGCCGCGCCTACGCTTACGACAAGGCCACCAACACCGTCGGCGAAGTGCTCAACAACGGCGGTACGCTGGCCGTCGACCAGTGGCGCACGCAGTTCATTGACATCCTGAACTACCACACCGTGGTGCTCAACGACGGCGAGACCATCGGCACCAATAATTATTATAAGACGAAGCACGGCGGCGAAATCCGCATCACGGGCAACCGCGAGGGATGCACCGTCGCCAGCGGACAGCAGATCGACAACGGCCTGACGCCGTCACTCATCACCCGCGTCTACGACGAGAAGAACGGTCAGGCCTTCCGCATCGATCACGTCATCGAGTCGCCCCGCAACTCCGTCAGCAAGACCCTCGAGATGCACTCCGACCGCTTCTCCGAGTTCTACGACCTCTGCAACGGCTTCGACCCCGAGCTGCTCGCCTGGGCCGGCATCAGCAACGAGCAGAACTCGTTCGGCACCACCGAGCAGGACAACTACATCGTCTTCACCGCTGACCGCGGCTCCGGCTCCAACAAGGTGGCCCGCAGCTGTCTCGACTACAACGTGAAGATGTTCAACACCTACAACTACACCCTCTATGCTCCCAACAACGCAGCCATGCAGAAGGCCTACGCAGCTGGGCTGCCCAAGTGGGATGAGATCAACGCCCTGCGCGAGACCTATCAGGACGACCTCGACGCTGACGGCAACCCCACCGAGGCTGCACTCATGGCCAAGGCTGACTGCAAGCGCATGATCGACATCATCCGCGACTTCGTCCGCTACCACTTCCAGAACAGCTCCGTCTATGCCGACAACGTCGTCGAGAGCAACCGCTACAACAGCCTGAGCACCGACGACATGGGACTGGCCATCGAGATGCAGGTCAGCGGCGGCAGCGGCAAGATCCAGGTCACCGATGCCACCGGCGCCACACGCACCGTCGACGCCGCCGACACGTCGAAGCTCTCGAACCTCATGTGCCGCGACTACTGGTTCGACGGCTCCCGCGACGCTCGCGACACCCACGGCATCTACACCTCGTCGTTCTGTGTCATCCACGAGCTCTCCGAGCCCCTCTGCTCAGGAGCCTTCGCCAAGTCGTGGTCAAACTAACAGTCATTCACCTAAAAAGCCAAGATAAATGGAACTAAAGAAAATATTGCTTACGGCTTTGATGGGCATCATCTGCCAGACCCTGCTGGCGCAGGGCGTGCGCATATCGGGTACGCTGACCGACAACGAGGGCCCCGTCATGATGGGTAACGTCGTTGAGCGCGATGCCAACAACCGTATTGTCTCGGCCGCACAGACCGACTTCAATGGTAACTTCTCGATGCAGATCAAGAGCACCAAGAACAAGCTCGTCTTCTCATACGTGGGCGACAAGACCAAGGTCATCACCATCGGCAACCAGACCGTCTTCAAGGTGAAGCTCGAACCTGAGAACACCCAGATCAAGGAGGTCGTCGTCACCTCCAAGCGCCAGAACAACGGCGGTCTGATGATTCAGAAGAAGGAAATCTCGGTCTCGCAGCAGACCTTCAACATGGAGCAGGTCGAAGGTCTCGCCTTCACCTCGGCCGACGAGGCCCTGCAGGGTGAGATCGCCGGTCTCGACATCGTGTCGAACTCGGGTAACCTCGGTGCCGGAACGACCATGCGCCTGCGTGGTGTCACCACCATCTCGGGCGATGCCAACCCCCTCATCGTCGTCGACGACAAGATCTTCGACAACCCCGACGAGGACTTCGACTTCGCCAATGCCAACGAGGAGCAGTATGCCTCGCTGCTGTCGGTCAACGTCGAGGATATCGCCTCCATCACCGTTCTCAAGGACGCCGCCGCCACCGCCGTCTGGGGCTCGCAGGGCTCCAACGGTGTCATCATGATCACCACCAAGCACGGTACGCGTGGCAAACCACGCGTCAACTTCTCGTATAAGTTCACCGGCACCTGGCAGCCCGACGGCTACAAGCTGCTCAACGGTGACGACTACACCATGCTGATGAAGGAGGAGTTCTACAACCCCACCCAGAGCAGCACCGCCACCACCTCGCTCAAGGAACTGAACTACGACATCAACTGGCCCGACTTCGAGAACTGGAACAACAACACCGACTGGGTCTCGGCCGTCAAGCAGTTCGGTGCCATGCACGACTGGAACGTCAACCTCACCGGTGGCGGCCAGAAGGCCACCTTCCGCATCTCTGCCGGCTACAAGCATCAGACCGGTTCGATCATCAAGCAGAAGTTCCAGCAGTTCACCACCCGCATGGTGCTCGACTACAACGTCTCTGACCGCATCCGCTTCTCGACCAACTTTGCCTTCACCTACACCGGCAACGACAAGAACTACAGCGGACTGCTCGGCATCGCACAGCGCATTGCCCCGAACATGAACATCTACCGCCAGAACAGCGACGGCTCCTACAGCGACGACTTCTACATCATGAACCCGCTGTCGACCAACCCCAGCCTCGTCGAGACCGGCACCTACATGTCGAACGCCCTCTCGGCTATCCACGGACTGGGCAACCCCGTCGCCATCGCCGAGATGGCCTGGGCCAAGGAGAACACCTACCGACTGACGCCCGACTTCAGCATCAAGTACGAACTGCTGGGCGTCGAGGCCGAGAAGAGCCGACTGACGCTCAACGGCCGCGTCGACTTCGATATCTTTGCCAGCAGCTCGCCCTCATACTGGCCTGCAGCACTGGCCAGCGACAAGTGGAGCTCGAACAAGTACAACCAGACCACCAACGCCGAGTCGAACCGCGTCAAGGTTGGCGGCCGCGTCGAGCTCGTCTTCACCCCTTATTTCCGCAATCAGGACTGGTCGGCCACGATGCTCGCCCGCTATGAGATGAGCACGTCGAAGCAGAACAAGCAGAACATCACGATGAACAACCTGCCTAACGGCATCACCGCACCCACCGTCTACGGATGGCTCGTCGACGACGGCTACGGCAGCAGCAACGGGCGCAGCGCATCGCAGAACCTGCTCTACAACGGCCACGTCTCCTACAAGGACGGCCGCTACAGCGTAGGCGTCTCGCTGCGCGCCGACGGCGACTCGAAGTTCGGACCTAAGAACAAGTGGGCCTACTTCCCTGGCGTCTCGCTCCGCTATAACATCAGCGACGAACCTTTCTTCACACCCATCAAGGGCAACTGGCTCTCGATGCTCGGTCTGCGTGCCTCATGGGGTATCGTCGGTAGGGCTCCGTCGAGCAACACCCTCTTCTACAACACCTACAACACGTCGAACGGCTTCTACGGATCAAACTCTTATTCAAGCACCCCGCGCCCGACGGCCTCGCTCAGCGGCCTGAAGCTCGACGACCTGAAGTGGGAGAAGACCACCAGCTACAACCTCGGCTTCAACCTCGGACTGCTCAACGACCGCCTCGAGGTCGACTTCGACTATTACCACAAGGAGACCCGCGACCTGCTGATGAAGAACGTCAACATCCCCAGCTACACCGGCTTTGCCACGATGGCCTACAAGAACGTCGGACGCATGGACAACGACGGTTGGGAGATGAACATCAATGCCCGACGCATCATCAAGGTCGGCAAGTTCTCCGTCGACGCCGGATTCAACATCGCCCAGAACTCCAACCTCCTCAAGGAGATGGACCAGAGCGTGCTCGACGACCTGAACAACAACAACTGGAACGTCACTCAGCGCGGCTCATGGCCCCTGCGCGTGCAGCTGAACAATGCTCTCGGATCCATCTACGGCTTCCGCTATGAGGGCGTCTATCAGTACAGCTATGACTATCTGGAGAACCTGCAGAAGGAGAACGGATGGGATGCCGTCACCTACGAGGCAAAGATCAACGAGTTCCTCGCTCAGGGACAGACCTTCCCCATCGTCACCAATGCCGACGGCACCGTCCTCATGGACGAGCAGGGACACCCCAAGCACCAGGTGCTCAACTATCAGAACAACAACGGCACGGGCTCGCAGACCTACGTCTTCCAGGGTGGTGACGCCAAGTATCAGGACGTCAACCACGACGGTCAGATCAACGAGCTCGACGTGGTCTACCTGGGCAACTCGCTGCCGAAGGTCAACGGTGGCTTCAACTTCACCTTCCGCTATGGCCCCTGGAGCGTCAAGACCCGCTTCATGTACCGCTTCGGCAACAAGGTGGTCAACGTGGCCCGTCAGAACCTGGAGAAGATGTTCGACACCAACAACCAGTGTGCCTCGGTCAACTACCGCTGGCGTAAGGACGGCGACATCACGCCCATTCCGCGTGCCATGTACAACTCGTCCTACAACTACCAGGCCAGCGACCGCTTCGTAGAGAACGGCGGCTTCGTCCGCTTCCAGAACCTGCAGATTGCCTATAACTTTGACAAGAAGCTCATCAAGAGCCTCGGTCTGAACCAGTTGCAGGCCTATGCCTCGCTCAACAACCTCTACGTCTGGACCAAGTATAGCGGCGTCGACCCCGAGGTTTCTCCGAGTGGCTACGGCGTGGCTTCCGACAACTCGCAGACGCCCCGCTCGAAGCAGTTCACCGTCACGCTGAACATCGGATTCTGATCAATTGAGAAGTGAAAATTGAGAATAGAAAATTGAACATTATGATTACCAAAGCATATATATATAATAAGGTGAAGGCCCTCGGAGCCTTGCTGACGATGCCTTTGCTCTTCGCGTCGTGCGTCGACACCATCATCCTGCCTGACAACCTGACCGTCGACGAGGACTTCTGGAAGTCGAAGGACGACGTCAGCCAGATGGTCAACGGTGCCTACCGCTCGATGCTCACCGAGAATGTCATGTCGCGACTCATCGTATGGGGCGGCCTTCGTGGCGACGAGTTCGTGCCCGTCGAGGCCGTCACCGGTGCACTGGTCGAGGACCTGGTCGAAATCAATCTTGCCAACACCCAGGAGGACAACCAGTTTGCCGAGTGGGGTGGCATCTATTCGGTCATCAACAACTGCAACATCGTGCTCGACCGCGCCGAGGCCGTCATGGCCGAAGACCCGTCGTACACCCAGGGCGACTACCTGGCCGACCGCTCACAGATGCTCGCCCTGCGGGCCCTGTGCTACTTCTATCTGGTGCGCAACTTCCGCGACGTGCCCTACATCTCCAGTTCGTATATGAACAGCAGCAAGGAGCGCTACGTGCCTCAGACGAATCCTGACTCGGTGCTCACGTGTTGCATCAACGACCTGCAGGAGGCTGAGCGCAATGCCCTCTCCGCCACGACGTTCAACGACTGGAAGCGCGTCGGCTATTTCACCCGCGACGCCATACAGACCCTGCTGGCTGACATCTATCTCTGGCGCGGCAGCGTGGAGCACAACGCCGCTGACTATCAGGCCTGCATCGACTATTGCGACCGCGTCATCGCCTCCAAGCGCGCCCAGCACAGGCCGGGTCGCGACGAGGTCGTTGCCAAGGACTATCCCTTAGAAGACGGCGAACGCATGTTCATCGAGCTCTTTGTCAGTCAGAATGCCGAGGAGAGCATCTTCGAGCTTCAGATGGACGGTTCGTCCAACGGTGCCAGCGCTCTCTGCAAATATTTCAATGCCCTGAGTACTTCTGACAGCCGCCACTACCTCTACGCACCCACCATCTTCACTTATGGCGGCGACGTCTTCACCTCGTCGAGCTCTGTCGACTGGCGCGGTGCTGAGAGCACCTATTACGGCAATACAAGCGTCAGCGTCGGCGAGAGCACGGTGCTCGAGATTCGAAAGTTCGTGTCGAACGACTACATGCCCCTGACCAGCATCACGACTGCACCGGCAGCCAAGGCACGAGCCTTCAGCGCTAACTATGCACAGAACTATCCCGTCTACCGCCTGTCCGACGTCATGCTCATGAAGGCTGAGGCCCTCGTGGCCATCGCCTCTGCCGACGACACCGACACGGAGAGCCTGCAGAAGGCCTTCCATCTGGTCAACGCCGTCAACAAGCGCGCCAAGACGGCCGACGCCATCTCTGCCGGCGACACCCTGAAGGCTACGACCTTTGCCTCCAGTGCCACCACGATGGAGAACCTGATCCTTGCTGAGCGCCTGCGCGAGTTCGCCTTCGAGGGCAAGCGCTGGTACGACCTGCTGCGCTTTAACTACCGCCACGTCGAGGGCGTCGACTACAAGTCGACTCTCTACGAGCAGAGCGAGAAGAACGGCTGGGCACCTGTCGCCAACTACGGCCCCATGCTCAACCTGATGAAGCGCAAACTCTCGACCAAGGGCGATGCCGTCGCTGCCAAGATAGGCGACGAGACCAAGCTCTACATGCCTATCCCACTGAGAGACCTGAACATCACCCCCGTTCTGCACCAGAACCCGGGCTACAACTCAACCGAGACCATCAGCAAGAACTGACAAGCTGAAGACATCAGGTCATCAATCGAAAATCGCTAAATCGAATATATAGTTATGAAAACAGTAAAAATAACTTGGCGTTCGCTCCTGCTCGGAGCATCGGCCGCCTTGATGATGACAGCCTGCAACCCTGAGCCGGACGAGAGCGATCTCTACACCTTCACCGGCGAGACCATCGAGTCGTTCATCGCCCAGGACAGCCTGCTCACCGACTTCAACTACATCCTCGGACGCGTCGGCTATGACCGCATGATGGCGTCCTACGGTGCCTACACCATGTTCGCACCCGTCAACGATGCCGTGAAGGCTTATTGCGACAGCCTCTACAACGACCCCGAAGCCCTCATCCCCCACAACGGCATGACCGGCCCCGGCGTCGAGGGACTCACCGACAGCCTCTGCCTCAACATTGCGCGCTACCACATCTCCACGCAGTATATGAACGTGGTCTCGATGACCGGCACGGGCAATGTCAGCACCATGCTCGGATTCAACTTCACGCACAGCGTCGACTCTGTCGGCAACATCGTCCTGGCCGACGTGGTCAAGATCATCGACTCCGACCATGAGGTGACCAACGGACTGGTGCACATCATCGACCGCGTCATTCCCCGCTACACACGCTTCATCGGCGACATCCTCAAGCGCAACACCGACCGCTACAGCATCTTTGCCGAAGCCTTCGAGCGCACCGGATGGGCTGACTCCGTGCTGAAGTATCAGATGGAGGGCACCTATAAGTTTGAGCAGCTGCCCCGTCAGAGCTATTCGGCCGTCCTCTCATACGATGAGGTCTACAAGGTGGGCTTCACCCTCTTTGCCGAGACCGACGAGGTGATGCGTGCCAACGGCATCAACAGCTTCGACGACCTCGTGGAGTATGCCAACAATGTCTATGGCAACGCCACGGAATGGTATGACTACATGGCCGACAACGGCCTGACCGTCAACACCGGCACCACCGACGAGGACTTCCGTCAGCCCTTCAACGCCCTCAACATGTTTGTGGCCTACCACCTGCTGCCCATGCCTATGGACAACAACCAGCTGGTCTTCGAGAAGGGTAGCAGCACCTACTGGAACTATGCTCCCGACGCCGACCCGCAGGACTACTACGAGACGCTGCTGCCCCACACGCTGATGAAGGTCTGGAACCCCGTGGACGACGGTAACGGACGTAACGTCTACATCAACCGCTACCGCACCTTCCACACCCTGACCAACGAGGTGGGTACGCAGGGCACCAACCACACCCTCGTCAAGCGCGGACTGAAGGTCGACAAGACCCGTGGCGCCACCCTGCAGGCCTTCAACGGCTATATCCACAGCATCGACGGCATGATGGTCTACGACCGCGACGTGCCCCGCATGGTGCTCCATGAGCGCATGCGCTTCAACTGCACCTCGCTCTTCCCCGAGCTCATCACCAACGGCTACCGCTACTGGACCTCCGGCGACGGTCATATCTCCTCGAACTACGACAACTCACGTCGTGGCATCGGCTATGGCGCCATCAAGAACATCGTCCAGTATAACAAGTCCATCAACTTCGTCTATGCCCTCCACGGTGCCATGCGCTGCTTCCAGTCTGACCAGCTGCAGTATTGGGGCAACTTCGACTTCGCCTTCAAGCTGCCGCCCGTGCCCAAAGGCACCTACGAGATTCGCATCTGCTATCCGCCTGTCACCTACGGCGCCTTCATGCAGTATTACATCGGCAAGTCGAGCGACATCACTTCGATGCAGGCACTCGGCATCCCCTACGACATCCAGATTGATGCCACCGACCCCCGCATCGGTTGGACACCCGCCTACGAGGAGGACGACTACGGCATCGCTACTGATGCAGCCATGCACAACCGCGGCTTCATGCGTGCTCCCTACAGCTTCTGCGGTCATGCCGAGGCCGGATGGGCCAAGGCTACCTATAACGAGGCCGACGGAACCTGGACGACGCCTAAGAATGGCCTGAACTGCCGCGAAGAGGGTGGTTATGGAACGATGATCATCCGTGCCGTCCTCGGCCGCGTGGAGCTCAACCAGAAGGGCGGCGACCACTGGATGCGCGTCAAGAAGGTGGTTGAGGACAACACCCTTCTCTCTGGTATCGACTTCATCGAGCTGGTGCCCATCGACGTGGTGGACAATCAGCAGTACACTGAGGACTGGTACTAAGCAATTGAAGACAGAACATTGAAAAATGATTATTGATATGAAAATCAACAAGTATACAGGAATTATCATGATGGCGGCCGCACTGCTTACGTCATGCTCCGATTTCGACGACTACAACAAGGCCGAGATTGACGCTCAGACGGCAACGGCCAGCCAGACGATTTGGGAGAACATCAGCCAGAACGACAGACTGAAGGACTTTGCGGCCCTGGTGAAAGCTGCCGGGTTCGATCAGGCACTCAACACCACCCACTGCTACACCGTCTGGGCACCCCTCGACGGCACCTACGACGCTGCCCGCCTGCGCACCCTCGGCAATGAGGCCCTGCTCAAGCAGTTCGTGAAGAACCACATCGCCGAGTACACCCACGGCGCCTCCGGCAGCATCGACGAGCGCGTGCTGATGCTCAACGCCAAGAGCTACGACTTCAAGGGCAACGGCACCTACGAGTTCGACGGCGTCAAGGTGCAGGAGGCTGATCCCAGCAGCAACGGCGTGATCTACCTCATCGAGGGTCAGGCCTCCTATCTGCCCAATATCTATGAGTACATCACTGACTCGCTCCTCTCGGGCGATGCCGGCATCGACTCGCTGCGCCGCTACGTCATGAAGGCCGAGCAGTCTTATCTCGACGAGGAGCGCTCGCACAAGGGCCCCATCGTCGACGGTATGCAGACCTATATCGACTCGGTCGTCGTGACCTACAACCCCATCTGGGACCAGCTCAACACCTACATGACGCTTGAGGACAGCTCCTACACCTTCCTCATGCCGACCAACAAGGCATGGAACGGGGCCTACGACCGCATCAAGTCGCACTTCAACTACGGCAAGACGCTGACCGTGCAGAACTTCAACGGTACGACGGCCACCACCGTGACCGCTCCCGCCATTGACCCGGCCTACTGGCAGGACTCGCTCACCAGCAGCTATCTCCTGCGCTATCTGTCGTACAGCAATAACGACGGTTACAACCTCTGGCTCGATGGCCGCACGTCGCCTTATGGCACCGACACCCTGCGCACCACTCTGAACACCAAGCTCTCCAACCCGCAGGATATGCTCGCCCAGACCGTCGCCACCGTGCCTATGAGCAACGGCATTGCTCGCATCGTCGACAGCCTGGCCTTCTATTCGTGGGAGACCTTCTGTCGCCCGATGTTCGTCTCGACCAACAGCATCAACAACCGTGCCCGCGAATATCAAGGCACCGTCCAGACCGTGCGTGTGGACTATCCTGACCCCTCCAAGGTCGACCTGAACAACGTGCTGCCCAACCAGCGCGTGAACACGACCTACAGCTACACATGGATGGAGCCCTCCGGTCCGTCGGCAAAGCCTGAGCTGAACATCTATCTGCACAATGTGCAGAGCACCACCTACGACATCTACTGCATCTTCGTCCCCGAGACCGTCGACCTCCTCAAGCGCAATGTTGAGGTGCGCCCCAACCGCGTCATCTTCACCCTCAACTATTGCGACGAGAACGGCAAGCTGCAGAACAAGGAGTTCCTCAACCAGACGCCTGAGAACGAGCAGGACGTGCTCGACCGCATCGCTCAGTGGAAGGAGCAGAACCCCGGTGTCTCTGCCGCTGCTCCCGATGCCAAGACGAAGGCCGCCTTCACCAACGACGTGACGAAGGTCGACACCGTCTACGTAGGCGAGTTCACCTTCCCCGTCAGCTATTATGGCTTGGACAAAGAGAACACCAACTATTGCCCCAACCTCAAGATCTCGTCGCCGTTCAACGTGTTCAACAAGGCGCTCATGGGCATCTATGCCCGCGAGTTCCGCATCGGTGGCATCCTTCTCATCCCGAAGGAGTATGGGGAATATGTGCAATCATCTAACAACGAATGATCATGAAGCGCAATAGATTCAATTTCATTGAGCAGGGCGGCCTCAGGCTTGCCGTCTGCACCTTAATGGTAGGACTGTCATTAGGCGTCGGCTATGCACAGTCAGAAGACGAAGCCGACGACGAGGAGTCCACGGAAGTCGCCATCAAGCAGCCGTCGCGCAGCGAGATGAAGCAGGTCAACTATCCCACGGTGACCGTCAAGGGCATCGTCCGCGACCAGGCCACGGGCAAGTCTCTGCCTGGTATCCAGCTGCGTGCCCTCAACAGCGTGCGGCATACGGCTATGACCGACGAGAACGGATGCTTCGAGATTGCCATCCCCGAGTTCACCACCGCCCTCTATGTGCATGCCCCCGAGTTTCTCTCGCAGCAGGTGCCCGTCGTGGCCGGCGACGCCTCGCAGTATCTGCAGATCAGCATGCTCTCCGACAAGTTCCAGCCCATGTATGGCGAGGGTACCGACTACACGGCCCGCCGAACGGCTGAGATCAACCGCTTCGGCGTCACCGTCGATGCTGAGATTGCCAACAAGATGAGCGGCGACGTCAGGTCCATCATGCGCTCGGGAGCCGTCGACGGCGGAGCCACCATGTTTATCCGCGGACTCAATAGCATCACCTCTGATGCCCAGCCCCTCATCGTCATCGACGGTGTGGAGTACGACATGCAGCGCAACCGCTCGTCGCTCCACGACGGACAGTTCAACAACATTCTGGCCAACATCGCCCCCGACGACATCGAGAAGGTCACCGTCCTGCGCAATGCCACAGCCCTCTATGGCGCTCGCGGCGCCAACGGCGTGGTCCTCATCGACACCAAGCGCGGCCACTCCATGGCCACCCGTATCGATGCCAATATCTCGGCCGGCGTGCAGCTTATGCCGAAGCTCCCCACGATGATGGATGCCTCGCAGTATCGCACCTATGCCTCCGAGCTGCTCGGCACCGTGGCCGATATTGATGAGTACGACGGCTTCTACTTCCTCAATGACGATCCCACGAACTACTATTACAACACCTATCATAACAACACCGACTGGACGGACAAGGTCTATCGCACGGCCCTGACGCAGAACTACAGCATCAACGTGCAGGGAGGCGACGATATAGGTATGTATAACCTTTCCGTGGGCTATGTCAACTCAAAGAACACGGTGAAGAACAGCGGCTTCGACCGCATCAACGTGCGCTTCAACACCGACATCAGCATCCTATGGAACCTGACCACTAAGTTCGACATCGCCATCGCACGTACCAATAATAATGTCTACGACGACGGCATGCCCGCCAGCTTCACCGCCAGCACCATCACGTCGCCCTCTGCGCTGGCCCTGCTCAAGTCGCCGCTGGTGGCGCCCTATCAGTACAATGCCATCGTGGGCGGCTTCACCAGCCTGCTCAGCGAATACGACAACGTGCTCTACAGCTCGTCGTACTATCCCTATGGCACGAATGCACTGGGCACCAAGGTCGATGCCGACCGCGCCCTCTACTACACCAGCCAGTCGCTGGCCAACCCCGTTGCCATCCTGGAGAACGGCGAAGGCGACAACAAGAACAAGGCCGAGAACACCTACTTCACCGTGCGTGTCGCTCCGACGTATGAGATCACCCGCGACCTGAAGCTCCATGCCGACTTCAGCTATCTGCTCAACCGCAATGCCCAGCGCTACTATCGTCCCTACAAGGGCGTCCCCCTCTTCGAGGTCGACGAGATTGGCTCTGTGTCAGCCATGGTGTCCTCGATGTTCGCCAAGGAGCAGAACTTCATGGGCCGTCTGCAGCTCGACTGGTCGCATCAGTTCGGACGCCACACTGTCGACGCCTTCGTCGGTGGACGCTATAACTACTTCTCGTTCGACAACAGCGACCTCAGCTCTACCTATCAGGGTGTGGCCGACGACAAGAACCCCCACCTGGCCACCAGCGCCATCCCCGGCATCGAGGGCGTCAGCGACAAGTGGAAGAACATCCAGTGGTATGGCAACGTCAACTATAACTACGTCAACCGCTATTATGCCACGCTCTCGCTCATGGCCGAGGCTAACAGCCGTTTCGGCGAGAATGCCGGCGGACTGGGACTCTTCGGCGTGCAGTGGGCGCTCTTCCCCAGCCTGCAGCTCGGATGGGTGATGACCAATGAGGACTGGTTCCCCAAGACCATCGGCATCGACTATCTGCGTCTGAACGCCGGCTTCGACATCAGCGGCAACGACAATATCTCGAACTATGCCGCCCGCACCAGCTTCAACGCCGTGAAGTTCTACAACCAGGCCATGGGTATGCAGCTGACCAACATCGGTAACGACAAGATTCAGTGGGAGTCGACCAACAAGCTCAACCTCGGTCTGCAGGCCTATCTGCTGAACAACCGCGTGGGTCTCTCGTTCGACTATTTCCTCCACAAGACCCGCAACCTGCTCACCCAGCGCACCTTCGAGAACCCCATCGGCGGTATCAACTTCTATTGGAGCAACGGCGGCGAGCTGCGCAATGAGGGCTTCGAGGCCGTCATCACTGCTAAGCCCGTCGTCACCAAGGACTGGAACGTAGAGATCGGCGCCAGCGTAGGCCACTATAAGAACAAGGTGACCAAGCTGCCCGGCGGCTTCACCAACGTGCGCTCGCTCTATGGCGACCAGAACATCCTCACCCAGGTGGGGCTCCCCGTGGCTGTCTTCTATGGCTACAAGACCGACGGCGTCTTCGCCAACGATGCCGAAGCCATGAAGGCCGGACTCGGTGGCAACCAGTACCTCTATCAGGTCGACCAGGCCGGCAACCCGCAGTATTTCAAGGCCGGCGACATGAAGTTCGTCGACCTCAACGGCGACGGCGTGATCAATGCCTCCGACAAGACCGTCATCGGCGATCCCAATCCCGACATCTACGGCAACATCTTTGCGAACGTTGCGTGGAAGAACCTCACCCTCAACATCGGCTTCAACTACTCGCTCGGCAACGACGTCTACAACTATCAGCGCTCGGTGCTCAACAGCGGCGCCACGTTCTACAACCAGCAGGTGGCCGAGACCGGTCGCTGGCGCTATGAGAACCATGTGGCCGAGCTGCCGCGTGCCGTCTTCGGCGACCCCATGGGCAACAACCGCTTCAGCGACCGCTGGATCGAGGACGGCTCCTATCTCCGCCTGAAGACCGTGCAGCTCAGTTATCAGCTGCCCATCCCCGGCTCGTGGACATGGCTGCAGGGACTCACCGTCTGGGCTGAGGCACAGAACCTGCTCACCTTCACCCACTATCTGGGCAGCGATCCCGAATTCTCCATCGGCAGCAGCGTCTTCGCTCAGGGCATCGACTGCGGCAATGTGGCCCAGGGCCGTGCCTTCATCGGCGGTCTGAAGATCAACCTGTAAATTGTAATTGAAAATTGAAAATTGATAATTGAAGATTATGATTACGAAAAGCATAAAACATCTTTTCATTGCATGTCTGGTCAGCTGCAATATCGTTGCAGCACTCACCTCATGCGAGGACATGCTCGAGAGTGACAGCACCCGACAGGTCTTCGACCCGGAGTTGTCGCAGAAGACCGACTCGATCTACTATGCCCTCGGCATCATGCAGGCCATGCAGCAGCTCGCCGACCATTACGTCTTCCAGGGCGAGATGCGGGGTGAGCTCGTAGACACCACACACTACACCGACGTCAACCTGCGCCAGCTGGCCGACTTCTCGGCCACCACGGCCAACCGCTACGACTCGGCCTACGTCTACTATCGTGTCATCAACAACTGCAACTACTACATCGCCCATCGCGACACCACGCTCCGCACCGGTGCCACCTACGTCACCCGCAATGAGTATGCTGCCGTCAAGGCCATCCGCGCCTGGGCCTACATGCAGCTGGCCCGCGTCTATGGCCGTGTGCCGTTCTACACCGAGCCGCTGACGCAGATCTCGCAGATCGACGACAATCAGTATCCTGAACTCACGCTGAGCGAGATCGTCGACCGTCTGGCCCCCGATCTTGAGCAGTACAGCGGTTTGCCCGTGCCTGACTTCGGCAACACCTTCCCCAACCAATCGTTCTTTGTGCCCAGCAAGTTGTTCATCCCCGTCGACGTCGTCCTCGGCGACATGTATCTCGAGAGCGGGAATTATGACATGGCTGCCAAGCACTACGTCGTCTACCTGACCCAGGTGGCCAGTGCCAACCATACCGCCTTTGCGGAGAACTATCGCCGCAGCCTCTTCCGCATGTTAAGCGGTGTTGACGACACCGACCTGCCCACCGACTACGACATGGAAAAGAACAACCGCATTGCCTCCCAGCGTTGGGGACAGACCATCTTCCTTACCACCACCACGGGCTACAACGACGTCATCTCCTACATTCCCTTGGCTCCCAAGAGCAGCCAGGGCACCACGACGCGCGTCCCCATGGCCTATGGCTACGACCTCTACAGCACCTCCCGTCAGCAGGTTGACGAGATTCAGCTGACGCCCAGCCAGGCCTACATCGACCTGAGCCAGAACACGGACTTCTACTACATCTCGCGATTCTCCACCGCCAGCCAGACCATCGTCAATACCGCTCAGATCGGCGACTTCCGCTACAACGGCTCCGTCGACGAGACCCGTCAGGGCGACGAGGAGACCGGCACGGTCACGCGTCGTGTCAACAAGTACATCATGGGCAACATCTATCTCTATCGCAACACCACCGTGCTGCTCCACCTCGCTGAGGCCTTCAACCGCCTGGGCATGTACGATGCTGCCTTCGCCATCCTCAAGGACGGCATCAGCCGCTATCTCATCAGCGGCGACGCTGCCTACATCAGTGAGAACACGCGTTTGCTCCTGCAGACCACCTATCCGCTCCTCTCGACGGCCAATATGGCCAAGTTTGAGGATGCCAACGCCTACTTCGGCGTCCACGGTCATGGTGCAGGCTACGTCCGCGACTACAACGGTGCCACCTACCAGCCCTACCTCTCGCCCTACCAGCTCGACACGGTGGTGGCTGTGAAGATGGCCGACATCGCTGCCGACTTCAAAGTCAGCGTCGGTGCCACCCGCGAGGACACCATCAATGCCGTCGAGGACCTGCTCTGCGACGAGTATGCACTCGAGTTCGCCTTCGAGGGCACGCGCTTCTACGACCTCTGCCGCCTGGCCCGCCACAAGAATGCCGATCCTACCTATGGCTCCAACTTCGGCAGCCAGTGGCTCGCCCGCAAGTTCCAGCTGGCTGGCAAGACGGTCACGAAGGACCTCACCGATCCGCAGAACTGGTATCTGCCTTTCAAATAATGTAAAGCCCAAAACATTTCGCTTATGAAGCGATTCATCTTCACCTGCGCCCTCACGGCTGTCCTTGCGACGGCGGTGAGGGCGCAGCTCGTCTGGTACGACGGCCAGCAGCCTGTCAGCTATGAGGTGCAGGGCCCGTCGGCCCCCGTCGTCAGCATCGCCCTCCGGATGTTCAGCGCCGACATGCAGCTCGTCACGGGCCGTGCCGCCGTGGCCGCCAAGGATGCCACCATCCAGGTCTATCAGCTCGACCGCAACCGCGCTGCCCTCGCGTCATTGCGCAAGCAGGGCGTGCCCGTCGACGACGTCAGCCGCCAGATGGATGCCTTCTATCTCGGCGTCCACGACGGCCACATCCTCGTCGTGGGCCAGAACGGGCGCGGCTGTGCCTATGGCGTACTCGAGCTGAGCCGCATGGCCGGCGTCTCACCCTGGGTGTGGTGGGGCGACGTGCGGCCCCACAGCCGTAGCCGCCTGACGCTGCCCGACGGCTTCCGCACGCAGCAGGGCCCCTCGGTGCAGTATCGCGGCATCTTCATCAACGACGAGGACTGGTCGCTGCGCCGATGGTCGCCCGACGACATGGGGCCGCTGACCTACCGCCGCATCTTCGAACTGCTGCTGCGCCTGCGGGCCAACGCCATCTGGCCGGCCATGCACGACGTCAGCCCCGGCTTCTTCACCGTCGAGGGCAACAAGCAGGTGGCCGACTCGTTCGCCATCCTCATCGGCTCCTCCCACTGCGAGCCCCTGCTGCGCAACAATGTGGCCGAGTGGGATGTCAAGACGATGGGCCCCTACAACTACATCACCAACGGCGACCGCGTGCGCCGCTACTGGGCCGAGCGCCTCCGTGAGGTGCGCGGCTCCGAGGAGCTCTTCACCATCGGCATGCGCGGCATCCACGACGGCTCGATGGAGGGCGTCAAGACCCCTGAGGAGAAGCTCCGCGGCCTGCAGCAGGTCATCGACGACCAGCGCCGGCTCATCCGCAAGTATTACAGCAAGCAGGTCGAGCAGGTGCCCCAGGTGTTCATTCCCTATAAAGAGGTGCTCGAGATCATGGAGAGCGGCCTGCGCGTGCCTGACGACGTCATGCTGATGTGGTGCGACGACAACTATGGCTACCTGACCCGTCTGCCCGACGCCGAGCAGCAGCAACGTAAGGGTGGGGGAGGCGTCTACTATCACCTCAGCTATTGGGGCCGCCCGCACGACCACCTTTGGCTGACCACCACCCAGCCCGGACTCATCTACTCGGAGATGCGCGCCGCCTACGACCACAACTGCCGGCGTCTCTGGATCGCCAATGTCCACGACCCGAAGGTGGCGGCCTACGACCTGGAGCTCTTCCTCGACATGGCGTGGGATATCGACGGACTGAATCCGTCGACACTCTGTGCGCACCTCGAGCGCTGGCTCATGACCCAGTTCGGCGGTGTCGTCGGACGCGCCATCGCCCCGGCCATGCAGGAGTTCTATCGGCTCAATGCCATCCGCAAGCCCGAGTTCATGGGCTGGACCCAGGTGGAGCTCGACAAGAAGAAGTACCCCGGCGGCAAGTCGGTGCCCACGACCACCGAGTTCACCCTGCTCGAGGCCTACAAGCGCATGGCCGACTTCGCCAAGATCGAGGCCGTCGTCGAAACCTATCGTCCGCTGGTGCCCGACTGGCTCCAGGATGCCTACTTCGCCCATGTGCTCTATCCCGTCCATGCCTCGGCCGCCATGACGCGCAAGATGCTCGGCAACGAGACGCAGAGCCAGCAGGCCTACGACGAGATCCAGCGGCTCACCGCCCATTACGACAGCATCAGCGGCGGCAAGTGGCGCCACCTGATGTCGGCCGCACCCCGCGCCCTGCCCGTCTTTGCCCCTGGCGCCCGCACCCAGCTGCCGCAGCATCCCTCCGGCGGGCCCCTCATCGCCCGCAATGCCTCTGACTACACGAGCGCTTCCTCCGGCGTCCATACCGTCCAGATGCTGGGCCACTCGATGCAGGCCGTCGTCCTGCCCAAGGATGGCGAGCTGACCTACGACTTCGATGTGCCCGCCCGGTGGCTGGAGCAGGCGGAGACCTTCCTCTATACGGCCCTCATCCCCACGCAGCCCAGCGACCGCGGCGACCTGCGCTACAGCGTCCAGATCGACGATCAAGAGCCCGTCGTCATCTCGCTGCGCGAGCCCTACCGCTCCGAGCGCTGGAAGCAGAACGTCCTGCGCCAGCAGGCCCTCCGCCGCACGCCCGTCAGCATCAGCGCCGGCCCCCACATGCTGCGCATCCGCGCCCTCGACGACCACATCATCGTCGACCAGTGGATGCTCGACTTCCAGGCCGGCCGCCAGTTCTACGTCATCCCCGTGAAGTGATTGGGGGATTTAAATTAGAGACCCCACCCCCTGCCCCTCCCCTTGGAGGGGAGGGGAGCAGCTGCGCCGTCATCCCCGTCGGACAAAACGGCAGCCACTCCTCCCCTCCGGGGAGGTTGGGTGGGGCCTACTCCCCTCCCCTCCAAGGGGAGGGGAGGGGGTCTGTAACTTGAGCTGGGTCTGTAGCTTCTTCTATTTGTACTATCCGCACCAAATCTTGTAAAAAACCGAAAAAACTGTCACTCAGCGCCGGTGAGCATCGCCTCACCGGCGCTGCATATGATAGCCCCCAATGCCGCCCGCAGCTATTTTCATGCCGTGAAATATTATTTTCAAGCCTTGAAAATAAATTTCCAAGTCATGAAAATATATTTTCACGCCGTGAAAATAGTTATTCGGGGGACAAGATAATGGTTTTCCTGGTGTTTTCCCTGAATTGCAAATAATCCCTAAATCAGCTTGTTGCTGCACATTATTTTTATTCAAGTGGGCGGTCAATTGAGAAAAAATCACTAACTTTGCAGTAAACTTTTCGATCGTCGGAAGAATGTATGGATTATAATATTACGGAGATGTTAGAGACCCCACCCCCGACCCCTCCCCTTCTTGCGTCCCTTCGGTAGCAAGCGTCACCCTTCGGGATGCCGAGCGGAGGGGAGGGGAGCGGCTGGCGCACTGCCCGATGGATATGGCGGCGCAGCCAAGCCGCGGGAGGAGTTGCATCGCGCTGTTTGACTGAAATGACGGCGCCAGCAGCTCCCCTCCCCTCCGCTCGGCATCCCGAAGGGTGACGCTTGCTACCGAAGGGACGCAAGAAGGGGAGGGGTTGGGGGTGGGGTCTGTAACTCCTATAAAAGTAACCAACTCCTAAAAATAACCAACTCCTATAAGAACAACAATCTCAAATAGAAACAACAAACTCCAATAATAACCATCTCAAAAAAAACTTATCTACGAAACAAATGAGAAGATTTTTGTTGCTAATCCTTTCAGTGACCGCTGGCACTCTCTGCAGCTTTGCTGACACAGGGCGCGACCGCCTGTGGCAGTCGTTCCTGTCGCCGCCCGACAGCATCCGCGTGGGCTGCTACTACTATTGGGTCAACGAGCACGTCGACCCGAAGGGCGTCGTGGCCGACCTGGAGTGGATGAAGGACAACGGCATCACGCTGGCCTTCCTCGCCACCGACATCCGCAACCGCACCGGATGGGAGAAGCCCTGGGAGGGCCAGACGTTCGGGCGTAACAAATTCCAGAGCCGCCTGTGGTGGAAGAACCTGCGCACGGCACTGCGCACGGCGGGGCGCCTCGGCATCGAGATGGGCCTGTTCAACTGTCCCGGTTGGAGCCAGTCGGGCGGCCCGTGGGTCAGGCCCGACGAGGCCATGCGCAACTGGACGCCGCAGGGCATCGAGGTGTGCAAGACCAAGCAGGGCACCGACGTCGTCTGCAGCCCGTGCTCGCCCGAGGCCGAGGGCCTGGAGGTCGACAAGCTGTCGAAGACGCACGTCAAGAAACACTTCGAATCGTTCATCGGCGAGATTCTGCGCCGCATTCCCGCCAAGGACCGCCCGACGCTGACCACCGTCGTCGTCGACAGCTGGGAGCGCGGCAAGCAGAACTACACCGACTCTATCTTCGAGAAATTCCAGCAACGTTTCGGCTATCCCCTTGACTATCAGAACGAAGCCTGCCGCAAGGACCTCGACCGGCTGATTGCCGAGCTCGTGGCCAGCGAGTATATGGGCGGGCTGACGGAGAAGGCCCATGAGTACGGACTGCGCACGTGGTGCGAGCCCTACGCCCACAGTCCCTTCCCCGGCAACAGCATCACCTACGGCTCGGCCGCCGACGAGGTGGCCGCCGAATTCTGGGTCGACGACAAGAAGTTTCGGCAGAAGGAGATTGACGCCGCCCTCGGTGCCGCCCGCCGCAGCGGCAAGAACCGCGTGTGGGCCGAGAGCTTCACCGACGGATGGCCTGAGCTGGCCCAGGACGACTGGAGCTTCGCGAAGCTGCGCCCCATCGCCGACCGCTACTTCCATGCCGGCGTCAATGCCAGCATCCTGCACGTCATGATCTCGCAGCCCGGCGACCCCCGCAAACCCGCCGTGCGCCCCTGGTTCGGCACCTACTTCGACCGCCGCAGCCAACATGCTGCCGACCTGAAGCCCCTCGTGGCCTACCTGCGCCGCTGCAACTTCATGCTGCAGCTGGGCCGACCGTATAATAATGCCCCCGACCAGCGCATCATGGCCGACGGCACCATCATCCGTTTCACCGCCGACTCACGCTTCGAGATCACCTTCGCAGATGGCCGTCAGGAGACGTGGGATCCGCTTCAAAACCTATTCGACCAATGACTATGAACCGACTGTCAGCTATCCTCCTCTTTGCGCTATTCACCACTATAGCCCTCGCTGCCCGCGACATCCCCCGCCGCGAGCTGCTCAACGACGGCTGGGCCTTCTGCCTCAACGACAGCAACTTCGCTGAGGCACAGAGCGTCACCCTGCCCCACGACTGGAGCATCCGTCAGCGCTTCGACCGCGAGGCGCCCGCCGGCAACGACGGCGCCTACCTGCCTACCGGCCGCGGATGGTATCGCAGGCTGATCAACCTCAGCGCCGACTATGCCGGCAAGCGCGTGCGCCTCTACTTCGAGGGCGTCTACATGAATGCCCGCGTCTGGGTCAACGGCCACGAGGCCGGCGGCTGGCCCTACGGCTACTCGTCATTCTGGGTCGACGCCACACCTTATGTTAAGACAGGTCAGAACGAGATCGTCGTCAGCGTCGACAACTCGCAGCAGAAGAACTGCCGATGGTACAGCGGGTCGGGCATCTATCGCAACGTGTGGCTCGTGACGACGCCCATGACCTATATCGACGACTGGAGCGTCAGCATCACCACGCCCGACGTGCACACGGTAGAGATCGCGGCCGACGTGGTGAGCCCCGACGGACGGCGCACGCCCCTGCGGCGCACCATCCATGTCGCCGAGCCCCGCCTGTGGTCGCCGGCCGACCCCTATCTCTATCACACCGAACTGGCCACCGACGACGGCACCGACCGCCTCACCCTGACCTACGGCATACGCACCATCGACTACGACGCCGACGGCGGCCTGCGACTGAACGGAAAGCCGCTGAAGCTGAACGGTGCCTGTCTGCATCACGACAACGGCATCATCGGCGCCGCCGCCCCGGATGCCGCCGAATACCGCAAGGTGAGGCTCATGAAAGAGGCCGGATTCAACGCCCTGCGCACCTCGCACAACCCGCCCTCGGAGGCCTTCCTCCGCGCCTGCGACGAGCTGGGCATGCTGGTCATCGACGAGGCCTTCGACGGCTGGCGCGAGGCGAAGAACAGCCACGACTATCATGAGCTCATCGACCAGTGGTGGCAGCGCGACCTCGAGGCGATGGTCCGGCGCGACCGCCTGCATCCCAGCATCTTCTGCTGGTCAATCGGCAACGAGGTCATCGAGCGGAAGAAGATCGAAGTCGTCCGGACGGCCCACCAGATGGCCACGCTCGTCAGGACGCTCGACCCCCAGCGGCGGCCCGTCACGTCGGCCTTGGCCGCCTGGGACCCCGAGTGGGACATCTACGACCCGCTGGCCGCCGAGCACGACATCGTCGGCTATAACTACATGATGCACATGGCCGAGGGCGACCACGAGCGCGTCCCCGAAAGGGTGATGATGCAGACCGAGTCGTACCCCAACGACGCCTGGCAAAACTATGAGCGCACGATGGCCCATCCTTATATCATCGGCGACTTCGTCTGGACCGGACTCGACTATATCGGCGAGTCGGGCATCGGCCGCTGGTATTACCAGGGCGACGTCGAGGGCGAGCACTATCACCGTCCGCTCTACCCCTGGCATGCCGCCTACTGCGGCGATGTCGACCTGACGGGCCTGCGCAAGCCTATCAGCCACTACCGTGCGCTGCTGTGGAACGACGACGAGCCGATCGCGATGGCCGTGCGCGAGCCCAACGGCTATCGCGGTGAGGTCAAGACGACGCTATGGGGCACGTGGCCCACGTTCGAGAGCTGGACATGGCCGGGATGGGAGGGCCGCGACATCACCGTCGAGGTCTATAGCCGCCAGTCGCCCGTGCGCCTTTATCTCGACGACAAACTCGTCGGCGAACAGCTGGCAGAGCAGATGAAGGCCGTCTTCACGCTGCCTTATCAGGCGGGCACGCTGCGCGCCGAGGCCGGCGGACAGCAGGTGCGGCTGACCACGGCGGGCGCACCAGCCGCCATCCGGCTCACGGCCGACCGCACGCGTCTGACGGCCGACGGTCAGGACCTTGCCTTCGTCACGGCCGAAGTCGTTGACGGCGAGGGGAATGTCGTGCCGACGGCCGACGACAGGCTGACGTTCAGCGTCGCTGGCGCCGGCTCACTCTTAGCTGCCGGCAATGCCGACATCAAGGACGAGGATCCCTATTTCGATGCGACGCATCGGGCATGGAAGGGCCGTGCGCTCTGCGTCGTCCGTACCTCGAAGAAGCAGGGCGCCATCCGGCTGACCGTCACCTCGCCCTCGCTGCTGAAGGCGACGATGGTGATTAAGACTGATAAGAAATAATATGGTATGAAGATATTACAGACCCCACCCCCAACCCCTCCCCTTGAGGGGAGGGGAGCAGCTGCGCCGTCATCCGCGGCGAACTGTGCGCCAGCTCCTCCCCTCCTTCGGAGGGGTCGGGGGAGGCTTCTCCCCTCCCTTCAAGGGGAGGGGTTGGGGGTGGGGTCTCTATCTTTTCTCAATCCTCAGAATCCACAAAATCCATAAAATCCTCATCATCCTCACGCTCTTGCACATTCCTCATTAATAATCATTAAAACTAATCCATATAAGAACAATGAAAAAGCAACTGTTATTCCTCCTGACGGTCGTGGCAGCGCTGACGGCGCAGGCACAGACCGCCCGAAAGTTCACCGTCAACATCACGGCTGACGGGGCGTCGAACATGCAGGTCTTCCTGCCCGAGCAGCCCACGGGACGCTGCGTCGTCTGCTGCCCCGGCGGCGGCTATCAGCATCTGGCCATGGCTCACGAGGGCACCGACTGGGCCCCCTATTTCAACCAGCAGGGCATCGCCCTCTGCGTGCTGAAGTATCGCATGCCGGGTGGCAACCGTGAGATTCCGATGAGCGACGCCCGCAATGCCATCCTCATGGTGCGCGACTCGGCCGACGCGTGGGCCGTCAACCCCTACGACGTGGGCATCATGGGCTTCTCCGCCGGCGGTCATCTGGCCTCGACCATCTCCACCCACGAGGAGTTTGCCTCGCGCCCTAACTTCAGCATCCTCTTCTATCCCGTCATCTCGATGAACGAGCGCGAGGGCCATCGCGGTTCGAGCCGCAACTTCCTCGGCGAGGAGGGCGTGAAGGACGAGCAGCTCGTCAAGAATTTCTCTAATCAGAACGCCGTGCGCAGCCACCTGACGCCGCCCGCCATCATCCTGACGGCCAGCGACGACGGCACCGTGCCCGTGCTCACCAACGCCATTCCGTACTACTCGGCCATGCGCCGCGCCGGTAACGACTGCTCGCTCTATATCTATCCCACTGGCGGACATGGCTTCGGATTCCGCGACTCATGGGCCTTCCATGACCAGATGCTCAACGACCTGACCACATGGCTCAACTGTCATAAGGCGCCCCGCCAGGATGCCATCCGCGTGGCCTGCATCGGCAACAGCATCACCCACGGCTCGGGCATCGACATGCAGGAGCTCAACGGCTATCCCGCCCAGCTGCAGCGCCTGCTCGGCAGTGGCTACTACGTGAAGAACTACGGCGTCGGCGCCCGCACGATGCTCAATAATGGCGACCATCCCTACATGAAGGAGATGGCCTGGCGCGACGCTCAGGCCTTCCGCCCCGACATCGTCATCATCAAGCTGGGCACCAACGACTCTAAGGACTACAACTGGAATGCCCACAAGCAGGAGTTCGAGGGCGACATGCAGCAGATGATCGACGCCCTGCGCCCGATGGTGCCGAAGCTCGACAAGAAGGGTCGCCCGACGAAGAAGATGGTGCCTGCCGCCAGTCCGAAGATCTTCCTCTGCACGCCCATCCGGGCCTTCCGCGACAAGTGGGGCATCACTGACTCGGTCATCGTCAACGAGGTCATCCCCGCCATCCGCCGCGTGGCCGACCGCAACCAGCTGCCCGTCATCGACCTCCATCCCGTCGTCGACGATGAATCCCTCATGACCAGCGACATGATCCATCCCAACGCCAAGGGCGCCGGCCGCATGGCCGAGGTCATCAGCGAGGCTATCAAACAATAACCCCTTAATTCTATAGACAACATGAAACGGACTACTGCTATTCTACTGACAATGCTGCTCGGCGTCGTCGGCGCATGGGCCGACGGGGTGTACAACGTGCGCGACTATGGCGCCATCGGCGACGGCAAGACGCTCGACTCGCCCGCCATCAATGCGGCCATCACGGCTGCCGAGCGCAACGGCGGCGGCCAGGTGCTGCTGCCCCCGGGCACCTACCTGAGCGGCTCGATCCGCCTGAAGTCGAACATCGACCTCCACCTCATGGCTGGCTGCACCATCCTGGCGGCTCCCGCCTCGATGAAGGCCTACGACGAGAGCGAGTCGTTCGGCGGCTTCCCTGAATATCAGGACGGCGGCCACACCTACTTCCACAACTCGCTCATCTGGGCCGAGGGCCAGACGAACGTCTCGATCACCGGCCACGGCATGATCGACGGCGAGGGCCTCACCCGCAAGGACACCGAGAAGGCCGGCAACCTCGAGGGCGGCTCCATCGGCACGGGCGACAAGGCCATCGCGCTGAAGCTCTGCCGGCAGGTGACCATCCGCGACATCACCATCTATCGCGGCGGCCACTTCGCCATCATCATGACCGGCTGCGACCTCTCGACCGTCGACAACGTGACCATCGACACCAACCGCGACGGCTTCGACATCGACTGCTGCAAGTACATGACCATCACCAACTGCCGCATCAACACGCCCCACGACGACGGCCTCGTGCTCAAGTCGTCGTATGCGCTGAAGAAGCCGGTCCTGACGGAGCACATCGCCATCTCCAACTGTAACATCACGGGCTTCAAGTGCGGCACGTTGCTCGACGGCACCTACGTGCCCGAGCCCGTGGGCTGGGTGTGCGGCCGCTTCAAGCTCGGCACCGAGTCGAACGGCGGCTATCGCAACATCTCGCTGACCAACTGCACGTTCATGTATTCCTCGGGCCTGGCCTTCGAGGAGGTCGACCAGGGCCGGATGGAGAACATCGTCGTGTCGAACATCACGATGTCGCACGTCCATCACTATCCTATCTACATCACGACGGGCTGCCGCAACCGCGGTCCCAAGGAGGTGACGCGCCTGTCGTCAGCCCGCGACATCCAGATTTCGAACGTCGTGGCCGACGACTGCGACTCGCTCTGCGCCATCATCGTCACGGGCATGAAGGACGAGCCCGTGCGCAACGTCTGGCTCTCGAACATCCGCCTGCAGTTCAAGGGCGGCGGCGCCCGCGAGCTGGTCAATAAGGACTATCGCGAGCAGGGCACCAACTATCCCGAGCCGAAGTTCGCCGGCCAGACGCCTGCCTACGGCCTCTATGCCCGCCACGTCGAGGGCCTGCATGTCGACGACGTCACGTTCAGCTACGAGCGCCCGGAATACCGGCCCGCCGTCGTGCTCGACGACGTGCGCCACGCCACGCTCCGAAACATCGATGCCCAGCTGGAGCCGGGCATCGAGAAGATCGTGACGTTCCGATCGGAGAATGTCGTCAGTGAATAACTTGCCACGAATAAAATTCGTGGGCAAGGGACGAAGGGAGGATTGAAGCAGGAGGCTTTGCTTCCGGATGGCAGCCAGATGGCTGCGTCAGGAAGCGAAGCCTCCTCATTTATATTACATGACGATGAAGCCGCCGTTCGGAGCCATCGTCACCTTGAGCTGGCCTTTCTTGTTGAGCTTCACGTCGCTGCGGGTGGTACCGGCGACGGCGCCATTCTTGTTGGCGTAGTCATTGATGAGGCTGAGGGCCGGAGCGTTGAGAAAGCCGAGGTCGAGTGTCAGCGTCAGCGGCTTCTTCTCAGCGTTCAGGCCGGCGACGTACCACTGCTCGCCGTGGCGGCGGGCCAGCACGACGTAGCGGCCGGGATAGCCGTCGACGAAGCGCGTCTCGTCCCACGTCGTGGGCAGCTGGCGCAGGAAGTCGAGCTCCACGTCGGTCAGCTCGTCGAGGTTGTTAGGCTGCATGGCCACGCACTGGACGGCCGCCTGGTTGGTGATGCCCGTGGCCATCTCGAAGGCGTTGGTCGTCTGGCGCAGGTGGCGGCTGCGGTTGTCGCGCGACAGATACTTGTTCATGATGATGCCGCCCCAGTCCATCGTGCCGCCGGCGTTGCGGCAGAAGGGGTGCATCGTCAGCTGGAAGGGCTCCTGGGCGGCATGGTAGTCGGTGAAGTAGACATTCTCTGAAGCCAGGACGGCCTCGCTCGAGACGTAGTTGGGATACATCCGCTCCCATCCGCGGGGCATGGTGCAGCCGTGGAAGATGACCTGCAGTCCGTAGCGGTTGGCGTCGTAGAGGATGTCCTCGTAGAGGCGCATCGTCTCCTGCTTGTCGCCGCCGAAGAAGTCGACCTTGATGCCCTTGACGCCGATGGACTTCAGCCACGCCATCTCGCGGTCGCGGGCCATCGAGGTGTTCATGCAGTCGCGGGGCGTCTGCGGGGCGTCGTTCTCGAATCCGTTAGAGTTGTACCAGAGCATCAGCGAGACGCCCTTCTGCTGGGCATAGCGCGACAGCTCGGCCATCCGCTCGCGCCCGATGTTCTTGTCCCACCAGTTGTCGACGAGACAATATTCAAAGCCCATCTTCGAGGCCAGGTCGATGAACGCGACCTGGTCGTCCCAGTTGATGGAGTTGTCCTGCCAGATGAGCCACGACCACGTGTAGCGGCCCGAGCCGTAGTCCTGCGAAGGCTCATAGAGCGGCTCGACGAGGTCGTACTGGATGGTGGTCTCGACGATGGGCTTGAGGGTTGTGCCCAGCGTGATGGTGCGCCATGGTGTCTGTCCGGGCAGTGCGATGGCGGCGTAGGGCGAACCGAAGCCGTTGTTCTCGCCCTCCATGGGGTAGGCAATCTGATAGCCGAAGGGGGAACCTTCGGCCACGGGCTGGGCGATGGGTTGATAGTCAGAGAGGTGGGCGCCGCAGTATTGGCTCGTGACGCCCGTCTCAGAGATGAGCATCCATGCCGAGGGCAGATGGAACAGGCAGGGGAAGGTGTAGCCGTGGCCATACTTCGAGCGGGCCGTCATGGGCGCGTCGGGCGTGTATTCCTCCTCGTAGCTGGGCTTGGTGCGCTCCCATCCGATCATGGGGTCGCTCTGCGGGGTGAGGAAGGTCGTCGTGCCGTCAGGCAGGCGGAAGCCCGATGCCTCGCTTCGGATGATGGCCGACTTGGGGTTGTCGCCCTTCTGGCGGGGCAGGAGGTAGCGGAAGGCCACGTCCTTGTCGCTGACGACAAACTGGATGGTCATGCGCTGCTGCTTTTGGTTCCCGACGTCGATGTCGAGCTGCGTGGCCGTGAAGTGGAACTGGCTCTGCTTCACCTGCCGCATGGTGTACTGGCGGTCGATCTGCGAGGCCCCGGTCTTGGTGATGTGCAGGCCTTGGGTGAAGTCGCCGAAGTCGGCGGTCAGTCCCAGCGGCGATGGCAGCAGGGCCGGCTGTCCGTCGAGCGCGACGGCATAGGCCAGTCGGCCTCCCTCGTCGTTGATGGTTACTACGATGTTGCCGCCCGGCGAAGCGATGGTGGCCTCGCGGGCGGCAATAGTCAGGGGCATGAGCATGCCCAGTGCTAAAGCAAGTCTTTTCATAGCGTTTTTTTTATTTGTTCTTCAGATAGTCGGTGCGGTCGGGCCCTATGTAGTAGCCGGGCTCAGAAGGCTGGTTGTAGGCCACATTCTCAGCGGCCACCGAGAGGCGGTAGGGGATGTCCTGCATGAGGCAGTCGATGCGATACGTGGTGGGGATGGTGGTCGAATAGACGCGCAGCTCCGTCGACTCGCGGTTGCGGACGACGACCTCCTCGCGCCAGTCGCCCAGGATGTCGGCCGAGAGGCAGGGGTTCGACTTCGACCCGTTGTTGAACTGCCCGTCGAATATCTGCAGGTCGACGATGCTATGCTGCTGCCAGTCGTACTTCGAGACCGTCTCGTGGTCGAGCAGCTCGCGCAGCAGGTCGCCGTCCCACCAGATGCCGAAGTTGATCGAGAGCCCGCGGCCGTTCATGCGGAGGCTGTTCTGGTGCTGCGGGTCGTCGGCGTCGTTGGCCTGGCAGACGACGTCGCCCTTCATGTCGCGGATGCCGTGGCTGTCGGTCGACCACATCTCCGCGCCAGGGTTCGTCGGGTCGATGTCGGCAGCCATGCAGCGGCCCACGTCGGCCCCGCTCTTGACCTGGAACAGGATGCGGCCCGTGCTGGCGTCGTGCAGGTCGGAGCCGTCGCGGCGGTTCTCATGGCAGTCCCAGATGTAGAGGCGGTTGTCCTTCGGGTCGGCCACGAGGTGCATGGCGTCGCCGTGGCCCATGCGGGTGTTATAGAGTCCGCGCCCGTCGTTGTCGACGGCCATGGCGCCGTAGATGATCTCGTCGTAGCCATCGCCGTCGACGTCGGCCACGCGCAGGTTATGGTTGCCCTGTCCGGCATAGTCGTGCCACTGCGGGTCGTCGGTGTCGAAGGTCCATCGGTTGGTGAGCGTCTGTCCGTCCCAGTCCCATGCGGCCAGGACTGAGCGGGTGTAGTAGCCGCGACAGAAGATGGCCGAGGCGTTGCGCCCGCCCAGGTAGCCGACGGCGGCCAGATAGCGCTCCGAGCGGTTGCCGCGGTCGTCGCCCCAGTCGCCGACGTTGCCGCGGTCGGGGACGTAGCAGGCCGATGCCAGTGCGCGGCCTGTCAGTCCTTCGAAGACAGTCAGCTGCTCGGGCCCCTCCAGGATGCGGCCGCGGCTGTTGCGCCAGTCGGCCGCCGAGTCGCCCAGCACCTGGCCCACGCCGTCGCGTGTGCCGTCGGCCGTCTTGACCATGAGCTCGGCGCGGCCGTTGCCGTCGAAGTCGTAGACTATGAACTGCACGTAGTGTGCGCCCGAGCGGATGTTGGGCCCCAGGTCGATGCGCCATAGCCGCTCGCCGCTGAGGCGGTAGCAGTCGATGAGCGTCGGACCGGTGTAGCCGTCGTGGGCATTGTCGCGCGCATTCGTCGGGTCCCACTTGACGAACAGCTCCATCTGTCCGTCGCCGTCGACGTCGCCGACGCTGCAGTCGCTGGCCGTATAGCCATACTGGCCCGTGTCCTGCCAGCGCTGGCGCCCCTGCCGGTTGCCCCCGTCAGGACGCTGCTGGCGGGCCATGACGGGCACGACGCCGCCCTCGGGCTTGTCGAGCGGGATGGCGAGATAGCCGACGGGCGTCTCCTCGCAGAGCGTGAAGTGGCCCCCGACGTTGCCGCCCCTGACCTCATAGAGGGCGTCGCCCTTCGCCGGGTGCTCGTCGATGAACCACGTGCCGCCCTCGGTGAGCGGCTCAGCATTGAGCTTCATGCCGTCGCGCAGCACGTCGAACGGTTCGCCGCGCCGGTCGCTGCGCAGCGTGCGCCATGAGACGAACACGCGGCCGTCCTCCATCCGTGTGGCCACCACGCCGCGGTCGAGCTGCTCGCATGTCAGCTGATCAAGATTGTAGCGTGTCTGTGCTTCGCCGTCGGTCAGCGAAAGCGTTGTCAGTAAGATTAGCAGTAGTCGTTTCATGTCGATGTTGTTTTTAGTAATGCAAATATAGTAATAATAATTGGAATAAGGGGCGGTTTAGGAAATATTAACGATTCTACAGCCGTTTATCCAATCAGCGGCCCGCAAAACTTACGCCACGCCGTGACGCCATGGCGTCACGGCGTGATTTCATGCCGTCACGACGTGGCGTCATGGCGTCACGGCGTGACGGAAGTTTTTTTTTTCCCGGCTCTTTGCAACTTTCTGGGGCCTGCCTTCGTCTAATGAGTAAAACAACAACGGAAAAAAGTTATGAATGATATGATGAAACAGATTCTGATCGTAATGATGCTGATGTGCGGAAAGGCCACCATGACCACGGCCACGGCTCAGCAGACCCAGGGCGACTCGACCCAGGTGACGGCCCTGGCCGCCGACTCGACGGGCCAGGACGAGGTGGAGGCCTTCTCGGACACGACGCAGACCGACACCAGCGGTGTGGT
Organism: uncultured Prevotellaceae bacterium; assembly: GCA_902779455.1. Lineage (GTDB taxonomy): Bacteria > Bacteroidota > Bacteroidia > Bacteroidales > Bacteroidaceae > Prevotella. Next base: position 106,200 of record CACZBS010000006.1, read on the forward strand.
CAGCGTGACGCAGGTGGGCAACAGCCAGTTTCCCTTCGACGACGAGGACTTCATCTCGACGGACACCCTCTTCGAGAACTTCGACTTCATGGGCCTGGCGGGCATGGGCTTCGTCCTGCTCATCCTGCTCATCCTCTTCGTACTGGCGCCGGTGCTGATCATCGCGCTCATCCTCTACTTTGTCTATAAGAACCGCAAGCAGCGCATGCGGCTGGCCGAGATGGCCATCAAGAACGGACAGCCCATCCCGCAGGAGCTCGTCGACACGCCGAAGGCCATGGACGGCGACCTGCGCGCCCGTGGCATCCGCCAGGCGGCGCTGGGCATCGGACTGACGTGCTTCCTCGGATGGCTCATCGGCGACGTGGGCGCCGGCATCGGCATCCTGGTGCTCTGCATCGGACTGGGCAACCTGGTCATCGCGCGCAATGCGCAGAAGCAGCGCGAGAACCTGACCGACGCCGACTTCGACCGCCGGCCTACTGAGACTGACAACTGATTTCTCACCATATTAAATATGTAAACAGAAGCTATGACACAGAAACTCTATCGTTCCAACGACCGCGTGCTGGGCGGCGTCTGCGCCGGACTGGCCGAGTACTTCGACTTCGACCCCACGCTGGTGCGCATCGCCTATGCTGCCCTGAGCGTGATGACGGTCTTCCCGGGGATCATCCTCTACATCATCATGTGGATCGTGATGCCGCAGAAGAACAACCTGCAGGTGTAAGATACGACAAACCATGGCAGCATCGCTCAGCGACATCTCACTCGTGACGCAGGTGGCGGTTTTCCGAAACAAGCGGGCCTTCGACCAGATTGTGCGGAAGTATCAGTCGCCTGTGCGTCGTTTCCTGCTCAACCTGACGTTGGGCAACGAGACGCTGAGCGACGACCTGGCCCAGGACACCTTCCTGAAGGCCTACCTCAACATCGGGCAGTTCCGTGGGCAGGCGTCGCTGCAGACGTGGCTCATGCGAATTGCCTATAACGTGTTCTACGACTATAAAAGGAAAGCCCCCTCCAACCTCGCGGCCCCCTCCAACCTCCCCCCACTGGGGGAGGCTGCTACGCCATGGTTTTCTGCCGCTGAAGCCTCCCCCAATGGGGGGAGGTTGGAGGGGGCCGCGAGGTTGGAGGGGGCCCTGGACATCCATCGCGCCCTCTCATTGCTCCGCGCCGAGGAGCGCACCTGCGTCACCCTGCAGCTCATCGACGGCTATGCCATCGACGAGATTGCCGACATCATGGGGATGCCGGCCAACACAGTGAAGTCGCACCTGAGACGGGGCAAGGAGCGGCTCGCAACATTTTTAAAGAAAAATGGCTATGATGGAAAATAATCAAGACGAGCGGCTGTTGGAGCAGTTCTTCCAGGCAGCCCGACAAGTGGAATTGGACGACGACGGCTTCACGGAGCGCGTCATGCGACGGTTGCCCGACCGTAGCCTGCGACTGTCGCGGCTGTGGACGGCAGCCTGCATCGTCGCTGGCCTCCTGCTCTTCACGTTGCTCGGCGGATGGCAGTCGCTCCTGGCGTGGGGCCTGAGCGCGATGGCGACCCTGCCCACGACGGGCCACGTGGCACAGCTGTGGATATGCTTCGGCTTGGCCACAATCCTCATCATCGAAGAGATCCTCCGCCGCGAACATATCCTTGACATCAAGATCCTGTGACGACAGGACATCAGGATTCTTCTGACATCAAGAATTGTCTGACATCAAGACAACAAGACACCCGCTCGGCTGTATTTGCAGTCACGAGCGGGTGTCCTATTGTCTTGTTGTCTTGTTGTCAGAATAATTATAATGTCTTGATGTCTTGATGTCAGAAAAGTCTTGATGTCAAGAGCTCAGAAGAGGAAGTCGTCGTCGAAGGACGTCGACTCTTGCTGGTCGTTGGCAGGCTTCGTGACCTCCTCCTTGACGGTGCCGTCGGCATTGAACATGCCGTAGGTGGTGCGCAGGACGATGAACTCGGTGCGGCGGTTCAGCTGGTGACAGATCTCCTGTTTCTCCTCGTCGTCGAGCGCCGCGATATACTCGGCGGTGAGCACGTCGCCCTCCTTCATCCAGTCGTATTTCTCGGTCAGCTTCCTCTTGATCGTCTTCGGGCGCTGCTCGCCGTAGCCCACGGGCGTCAGTCGGTCCTGGGCGATGCCGTGCTCGATGAGGTAGTTGACGACGCTCTCGGCACGGCGCTGCGACAGCCGCTCGTTATACTGGTCGGAGCCGCGCTGGTCGGTGTGGGCCGACAGCTCGATGGTGACGTTGGGGTTCTCATTGAGCAGGGCGATGAGGCGGTCGAGGGCCTCGGTCGACTCTGGGCGCAGGGTGGCCTTGTCGAAGTCGTAGAAGATGTTGTCGATGAGCACGGGGGCCGTGATGGAGGCCAGGGGGAACTGCAGGACATACTCCTGCGACTCCTTGACCGAGTCGACGCGCAGCTCCTCCTTATGGTTGAGGAATCCCTTGCAGGTGCCGAGGAAGACGTAGTCGACGCCCGGCTGTATCTCCTGTTCGAAGGAGCCGTCGCCCTTGACGTTGAGCTTCAGGTTGGTGCCGTCGTTGCCGACCATGTAGACCAGTCCGGCGGGCAGCTCGTAGCCGTCCTGCTCGTAGACCCATCCCTTGACGGTCTGTATCACCTCATGCTTCTCGAAGGAGTAGATGTGGTCCCATCCGCGGGCGTCGCCGCGGTTCGACGAGAAGTAGCCGCGGTTGTGCAGCCCCTCGAAGGTCATGCCGAAGTCGTCGCCGGCGGAGTTCAGCGGATAGCCGGGATGCTCCAGTTCATATTGGTTGCTCAACTCCTCACTTTGTACGGGCTTCGCAATAAAGATGTCGAGTCCGCCCATGCCGGGATGTCCGTCGGAGGAGAAGTAGAGGTCGCCGTTGGGGCGGAACGTGGGGAACATCTCGTTGCCGGGCGTGTTGACGGGCTCGCCGACATTCTCGAGTCCCACCATGCCCTTCGACGTCAGCTGGATGCGCCAGATGTCGTAGCCGCCCATGCCGCCGGGCATGTCGCTGACGAAGTAGAGCCACATGCCGTCGGGCGAGACGGCAGGATGGGCAAAGGCGGAGAGCGTGTCGCGGGTGATCTCCTGCACCGTCGCCTTGCCCCACGAGGCGTCGCTGCGCTGCGACGTGGCTATCTGGGCGTAGCGCGGATACTGCGGGTCAGTCTTACAGATGGTCAGATACATCGTCTTGCCGTCGGGGGTGAAGGCGCAGGCGCCCTCGTCCTCGTCGCTGTTGAGCTCGCTGTCGATGGCTTCGGGCTTGACCCACTTGCCCTTGTCGTCCTTCACGGCGACAAAGATGTCGGCATTCTTCGTGCCGGTGATGCCACTGAGCTCGTCGCCCTTGGCGTCGTTGCGTGTGCTGGAGAAGAAGAGCTGGTCGTAGTCGTCGCCGCAGAGCATGGGCGAATATTCCGAGCGGCGCGAATTGAAGAAGTCCTGCCGCTTCACCGTGTAGCCCGAGAACTCCGCGTTGGCCTTCCACTGCGGGGCCTTGCGGGCCGACTCGAGGCCGTTGCGGATGAGCTGCACGGTCTGGTCCGACAGGGTCGAGGCGTAGGCCGGGTCGAGCAGCTCGCTGAACGTCCGTTCGGCCTCCTTGTAGGAGCCGTTCTTCAGCAGCAGCTGTCCGAGGTGGAACATGGAGAGAGTGTCGGCCTGCTTGAAGCGCACCGCATTGTTGTAGGCGGCGATGGCCCGCTGCGTGTGGTTGATGCGGCGGTAGCAGTCGGCCATGCGCAGGGCCCGCAGTCCGCGCAGGGGCCGGTCCTTGGAAGGTGTCTGAGAATAAGCTTTCTTGTATTGGGTCGCAGCGTCATAGTATTCGCCCAGGGCGAAATATTTGTCGCCCTTCTTCATAGCCGAGTCGGCCCCACATGAGGCCATGACGACGGCTATGACAATCCATGAGATGATGCTGCAGATGTTACGCATACCCAATAATAACGCAGTGTCGACGGATTTATTGTGTAAAGGGCTGCCGCCATGTGCATCCTTCTTTCCATCGTGAGCAGCCGTAGGCCGTCTTGCCGCGGATGATGTGGCCCTGGCCGCAGAGGGGACAAGGCTGGCCGACGAGGGGAGAAGCCCCCCCTACGGCCCCCGAGGGCGAGGCCCCCCCTACGGCCCCCGAGGGGGCTTCTATAGTTTTGGAGGCCGACTTGGGCGTTTTTTTCTTTGCTTCTTTCTTCTTTGCTTTTTTCTGGGCTGTGTCTATAGAAGCCCCCTCGGGGGCCGTAGGGGGGGCTTTTGGGGCTTTCGGGTCTTTCGGGCCTTTTGAGCCTTTTGGGGTCTCTGGTGCGGCCGCCACATGCCTGTTCGACTGGTCGGCGATGACCTGCCGGACGATCTCCGTCACCTGTTCCTTCAGCTCGCCAATGAACTGGGCGGGCTCATATTTGTTGGCTTCGATGTCGCGCAGCTTCTTCTCCCAGATGCCTGTCAGCTCGGCGCTCTTGAGCAGATCCTCGTGGATGAGGTCGATGAGCTCGATGCCCGTGGGCGTGGCCACGAGGCGCTTGCGCTCCTTTCTGATATAATGGCGCTTGAAGAGCGTCTCGATGATGGCGGCGCGCGTCGAGGGGCGGCCGATGCCGTTCTCCTTCATGGCGGCGCGCAGCTCCTCGTCGTCGACGAGTCGGCCGGCGGTCTCCATGGCGCGCAGCAGCGTCGCCTCGGTGTAGTAGGGTGGGGGCGTGGTCCACTTCTCTGTCAGCGTCGGCTGGTGCGGGCCGCTCTCGCCCTTCACGAAGGCGGGCAGTGTGCGTTCTTCCTCCTCCTTCTTCTTCTCGTCCTCGTCATCAGTCTGCGCATCCTTCATGTAAACGGTGCGCCAGCCCGGGTCGAGAATGGTCTTGCCTGTCACCTTAAAGACCACTGGCTCGGCCCCCTCCAACCTCCCCCCACTGGGGGAGGCTTCTCCGTCGGATTCCATTGGCGCAGCAGCCTCCCCCAGTTGGGGGAGGTTGGAGGGGGCCGAGGGCTGCGTTTCAGCTTTTACCTCCCCCAGCACCGTCGTCTGTGCAAACCGGCAGTCGGGATAGAAGGCGGCAATGAAGCGGCGTGCGACGAGGTCGTAGACCTTCTGCTGCAGGTCGGTCAGGGGGCCGGGAATCTGGCCCGTGGGGATGATGGCGTGGTGGTCGGTCACCTTCGACGAGTCGAACACCTTCTTCGACTTCGGCAGCTGCTTGCCCCCGAGGGGGCGCACCAGCTCGGCATAAGGCGCCTGGCCGCCGAAGCGCACCTGGAACAGGCCGTTCATCGTCTGCGGACACTTGGGATAGACGTCGTCAGGCAGGAATGTGGTGTCGACGCGCGGATAGGTTGTCAGCTTCAGTTCGTAGAGCTGCTGGATGAGCTGTAGGGTCAGGTCGGCCGAGAAGCCGAACTTCTTGTTGCAGTCGACCTGCAGCGACGTCAGGTCGTAGAGCGAGGGCGGCGCCTCGCGGCCCTGCTTCTTCTGCACGTCGGTGATGGTGAAGGGGCGTCCCTCGATGGTCTTGAAGGCCGCCTCGCCCTCCTCCTTGCTGGTGAACTTGCCTTTCGTGGCAGTGAAGGTCGTGTCGCGATAGACGGTGGCCAGCACCCAGTTGGGCTCCGGCTTAAACGTGTCGATCTCCTTCTGGCGGTTGACGATGAGGGCCAGCGTGGGCGTCTGCACGCGGCCGATGGAGAGCACCTGGCGGTTCTGGCCGTACTTGATGGTGTAGAGGCGCGTGGCATTGATGCCCAGGAGCCAGTCGCCCACGGCGCGCGACAGGCCAGCCATGTAGAGCGACTGGTATTCGCTCTGGTCCTTGAGCGTGGCAAAGCCCTCGCGGATGGCCTCGTCAGTCATCGACGAGATCCACAGGCGCCGCACGGGGCACGTCACCTGTGCCTTCTGCATCACCCACCGCTGGATGAGCTCACCCTCCTGGCCGGCGTCGCCGCAGTTGATGATGCCGTCGGCCGCGCGGAAGAGCTGCTCAATGATGGCAAACTGCTTCTTGATGCCTTCGTCCTCCTTCAGCCGGATGCCGAACTTGGGCGGTATCATAGGCAATGCCGAAAGACTCCACGTCCGCCACATCGGCGTGTAGTCTTCCGGCATCTTCAGCTCGCACAGGTGGCCGAACGTCCATGTCACCTGGTAGCCATTACCTTCCCAGTAGCCGTCCTTGCGATAGTTAGCTCCGATGATGCGTGCGATGTCTTGTGCTACGCTGGGTTTCTCTGCAATACAAACAATCATTCCTTACTCGTGTGGTCTCCGCTGTTTGTCGCCAGCGGAAGTCAATGATTGTGCAAAGGTAGCAATAATTTGGCATCCTCGGGCCAACAGGCTTCCAATTTTTTGTTTCTTTAATCTTTCACTTTCATCTTTCACCTCCCTAAAGGTTCTTAGCGAAGAATTCGGCCAGCGTGTCCCATGGAATCAGGTTCTTCGGCTCGCCCTTGCCCTGAGCCTCAGTGAAGCCGCCGTCGTAGAGGTCGCAGTGGGAGGCGCCGGGGATGATGAGCAGCTGCTTGTTCTCAGGCACGGGGTTGGGCTTCACCGTTGTGTTGTAGCCCTCGGCCTTGCCCTCCACCATATATTTATAGGCAGCCTCGCCGAAGTAGCGCGAGTGGGCCTTCTCGCCGTGCATGACGAGGACGGCCGAGCGGATCTCGTTGATGTAGTAGAGGAAGCGGGCGTTGCTGAAGGCTTGCGTGCCGATGACGCGCCATCCGTCGTTGGAGTTGCCGCTGCGCTGGTGGTAGCCGCGTGGCGTCTTGTAGTAGTCGAAATAGTCCTTGACAAACTGCGGGGCGTCGTCAGGCAGGGGGTCGACGACACCGCCGGCCATGGCCTTCGGGTCGGCGAGGCGCTGGCGGCTCATGGCCTCACGCGCGGCATGGCGGTCGGCCTCGTTGTCGTTGGCGTCGAAATAGCCGTTGCCGCTGACGCGCGTCATGTCATACATCGTCGAGGCGACGGTGGCCTTGATGCGGGTGTCGGCAGCGGCCGCGTTGAGGGCGATGCCGCCCCATCCGCAGATGCCGATGATGCCGATGCGCTCAGCGTCGACGTCAGGCAGCTGTGCGAGGTAGTCGACGGCGGCCATGAAGTCCTCGGTGTTGATGTCGGGCGAGGCCGTCCGGCGCGGCTCACCGCTACTCTCGCCCGTGTAGGAGGGGTCGAAGGCCAGCGCCACGAAGCCGCGCTCCGCCATCCGCATGGCGTAGAGTCCGCTCGACTGCTCCTTGGTGGCGCCAAAGGGGCCGCTGACGGCAATGGCAGCCAGTTTCTCCCCCTCGGGGGCGTTGAGGGGTGTATACAGGTCGGCGGCGAGCGTCAGCCCATACTGTGTTTCAAACGTCACCTTGCGGTGGTTCACTTTGTCGCTCAGGGGGAACACCTTGTCCCACTCCTGCGTCAGTGTCAGTTGTGTCATATCTTCTTTGTTGGTTTGTTGGTCGTTCTTTGGCTGATGGCATGCCGCGAGCACTCCGGCTGCGAGCATGGCCGACAGGATTAAGTGTTTCATTGTCGTAGGGTTATGTTTAGCTTATATTACTTCACCTCGCGGATGCAGTTGAGGGCGTTGAGCGTGCGCGGATAGCCGATGAAGGGGAGGTCGGCGCTGACGACGGCGATGAGCATCTCCTTCGTGTTGCCCACATGGTAGTTGCCTGCGATGTGGCCCTTCAGCTGAGGCTCGCAGCCGCCTTGGGCAGCGAGAAAGCAGAAGGTGATCAGCTCGCGCATCCGTAGGTCGAGTCCGCCGCGCGTATAGTAGTCGCCGAAGCAGTTATCGGCCAGCCAGAGGTTGATGTGTGGGGCATCGGCAGGACCCGACTTCCAGAAGTCGCGCATCCCCTCGCCGAAGCAGCCCACCTGCGCCTCCGTGCCCCGCTCGCGGCGGTTGGCGGCCGTCGTCGTGGCCTGACCTTCGAGGGGCAGGGCGACGCCTCGCTGGCGCAGGATGTCGTTGGTGGCCGTCAGGAACGGGCGCACACGACCCAGTCCTAGGTAGGCCGTGGCCTGATAGACAATCTCCTTCGCCTCGACGGGCGTGACGCCATGGTCGAGGGCCTGGGGCAGCATCTCACGATATTCGTCGATGCCCTGACAGCCCAGCAGCGTGGCCAGATAGCCGATGTGGCGCGTGCGGTCGTCCAGTCGGGCCTTCACCTCGCTGACCACCTCGCCGAAGGCAAACGCCTCAAATCGCTCCGCGAACTCAGGGTCGGTCTGGCTGAGCAGCTCCTGGCTGGCCGGCAGCTTGTCGTACTCCGCGTCGCTGACGGCCTCGAGCCATTCGTTGGAGGCGCCCTCTTCGACGTGCGTCATATAGGTCAGGTGCTGAAACCACGAGTCGCGGGCGGCGCCGTGCCAGTGCTTGGCCTCGGCAGGTATGGCGACGACGGAACCGGGGTGCATCGCCACGGGCTGCTTGCCCTCCTCGACATACCATCCGTGGCCGGCCACGCAGACGAGCACCTGCACCGACTTGTGATGCACGTGCCAGTTGTTGCGGCAGCGCGGCTCGAACGTCACGTTCACCAGTCCGCCCTCCTGGCCGCCCATCGGGGCCAGGTAGCTGTTGCCTGTGAAATACTTGGCGTAGGCTGTGTTGGGCTCGCCCTTAGGCCATACGCTGAAGTCAACTTCCTTTACTTTCATATCCTCATTTGTTTTAGTGGTTGTCACTTGTGCGCCGACTCCGATGCTCAACATCGCGGCCGCCATCCATGTCATGATTCTCTTCATAAGCGTAAATATGATAGTTGGACGGTGCAAAAATACGAATAAAAAACGAAACGCAATATGCAAATAATGCGGAAGTTTTTACCATTTTTACTTTTTTTCTCGTACCTTTGCACTCATCATTCCTAAATTCCTGAAACTAATCACACATGACTATGCAACAATTCAACTGGGCAGAAGACATCGACGGCGCCATCACCGTATGTGATGCTGAGGGCACCGTCGTCTACATGAACAAGCGTTCGCGCGAGACCTTCAACCGCGACGGACAGTCAATGGTCGGCCAATCGATGATGCCGTGCCACAGCGAGCGCTCGCAGGCCATCATCCGCCATATGCTCGAATCCGGCGAGAGCCACGCCTACACCATCACCAAGCAAGGGCGGCGCAAGCTCATCTTCCAGACCCCCTGGCGCGAGGACGGCGAGGTGCGCGGACTCGTCGAGTTCTCCTTCGTCCTGCCTGACGAGATGCCCCACTACGACCGCGACGCGCAGAAGTAGAAAAACAAAGCGGCACTTCGTGGCCCTCGAAACGGTCCTTTGCGGCCTTCAAAGCGGTCCTTTGCGACCCTCAAAGCGGTCCTTCGTCCAGCACGAGGCGTCGCTTTGAGGAAGAAGGCCGTACGGGGCGCGTTGTGTTAATGTTTGTTATAGATTTAAACTTTATTACCTATATATAATATATGTATACATTCTTTTTGCTATTTTTGTAGCCTCAAAGCGTCAGATCAGCTACTTTCTGACGACGAATGGCTATTGGAATTAACAAATCTGAATAAAAAAGGCGAAAGATGAGAAAAGTGTCAAGCCAATGGTGGGACCACCTGCTGGTCTGCCTCGTGGTCTTCGTTCTGGGCTACGTGCTGTGGCTGGCATCGCTCAACCTGAGCATCTTTAACCCCCTGAAGCAGGCCCTCGAGGACTTCAAGATGACTGACGTCTACTTCGAGATGCTGCGTGGCGGCGAGAAGGACAGGGCCTTCAGCGACAAGATCGTGCTGGTGGACATGACCAAGCAGACGCGGCGCAGCGACATCGCACGCACTATCAGCGACATCAACGCCTGCCAACCGCGGGTGCTGATGGTCGACCTCGTGTTCCAGCGCCCCAATGCCGACCTGAGCGACGACATGCCGCTGACGGATGCCGTCGTCGAGGGCGCTGCCGACGATGTGTTCTCATTCAAGCTGGTCGACTACGACCCTGAGCGCGCCGCCTTCCGAGGCAGCGTCAAGTCATATTTCAGCGATGCGGCCGACTTCGTCTGGGGCTACAGCAACATCCTGCAGACCCATCCGGGCGGCAGCGTCAGGCTCTACACGCTGACGCAGCACCTGGGCGACACGCTGGTCTGGTCGATGCCCTATCTGGCCGCCTGCCGCTATCTGGGGCGTGAGCCTCAAGCTGAGGACACGGACCAGCGCCTCATCGTCTACAGCGACCTCGACTTCCACGTCATCGACTGCGACAGCGTCGCCAGCCATGCCGACCTGCTGCGCGACAAGGTGGTCATCCTTGGCGCCCTCGACGAGGAGGCCGACAAGCACATCACGCCCATCGGCAAGAAGCCGGGCATGGTGATCCAGGCCTACTCCACGCTGTCCTACATCGACCACCCGACGGTGCGCACGATGAGCGGCACGACCAGCTTCCTGCTCGCCTTCGTCGTCTGCATGTTCTGTGCCTGGGCCGGATGGCGCATCCGCCAGCGCTATCCCTCGACCTACAGCTACGTGCTGAAGCTCTTCTACTTCGGACTGACGGCCCTCTTCGTCTGGCTGTCGTTCATCAGTTTCGTCTATCTCGACTATGAGGTCGACCTGCTCTATCCGCTCCTGGGCATGGCCCTGGTCGAGGAGGGCCGGCTGCAATATATGTTCATCGTGCGCGGCCCGCTGACGAAGTGGCGCCGCCGACTGGCTGAGAAATCTATTTACTACCAATGACAAGAAGAATCCTTTCCATACTGCTCGTCACGCTGATGGCCCTGGCCGCCGGCTGGGCCGACGACTTCGAGACGGAGGGCCGCGCCTGGCTGAAGAAGGCCAACGACAACTACGCCCGCGGCTACTACGACGTGGCGGTGGGCTACTACCTCAAGGCGGCCGAGTTCCATATCGTCGAGGCGCAGTTCTATCTCGGTTATGCCCTCTATACGGGCGAAGGCATCGACCAGAGCTATCCCTCGGCAGCCATGTGGTTCAAGCGCGCCGCGGCCCAGGGCTACCCGCAGGCGGAGTATAACCTGGCCTACTGCTACATGGAGGGCCACGGCGTGCCGCGCGACTACGACAAGGCGCAGCAGTGGCTCCTCGCCTCAGCCCGGCATGGCTATGTGGAGGCCCAGAAGACGTTGGCCGAATGTTACGAGAAGGGCATCCTCTTCGAGCAGAACGAGGCCGAGAGCCGGCGATGGCTCGAACTGGCCTCGAAGCAGTCTGCCGCCCAGCCCGCTACGCCAGCGACGCCTGCCCAGCCCGCAACGCCCGCCAAACCTGCAACACCTGCAACGCCTGCCACCCCTCAGACAGATGCCTCCGAGACGATTGCCCCAGACTTAGGTCAGATCGATCTCGTGCTCGACGGCCCACTGACGGAGCGCAAGGACCTGAAGCCCGAGCCCGTCGCTGCTGAGGCCAAGCCATCGACGGCCGAACCCGCCGCTCCAGCGACGCCGGCCACTGAAACCGCCCAGGCGACAGCCCAGCGCGAGCCCCTCATCCTCTATCCTCCTGGCCAGGAGCCCAAGAAGGCGGCCCCCGTGCTGAAGATTCTCTTCCCCAAGGACCAGTCGTTCTTCCATACGGACGTGGTGAAGGTGAAGTATCAGTTGCTGGCCGACGGACTGGAGGGCAGCACCAAGGTGACGGCCCTCGTCAACGGCATGAAGAAAGAACTCGACACCCGCGCCGTACGCCAGGCCAACAGCATCGACGTGGAGGTGCCCAACAGCGACTGCACCGTCACGCTCTATGCCTCCAATGAGGCAGGCAACAGCGAGCCCGTCAGCATACGCCTCATCCGCGAGAACGTCGCTCAGGGCGACCTGCCCCGACTGTTCTGCGTCGCCATCGGCGTGGGCGACTACAACGACGAGAAGCTGCAGCCCCTCAAGCTGGCCACCAAGGACGCCAGCGACTTCGCCGACGTGGTGGCCAAGAAGAAAGGGCTGCCCTTCGCTGACGTGCAGGTGAAGCTGCTGACCAACGCCGAGGCCACCCGCGCCGACATCTTCGAGGCCATGGAGTGGCTCCAGCAGGAGACCACGCCCAACGACGTCTGTATCTTCTATTATGCGGGCCATGGATTCCGCGACGAGCGCGACCGTTTCTATTTCATGCCCTACGGAGGCACCACCGACAAGCTCTACAACTGCTTCAGCGCAGCCGACTTCCGCAACATGGCCGACGACATCAACTGCAAGCTCATCGTCTTTGCCGACGCCTGCTTCTCGGCCGCTCTGCTCGAGGGCAGCCGCTCGGCTGCCGCCAGCCACTTCGTAGAGCAGCTCCGTCGCACGAAGAACGGCATCATGCTCTACGCCTCGAGCGCCAGCGACACCAAGTCGAAGGAGGACACCCAATGGGGCAACGGCGCCTTCACCAAGGCCCTCGTGCAGGCCTTCAACGGCGGCGCCCGCCAGCAGTTCGACGAGGGCCTCTCGACGCAGGTGCTCGAGATGTACCTCTACAAGGAGGTGCGCCGTCTGACCAACTTCAAGCAGACGCCCATCTTCATCAATCCCAACGGAATGGAACACTTCAACATCTTTATCTATGAAGAATAGAATCATTGCAACGCTCTTCTGCCTCATGGCCGTCGCCATCGGCACCGTCGTGGCACAGACCTATACGGTCTACTCCGTCGTCGGCTCAGCCAAGATCGTCAAGGGCAAGGGCACGTCGCCACTGACCGCCCGCCAGCAGATCACCACCGCCACACGCCTGATGATCGGGCCGGAGACGGCCGTCACCGTGCTCGACGAGAAGAACAGCCGCACCTACTACTTCGCCTCTGAGGGCACCCACACCGTCGGCGAGCTCGTCGAGAAGACCCGCAGCAGGGCCAAGCACGTCTCGCGCCAGTACATGAGCTATATGGTGAAACAGCTCTTCGACAGCGGCAGCACGAAGATGTCGCACCCTGACACCTACATGCAGGTGACGGCCACCTCCTATCGCTCCGCCTCGCAGGACTCCATGCTCGTGGCCAGCCTCACGCAGCTGCTGCCCCAGGGCACAGGCGTCACCACCGAGCAATACCTCTGTGCGCCCGACACGCAGATCGGCAGCGAGTTCGACGTCAGCTTCGACCTCGTCTCCTGCGACACGGGCTACCTCGTCGAAGGGCAGGTGCCGGCCGGCACGGGCTGCTACGTCCGCGTGCATAACCACTCCGACGAGGCCCTCTACGTCAACGTGCTCGACATCGACGACCAGGGCGGCAAGTATCTTGTCCTGCCCGTCGACTCGGCCGCCACGTGCGCCCATCTGCTCGTGCCGCCCCTGAGCACCGTGGCGTTCAAGTCGGAGCCCTTCATCTTCGAGAAAGGCAACTACGACAATGAGACCTTCGTGCTCGTCTCGAGCCTGGAGCCCGTCGACTTCAGCATCCTGATGAACCCCATCCGCGGCGGGCGCAAGGCGATGAAGACAGGCCTCTACAAGAAAACACTCCACGTCAAATGAACATGATGCGACTCGCACTCACCACCTGCCTCGTGCTGCTCGCGGCCACGCTCCACGTCGCAGCACAGGCCACCGACAAGGCCGATGCCGACAAGCTGGTGTTCCAGGAACTCAGTGCGCAGCACGAGGTCGAGAACTGGCACCCCGAGCTCATCGTCCGCGCCGAGCGGCTCGAGGAGACGGCCGAGCAGGGCGTCTACGTCTTGCGCGGCGACTCCTTCCAGGTCAGTTCGCTGCGCTCCGACGTCTATCTGCGCCAGGCCGACCGCGAGTGGACCCCCATCTTCGACGGCCGCTATCCCGTGGAGTCGCTCGTCAACCTGCTGATGAACCGCGTCGCTGACAACCGCCATCTGCTGACCCTCCACCATCATCAGTACGGCGGCGCCGTGCCCACCATCATCATGCCCATGCAGACCCTCTTCGACGTGCTGGGCCGCACCACTGACAGCTACTGCAGCGTCAACGCCGTCACCAGAGACGAGATGCGGGCCGTGCTCGTCTTCCATCAGCGTCGCCTCAACTATATCCACATGCTCGAGCTCCGCGTCGCCATGAACCAGCTGACCCGCCCCGACGGCATGCTGACGGCCGACCTCTACACCAACATCCCGCAGAACGGCGTGCTCAACGTGTTTACAGAACGGAAAAAATAACCAACAGTCAATATGAAAACCATTATCAATGCAAAAGTCCTCATGGCGGCCCTACTCATGCTCGTGCTGGCCGCCACGACGGTACGGGCCGACAGCCTGTTCCGCATCGTCGAGGGCATGGACGACGCCCGGCTGCGGGGCGTCATGGAAAACAACGTCGCGACGATGCTCGCCACCTTCAACACCGCAGCCAGCCAGCAGCAGCGCAACCTGAAGCTGTCGAAGGACAACTTCACCCCCGACGCCATCCGCAGCCTCAGCCTCGTATGGAAGAGCAGCGCCATGATCTTCCCGCCCGTCAACATCATGGGCCGCTGCCTACGCACATCGGCAGGCTATCAGGTGCGTGGCATACCCGTCGACATGGTCGAGGCGGCCAAGGACGAGGCGCGCCAGGAACTGACCGTCGACTTCACCCCCGAGGGCAAGATCAGCAACGTCTCCATCGCCATCGACATGCACCGCTACGACATGATCATGGCCGAGAAGGCGTCGGACATCGACTATGCCCGCCGCCAGGTCATCATCGACTTCGTCGAGAACTTCCGCACTGCCTACAACCGCAAGGACATCGACCTGCTCACCAGGGTCTTCAGCGACAAGGCCCTCATCATCACCGGGCGCGTCGTCAGCGAGAAACCCAACACCGACATCGACCGCATGACGCTCTACAACAACAAGGTGGTCTACATCAAGCAGTCGAAGCAGGAATACCTCGGGCGCCTCTCCTCCGTCTTCAAGAACACGAAGTACATCAACGTCAAGTTCGACGAGATCGAGGTGATGCAGCATCCCAAGTACGACGACATCTACGGCGTCACACTCAAGCAGTACTGGCACACCGACCGCTACAGCGACGAGGGCTATCTCTTCCTGCTCGTCGACTTCCGCGACGACAACCAGCCCCTCATCCAGGTGCGCACCTGGCAGCCCTTCAAGGACCAGGCCGGCAACGTCGTGACCAAGCGCGAGGACGTCTATCACCTCGGATCCTTCCGAATTGTTAGACAATGAACAATGTACAATGAACAATGTACAATGTACAATGTACAATGAACAATGTATAATGAATAATGTACAATGAACTAAATACCGCTATGCTAAGAAAACTATTCCTCTTCGTGGCCCTCATGGCCACCACCATGGCAGCCAACGCCCAGAACGTGCTGGAAGTGAAGGACGTGTCGCAACCCAACGACGTCTATTCCAGCGACGCAGGCGAAGCCGCCGTCATCGTCAGATGTCATGCCAGCATCCCCCTGAAGTTCTCCTCGACCATGGACAAGCGCGTCGTGCCCTTCCGCACCGACCTGCAGGGCTCCGACTCCGTCTACTACATCGCCTTCCCAACGGGCAACCGCTATCGCGGGCGCATCCTCTCGATCATGTCGCCGGGCTACATCACCGTCGAGCATGCACTCGAGCTGCAGCCCAAGCAGATCGTCTCGCTCGAGCTCACCGACCCCAACGCCCTCGTCGATGCAGGCTGCTACCGTGAGCACCGCAATCGCGGCGTCCTCGAGTTCAAGAACATGAACTACGACGAGGCGCGCAACCAGTTCGTCGTGGCCCGCCAGTGCAGCGACGTCGACATGCAGGAGAACGACCGCAACATACAGCTCGTCGACTCCATCCTCGCCCTCCGACGTCAGGGCGACCAGGCCTTCAACCTGCTCGACTATCGCAAGGCTGCCGACTACTACGACGCCATGCAAGCCCTCAACCCCAACGACCGCTATGCCTCCGAGCGCTACGCCCTCTGCATGCGCAACTTCCGCCAGGACTGCGACGTCACCTTCACCCAGGCCGAGTTCTACTTCAACGAGCGCGCCTACGACAAGGCCAAGGAGCTCTACCAGCGCGTCATCAACGACGACTGCAACCAGAAGGCACTGGCCACCGACCGCCTCAACTATATCACGATGAGCCAGACGACGAAGAAGGACCACGCCCGCGTCTTCACCTACGAATATCGCAAGGACGTGCCCTACGGATTCTCCTACGGTAAGTACAACATGCACAAGGTCGGCGGATTCTTCTCCCTCGACATCAGCCCCAAGGTGTTCGACGCCGTCCGCTCCGAGTGCCGCTACGGCGACGAGAAGTTCCCCGAGTTCAACGTCGGCTTCGGCTGGACCGTCAAGATAGCCAACCCCGTCTGGATCTTCTTCGGACCCGGATTCACCGGCAAGATGTACTACGGCAAGTACAAGGAGAACAGCGGCTCGGAGAAGCACTATCCTAACGCGAAGGGCCTGGCCCGCAACGACTCTGACCTCGACAAGGACATGTTCCTCAACGACCCGGAGGAGCGCGATGAGGCCGAGCGGCACATCAACTTCGCCCCCGCCATCTCACCCGTCGGCGGAATCTGCATCAAGTACAGCTTCTTCGCCCTCCGCGTCAGCTATCAGTATCGCTTCACCCTCCAGAAAGACCTCTCCGACTTCATAGGCCCCCAGCGCCTATCCGTCGGATTCGGTGTCGCATTCTGACGGCCAGGAAATTGGACTAATGCCAACGAGGGCATGTCAATAATGAAGCGGATGGTCTGTGCAGACCATCCGCTTCATTTTTTTGCACATCCATCTGGGGACAAGGGCTGCAGCTTAGAATAAGGACATACCCCCCCACAAAATATTACTCAATGCGGTGATAAATGCCCGAGATTTTCAACGCCCCCCTGCCCCCCTCTAATCTTAGAGGGGGAGTTAGATAGCGTGCATGCCGCCCGCCTCCGCTGTTGTCACTGCGCTCATCTGCTCCTGCGGTGGTATCCAACTCCCCCTCTAAGCATCTACTCCTGCGGTGGTATCCAACTCCCCCTCTAAGCATCTGCTCCTGCGGTGGTAACCAACTCCCCCTCTAAGATTAGAGGGGGGTAGGGGGGCGTTGAAATCTCAGCATTTATCACTATAATTGATATGAACGAAGAATAATGAACAATGTACAATGAATAACTTAATGCGGTGATAAGTTCCCGGCAGCAGTCAACGCCCCCCAGCCCCCTCTAATCTTAGAGGGGGAGTCAGATAGCGTGCATGCCGCCCGCCTCCGCTGTTGTCACTGCGCTCATCTACTCAACTCCTCCCTCTAAGCATCTGCTCCTGCTCCCCCCTCTAAGTATCTGCTCCTGCGGTGGTATCCAATTCCCCCTCTAAGATTAGAGGGGGGCAGGGGGGCGTTGGAAATCTCGGGCATTTATCACCATGTTGCTAAATATTATATTTTCTTTTGTGTTCTGTTTGTAAGAAAAATTCTGACTATTTTGTCAATAAATCACAAGTCATTGGTTTTCAGGGATTTTATGGTCGCGAAGAAGAGAAGCGGCGCTTCTCGATGCGAGAAGCGGTCCTTTTCGACTCAAAAAGCGGCACTTCTCTGACCGAGAAGCGCCGCTTTTTCATAGATGTGGCGCATGGTTGTAAAAATTATTCCGAATTAAACCGCGGGCTGGCGAGTGCGGCCTCATCTTTCTGTTCTTCACACGTCACTTCCCAGTTTTTCTCTATTTTCTTTGGTCGTTTCAGGAAAAGTTCGTATCTTTGCCCCGACCAAGCCAGTCCCCAGAGGTACAGGGCGGGTCAAAAGACATCGATGGAATGAGGCCTTAGCTGTTGTAGGGCGGGTCTCGGAAAGGCGTTTACGAACGTTACCGTTCTGTGAGTTCAAACTTCGCAAACTTGAAACCATACACAGAGGTGATGCAACGGTAAGCGTCTGCGTGGGTGTTTTATATCCCCATTGTGGCTATATGTATTGATGTATAGCCAGTAGTGGCATATATAATTCACTTGGCGTGGGCTGGCTGCGTTGCTTATCCTTGTATGGGGGCAATGCGAAGGCCTGAATGCAGGGATGGGCGAGAGTGGATTCTCCCATGCCTTTTTTGTTTCCGGACAGTTTCTATTCAATGACCAGACCTAAGACGAGAGTCTATGAGAAGACGTATCACGATATCCGATGGTGCTCAGGCAGTCTCTTGCTGTCCGACATTACGGCGCGTGAGTCACTCCGATACAGTCATCGTGCGAGCCTGCCTCTTCCCTCCTTATCGCGGGCTATTCCAGGGCCTTCCAGTAAAGGGAAACAAGGTGGCTAGCACTTTTCGTGTCGTTACAGGTGCAGCCTTAGGGAATGATTAACAACAACAATATCAAAAAAAGAACTATGAGAAAAGCTTTCTTTACCCTGATGTTGCTCTTCGCAGCAACAGCCATGAACGCCCAGACCATCGTGAAGGGCGACATGAACGACGACAAAGAGCTCACCATCACTGATGCCGTGAGCGTAGTAGACGTAATCCTGGGCAATGCTCCCAAACAGACCATCGGCATTGGGGGCGATCCCTACATGGTGGACAACACACTGGTGGTGGGCAGATGGAAATCATCTGGTGGCTCGTCATTTACCCTGAATGAAGATGGCAGCACCAACTTACCTGAGTTCGCAACCTACAAGTTCCGCCCTTATCAAGGCACGCTCATGTTCTTCGATAGCCAAGGCAAGCCTGTCAAGACGATTGTACTGGGCGAAGTGGAGAAGGGACGCTATCTGCTGGCTGCCAATTATAACACGGATACCTATATCTACTATTATCGTGATGGATCAGGTTCTATTGGTGGCCGAGACTACGTCGACCTCGGCCTTCCCAGCGGCACGTTGTGGGCCACATGCAATGTTGGTGCCAGCAGCCCTGAGGACTATGGCAACTATATCGCTTGGGGTGAGATGAGTTCCAAGTCCACGTACGGTTGGAGCACCTACAAGTGGTGTAATGGCTCTAAGACTACAATGACCAAGTACTGCACTGAGAGCAGTTATGGCAATAACGGCTTTACCGACAACAAGAAGGAACTCGATCCGGAGGACGATGCCGCTTACGTGAACTGGGGGCGTGACTGGCGCATGCCGAGTCAGGAGCAGTTCGAAGAACTCATCAACAGCAGCTACACCACTACCGAATGGACAACCCAAAACGGTGTCAACGGTCGCCTGATTACCAGCAAGTCGAATGGCAACTCCATTTTCCTTCCCGCAGCAGGGGACCGCAGCGGTAGTTCGCTCGAATATCCGGGCTCCGGCTACTACTGGTCGCGCACGCTCCACGAGAGCTACCCGAGCCACGCGTGGAGCCTGTACTTCTATTCGAGCAGCATCGACGCGGGCACCGGCTACTCCCGTTTCTACGGCTATAGTGTGCGCCCTGTACGCTTCTCAGAATAGTGCATCCTCTCCTTCCTACCTTTGCCCATATTTACAAAACCAACCAATCATGAAGAAGACTTTATTTACATTCTTGTTGCTCTTCGCAGCAGATGCACCACGTTTTTAACGTGTTGCATCGCTATCATGGTTGAGCAGAGAACCAAATACGGCTCACCTGTCACATATTATTTCGTGCTTGTTATACCAATTGAGTTTCCTAGGCTTGCTTGGCTGAACGCGAAATAATAGCGAATGCTTACTGTCGGTCCGGATTTCTCCCCGAACCGACGGCAAAGTTACAAAAAAACTGGGAATAAAGAATAAAAAAACGGGGAAAAGTTTTTCTTTTCCCCGAAAAGTGATGCCCCCGATGCGCTATGATGGCATGAACGCTTTAGTAATTTTTTATGTGATATGAAAAGTTACAGACCCCACCCCCAACCCCTCCCCTTGAAGGGAGGGGAGCTGCTGCGCCGTTATCCGCGGCGAGCAGTGCGGTAGCCACTCCCCTCCCTTCAAGGGGAGGGGGTGGGGGTGGGGTCTGTATCTTCTTTTGCAGCAGTATCAGCTAATCCTTGTTCATCATCATCAGATGACTATTTTGATGCGTCCTCAGTAGGCGTGGTCGGACTTGATCTCCTCGCGGGTCAGCTTGCGGGCGTCGATCTTGCGCCAGCAGTAGACGATGTAGGCCAGGACGAAGGGGATGAGGAGCGAGACGTAGAACATGGTGTTGAGGGTGAAGTAGCTCGACGAGGCGTTCTCGATGGTGAGCGACGACTGGAGGTCGGCCGTCGAGGGATAGAAGGCCGTATGGTTCCAGCCGGCGGTGAGCAGCAGGCAGAGCACGGTGAGGACGGTGCCGACGCCGGCGTGCCAGATGCCGTCGTTCTTGTTCTGGAACGTGTTGCGGGCGATGCCCCAGAGGACGAGCACGACGCCCACCAGGAGGACAGCCGCGACGAGGGGCATGTCGAGCAGGTTGTGCAGATACTTCATGGGCTCGACGACGATGGTGCCGTCAGCGGTGTAGGCATAGCCGTCCTTGAGGAGCAGGTGGACGAGATAGGCGACGAAAAGGAGGACGAAGGGCACGGCGGTGCCGACGAGGCGGACGGAGCCTCGCGAGCGGATGTCCTCGTCGGCCACGTTGTTCATCACGTAGAGCGTGCCGAGGGTGCGGGCCAGGAAGACGACGGCGAGTCCGAAGACGAGCACCCAGGGATTGAGCAGGGCGTCGAGTCCGTGGGAGGCGTTGGCCCACCGGCTGATGATGGGCGTCAGGGCTGCCGCGTCGATGATGTTGCCCTTCTCGACGATGAAGTTGGA
Organism: uncultured Prevotellaceae bacterium; assembly: GCA_902779455.1. GTDB lineage: Bacteria > Bacteroidota > Bacteroidia > Bacteroidales > Bacteroidaceae > Prevotella. The sequence goes on from CACZBS010000006.1 coordinate 126,843, forward strand.
GCCCTCGAAGAAGGTGGCCACGGCGCCGCCGAGGAGCAGCGGTCCGACGAGGCCGTTGAGCACGAGGAAGAACTGGAAGGTGCGGGGGCCGAGCAGGTTGCCCAGCTTGTTCTGGAACTCATAGCTGACGGCCTGGAGGACGAAGGTGAAGAGGATGATCATCCAGAGCCAGTAGGCGCCGCCGAAGGAGGTCGAGTAGAACAGGGGGAAGGAGGCGAAGAAGGCGCCTCCGAAGGTGACGAGTGTGGTGAACGTGAACTCCCACTTGCGTCCCGTGGAGTTGATGACGAGCCGACGTCCCTCGTCGGTCCAGCCGAGTGAGCGTATCATGGAGTTGGCTCCCTGAACGAACATCAGGAAGACGAGCAGTGCGCCGAGCAGCGACACGATGAACCACCAATAGTGTTGCAGGAATGTGTAGGTCATATTGTTTAAAGGGAAAAGTGAATAGTGAAAAGTGAAAAATTTGCTTCCGCACTCCTCACATAGTTCTCCTTTTCATGTTTTGTTGTTAATACTATTTTATTTCTCTCAACGATATTCAAGTGAATAGCGGTAGCAAATTTTTCACTTTTCACTATTCACTTTTACCTCATTCCTCCTCGTCCGGCCCCCGCTTGATCTGCTTCAGCAGGATATTGATCTCGACGGCCAGCATCGTGGTGAAGAGGATGAGGAAGAGGACGAACGTCAGCATGACGCTCCCGGAGTGGAGATCGCTGACGGCAGCCCACGTGGGCAGCATGTCCTGGATGGTCCAGGGCTGGCGGCCGAACTCGGCGACGAGCCATCCGCTCTCAGAGCAGACGTAGGCCAGGGGCACCAGGGCGATGGCCACCCAGCAGAGCCAGCGGGGCAGCGACTGGGCACCATGGACGTCGCTGTCGGCCTCGTCCATCAGTCCGAAGGCGGAGAGCAGCCGGCGCGTGATGACCGACAGCAGCGGCACGCGGAAGGCGAGCAGGGCGACGACGGCAAAGAAGAGGATGAACAGGCAGCCCAGTCCGACCATGAGGCGGAAGGCCCAGAAGTTGACGGGGATGAAGGGCACGAGCTCCGACTTGTCGCGGATGTAGCCATAGCCGAAGTACTGGAAGTTGTCCTTGAGCGTGGCCAGGAGGGCGCTGACGGTGGACGCGTCGGCACCGTCGGCCTTTGCCTTGCGATAGTCGGCCAGGGCCTGGATGGCCATCTTGCCGCGCTCTATCTTCTCGTCGGCCGAGGGCTCGCGGGTGCCGTCAGGCCGGGTGTAGCCACCCAGCAGGTCGTTGACGCCCGGGACGTAGCCGTGCGGGTCGTTGGTGGCCATGACCGACAGTGCGTAGGGCATGTCGAGCTTCAGTGCCGGCGACGCCTCGTTGACATAGTCGGGCTGACGGAGCGGGTTGACCCATGCCAGGGCGGTCAGGCCCTGATCGGTGCCGCCGTTGTAGAGAGCCTCCATGGCTGCCAGCTTCATCGGCTGGGCCTTGGCCACCTGCTGACCGCTGATGTGGCCGGTGAAGGCGGCTCCGAGTGAGGCGACGAGGCCCACGAGGGCGCCGATCTTGATACTCTCCTTGGCCAGCCGCGTCTCGCGTTTGCGGAGCAGATACCAGGCGCAGACGGCGACGCAGAAGACGGCGCCGATGATCCATGAGGAGACGACGGTGTGGAAGAACTTGCCCACGGCGAAGGGCGAGAAGGCCACGGCCCAGAAGTCGACCATCTCGGTGCGCATCGTGTCGGGATTGAACTCGCAGCCGACGGGGTTCTGCATCCACGCGTTGGCCACGAGGATCCACCAGGCGGAGATCGTCGCGCCGAGGCCGGTGAGCCATGTGGAGGCGAGGTGGAAGCCGCGGCTCACTTTCTTCCAGCCGAAGTACATCACGGCGACGAACGTCGACTCCATGAAGAAGGCGACGATGCCCTCGATGGCGAGCGGCGCGCCGAAGATGTCGCCCACGAACCATGAGTAGTTCGACCAGTTGGTGCCGAACTCAAACTCGAGGATGATGCCCGTGGCGACGCCCATGGCGAAGTTGACGCCGAAGAGCTTCTGCCAGAACTTGGCGACCCGCTTCCAGAACGTGTCGCCATGCTTGTAATAGATGGTCTCGGCGATGCCCATGATGATGGCCAGTCCGAGTGTCAGCGGCACGAAGAGCCAGTGGTAGATGGCTGTCAAGGCGAACTGCGCCCTCGACCAGTTGATGGTGCCTGCGTCAATGTCTAATAGGATGTTGTACATAGTGAATATTTAGGATTGTTAAACTTTTGCTTCTTTTAGGAGTTTAGGAGTTTGGGAGTGTAGGAGTTTAGACGATAGTCTTGTCGCTGCTTGCAATGGCTTAAAACTAACGTCTAAACTCCTAGACTTCTAAACTCCCAAACTCCTAATCTCCATGGCTATATATTATCTTATTGTGATCGGTTGATGAGCTCCGTGGCCACGTAGTCGTCCTCCTGGCCCTCAGCGGCATGCTGCCCCAGGAAGTTGGGGAAGAAGAACACCTTGAGGATGGCGAACATGATGAAGAGCTTGATGAGGATGATGGCCCAAAGAGTGCGCCCCAGCGTCATACTGCGGAATCCGTCGTAGTAGAGATAGAAGGCTCGGCCGAGAAAGCTGTCCTTTCGCATAGGCTTCTTATGGTTTATTGGTTGTTGATGGTACGGCGGCAAAGATAGGTAAAAGTTGTCAAAACTCCAAACTTTCAGCCACTTATTTTTTGTCGTTTCGTGGAAAAACAGTAATTTTGCAGCGTCAATTTATTTTTATGTCAAAAAACTGCATTACGATATGAAGAGAAACACACTTGTCTTCGGTCTGCTCGCCATCGCGATGGGAACTATGGGCCAAGTGAAATTGTCGCCGCAGGCGCAGATGAGCATTGCCCGCCATCAGGCCAAGGCCGTCAAGGCTGCAGCACGGGCCAACGCTGCGGGCCAGCAGCCGGGCGAAGAGAAAGGAGTGACGCTGGTGGTGACCACCGACGGCGAGCCGACGCCGCAGACCTTCGGCAGTCTCAGAGCTGCCGGCGCTAAGGTGCTGTCGAGGCTGGGCCGTCAGGCTGTGGTCAGTGTGCCGGTCGACAGCGTCGCATCGCTGGCCCGCATCCAGGGCCTGAAGCGCATCGACAGTGGCCACAAGGGACGGCTGAAGACCGACATCGCACGGCGTGAGACGGGCGCGAACCAGCTTAACGGCCCCACCGTGGCCGACGGCGACATGACCTATACGGGCAAGGGCGTCAACGTGTGTATGATCGACGCAGGCTTCGACTTCCAGCATGCCGCCTTCAAGGATGCTGAGGGCCGCTCGCGCATCAAGTGCGTCTATCTGATGGGCGACGAGGGCGGACGCAAGTTCACCGTTAACGACCCCATCCTCGGCGAATACACCTTCCCCGGCAGCGTCTATGACACGCCCGAGCTCATCGCCCAGCTGACCACAGACATGGCCGACGAATACCACGGCTCGCACACCACAGCCATCGCCGCCGGCAGCCTCTCGCCACAGGGCTTTGGCGGTATGGCGCCTGAGGCCGACCTCGTGCTCATCCCTCTGAATGAGGTGAAGGTCGAGGGCCTTGACGAGGACAACGAGGACGACTACGTCGAGCTGGCGCTGGCCTTTGCCGCCGCCTATGCCGACCAGAGCGAGCAGCCCACCGTGCTGAGCGCCAGCATGAACAGCCACGGCGGTCCGCACGACGGCACGAGCACCGTCACGCAGGCCATCGAGAGCGTCGCCGACCACCTCATCCCTGTCTTCTCGGCAGGCAACGAGGGTGCCTTCCCCATCCACCTCTATCAGAAGTTCACCTCGACCAAGAAGTCGATCAAGACCATCCTCGGCGCCATGGCTGAGGACGAGACCGGCAAATACGTATTCAACGTCATGGCCGGTGTCACCGGCTATACCCGCTCGGGCACCACGCCCGGTGAGGTCGGCGTGAAGCTGAGCCTGATGACGGTCAACTACATGATGGGCCGCCTGCAGCAGGTGTGGTCGTCTGATGCCTGCACGACTACCCTGGGCGGTGAGACCAGCATGCAGATGATCTCGAGCGATGACAATACGACCCTGGCCAAATACTTCGAAGGCGACATCGCCCTCTCGGCTGCCGACAATGGCGACGGACGCCTCACGGTCTCGGCCGAAGTCATGGGCGGATGCAAGTCGACATGCTTCTTCATGCTCACCGTCACTGGCGCCGACGGCACCGAGATCGACCTCTGGGACGAGTTGTACGGATTCATCGGCACCAAGGATCTCGGCCTCTCAGGCTATGCCGACGGCGACAGCGAGATGTCGGCCGGCGACTGGACCTCCACCTCCAGCGTCATCAGCGTCGGTGCCTACTGCACCAACACCTCGCTGCGCAACTACGACGGCAGCGTCACCGACACGTCGGTCGCCCAGGATGATGAGGAGGACTTCGTCGACGTGATGGACGACATCGCCTTCTTCTCGAGCTACGGAACGTCCTTCAACGGCGTCACCCAGCCCACCATCTGTGCCCCTGGCGTCAACATCGTCTCTGCCGTCAGCAGCTATGCCGTCGACGATCCTGAGAACGTCGACGAGGGGATGCAGTGGCAGGGCTCGCCCTACGCCGCTGAGAGCGGCACGTCGATGGCATGTCCCGTCGTCAGCGGCATCGTGGCCCTATGGCTGCAGGCCGACCCGACGCTCACCCTCGAAGGCGTGAAGGCGGTCATGCGTGAGTCGGCCGTCAGCGATGACTTCACCGCTGCCGACGACACCCGCTGGGGCTTCGGCAAGATCAATGCCAAGCGTGGCATCGACTATATCAAGAGCCAGACCGAAGGCATCCGCGGCGTGCGCACTGTCAGTCATGCCGACGAGACCGTCTACGACCTCCAGGGCCGTCCCGTCAGTTCCGTCCGGATGGCTCCGGGCTTATATATTTATAAAGGTAAAAAGATTTTAAAGTAAAAACAGGATGATGAGGAAATACCTATTGCCGCTGTTGGCGGTAGCCGTTCTGGCGCTTATCGGCGTGCTCATCTACATGTCGATGAACGTGAAGCAGCTGGAACAGGAGAAACAGGAGATGCAGGAGTTGGCCGAACTCGACAAACAGGAGATGGAGAACGAGTATGAACGGTTCACCCTGCAGTATGGCGAGATGATGACGCAGATCAACAACGACTCCATCATCGCCCAGCTGACGCAGGAGCAGATGCGCACCAAGCAGCTGCTCGAAGAGCTGAAGCAGGTGAAGGCCAGCGACGCCCGCGAGATCACCCGACTGAAGAAGGAGCTGGCCGCCGTGCGCGAGGTGCTGCGGTCGTATATCCGTCAGGTCGACTCGCTCAATCAGATCAATCAGCAGCTGCGTCAGGAGAACGAGCGCGTCAGCACGGAGCTGGCTGAGACCAACCGCGAGAAGCAGGGTCTGCAGCAGGAGAAGCAGACGCTGACCGAGAAGGTGGCCATCGCCGCCCAACTCGATGCTACTGGCATTCAGATGACGCCGCTCAACAAGCGCTCGAAGGCTGCCAAGAAGATGAAGGACGCCAAGACGCTGCAGGTCGGCTTCACCATCGCCCGCAACGTGACGGCACAGAACGGCAACCGCACCCTCTACGTGCGCATCCAGACGCCGGCCGGCACGGTGCTGAATGGCGGCGGCACGTTTGCCTATGAGAACCGCCAGCTGGAGTATTCGATGAAGAAGACCGTCGAATACAGCGGCGAGGAGACGCCCGTGACCGTCTACTGGCAGGTCAACGAGTTCCTCGAGGGCGGCGACTATCGAGTCAGCATCTTCGCCGACGGCAACATGATTGGAACTAGAACGTTCTCGTTTAAGTGATTACGTTATGATGAATAGATCAAAAAGGATTGCCGTGCTGGGCTCTGTGTTCATTGCACAATGTGCATTGTTCATCACCCCCGCCATGGCACAGCAGCTGCTCACGCTCGACTCATGCCGGGCCATGGCGCTGCGCAACAACAAGCAGGTGAGCGCCGACCAGCTGAAACAGCAGGTGGCTGCCAACCTGAGGCGCTCGGCCCGCACGAAGTATCTGCCCCATGTCTCCGCACTGGGCACCTACCAGTGGACGAGCGAGGAGCTGTCGCTGCTCAACGACGAGCAGAAGACAAGCCTGTCGAACTTAGGCACCACGATGGCCGGACCTATGCAGACCCTCGGAACGGGGCTGCAGACGCAGCTCGGACAGCTTGGGCAGATGCTCGGCCAGATGGGCATGCCGATGGACGCCTTCCAGCAGATGGCGGGCCAGATGCAGCAGCAGATGGGACAGACCATGACGGGCGTCACCGGCCTGCTCAACACGGAGGGCCAGAAGATTGTCGACGCCTTCCGGACGGACACCCGCAACATCTTTGCCGGATCCATCGTCGTCACTCAGCCGCTCTTCCTCGGCGGCTCCATCGTGGCGCTCAACCGCATGGCCGACCTCAACGAGCAGCTGGCCGGCAATCGCGCCGAGGCGGGCCGCCAGGCTGTCATCTACGGCACTGACCAGGTCTACTGGCAGGTTGTCTCGCTGAAGCACAAGAAACGCTTGGCTGAGAGTTTCCTCGAGGTAGTGAAGAAACTTGACGACGATGTGCAGAAGATGATCACCGAGGGCGTGGCCACCCGTAGCGAGGGGCTCAGCGTCAGCGTCAAGGTCAGCGAGGCCGAGATGGCCGTCCAGCAGGTCGACGACGGCCTGACGCTGTCGAAGATGCTGCTCTGCCAGATGATAGGCCTGCCCATGAACGAGCCCATCACGCTGGCTGATGAGGACAGCGAACAGATCGTCACGTCTGTTGCCTTGCCAGCGCAACCCGCCGTCGAACAGGCCATGACGCAACGCCCCGAGCTGAAGATGCTCGAGAATACGGTCGAGATGGCTCATCAAGCCACGAATATCCTCAAGGCGGCCAACCTGCCGCAGCTGGCCCTGACGGGCGGCTATGCCGTCAGCAACCCCAACGTGCTCAACGGCTTTGAGAAGAAGTTCGCCGGCTTTTGGAACGTCGGCGTCCTGCTGCGCATCCCCATCTGGAACTGGGGCGACAATATGTACAAGGTGCGCGCCTCGAAGGGGGCGGCTGCCATCGCCTCGCTCGAGCTGGAGGAGGCTCGCGAGAAGATCGAGCTGCAGGTGAACCAGACCTCGTTCAAGGTGACTGAGGCCCAGAAGCGCCTCGCCATGGCCCAGGCCAACATTGCCAAGGCCGAGGAGAACCTCCGCACGGCCAACGTCGGATTCCGCGAGGGCGTCATCAACGCCACCACCGTCATGGAGGCACAGACGGCCTGGCTGCAGGCCCAGTCGCAGAAGATCGACGCCGAGATCAGCGTCCGCCTGGCGCAGGTCGACCTCGAGAAGGCCATGGGCGTCCTGCGATGAGCCGCCGGCCCGCCGCCCTCGTTTTCCCGAGAATCGAAATATCGAAATAACGTTATAACGAGATTTTCGAAAAACGAGATTCAAGAAAAGCGAAATCCCAGAATAATCGTTACATTAAAGAAGAAAAGAACAATGACAAGTCAAGCAAAGAAACAACATAACAATATCCTGCTGGCCATCGTGGGCTTTGCAGCTGTGGTCGCTATCGTCGCCATCATCGGATTCTTCGCCATCGATCGCGACCCCGAAATCATTCAGGGACAGGTGGAGGTCTCAGAGTATCGCGTGTCGAGCAAGGTGCCCGGCCGCATCCTCGAGCTGCGCGTCAAGGAGGGCGACTTCGTCCATGCCGGCGACACGCTGGCCATTCTCGATGCCCCTGAGGTGAGGGCCAAGATGACGCAGGCCCGTGGCGCCGAGGACGGTGCTGCCGCCCTGGAGCAGATGGCTAAGGCCGGTGCCCGCAAGGAGCAGATCCAGGGTGCCTATCAGCTGCTGCAGCAGGCCAAGGCCGGACTGGAGATTGCCGAAAAGTCATACAACCGCGTGCAGCGGCTCTACGACGAGGGCGTCATGAGTGCCCAGAAGCGCGATGAGGCCCTGGCCAACTATAAGGCCCTGCAGGCCCAGGTGAAGGCAGCCCAGAGCCAGTATGAGATGGCTGTCAACGGTGCCCGTCAGGAGGAGAAACTGGCCGCAGCGGCTCAGGTGAACCGCGCCAAGGGCGCCGTCGAGGAGGTCACGGCCTACATCGGCGAGACCGTTCAGACGGCTCAGATGGACGGCGAGGTCAGCTCGGTCTATCCCAAGGTGGGCGAACTCGTCGGCACGGGCAGCCCCATTATGACCATCTCGCTGATGGACGACATGTGGGGCACGTTCAATGTGCGTGAGGACCAGCTGGAGGATATGCAGGTCGGCAAGGAGTTCACGGCCTTCGTCCCTGCCTTCAACAAGGACATCCGCATGAAGGTCTACCACCTGAAGGACGAGGGCTCATATGCCGTCTGGAAGGCCACGAAGGCTAACGGCCAGTACGACCTGAAGACCTTTGAGGTGAAGGCCCGTCCGCTGGATAAGATCGAAGGACTGCGTCCTGGCATGAGCCTGGTGGTCAAATAAATCAGCCATGAACTGGATCAGGCAAATCCTCTGTATCAGTCTGCGCGAGTGCAGGATCCTGAAGATGAATCACATCTACGGCTTCTGCATGGTCGTCTTCCCCATCCTCGTCATGTTCTTCTTTACGTCGCTGATGAGGGAGGGCCAGCCGATAGACTTGCCCGTAGGCATCGTCGACCTCGACAACACGTCGACCACACGGGCCCTGGTGCGCAATCTCGATGCGTTCCAGAACTCCGAGGTCGTCGCCCGCTATCCCAGTGTCAGCGAGGCCAGGCAGGCCATCCAGCAGAACCAGATCTACGGATTCCTCTACCTGCCGAAGGGCACGACAGAGAAGCTGCTGGCCCAGCGTCAGCCGAAGATCTCATTCTATTATTCTCTGGCCTCCATCACGGGCGGCTCGCTCCTCTTCAAGGACATGAAGACGGTCAGCACGCTGGGCTCGGCCGCCGTAGGCCAGGCCACGATGCGGGCCCGCGGGTTCACTGACAAGCAGATACAGACCTTCCTGCAGCCCATCCGCATCGACCTCCACCAGGTGGCCAACCCATGGACCAACTATAACGTCTATCTGACGACGATGATTGTGCCGGGCATACTGATGCTCTTCATGTTTCTCATCACGGCCTACAGCATCGGCGCCGAGCTGAAGTTCGGCTCCTCGCGCGAGTGGCTCTCCATGGCCGACAACAACATCTTCGTCGCACTGCTGGGCAAGCTGCTGCCGCAGACCCTCATCTGGCTCCTCATCGTCTTCGTCTACGACTATTACGTCTTCGGCATCCTGCGCTTCCCCCATCCGGGCGGCGCACCCATGATCGTGCTGCTCAGCGTGCTCCAGGTGCTCGCCTCCCAGGGCTTCGGCGTTTTCGCCTTCGGACTGATGCCGTCGCTGCGCATGTCGATGAGTATCTGTGCGCTCTGGGGCATGCTCAGCTTCTCCATGTCCGGCTCGGCCTTCCCCGTCATGGCCATGGACTCGCCCGTCCAGGCCCTGTCGTGGCTGTTCCCCCTGCGCCACTACTTCATGATCTATCAGACGTGCGTCTTCAACGGCTTCCCCCTGCTTGAGTCGTGGTTCCACTTTGCCGCCCTGACGGCCTTCACGCTGTTGCCATGGCTGGTGGTCAGTAAAATTAAAAACGCAATGCTCACCTATGTCTATATTCCATAACCTACGCGAGGCCTTCCAGGATGCTGCCTTCATCTGGCGGCAGGAGATGGGGCAGGTGGTGCGCGACGAAGGCGTGCTCATCTTCTTCATCCTCGTGCCCTTGTTCTATCCGCTGCTCTATTCGTGGATATACAATAACGAGGTGGTGCGCGAGGTGCCCGTCGTCGTCGTCGACCAGAGCCATTCCTCGCTCTCGCGCGAGTTCATCCATAAGTGCGACGCCTCGCCCGACGTGCGCGTGCTCTGCTATGCCAACGACCTCGACGAGGCCCGCTCGCTCGTCAGCCGTCAGTTGGCCAAGGGCGTCTACCTGATTCCCTCCGATTTCGACGTCCGCATCAACCGCCTCGAGCAGGCCACCATCAGCGTCTATTGCGACATGTCGCTCATGCTGGCCTATAAGGCCGTCTTCCAGACCGCGCAGACCGTCAGCCAGCTCATGGGCAGCGAGATACAGACGAAGCTCGGCCAGCACTACACGGCCCGCGAGGAGCAGATTGCGGCCCGTCCGCTCGACTTCGACGAGGTGGCCGTCTTCAATCCGACGGGCGGCTACGGCTCGTTCATCATCCCTGCCGTCCTGATGCTCATCATCCAGCAGACCCTCGTGCTCGGCATCGGGCTCTCTGCCGGCACGGCCCGCGAGGACAACCGCTACCAGATGCTCATCCCCATCTCGCGCCATTACAACGGCATGCTCCGCATCGTCTTCGGCAAGGCCATGGCCTATTTCATGATCTATGCCGTCATGACCGCCTACCTCGTGCTCATCGTGCCGCGGCTGTTCGGATTCACGGCCATAGGCCACTGGCAGGACCTGCTCCTGTTCCTCCTGCCCTACGTCATCGCCTGCATCTTCTTCGGCATGACCGTCTCGTGTATCATACGTTATCGCGAGAACGTCATCCTGCTCATCGTCTTCGTCACCCTGCCATTGCTCTTCCTCAGTGGCATCAGCTGGCCCCAGTCCGACATCCCCGGCTTCTGGCAGGGCATATCGTGGCTGTTCCCCTCGACGTTTGGCGTGCGGGGCTACGTCCGCATCAACGAGATGGGCGGCACGCTCGGCGACGTACTGCCCGAGCTGCGGTTCCTGTGGCTCCAGACGGCCGTCTATTTCGCCGCTGCCTGTCTGGTCTATCGCTATCAGATCTACCTGTCGAGGCAGGTGGCTACGGAGCGTCTGGACGAGATGCGCGCCAAGACGGCCGCCGCAGCAGACTGATCACGGCATCGCACCGGAAAAAACAAAGCGGTACTTTACACCTCGTAAAGTACCGCTTTTCTTTTCTTGAAGCACCGCTTCTTTCATATCAAAGTACTGCTTTGCATGGCGCGAAGCACACCCCGGAAATATTTTGCCTCGACGTGGCGGCATGGCGTCACGACGTGACGGCATGAAATCACGACGTGACGGCATGCCGTCACGACGTGACGTAAGTTTCTTATTGCGCCGTCTTCGTCTTCACGATCTGCGTCTTGGGCTGTTCCTTGTTGCGGCGGTTGACCATCGTGACGACGGCCTGGGCCAGCGAGAGGAACGACTGCCCCGTCATCGTGTCGGCATTCAGGGCGGCCGGTGTGCCCTGGTCGCCGTTGTCGCAGATGCTCTGCACCAGCGGGATCTGTGCCAGCAGGGGCAGCCCCATCTCCTCGGCCAGCTGCTTGCAGCCCTCGCGGCCGAAGATGTAGTAGCGGTTCTGTGGCAGTTCGGCGGGCGTGAACCACGCCATGTTCTCAATCAGTCCGAGGATGGGCACGTTGACCTTGTCGTTGCGATACATGTCGATGCCCTTGCGGGCGTCGGCCAGTGCCACCTGCTGAGGCGTCGAGACGATGACGGCGCCCGTGATGGCCAGTGTCTGCAGCAGGGTCAGATGGATGTCGCTCGTGCCCGGCGGCGTGTCGAGGATGAGGTAGTCGAGCTCGCCCCAGTCGGCGTCGGCGATGAGCTGCTTCAGGGCGTTGGAGGCCATGCCGCCGCGCCACAGTGTCGCCGTCTCAGGCGAGACGAAGAATCCGATGGACAGCATCTTCAGCCCGTACTGCTCGATGGGCTCGATGAGGTCGCGGCCGTCGACGTTGACGGCATAGGGGCGGGCGTCCTCGACGTGGAACATCTTGGGAATCGAGGGACCGAAGATGTCGCAGTCGAGCAGTCCGACGCTGTAGCCCAGGCGGGCCAGCGCGATGGCCAGGTTGGCCGCGACGGTCGACTTGCCGACGCCGCCCTTGCCTGACGAGACGGCCACGATGTTCTTCACGCCCGGCAGCAGCTTCTCCAGCTCGGGCCGTGGCTTCGACTTGAACTCCGTCAGGATCTCCACCTCGACGTCCTGCGAGACGTGGTAGTGGATGGCTGCCTCGGCGGCCTTGACGGTCGACTTGAGGAAGGGGTCGGTGTCGCGCGGAAACTCGAGCACCACGCGCACCTTCATGCCGTTGATCGAGGGCGTGTCGGCCACCATGCCGCTCTCCACCAGGTTCTTCTTCGTGCCCGCATACGTCACCGTGGCGAGCGCGTCCATGATGAGTTTCGGATAGAGTGTCATTTCTTCTTCTCCTCCTTCTTCTCCTGCTTCACGACCTGCCGGACTTCGTAGCCTATCTTCTTAAAGCCTTTCTTGATGTTCTCCGTGGTGGTCTTGTCAGCATCGTATTCGATGGTGACGGTCTGTTGCTCGACGTTGGTCTCAATCTTCTTGACGCCCTTGACGAAGCGCACGCCGTTCTTGATGCGGTTCTCGCAGTTCTGGCAGTGCATCTGCGGCTGGGTGGTGAAGACCACGGTCTTGATGTCCTTGGCGCCGACGGCCACGACGTTGGCGGCCAGAGCGGCAATGATGACTAATCTTTTCATATTCGTTCGAAATTATATCTGAGTCCGATGTAGAAGAGGGGTCCGTGGACGGGCCCCCACACGAGGGTGGCGTCGAAGTCACGGCCCCAGGGGTCGGCATAGCCGCGGATGGGGTGGCGCTGCCGGCGGTTGGTCAGGTTCTCGCCGCCGACGTAGACTGACAGGTGGCGGAAGTCGCGCGTCACCTGCGCCTGCAGCTGTTCGAAGGCATGGAACCGCTCGTCGCCGACGATGCGGCCGCCGCCGTTGAGCTGCAGCGTCGTGTCGAAATGCCAGATGCCCAGGCCGGGCGCATAGCTGAGCGACAGGAGCCCCTTGTAGCGCGAGGTGAGGGGCCGCTCCATCATCTGTCCGTGGTAGCGGCTCTTGACGTCGTTCCATCGCCAGGCGGCCGTGGCGGTCAGTCCGTCGACGACAGGGTAGGTCGCATCGATCTGGAAGGTGTGTGAATAGCCCTTGTCGGCGTTATAGACGTTGATGTTGTCCTGATAGTAGTCGACAACCAATTGGCTGTCGAAGTGGGTGTAGTAGTATTCGGCGTTCAGCTTCAGCGTCCGGCTGCCGAGCGGAATGTTCCAGGCTGTGTTGAGGCCGTAGTTCCAGGCCTTCTCCTGGCCGAGCGGGCTGAGGAACCGGATGGGGCGGCTGCTGGCCATGAGGAAGTGGTTCTCGGCATAGAAATGGGGGGTGCGGTAGCCCTTGCCGGCCGAGAGGCGGAAGCTGACGAGGTCGCTGGGCGCGTACTTCAGGTGGAGGCGGGGTGTCAGGAACCAGTGGTAGCTGCTGCTGTGGTCGGCGCGCAGGCCGGCCATGAGCGTCAGGTGGTCGAGCGTCAGCGTGTATTGTGCGTAGGCGCCGCCCGTGGTCTCCCGTTCCTTGATGTGGGTTGGGCCGAGGTGCTGGTGGCTGTGATAGTGGTTGAGGCTGGTGCCGAGGGAGAGCTGGTGGGCATCGCCGAGGTTGGTCTCGTACATCAGCTGGGCGGCGAGCGTCTTCTCGTTGTTGTCGTAGAGCTGATGACCGTATTGGGCGTCCTGCAGGTGGAGCGAGCCGTTGGCCATGAGGGCGATGTTCTCCTGCCGCTCGGGGCGCAGGATAAAGGCATGCTTCATGTAGGCCTCGTAGCGGTCTGCCTCGGTGGTGATGGTGTAGAGGTGGGGCTGTCCCGTGTCCTGCGGCAATGTGGCAGGATAATGGGAATGTAGGTGGGTGCTCTGGCCGCCCTCGCGCTTCTCCTTGAGCAGGCTGAGGCCGGCGTGCATGATGTAGCGGTCGGTGACGAGCTTCCAGCGGTTCTGCAGGTTCATCTGCTGGCGGCGGGGCATGTCGAGAAATCCGTCGTCGTTGTCGTCATGGTGGCCGAAGTTCTTCTCGCCGTGCAGGAGCAGAATGGTGCTCAGCTGTTCGCTGAGGTGGATGTTGGCGTCGGCGTTAGCCTCGAGGCGGCTCTTGGAGTCGGCATAGAGGTTGGCGTTGACCTGCTCCATGTCGTTGGGCTTCTTGTATTCGATGTCAATCTGGCCCGTCATCGACTCGTAGCCGTTCTTCACGGTCGAGGCGCCCTTCGATACCTGAATGCTCTGCATCCACGGGCCCGGCACGTAGTCGAGCGAGTAGGGCAGGGCCGCACCGCGCAGGGCCGGCAGTTGCTCGGTGAGCATCTGCACGTAGGTGCCTGAGAGTCCGAGCAGCTTGATCTGCTTGGCGCCAGTGGCGGCATCGCTGTAGCTGACGTCGACTGAAGGATTGGTGGTGAAGCTCTCGCCCAGGTTGCAGCAGGCGGCCTTGAACAGCTCCTGACGGCCGATGGTGACGCCATTGACTGCTCCGCCCATGCGGCGCAGTCCTGCCGACGACGTGACGGTCACTTCGCTGACTGTCGCCTGCTTATCGATGCTGTCGGCCGCGGTCTGTCCTGCGGCCTTGACAGTCGTCAGCGCAAAGAATAAAAGTAAGGCTTGTCTCATCCCTGGCATTCTCTCAACTCTCAGTTCTCAACTCTCAACTCTCAGCTCTCCGGCCTACTGCTGCTCAACGATCTGCGGCATCTTGGCCCACGACTTGTCGTTGCGGTAGTTGTTCTTGGCACCTTTAGGGACGATGACGCGGCAGGCACTCATGACTACGCCCTTGAACGACGAATGCGTGATGCTCGGGGGCAGGGGCGAGCCCAGCACCAGTTCGCGCAGCGACACGCATTTCGTAAAGGCGTTGCCGCCGATCTTCTTCATGGCGGCAGGCAGCTCCAGGCGCGTCAGTCCGCTGCATTCGCGGAACGAGGCGCTGCCGATGGTGGTGCAGGCGGCGGGGATGATCATCGTGTGGAGCGAGGCGCACTTCTCAAAGGCGTTGTCGCCGATGCTGGTCACCGAGATGGGCAGCGTGATGGCCGACAGCGTCGAACATTCCTGGAAGGCGTTGTCGCCGATGCTCTTGATGCTGACCGGCAGGATGATGGTGCGCAGGGAGTGGCAGTAGCGGAAGACGTCGCTCTCCAGTTTCTCTACGAAGCCCTGGATGTTGACGCTGTCGAGCGACGTGCAGTTCTCGAAGGTGTTGCTGCCCATCTGCTTCACCAGGTTGGGGATGGTGATGTGCTTCAGGCTGGCGCAACCCTCGAAGGCATGGTCGTTGATGCGTGTCACGCCGTCGGGCAGGTCGATGCTGACGAGCGACTTGCATTCGTAGAAAGCGCGTATGCCGATGGTCTTCACTGTCGATGGCAAGGACACGGCAGCCAGGTTGGTGCACCCGGCAAAGGTCTCGGTCCCGATGGCTTGCAGGTTGCCGTCGATGGTGACTGTCTGCAGGCCGCTGCAGTTCTGGAAGGCTGCGTTGCCGATGCGGTTGGCCGTCTCTATCTCAACCGACTGCAGGTTAGAGCACCCCTTGAAGGCGTCGCTGCCGATGCGGGTGGCTGTCGTCATCTCGATGGAGCGCAGGTTGATGCAGCCTTCAAAGGCACTGTTGCCAATCTCGCTGATGGCGTCGGGCATCTGGATCGACTCCATGGCGGCGCATCCCTTGAAGGCCTCACTCCCGATGAGGGTGACCGACTGGGGCAGTGCGAGTTCGCGCAGTTGCGAACAGCCTGTGAACGTGGAGTTGCTGATGCGGTTGATCTCGCATTCCAGGTCGACCTTGGCCAGAGACGAGCAGTTGTTGAAGGCAAAGACGTCGATGAGCGTCACTCCCTCGGGCACGTCGATGGACTCGAGCGAGCTGCAGCCGTCGAAGGCATGGTTCTCGATGATGGTGAGGTCGAGGGGCAGTCGGATCTCCTTCAGGGCCGTGCAGCCGTTGAAGGCATAGTCGGAGATCTGCGTGCACCCGTCGGGGATGACCACCTCCTTCAGACTGACGCAGCCGTTGAAGCAGCTGCGGCTCACCTCGAGCGTGCCGTCGGGCAGGACGATGCGCTCCAGGGCCTTGCAGTTCAGGAACATAGCGGCTGGCAGCACGTCGGCCCGCGTGCGGTAGTTGCCTTTCCCTTCGATGATGGTCGCCTCCGACAGGTCGAGCGACGTCAGCACCTGGTCGGTGGGTTTCTTCGGCTTCAGCCTGTTGGTGATGAGCTGTATGATCTTCAGGTCGTTGCCGTTGAGCGGACCGCTGATCTTGAGCTCCTGCATGGTGTAGCGGATGCTGTCGGGCAGCTGCTTGCCAAGCTGTCCGACAGAGTCGGTCGTGACGGTCATCTGCTGGGCCGCCACGCCTATGGGGAGGAGCGCCAAGAGGAGCGCGATGAGTCTGATGCGTATAGTCATGAATACTTATTTGCTGGTTTCGAGAGAACTGCGTTTTGAGCGATGATAGCTGCGATAGTCGTCGAGCGGAATTTCTACATCGGGCTCTTCCAGGACGCCCTCATGGGGCAGATGGAATCGGATGTACTTGATGCTGAGGCCGCGGTCGAGCCACATCCGTTCGTAGTAGGTCTGGATGCTGACCTCAATGCCGTCGCTGTCGGCGTGGGTCGCATAGAGGTCGTCCGTCTGGACGTCGACGGGCAGGCCGTTCTTCCCGGCCATGAGCCGCGTGTAGGTGTAAAGGAAGTTCGAGTCGGTCTTCAGGTGGATGAGGCCCTGGTCGATGAGGAAGCGGCGATAGCGCTGCATGAAGTAGGTCGACGTCAGGCGCTTGCGTGGGTTCTTCATCTGCGGGTCGCTGAAGGTGAGCCATATCTCCTCCACCTCATCCTCGGCGAAGAAGCGGTCGATGATCTCGATGTTGGTGCGCAGGAAGGCGACGTTCTTCAGGCCTTGCTGCAGGGCCAGCGTGGCGCCGGTCCACATGCGGGCTCCCTTGATGTCGACGCCGATGAAGTTGCGGTCGGGGTGGCGCTTGGCCAGCTCGACGGTGTATTCGCCCTTGCCGCATCCCAGTTCGAGGACGATGGGGTTCTGGTTGTTGAAGTATTGCTCGTGCCAACGTCCGCGCATGGCAAACGGAACGTCGCTCACCACCGAATAGGGGTACTGGAAGACGTTCTCATAGGTTTCCATGTCGGCAAACTTGGCCAGTTTTCCTTTGCTCATTTCGCACGTATGTATTTGGGTGCAAAATTACGAAAAAGAATCGACACAGCCAAAAACTTGCTGATATTTCAACGTTTTCTAACAAATGTTAGATTCCGAGCAGATTGCGGACCACAAACCACAACGGGACGGCTGCGGCCAGCGACAGGCATGCCGTGCGGCCTTCGACGACCTCGCGCAGCCGCGTCTGAGCCTTCCCCGTCAGCACGAGGCGCTCGAGCGCGAACAGCAGGACGTAGATGATGACGAGCGGGAGGAAGGCGTTGTAGGAGATGGCTTCCATCGGGTGGCCGTTGGCCAGTGCATGCACGAAGCGCTGCATGCCGCAGCCAGGGCAGCTGAGCCCCGTCAGCCGATGGAACAGGCACGGCGGAAACAACTGATACTCCGCAGGATTGAACCTGCGGAGTATCGCTATGACCATCAAGATGATGATGACTGTAATGGAAAGTCTCAGTCTCAAATAGCAGTCGGCTTACTTCTGCATCATGTTCTGAAGCATCTCCTGATACATCTCCATGCCGCCCATGGCGTAGAACCAGACGGCCTGGAAGATCATACTGGCGACCAGGACGCCGATGGAAATCCATCCGAACAGGCCGGCCCGACGGCCTGACTGCCAGGCCATTTCCTGCTGGCCCATCATCATGTATTTCCGGACGTCGCTCGACTTCACTATTGCGATGATGGCAAAGACAATCGAGAGGATGTTGCAGCACAAGATCGACAGCACCAGCGCCACGATGGCCAGCGCCTTGTGATCCTCGACGGGCATCATGTTGCTGGGGCTGCCCGCATTTTGATTCTGATAGTATTCCATTTTGTTTCTTTGTTGTTATAATATGCATTATTCGATGACGACGCGCGTCCAGCCGTGCTTGTCCTCGATGGTGCCGTACTGAATGCCGCGCAGCGTGTCGTAGAGCTTCTTCGACAGGGGGCCGGGATTCGGGCCGAAGTTGTAGCGCTTGCCCGTGTCGAGGTCGTCGATGTAGGAGATGGGCGAGATGACGGCTGCCGTGCCGCAGGCGCCGGCCTCCTCGAAGGTCTCCAGCTCCTCTTCGGGCACGGGCCGACGCTCGACCTTCATGCCGAGGTCCTCGGCAATCTGCATGAGCGAGCGGTTGGTGATGGAGGGCAGGATAGAGGTCGACTTCGGGGTGATGTACGTGTTGTTCTTGATGCCGAAGAAGTTGGCAGCGCCACATTCGTCGATGTATTTCTTCTCCTTGGCGTCGAGATAGAACTCGCTGGCGTAGCCCTTGTCGTGGGCAATCTGGTGGGCAAAGAGCGAGGCGGCGTAGTTGCCGCCCACTTTATACTTACCCGTGCCGAGAGGTGCCGAGCGGTCATAGTCGCGCATGATGGCATAGGGGTTGCCGGCGAAGCCTCCCTTGAAGTATGGGCCGACGGGGGTGACGAAGATGAGGAACAGGTATTCGTGAGCCGGCGACACACCAACCTGCGGGTTGATGCCGATGAGCAGCGGGCGCAGATAGAGCGTGGCTCCGCTCTCGTAGGTCGGGATCCATTCCTGATTCAGCCGCACCACCTTCTCGCACATCTCGATGAAGCGTTCGGTGGGCAGTTCGGGCATGCAGATGCCGCGGCAGGTCGACTGCAGGCGCTCGGCATTGGCGTCCGGGCGGAACAGGCGCACCTTGCCGTCGGGGCAGCGATAGGCCTTCAGGCCCTCGAAGGCTTCCTGTCCGTAGTGCAGGCAGGCAGCCGCCATGTGCATCTTGATGTACTCGTCGGAGCAGACTTCAATCTCGCCCCACTTGCCGTCGCGATAGTAGCAACGGACGTTGTAGCTGGTCTTGATGTAACCAAACGGGAGTTTTCCCCAGTCCAAGTCTTTCATATATTATATAAGTTTAAAGGTTAAAACTTTTGCATCGTTTTCCTTTTTGTGTGTGGTTCTTCTGAACCATGGTGCAAAGATAAGCAGAAAAACTGACAGGTGCAAATTTTTTTAGCCTTATTTGCCTTTTTCCAGGATTTTCTTTATCTCACTGTCTGTCTTGACGAGCTTGTCCTTACACTGTTTGATGAGGCTTTGGGCTGTTTTGAGTTGCTGGGCGAGCTCGTCGACGGAGACGTCGCCCTGTTCCATCTTCTCGACGATGGACTCGAGTTGTCGGAGGGATTCTTCGTAGGTCATATTACTTTTGATTTGAGGGTTCCTTTTTCCAGTTGGGTCAGCAGCAGGTCGCCGGGCCTGACCTGCGAGGGATCGCGCAGGGCGACGCCTCCGACCGTGGTGATGCTGTAGCCCCGGCGGAGCATCAGGGCCGGGTCGAGTGAGCGTGTGCGCTGTTCGAGCAGTTCGAGGCGGTGGCGTTCGCGCTCGATGCGCTGGGTGCTCGTCGCGGCGCACTGCATCTGATGGAGTTCTATCCGTTGCTGCTCGCGGTCCAGCCGGCGCTGGATGAGGGCCGTCAGGTGCTGCCCGAGGCGGTCGAGGCGTGCCTCCTGGCGGGTGCGGACGAGTGAGAAGAGTGGGGGGATGCGCTCGGCGAGCCGGCTGAGCCGCATCTGCTCCAGTTCCATGCGGCTCTGTGCGTAGCGCGTGAGGCGCTCCTCGGAGAGCTCGATGCGCTGCAGCAGTTGTTCGGCCTGGTCGATGAGGTGTTGTGCGGCGGCCGTGGGCGTCTTCACGCGCAGATGGCTCACCATGTCGAGGATGCTCTCGTCGCGGTCGTGGCCGATGCCGGTGATGATGGGCAGTGGGAACTGTGCGACGTTCTCGGCCAGGGCCAGCGTGTCGAATCCTGACAGGTCGGCCGTGGCGCCTCCGCCGCGGATGATGACGACGCAGTCGAACATGTCGAGCGACGAGTAGATGTCGTTCAGAGCCTTGATGATGCTCTGCTCCACCTGTTCGCCCTGCATCGTGGCGGGGAACAGCCGGGTCTGGAAGGCGAAGGGCGTGTCGGCCAGCTGAGCCGCGAAGTCGCCATAGCCGGCTGCCGTCGCGCTGCTGACGACGGCGATGCGCAGGCAGGGCAGGGGCAGGCTCAGCTCCTTCTGCAGGTCGAAGATGCCCTCCTCGCGCAGCTGTCGGATGATCTCCTGGCGGCGGCGCGCCATGTCGCCGAGGGTGAAGTTGGGGTCGATGTCGCTGACGATCCATGAGAATCCGTAGGCCTCGTGGAACTGTGCGTAGACCTTCAGCCTCACCTTCATCCCGGCGTGTAGCTGCTGGCCGGTGATGCGCGTGAAGTAGGGGCCCGCCATGGCCCACGTCGAGCGCCAGCACTTGGCTTGTGCGCGGGCCACGGGCGTGTTCGATTGCTCATCTTTCTGGATGAGCTCCATGTAGCAATGTCCTTTCGACTCGCGGCATTCCGACAGCTCCGCCTCCACCCAGTATTCGCGGTTGAGTGTCCGCTCGATGGTCATGCGCACCATCGAGTTCAGTTCCAGCAGTGTCAGTGTCTCGTCTCTCATTATCTCTTATCGGCACGCTTCGCGTGGAAATTGTTCAAAATTTATTTCAAAATTTATTATAGTAATCGTTAAAGAGTAACTCGGAATAGAAAAGATAGAGACCCCACCCCCAACCCCTCCCCTTGAAGGGAGGGGAGAAGCCTCCCCCGACCCCTTCGAAGGAGGGGAGTGGCTGCCGCACTGCTCGTCGTGGATGACGGCGCAGCTGCTCCCCTCCCTTCAAGGGGAGGGGTTGGGGGTGGGGTCTCTATCTTTTTCACACCGAAGTCGTTCATTATCTGTTACTTTTACTGTTGTGCTTTTATTTCTGAATAATTACCACGCGAAGCGTGCCGTCTTATAAATCCGTTGTCATGGACGCTTTGCTGAAGTCAGGCACGCCGTAGCCGAAGATGTTGGTGGGCTCGGCATAGTCAGAGGCGGAGCGGCGCACGAGGTTGATGATCTCGAGGGCCGTCTTCGTGGGTAGTGCCTGCCAGAGACAGGCAGTGAGGCCGCAGACGATGGGCGTGGAGAACGAGGTGCCCATGTCGCGCACCAGCGTGCCGCGACCGGAGATGAGCACTGCGGGGGCCCCCTGTGCTACGACGTCGGGCTTGACGCGGCCGTCCTGCGAGGGACCTACGCTGGAGAACGACGCCAGCCGGCGGTCGGGTGTGATGGCGCCTATGGTCAGTATGTCAGGTGCATCGGCCGGCACGCCGATCTTCTTCCATTGTCCCATGCCCGAGTTGCCGGCCGAGTTGCAGAGCACGATGCCCTTGCGGGCCAGCAGGGCGGCCTCGCGCGAGATGTGGGCCGTGCGTCCGTCGAGCTCCTGCAGTCGGTAGCTGCCGCGGTCGTCGTCGAAGGTGTAGTAGCCGAGGCTCGAGTTGATCACGTCGACGCCCAGCGAGTCGGCCATCTCGGCTGCCATGGCCCAGAAGTCCTCCTCGATGGGCTGCTCGAAGCTCGGCTCCTCGCAGCGCAGCAGCCAGTAGGCCGCCTCGGGGGCCGACCCCATGACCACCTCGGGCGCCTGGGCGGCCATGGCCGAGAGCACCTTGGTGCCGTGGTCGATGCGGCGGGCTGCGTCGGCGTCAGGCGTCTTGCCCGGGGTGCTGATGGACGCAGGCACGAGGTCGCGCAGCCCCAGGATGCGCGTCGCGCGGAAGGCGGGGATGCGGTCGTAGTTCTGGAATCCGCCGTCGAGGATGGCAATGGTCATGCCGCGTCCGCGATAGCCGGCCTCATGCAGGCGGTCGCCGCCGAGCATCTCCAGCTGCGGGCGGGCCATGCCGAGCGGGTCGTTCTTGACGGAGTCCCATTTGTTGAAGTTGTCGTGCACCGTCCAGCGGATGTTCTCCTGCTTCTCTATGGAGTCGGGGGCGACGAAGACGCAGCGGGCCCCGGCGACGCAGGGCAGCTGGGCCAGCCGGGCCAGGGCCAGGGAGTCGGCCGACAGGGCCAGCACCGTGTTCTGCCATCGGCTGGTGCCAATGACCTCTATGCCCTCCGTCTCGAACTGCCTGAGATAATGCCGGCTGACGGGCAGGTCGGTCGAGTCGAGGCTGAGGCCCTGCCGCTGGCGCCGCTCCAGACTTTTGCGCGAGAGGAATCGGTGGGGCTTGTCGAGCGAGTAGGGCGATCCCTGCTTGTCGACCAGCTGATAGCGGTAGGCGTAGGTCTTCGGTCCGGGCCGTTTCACCTTGGCGGCGCTTGCCGCGAGGGCGGCCGAGAGCAGCATGATGATGCAGAAAATGCGGGTCATTTCTTTCGGGTTTTCAGTTTGAGCCTACAAAATTACGAATAAAAAACGAAACGGCCAAATATTCCGGGTAAAAGAGTTGGCGGGCGTAATGCCTGTTTTGAGGCTGGCAATGTAATAAAAAGTGACAATATTTGATATTTGTATCATAATCGCTTGATTTTTAGACGGATAAAATTCGGCGGAAAAAGAAGCGGTGCTTTTTGATTGAAAAAGCGGTGCTTCTCGACTCGAGAAGCGGTCCTTTTTGCCCCGAGAAGCGGTGCTTTTCTCGCGGACGGGCGACGAATGTCGTGATTTTTCGCAGTCGTTGCGGGTGGTCTTTTCTTTTTTTTAATCCGCAAAATTTGGCCGTATCGGAAAAACGTTGTAACTTTGCAAACGAAATATGGATAACAAGCAGAGAGCACTTGAGCTGGGCCAGAAGCCTGTGGGCGGATTGCTGTTGCAGTATGCCCTCCCGGCCATCGTGGCCATGTCGGCCTCCTCCTTATATAATATCATCGACCGCGCCTTCATCGGCCAGGTCGTAGGCCCTGACGCCATTGCCGGCCTCGGCATCACCTTCCCCTTCATGAACCTCAGCGGAGCCTTCGGCGCGGCTGTCGGCGTGGGCGCCTCGACGTGCATCAGCGTCAAGCTGGGTCAGCGCGATTATCGCACGGCGGAGCACCTGCTGGGCAACACCGTCACGCTCAACCTCATCATCGGCCTGCTGTTCATGGTCGTCTGCTTCATCTTCCTCGACCCCGTCCTGCGATTCTTCGGCGCCAGCGACGTGACCCTGCCCTACGCCCGCGAGTTCATGCAGGTCATCCTGGCCGGCAACATCATCACCCACATGTATTTCGGCATGAACGCCGTCCTGCGCGCCGCGGGCAAGCCTCGCCACGCCATGTACGCCACGCTCTTCACCGTCGGAATGAACATCCTGCTCGTCATCGCCTTCGTCTGGTGGTTCCGCTGGGGCATACGCGGTGCGGCCCTGGCCACGGTCACCTCGCAGACGATGGCCCTCTGCTGGCAGATGTGGGTCCTCAGCGACCGCCGCGAGCTGCTCCACCTGAAGCGGGGCATCTATCGCCTGCGGGCCGACCTCGTGCGCAACATCCTCTCGATCGGCATCTCGCCCTTCCTGATGAACGTCACGTCGTGCATCATCGTCATCTTCATGAACAACCAGTTCGTGCGCTATGGCGGCGACATGGCCGTTGGAGCCTACTCGATAGCCAACACCATCGCAATGGTCTTCTTCATGTTCGTCATCGGCGTCAACCAGGGCATGCAGCCCATCGCCGGATATAACTACGGCGCACGCAAGTACGACCGCATGTGGCGATGCCTCTGGCTGGCCATCGCCTCGGCCACCGCCATCCTCTTCGTCGGCTGGCTGCTGGCCATGCTCTTCCCCGTGCAGTTAGCCCGCATCTTCACCACCGACCCGACCCTCATCCAGATGTCGGCGCGGGGCATACGGCTCAACATGCTGGTCTTCGTCGTCGTCGCGTCGCAGGCAGTCATCACCAACTTCTTCCAGTGCATCGGCAAGGTGCGCATCAGCATCTTCCTGTCGCTCACCCGACAGCTCATCCTGCTCCTGCCGCTGGCCCTCGCCCTCCCCTTGTGGTGGGGACTCGACGGCGTGTGGTACTCCATGCCCGTGAGCGACTTCCTCTCGTTCATCATGACGATTCCCTTCCTGCTCTGGTTTATGCGTAAATTCAAGTACAATGATCAGCGATAATCATCTCATCATCAACGTGGGCCGACAGATAGGCTCCGGCGGACGCGTCATCGCCCGGCTGCTGGCCGACCGCTTCGGCGCGCAGTTCTACGACAAGGAGCTGCTGCAGCTGGCCGCCCAGGAGAGCGGATTTGCCCCTGAGATCTTCGAAAAGAACGACGAGCACCGCGGATTTCTCCGCGCCCTCTTCAACCTCCAGCTGCCCCACATGAGCGAGCAGTCGGTCGTGACGAGCAACTTCTCGCAGGAGGGCCTCTTCAAGTTTCAGAGCGATGCCATCCGCCGCGCCGCCGAGCAGAACGACTGCTGCGTCTTCGTGGGCCGCTGCGCCGACTACGTGCTGCGCGACCTGCCCCAGTGTGTCAACATCTTCATCACGGCCCCGATGGAATTCCGCATCGACCACGTCGCCGAGCGCCACCAGTGCTCGCGCGACGAGGCACGCCACCTCATCGAGAAGGGCGAGGCCCAGCGCGCCTCCTATTATAATTACTATACGGGCAAGCGCTGGGGCGCGGCCGAGGGCTATCACCTCTGCGTCGACGCCTCGCTGCTCGGGCTCGACCGCACGGCCGACTTCATCGCCGGCTTCATCAAGCAATGGAGGGAAAAATGAAAGAATGGCTCGTAGAACTGCTCGTCGACACAATAGTTGCGGCAGTCGTTACGTTATTATTCTATATCATACGCCTCGACCACTCGTGGGACGACGCCATGCGCACCTATGCCATGAGCTTCGCCATCATGCTGGTGCTTGGCATCTATCGTAAAATAAAAAGAAATAAAGAATAGCACGTATGAAAACTATTGTCATCACCGGAGGCGCTGGCTTCATCGGAAGCCATGTCGTCAGACTCTTTGTCAACAAATATCCTGACTACCACATCATCAACCTCGACAAGCTGACCTACGCCGGCAACCTGGCCAACCTGAAGGACATCGAAGACCGACCCAACTACGAGTTTGTCCGAATGGACATCTGCGACTTCGACGCTTTCTATCAGCTCATGCAGGACCGCCACGTCGACGGCATCATCCATCTGGCGGCTGAGAGCCACGTCGACCGCTCCATCAAGGACCCCTTCACCTTCGCACGCACCAACGTCATGGGCACCCTCTCGCTCCTCCAGGCCGCCAAGCTCTACTGGGAGTCGCTGCCTGAACGGTATGAGGGCAAGCGCTTCTATCACATCTCCACCGACGAGGTCTACGGCGCGCTGGAGCTGACTCATCCCGAGGGCATCGAGCCTCCCTTCACCACCACGGCATCGTCGGCCAAGCATCATCTGGCCTATGGCGACCAGTTCTTCCTCGAGACGACGAAATATAATCCGCACAGCCCGTACAGCGCTGCAAAGGCATCGAGCGACCACTTCGTGCGCGCCTTCCACGACACCTACGGCATGCCTGTCGTCGTGACCAACTGCTCCAACAACTACGGGCCCTATCAGTTCCCCGAGAAGCTCATCCCGCTGTTCATCAATAACATCCGCCATCGCAAGCCGCTGCCCGTCTACGGCAAGGGCGAGAACGTGCGCGACTGGCTCTACGTCGAGGACCACGCCCGTGCCATCGACCTCATCTTCCATCAGGGCAAGGTGGCCGAGACCTACAACATCGGAGGCTTCAACGAGTGGAAGAACATCGACATCATCCGCGTCTTGATCAACACCGTCGACCGTCTCCTCGGACGCCCAGAGGGCGAGGACATGAACCTCATCACCTACGTCACCGACCGGGCCGGCCACGACCTCCGCTATGCCATCGACTCCAGCAAGCTCCAGCGCGAGCTCGGATGGGAGCCCTCGCTGCAGTTCGAGGAGGGCATCGAGCGCACCGTCCGATGGTATCTCGACAATCAGGACTGGCTCGACAACGTCACCTCCGGCGCCTACCAGCAGTACTACGAGACGATGTACGCCAACCGCTGACAGCCCCACGAAGCCCGGCCCTCCGGCTTGGCAATGTCACAAAGCCCTGCCCTCCGGCTTGGCAATGTCACAAAGCCCGGCCCGCCGGCCGCAGTCTTCCCGTCCCTGTGTGGCGCGGCATTGCCGCGCCATCAAGGAATAGCCCGCCTCGGCGCGATCCCCTCGCCCCCTCAGAATATGGACCCTATCAGTCATTCACTTCACGCCCACCTCGTCGCCATGGCCTACCAAGGCGCCACCCACGAGCAGGAGCACCAGATGGAGCACCTGCTCGCCCTGCTTGACCCCGACGACGAGGAGCTCATCCTCCACTACTACGGCCTCTTCGGCCATGAGCGCCGCTCGCTCGACGCCCTGGCCGACGAGCGCCACGAACAGCCCGACGTGACCCTGGCCGCCGTCGCCCGGCTGCTGCGCCGCATCGCCGTCACCCCTGAGTGGCAGATGATTAAACCCCAACCCCGCGTATGACCATCGACTCCCGCTTCAACTTCAAGGCGCTGCGCCACGACCTCCTCGCGGCGGTCTTTGGCGTCGTGGCCTTCTTCTGGACGTTTGTCAAGAGCGACAGTGTCAGCTGGCCCCTGTTCCTTGCCGTCCTGGCTAGCCTGGCCCTCATCGTCGCGATCGGATGGCTGGCGCGCCTCAAGCGCATCTCCATCTGGAACGATGAGATCGAGGTGACGCCACTGCTCTTTCCCTTCGCCCGCCGCAACTATCGCTTTGCCGAGTTCGACTATCTGCTCGTCGCCGGCACCGAGGCCGCACCTAAGCTCATGCTCATCCGCGACTTCTGCCCTGTGTTGACGATCAAGGCCTCGACCTATGCCAACTTCGACGAGCTGCGCCAGGCGCTCCGCATACCCGAGCGCAGCAAAATGACGGTCGACCCGACCCGCGAGGTGAAGTCGCGCTTCGTCTGGTGGTATCCCCTGCTGGTCGTGGCCGTCGTCGCCCTTGTGGCCCTCGGCGTCGCCGTTCCGCTATCCGAATATATGGAGGAGGGCGCGGTCACGATGTCCTCCATGCTGCTCGGAGCCGTCTTGACAACGATGTTCCTCATTTGCTCCCTGCTCGTGCTGAATGAGTTCCGCCGCATCACCGTCTGGCAGGGACGCATCGACGTGCAGCCGGTGCTGTGGCCTTTTGCCAGACGCCACTACCGCCTCGCTGACTTCGACGGCGTCTATTATGTCACCAATGAGACGGATTCTGACTACAAGATCAGTTTGCGCGAGCGATGGTATATGAAGAACGGACGGCGCAAGCTCTGCATCGCCGAGAACGTCTATGCCAACTTTGAGGAGCTGGCCAGCGCCACACGCACCAACTACCTCGGCGAGATGAACGTAGGCCCCATCGAACAGATCAGGGCCGCTCTTGGAAAGACTTACTACACCCTTCAAAATAATTCGACAGTATGAAGAAAATTTTGCTTTTGGGCTCAGGTGAACTGGGCAAGGAGTTCGTCATCGCCGCCAAACGCGCCGGCCAGTATGTCATTGCTTGCGACCGATACGCAGGGGCACCGGCCATGCAGGTGGCCGACGAGCACGAGGTCTTCTCCATGCTCGACGGCGATGCCCTCGAAACCGTCGTGCGCAAGCATCAGCCCGATATCATCGTGCCTGAAATCGAGGCCATCCGCACGGAGAGGCTCTTCAAGTTCGAGGAGGAGGGCATACGGGTCGTCCCGTCGGCTCGCGCCGTCAACTACACCATGAACCGTCGTGCCATCCGCGACCTGGCTTCCAAGGAGCTGGGCCTGCGCACAGCCAAGTACTTCTATGCCAAGACGTTCGATGAGTTCAAACGCGCTGCCGACGAGATCGGATTCCCCTGCGTGGTCAAACCCCTCATGTCGTCGAGCGGTCATGGACAGAGCTATGTCCACAACGACGACGAGCTGGCTGAGGCCTTCCGTGAGGCCATGGAGGGCTCGCGCGGCGACGTCAAGGAGGTCATCATCGAGGAGTTCATCGACTTTGAGTCTGAGTTCACGCTCTTGACCGTCACCCAGCAGCATGGATGGCCCACCATCTTCTGCCCGCCCATCGGACACGTGCAGAAGGGGGGCGACTATCGTGAGTCGTGGCAGCCCTACAAGATCAGCGACGAGGCATTGAAGCAGGCCCAGATGATGGCCGACAAGGTGACACGAGCTCTCACCGGGGCAGGCATCTGGGGTGTCGAGTTCTTCCTCACCAAGCAGGGCGAGGTCATCTTCTCGGAGCTGTCGCCGCGGCCCCACGACACGGGCATGGTCACACTGGGACACACCACGAACCTCTCGGAGTTTGAACTCCATTTCCGCGCGGTTATGGGCCTGCCTATTGCCGGCATACATCTCGAGCATGCCGGCGCCTCCGCCGTCATCCTTGCGCCCACCGACGTGTCCAGCGCTTCTCCGCTGGATTATAACCTTACCGAGGCCCTCAAGGAGGACCGCACACGCATCCGAATCTTCGGAAAGCCTGAAGCTCACAGAGGCCGCCGCATGGGCGTCGTGCTCTGCTATGGCGAGGTGGGCGACGATGTCGTGGCCCTGCGCGATAAAGCCAAGCGGTTGGCTAAGACCGTCTTGGGTACTGACCCTTATATGAAGAAATGATAGGAAAGATTATTGAACTGCCTAAGCACGTCGACCCCAGGGGCAATCTGACTGTGGCCGAACAGATGAAGAACGTCCCGTTCGACATCGCACGGGTCTATTGGACTTACGATATCCCGGCAGGCGAGCGGAGGGGTGGACATGCCCATCGCACCTGCCAGGAGATCATCATCGCTGTCAGCGGCTCGTTCGACGTCACACTCGACGACGGGAGCGGGCAAAAGGAGACGCACCACCTCAACCACCCCTATCAGGGACTCTACGTCGGGACCGGCGTATGGCGCACGCTGGAGGACTTCTCCAGCGGGGCCGTATGCCTCGTGCTGGCTTCTGAGCTCTTCGACGAGGATGAGTATTGGTACGATTACGATGAATTCCTGAACGACGTCAACTGATGTTTACCATTAAGAGATACTCACCACAGGACAGACAACTATGGGACGACTATGTCCGTAGGGCCCGCAATGCCACGTTCCTGTTCTTGAGAGGATACATGGACTATCATGCCGACCGGTTCCAAGACCATTCGCTCTTGTTCTTTGTGGGGCGTAAGCTGCATTCCGTATTGCCTGCTCACGAGGATGGGACAATCTTTGCCTCGCACATGGGACTAACCTATGGCGGATTGATTATGGATGTTGACGTGACAACGGCCGACGTCGTACAGCTGTTTGTCGAGTTGAACGACTACCTGAGTCAACAGGGCTTTACGCGGGTGGTATATAAGCCTGTGCCATGGGTCTACCATCGACTGCCGGCGGAGGAGGACCTCTATGCCATGTTCTGGAAGTGCAAAGCCCGATTGCTGCGACGCATGTCGGGGACGGTCATCGCCCTCGACCAGCACTTGACTTGGCGGAAGGACCACCGTAGAAGGCTTAAAAGCGCGCTACAGATGGGGGTCAGGGTGGTTGCCGATGACAGACTGGAGGCTTTCTGGCCGGTTTTGGAGGAGAACCTCAATGTCCGCTTTGGTGCTCGTCCCGTTCACTCTCTTGAGGAGATAATGTTGCTCAAGAGTCGCTTCCCGCAGCAAATCGTACAATATAATGCGTACGTCGGAGACGTTGTCGTCGGGGGCATCACCTTCTACGTCATGGGACATGTGCTCCACGGACAGTATAGCGCTACGAATGACGAAGGAAAGATGTGCGGAGCCATGGAGGCGATCTATCAGAGGGTGATGTACGACGATTTCGCTTCTCTGCGCTTTCTTGACTTCGGCACTTCCAACGAACAAGGGGGGCTGGTCCTTAACGAAGGACTCATTGCTCATAAAGAAGGATATGGAGGCAGAACGGTCTGCTACGACACCTACGAGTGGGAAGTCGCCACGGCGATTTGAGCTTTTTTAAGCTAAAAAATGTAGCGTTTCAGGCCTGTCTCACTTTTTATTTTTATCTTTGCAACCGAAATGTGTTATTTTAATTTTGTTACAAAATGGATTATCAAGAATTAGACTACCAATCGACGTCTCGCAATCGCGAACTCGAAATCGCATCAGCCTTCCCGGTGCTCATGCGCAAAGTATACACATGGATGACAATGGCACTGCTCATCACGGGCTTCACAGCTTATCTCGTGGCATCTAATCAGAACGCCATTACTTTCCTTTATAGCCACACGGCGTTCATTTGGGTCCTCTTTGGGGCAGAACTGCTGATCGTCTTCGGACTGAGTGCCGCCATCGAACGGCTGTCTCTGCCCTTGGCGACGGCGCTCTTCGTCTTCTATTCCATCATCAACGGTGTCGTCTTCTCTTCCATCTTCCTTGCCTATACTCTGACTAGCATCGCCACCGTCTTCTTCATCACTGCCGGAACTTTCGCGGCCATGTCCGTCTTCGGATATTTCACAACGGCCGACCTCTCCTCATGGGGAAAGATATTGCTGATGGCTCTTGTTGGACTCATCATCGCTACGATTGTCAATATCTTCGTGAAAAGCTCTGGACTGGAAATGATTTTAAGTTATGTCGGCGTGCTCATCTTCGTGGGACTGACTGCTTACGACACACAAAAGATTAAAATGATGTTCCTCCAGGCACCTGATGCAGGTGAGCATACCCAAAAATACGCTCTGCTTGGAGCTCTTTCCCTCTATCTTGACTTTATCAATCTGTTCATCTACTTATTGAGAATCTTTGGACGGAGAGAGTGATTCTATATTATATAATAAGGTGTAAATGGACTGACCTGTAAGAAAAGAAGAAAAAAACAGCTTTTTTGGGAAAAAGTTTCAGGAAATGTTTGCAGGTTCCAAAAAAGTCCGTACCTTTGCATCCGCTTTCGCTTCAAAACGGCGATTGCAACAAAAAGAAAGAGTTCTTTGAAAGATTTACATAGACAGAAGAAGTAGTACAAGAAGCGATTGTCTGCCCTATCTTCAGTGTTAGTGCAGTCAATCGGGTAATGAGAATACGAACCGTCGATTCTGACTTCCATCTTGAATGGGAGTACGGATGAGAAAAGGCCCAGTATAACGAAACTACGGAGAGTCGTTCTGAGTACAGACAAAAGAAACATTTATATATACAATGAAGAGTTTGATCCTGGCTCAGGATGAACGCTAGCTACAGGCTTAACACATGCAAGTCGAGGGGCAGCGGGGAGTTAGCTTGCTAACT